>CAZLFZ010000001.1:0-147583 GCA_964559215.1 uncultured archaeon
TCAGTTCAAGGTCGTCCCCGCAGTGCAGAACCTTGTAATCGGTCAACAGCTTCCCCTTCTCTTTAAGCAGCTCACCTTTGGCAATTTCCATCAAAGCGGGATGCATGCTCGAATGTCCGGGAAAACCACCGACATCGGCCTTGATTACGGACAGTGTCAACTTCATCATAAATCACCTCTTGTTTATGTCTCGATTTCCAATACGGAATCATCAATACGAAAATACTTTGTTTTCTGACTTAAATGTTTATAGTATTTGAGGGGGGTGTGGCATAATTTGATGCTTATTGGATAGGTTTTGTCCCACAGCCGTATTTGAGTTATTGGAGTAAATCGGCAAGGAAAGATATATAAAACCAACCTCATCAATAAATAGTCTATGGAACTCAAAGTCTTGGAGAAAAAGGCGAACAAGCTCAAGCTGCAGGTGCTTGGAGAAACGCATACCTTTCTGAATCTGATCACAGAATACGCATGGCTGGCGCATGCCTCGCAGGCGTCCTATATTATCCAGCACCCATATCTTTCAGAGCCTGAGTTGATTGTCACGTCATCCAATCCCAAAAAAACTCTCAGAGACGCCACACAGATACTGATTGATAGGGCGGAAGAGTTCCGACTTAGCTTTAAGAGGGCTCTCAAAAAATAGTCCTGAGGGGCTTTGCTCTTAAAGTAGGTAGTTGCTCCCGACATTAGGAGCAGACAGTGGTGTTTAGGAGCAATATCTATAAATTTATTGAATTCTTAAAAAAACAGTATGACGAGATTTTATGTTGCAACTTTCAGGGAATCAATAAAGCAGGCAAATCGTAAAAGAAAGGCAGAAATGATTTATTGGTCGCTTTTTGACCCAACTAGCTGGGAAATTGGAGCTGAATTCGGAATGCCGGAAACTGCTATAAGAAAGAACATTATAGATAGACTCAAGGACAGAAAGTTCGGAAAGTTCTCGAAAAAATTCAAGAAAATGAGCAGAAGCGAAAGAGATAAATATATAGACAAATTCTTCTACACGGGTAATGCCATCAACAACATTCTATCTACAAATTTGAATGAAATTGGACTGACTACCCGTCCACAATCTCCAACAGGTGGATTTGACATCCGTGTTATGAAACGGGGTTCTTGTGTGGGTTGTATAGGAATCAAGAGGTTCGTTTCATCGCTTAATCTCATTGATGACATAAGTGGTCATTATGAAAAGATATTTTCCTGCGACAATAATGCTGAAACATGTAAGCACCTTGTTTTGTGTTTCGTCCCGCTTTTCGGAACAGAAAGCCCAAAAAGGATGCATAAGCTTTTGACAGCTTATACACCATTTCTGTTTAATATGGAAACAAAAAAACATGATGGTGAAACAAAAATTCACTTCATTCCTGTTGACGAGAATGGTAACTCAGTGAACGGTGATGTCATAAGTGAAACCGAAAATATCATAAAAAAGTTTTTTATTGCTTTGGAGGCATAGAATTAATAGGTGTATAAAATGTTCGGTGGAATTATGGGAAAAATGGTATCAAGAGAGGACAAACTTCTTTATGTTATAAACGAACTCTCAAAAAGCCAGAATTTTGACGGAAGGCTTAAATTAATGAAGAGTATGTTCTTTCTTGAACATTTGAATCTCGAAAATGATAAATTGACACCTGAACACCTTTTTTCCGATAGTCAATTCATAATATACAAATTCGGTCCTTTTAGTTTTGACGTGATGAATGATATGATTAAATTAAGCAGCAATAACCTCATACAAGAATTTTGTATTAGCGGTTATAACATCGTGCCAATGATGACCAAAAAGGGTGAAAGTAGGATTGAAAGTATAAAAAAATCATTATCAGACGATGAGTTGAAGAGGATTGAAAAGATAAGAGAGATGTTTGATGATTTTTCTGGTAAAGAGCTTGAAGAAAAAAGTCTGGAATATCTTGGAATTACTCATGAAGATAAAGAAGATTTGATGGGTGAACCCGTAGAGGATTTGATTGAAGAATTATAATGAACTATCCATTTTTTGAGAGCAGAACTGGGGAGTAACCCCCAGTTCGTGCATCTCGTGGATTAAGACCACTATGTTATGTGCAATGAGCTTGCACAGCAGCTCATTCTGCTGGGCTGTCCAATTTTTCGATTTCAGCTTGTCGCCGAACTTGGATTTCACCATCTGGAAAGTCGTCTCTACATTGCTTCGCTGATGGTAATGGTCAAGAAACTCCTCCCTGTTCATCTGGAAGTAATGATACATCTTCTTCCAGACGTAGGAACCCCTTGATTTGCCAGTTGCGTTGGACTTGAACGGTATGTATGCGTTAGCACCTATCTCTTTTGCAGTCTCGTAGTTGTTCCTGCTCGAATACCCCATGTCAGCAACCACTTCCTTCAGGTTGAACCCGTTACCGTAAGCCTCTTTCACAAGAGGCGTGAAGAACGGGCTGTCGTTTGCGTTCTCCTGTGTAACTCTCGCACCCACTATCACGTTGGTCTTGGTTCCCACCAGTATGTGAGCCTTGACCCACTTGTGCTTCTTCTTGGCACCGTATTTCTCCACAGCATACTGGTTGAACTGACTCGTCCTAAATCCCGAACTGTCGGGGGCGAAATTCGTCTCCACTCCCTGCAATGGAAGTGCCGAAATCACGAGCAGTTTCTGTAGTATCGGTGTCAGTTCCTTCCTGTTGAGGAGCTTGTTCACGGTGTTGTAATGCGGTGCCTTCTCTATCTGTTCCCTATCCATTGCGTTCATGTAAAGCGAGTGTGCCCTTCTGCTTGACAGTTGCGAGTAGACCTTCTGAATCGAGCAGAAGACGGACTCTCCGAGGCTCAATCTCGGTCTTCCCATAGACTGCTTCGGCTCTGGAATTATATTAACCAAATCCTTCAGCAAAGCGTCAAACGATCTCACTTCACCTATCTGGGCTTCATTGTAAGCCTTCCACTCCTGCGGATAAGTCACCTTGACAGCCTTCGTGACGGTCACGTTGCCGTTTTCGTCTATCCTCTTATCTATGTAGTAGTCCACAGCCCACTGGTGCTTGCACTTCTTCCAGTTCCGCATCACGCAATCGGGGCAGTTGCACTTGGTTCTCATCCCGTCCTTATAGACGAGATACTGACCGTTACCGCTTTGGCTGGGGACGACCCAGCCCCTATGCGTCTCCCTTATTCCTCCTATCTTTGCTATTTCAAGACCTCTTAATTGTCTTGTGTTCATCTCAATTACCTCCTTTTTGTATTATTTAATACATTAATACTACATTATTGACCGTAAGCTTTAAATACTTTACTACATTAATACATTAATATGAGTAAAAAGGACGACAATTCTGCGAAACGGGTCACAACGAGCATAAGAATCGACCCTGATTTGTGGCACAAGGCTAAAATGAAAGCCCTTGAAAAGCGGAAAAGTATAGGGGAATACATCGAGGAACTTGTCCGAAACGACTTGAACCACAAGTAACATTTGTAATACTTATATTACGAGTATTACTAGTAATACTTGTATGAAGAAGAATACTTATATTACCAGAAAAAACAATACTAATTATGGCGAAAGTGAGAATATCAGTTACACTGGACGAAAAACTGTTAAAGGAACTCGATATTTTCCGAGAAAAGAATTTTTCGGTAGCAAGGTCTACCATAATCGAAAAGGCAACCGCCGAATTTCTGAAGAAACAATCTCAAAAAGATACAGGAGAATGATAGCAGTGTTGCAGACAACTCTAAAAAGGAAAATACAGGAAATCCAAGTAAAAGCCATCATTCAATCGGATTTTTTCAACCCCTTGCTGGAAGATTGTGTTGAAACCATAAGAGAGCAAGCACACCAGGCAGACAACGAGGCAACGGTGGAATCGGCTTTTGAGATAAGCTTCTATGGGTTGTTGAGGGAAATAAATATCAAGATATTCCCAAAGAAAGAGAAAAGAATAGATACAGTAAGGCACATCTCAAAAGGGAGAATGGATAGCAATATTGGTGCCTTAGTTATAGAATTCAAGCACAGAAGCAAACTTGGAACTACGAGGCAAATGGAAAATGCATCACATCAACTGAAAGATTATCTGGTTTCTCTCTCATCAAAAGATGAAGCATACTTTTTAGGTGCTGTAACAGACGGTATCAAAATAAGATTTTTCACTTGCCAAAACAGCCAGGTGTTTGAAGAGCAACCTCATGAATTGAGGGGAGAAGATATAATCAGGCTGATGAGGAGTGCCATAGCATTGAATACAAAGACCCTGAGTGCCAAGAATTTGGTCTCGGAGTTCTGCGAACCGAAAACGGATAACTTGGCTAAAAATCTTATCAAAATTCTTTATAGAACCATAAAGAAATCTCCGACCCAAAAAACATACATGCTGAATGAGGAGTGGGAGAGATTATTCAAATTGGGTCACGAAGACAAATCTCATCAGAAGAAGATAGAGGAGAGGGGGGTTGCATTGAGTAGGATTGTCGGTGAGAAAACCATGCCAATGTCGGAACAATACAAAGTCCTTTTCTGTGCTCAGACCGCATATGCCACAATAGTCAAGTTAATTGCATACAGGGTTATCTCGGACATTGTGTTCCATAGTCCACTACAGAGTTTCAAATCCTTGTCGACAGCCGAAAGCAACAGCCTAAGAATATTTTTTTCCGAATTTGAAGAGGGTTCCACTTTCAGGGAGATAGGAATAGACAACCTGCTGGAAGGAGACTTCTTTTCGTGGTATTGCACAAAAGAACAGTGGAATGAGGAAATTTACATGGTTTTGAAAGAAGTCATATCCCGACTCTCAGATTATGAAGACAAGCAAGACATATTCCACAAATCAACGGTAAACGACCTTTTCAGGGAACTTTATCAGCACATCATGCCTTCCGTAGTCCGCTACAGTCTGGGAGAATACTATACTCCGAAATGGCTCGCACAACATCTACTCGAAAACGCATCGAAAAACAAGGTCGGATGGAGAGGGTTAGACCCCTGTGCGGGCTCTGGAACCTTTCTGATAGCAATGATAGAGAAGGTGATTAATGAGAACAAGAACGCCCCAAGAGATAAGATTTTCAACGAAGTAATCCACAGAGTCAAGGGCATAGACTTGAATCCATTGGCTGTTTTGACATCCAGAGTTAACTATTTCATAGCAATCTCACCATATCTCCCGAAAGACATAAAATATATCGAAATACCCGTGCATCTTGGTGATTCTGCGAACATACCAAGATTGGTAAATATCGCAGGTGTCGAGTGCATACAATACAAGATTGACACAAAAATAGACTCAATGGAAATCACACTACCCCGAAGTTCTCTATCAGACCCGAAGAAATTTTCCGAAACAATGTTCAGGCTGGAGGCTTGTGTCTCACAGAAAAACAAAGACAAAGCCAAGGAACTAATCTGCGATTTGATAGCCAGTGAAGAAAGATCAACTGAAATAATACGGAGAATTGATATTTGGCTGGACTCTTTAATCAAGCTGGAGATAAACAAATGGAACAGAATCTGGACGAGGATAGTAAAGAACTTCTTGACTACAGCAAATCTGGGTAAATTCGATGTCATAATTGGCAACCCACCGTGGATAGATTGGAAAAACCTTCCAACGGGATACAGGGAGAAGATAAAATCTCTGTGCATAAAGAAAGAAATGTTTTCTGGAGACCACCTCACGGGTGGCATAAACCTCAACATATGTGCCTTAATCACGAATGTCGTTGCAGAAAATTACTTGGATGATGACGGCACATTCGCATTCCTCATGCCAAAATCCATAATTTTCCAGCAGACTTATGAAGGCTTCAGGAACTTGAAAATTGAATATAGAGGTAACATGTATTTTCAGGAGTTCCACGATTGGACAAAATCTGGTCATCCATTTCACCCAGTTCAGCAACAATTTCTGACTTATTATATGTCGTTCAAGAAACCGAGAAGGGATTATGTTCCCGTCAGACGATACAGCAAGAACAGAGGGGAATCAATCAGAGGAAAGGAGAATAATGACTTGGAATCTGTAATCGGATTGTTTGACATCGAAGATTTTGTGTGCGGTCAGGTATCAGCATCAAACACGGCGTTCACCTATGCCAAAACAAGGGAAGAACTTACAAAGTTCAGGGAAATATCAGGCATATGCACATACATCGGAAGGGAGGGTATTGAGTTTTACCCGCAAGAAATTATGATATTATCACCTGATGCCGAGAAGGTAAGGTCTGGAGAAGGAATAATCTGGGTGAAGAATTTCCAGAATGAAAAATCCAAGTATAGAGTTCCCCAAAAAAGCGTGAGGATGGAGAAAAAGTATCTATACCCCCTTCTGAAAGGTGTTGATATAAAACGCTTCAGAATCGTTGACACAAACTATCTCGTCCCCTTTCCATATGAATCCAAGAACCCAAGAAAAGCATTGACTATCGAGGAGCTTGTAAGTAAATCCCCACTTTTATTGAAATATCTTGAATCATTCAAAGAGATTATTGAGAAACAGACCGAATATAATGAAAAGATAAAGGGGAAATATGGTGGCATCTACTATAGTCTCGCAAGGGTCGGAAAATACACCTTCGCTCCACACCATGTTGTTTTTAGGGACAACACGAAATGGTGTGCGGCTGTAGTGTCTTCAACCAATAACAAATGGGTAGGAAAAAAGCTATATCTGACACAGAATCACGCCGTTTCAATGTGTGAAGATGAAAAAGGAAATTTCATTGCGGAAGATGAGGCTCATTTCATATGTGCAATATTGAACTGTCCTATAGTAGAAAGATTTATACTTCAATCATCCGACAGCAGGACTTTCAAGATACAACCGCCGATTTTTATCCCGAAATACAACATAAAAAATGTAAACCATGTTAAACTAAGGGACATTTCAATCAAGGCACACGAGAATCCAGATAATGTAGAAGAACTCAGAGAGGAAGCAGAAAAGATATACATGTCAATTTGTTCTTCGGGGAACCCAAACATAGAGGATAGCAACAAACAGGCAAATTTAAAACACTTCTGACAGATTACTATCTATGGTCGGGGATGGTCATGTCAGCGAAGTTGAAATAAACTGTCCTTTTTGCGGAAAGGCGAAAATAAACATCATACGCAAAGAGAGTATGAACCAGCCAAAAGTATCAAGAATTTCATCTGGCAAATCTTCAACTACATACAGGAGAACTGGAGTAATGTGCATCGTTGCCACAGACTGTCCCATTTGCGGAAGGAAGAAGAACGACATAAGGAGAGCACTTGATGGAGAGATAGGCACGAAAACACACGAGGAACGCCTAAAACGCCTGCAAGCATCAGGATTACCCACGAAGATTGTGAATAAGAGGGGATGAAATGGTAAAGGAGTTCGGGGATCAGTTTGAGGAATTCGTGATGTCATACTTCAAGAGAGTGAAAAAATGTAAAGTCGCTGTTAGGGATTATTCTTTTCATAAATCTCATAAAACAAAAGGGGGTGGAACAAGAAACAGTCCAACAGATTTGGATGTCGTGGCATTCGGAAAGAGCAAAATTTATGCAATTTCATGCCAAGAATTTATTCCATTCACGCCAAAAAAAGCACCTGAAAATTGTAAGAACATTGTTGATAATCTTAAGCAAGGAATTGAAAACCTTAAACAAAATCTTGGAAAGGGAAAAATTGAACCCGTTATAGCCTGTATTTCTATAAGCAAATATGGCTACCAAGAACTAATGAAACATACAAGAAGAATGTTTGGAAAAGAACTTGAAATCAAATTTCTTTTTGATATGGTTTCTGAATATGTCAATTTTTTAACTCATAAGGACTTCAAAAAGATGTCTGCTATCAGTTTTGGAACGCTCGATTGGTTTCTATGTAGAATTGTTGGGTGGTATGGTTTAAACTTCACAAAAGAACTGGAAGATTTGAAACCAGAGGAAAGAAAAAGGGTATATACTATATTCAGGGAAAGACAACTCAAGGAATGATTTGTAAACATCGGTTTTATTAGTCAGTGTTGAAACTATAACTATGAAGCTCCAAAAATTGACGTATCTGTTATTCATAGTAAATTCAGCTTTAGATAGCGGAAAAGATATAGACATAAAATTTGAAGAAGTTAGGAATCATGCCGAAAAGCAAAATTTCGTGGGTTATCTAAAAGTAAAGCTGGATAGAGACCTCAATCTCACAGCAGAAGAAACAGCAGAATTGAATGAAAAAATTGAGAGATTGTCTAATGCTGTCTATGATAGGGAGAGAAGAAAGTTTGGAGTAGAAAATAATGGCTTATGCTTGATTATTGCTTACCTAACTGAGATAATACAGAATTATTTGGATTGACTTTAAGAGCAAAAATCATACTTTAGGAGCAGAATTCACTTTAAGAGCAAAGCCGTCCTGAGGTTAAGCTTTTTAAAGTAGGGCTTTAATTTTAAGTTGATACGTAAAAGTGGGCGAAGTGGGAATAAGCTCGGTAAAGCGCGAAATAAGGATAGTAGGATGGGACGATGCGCCCTTCAGCTTCAGGGACAAGAAAACCGCCCTCGTAGGAACCATATACAGGGGAGGTTCCTGGCTTGACGGGGTAATAACGAGCGATGTAAAAATAGACGGTCTCGACTCGAGCGAGAAAATAATAGCGGCCGTTAACAGTTCACCCCACAAAAAACAGCTCAGGATAATAATGCTTGACGGCACAACGTTCGGGGGGTTCAACATAGTCGACATGGATAAGATAAACAATGAGACATCCTTGCCCGTGATAGCGGTTGTCAGGGAAAAACCGAACTTCGATTCGATTAAACTCGCACTGCAACGGTTCAAGGACTCAGCCAAAAGGTGGGAGCTGATCTTAAAGGCGGGGCCTGTTAATGGACTTGAGGTGAGGAACCCCAAGACAGGAAAGATTAAAAAGATATGGTTCCAAAATAGGGGTATTGAATCTGACGCCGCGAGAGAAGTCATCAAGATTTCATCCACCCGATCATTCATTCCGGAACCCCTGAGGGTGGCGCATCTGATCGCACATGGTTTAGGAGGTTGTAAATGAAAGGCGATGTGAAGGAAACGGTGCTGTACATTGTCATCGGGGTGTTGCTTGCCTGGGGGATAAACCAAGGCATGGCGTTCGCCCTGACCACGGATATGCCGGTTGTTGCCGTGGAATCAAACAGCATGGTGCCGATGTTTTACAAGGGTGATATCCTTGTGCTGCATGGGATGGAACCCGATGCGTTGCGTGTCGGGGACGTCATAGTCTATTCCGTGGCCGGCCGGGATGTTCCCATTGTTCACAGAATAAAAAGAATCAACGCCGACGGCTCCTTCCAGACCAAGGGGGATGCCAACAGCGGGCAGCTGGATTTCGAGTATTATGTAGACCCGGAAAATGTTCACGGAAAGGTGTTCGTGATAATCCCTTACCTGGGGTGGGTGAAGATAGGCATAATGCAATACGTGTTGCCCAACATTTTATTCGTACTGACAGCGATCGTGGTTATCGCTGTCATATACTACGGCAGGAGGTTGATCTAATGGAATTTTGTCCAAGGTGTGAATTGGCTTTGGTAGTTAAGGAGGATGAAGGTAAAAGGGTTCTTGTGTGCAGGAAATGCGGTTACAAGACGGACAAATACAAACCCCTGCAGATATCGGAAAGGGTGGAAAAGAATCCCATGGACTCCGTTGTTGTGATAGAAAAAAACGAAGAGGCGCTGCCAAAGACCAGGGCTCCCTGCCCAAAGTGCGGCCACAAGGAAGCCGTGTGGTGGGTCCAGCAGACACGCTCCGCTGACGAGGCTCCCACGCTTTTCTTCAGGTGCGTCAAGTGCAAGCACAGCTGGAGGGAATACGGCTGAGAACCGCTAATTCTTTTTTTATTCCTTTTGCAATCTCTTTATTATGATAAGGGTTTTGGTCCTGGGGTCAAAGGAGTATCCCTTCGGCACTAACATGGGTGATGACCCCATACCGAGCGGGGGGATGGAAACTTATCTGAATGACTTAGCACCCGAATTGTCGAAATTGTGCAAGTTGCTGATAATCACGAGACGTTTCACTGGAACGGAAAAATGTCAAAAAATCGGCAAGAATATCTCCGTAAGAAGGGTCCCGTGGGTAAGGGGAAAGTGGCTCAGGAACCCGAGCTTTAACTTCTTTTCATGCTTATCTTCCATGAAAGTCATGAAAAATATTGACGTTATCTATTCAAACGGCATCATATCTGGCCTTTTTGCTCTTTTGTTGGGCAGGATGTTCCGAAAGAATGTTGTCTACAGGCCTGCAGGCATAGGGTTCGTCCAGTACGGGTTCCCTCTTAAACAGTTACTCTTTGCCCTTGAAAGGCTGGTGTTCGCCAAATCCGATGCGGTCATTTTCCATTCACATGGCGAGAAAAGAAACGCGGAATCGGTGTTCAAAATAAGATTCAGGGACGCAAGCGTGATCTTGACAGGGTTCCCGGTCGGGAAATTCAAGACGGGAAATAAAGGGCTCGGAAAAGAGTTCGGAATCGGAAACGAAACCGTGATAAGTGCCGTGTCGAGGTTCGTCCCTGTAAAAGGTCTCGAATATCTGCTTGAGGCGTGTTCGCAACTGGATTCCGATTTCAGGCTGCTGCTGGTTGGCTCAGGTCTTGAGGAAGGGAGGCTGAAAAAGCTGAGCAGCGATCTGGGCATCGCCAACAAGGTCATTTTTGCCGGTTTCAGGCATGATGTGCCTGACATTCTGGCCATAACCGACATTTTCGTTGTCACTTCTTTGTTCGAGGGCCTGCCGACATCCCTGCTGGAGGCTATGGCCGCTGGCTTGGCCTGCGTTGTCACCGATATAGGGCTGCCTGTCCAGCATATGAAAACGGGGCTCGTTATCAGGCCGAAAGACCCGTCCGCGTTGAAAAATGCGATGGAATCGCTGATAAAGGACAAGGGTATGAGAGAAAAACTGGGAGAGAATGCCAGGGAATTTGTGACCGAGAACTGCACCCAGAAAAAGGCCGCGCTCGGGCATGTAAAGCTGTTCAGGAAAATTTTAAAGTGTGATTTGAAGGAGGATTGAAATCGGATTATTATGAACGCCGGGATCGTTTTCGCATTCCACAGCTCCATCGAAGGCACGCTCGGGAGGGCGGGGGGCAATGCGAAGCCTGTATCGGAATTTTTGCTGTTCAAGCGTTATTCGGAGACGTTCGATCAGGTTTTCATTTTCAGCGCCGACTCCAAGTCTTACGATAAGATGTTGCCGGAAAACTGCCGCCACATAAAGCTGGTCAACAGGCCCCTTTTCATTCTGTTCGGGTGGCTTGTCCTGTTGCTTTACGCCTGGAGATACAAGTTCAATGTCATCAGGCTCATAAGTTCTCCCGCGATGCCCACGGTTTTTTTGACAGGGAAGCTCGCTCGAGCGAAGGTCATCCTAAAATACTACTATCTTTGGTACAATACCACCATAGACCCTGTGAAGAGGGATCTGACGCTGAAGGCGTTTTTGATTAAAAAAATTGAGAAATTCCTGTTGTATTTCGTCGACTATGTGATAGCGGGCAACAAGGAGGTGGAAGAATTCGTTGGGGATGAAAGGAAAATACTTGACATAAACGAGGGCATAATAACGGATGAATTTGACCCGGCAAAGGTCAAGGAAGACGGGCTGATGAAAAGGCTCAAAGGTGTCAAGCTCATTTTCGTCGGCAGGCTGAATAACTTCAAAGACCCTCTGACCATGCTGAGAGGCTACGGTATAGCGAAAAAGCGAATCCCGGACCTGAAATTGGTCATCTGCGGCGACGGTGATATGAGACCGGATTGTGAAAAACTGGCCGACAAGGATGTCCATTTTCTGGGATTTGTGGGCAACGTGCCTCCCCTTTTGAGGGGGGCCGATATCTACGTCATCACCTCCGTTTATGACGCTTCCCCGAGAAGCCTCATGGAGGCCATGTGCATGGGTCTGCCGTGCATCGCAACAAGGGTTGGGGGGATTCCGGAATATCTTCCCGAAGACTGCGGTGTTCTGATCGAGCCGGGAAACCCCGGGCTGCTCGCAGAAAAGATAGTGCAGCTAGCCAAAAACCGGGAGATGAGAGAAGGCGCAGGGAAGAAATCCAGGGAAAGGATTTTAAAATATCATGACCTGGAGAAAAACCTGGACAAGGAAATAAAATTCCTGACCAAGGGCCGTTGCTAAAATCAGAACAGGCCCCTCAGATTTTCAAAATGCCTAGCTTCAGCAGATAACGAACGGTGCCGAACTTTAGCAACAACTTGAAGTTTTTCTGGACCGCGCTTGCCAGGTCGCACGAAAAAAAGCAGTGCTTGCAGATATCCCCTTTTTTTATGATGTTTCGGATTTCAGCCGCCTTCTTCGAATACCAGATTTCCCTGATCGCTTTTTCCCTCAAGTTACCGACTTTAGGCAGATTGTTGCAGAAATAAACATCGGCATAGGGGTTTATCGAGAACGTCCCTGATCCGGCATCGCATGGCAAAAACCTTTTTTTCTTCTCTATTTGCTTATGAGTGTAGTAATCAATGAAATGGTTCCTGGTGAAAAGTCCCTTTACCTGCTCATCGGTCAGCCCGAGATGCCTCTTGTCTATGTTCTTGTAAAAGGGATCCTGGAAAGAAGCCACGGTCAAGGAGCTGGGGAGGCCATTCGCATTGCAGAAGCGCTGAAGTTCTTGCATGTGATTGATGTTCATCTGCGAAACCACGCACTGCGTGGTTAGCAGCAGGTTATCATGCTGCTTTTCCAGTTTTTTCAGGGCAAAAATCGTTTTGCTCGTTTTTTTGAAGGCGCCTCTCACACCCCTGATCCTGTCGTGGGTCTCACCCACTCCGTCCAGGCTCACGGAGATGCCCACATTCAATCTTAGACTTGGAACGACCTCCTTGACAAAGCCTGTTATTTTCTTTGTCAGGAAACCGTTTGTGGATATGTCTATTTCTTGGAGGTTTTTGCATTTGTCCTGCCACAGGAGAATTAAATCAATCAGGTCTTTCCTCAAGAAAGGCTCCCCGCCCGTGACATTCATGGTGCTCAAGGAAGACCAGAACGGCTTGTCGCTCAGCATATCCTCGTACTCGTCCAGCGTGATTGTCTTTGTCGAATCCTGCAGCCTGCTGATATTGCACATCACGCAGTTGCCATTGCATCGCCAGGTGACTATGTTGACCAGATGCCTGGGCTTGGTAGCCTTGGATTTATCGAACAGGCTTTGAGCGCTGTACCTCAGGCTGCCTAAGACGAAATTTATTTTTCTGGTATAAGATAATTTATCAATGCCCGTTGTCTCTTTTTCGCTCATTTTACCATTCGCTTAAAATCCTATTTATTAAAATCGCTAAATTAATTCATATTATGCCAGTTTCATTTATAATCCTAACCTACAACTCAGCGAAAACCGTAAAGAAATGCTTGGAATCTGTTCTGAAACAAAAATGTAAAAAGGAGATAATGGTGGTTGATGGTTGTTCTACTGACAAAAGCGTAGAAATAGTGAAAAAAATCAAGGGTGTGCACATTCTTCTCGCCAAAAAGGATGGGATTGCCCCGGCAAGAAACATGGGCCTGAAAGCAGCCAGAGGCGATTATATTGCATTTGTCGATTCTGATGTCGTCCTGCCGCCAGGATGGTGTAAAAAGGCGATAAGCCTGCTCGAAAGGGACGAAAAAATCGCCGGGGTTGGAGGGCCTGGGATAAGTCCCGAAAAAGGGGCCGTCACAGAATCGCTGAACATGCTCCTTTTTGGAAAAACCCCGGCTGAGGAAAGGGAGGTCAGATCAATAGCAACGATGGATGCCATGTACAAGAGAGAAGCCGTGGCCGGGCATGTTTTCGATGAAACGCTCGAGACCGGGGAAGACCCGGAATTCAATCTGAGGCTGATCAAAAGAGGTTACAAGCTATTGTTCTCGGAAAAATTGCGGGTCTGGCACCATCACCCCGTGAGTTTAGGCGGGCTTGTAAAGAAATGGTACAACTATGGGAAGAATTACCCTATCATGTGCTCCAGGCACAGGGAATTCAAAAGCAAGGAATATTACGTCAGGATCTCTTACATGCCGTTGCTTATAGCCTTTCTCCTTCTTTCACTTTACGAAATAAATTTCGCATTTTTGGCGTTTTTGCAGGTCTTTTCACTTTATCTTATTTATTTTGTAAAGGGTCTCAAGATTGGCGCGGGGCTCAAAACACCGGTTTTTTCAGGCATACACACACTGAAGCAACTCGCGCAGCTCGCTGGGAATCTGGTCGGTTTGAAGAAAGTGATGAGGTAGCTATCTCCTTCCAAAAAGCCTCCAGCTCTTTCCCTCTATGTCGCTTATCCTGACATCATGCAGTTTGGCGTCCATTGCCCACTGCTCGACTTCGTGCCTCGTGTAATAGTTGTTGATGGGGGTCGCAAGCAAGTCGAAAGCGTCCGCGTGCTTTACCCGGAAAGGGAACCTTGCGTAGCCTTTGAACGGCACATAATTCGATAAACTTCTTGTCGCGTCATTGCCGTTGAGGAAATTGTAAATGAGATTGCATGAATGATAAATCCCTGCCGGCAGATAGCATAAGTAATACAACATCCTGTGCGGCATCCTGGATGTGATTTTCCTTATAATTCCCTCCACCACATGTATTTTGAACCACCGGCCCTCCCGGCCGTAAAGCCAGACGAATATCGTGGTGCCTTTTTTCATCAAATTCACAAGGCTCATGAAGCCCTTTTTGGGCCCCGGCAAGTGATGTAAAACGCCAATGGACATGATGAAGTCAAATTCGTGCCTGAACGGAGGATTGTAGATGTCCCCCTGCACTATGTGCACATGCTCGAATTTCCTGCAGTTTTTGTAGGCGGCCTCAACCGCATCGCTCAGGTCAAAACCCACGACCTCGGCCCCGTATTTCGCCGCATAATATGTGTGCCGCCCGCTACCGCAGCCTGCATCAAGCACCACCTTGTTTTTGAAAAACGATGGCTTGAGGGGCTTGATATAATTCAGAAAGTTCTTTTCATACTCCACGAACATTTCAGAGAAGACGTTCCACTGGAATCCGAAGGATTTTGATGTTAGCTCCTTGATTTTTTCGGTTTCGGCTCTTGTTTCCGTGCCGGTTTTGGGTATTTTTTCCCTATATTTTTCCAGGAAGGTGTTCAGCAGAAATTTGTTTATCATCGAAAGCGGCATCATCCTCGGTATCCCGTTAATCACGGGATACCATTTGCCGCATTTCTTGCAGGTAAGCACGCCTTCTAGCATTTCCCTTTTACCGGAGTAAGAAAACGCCTTCGACTGTAATGCGCCTTGGCATGCCGGGCATATCAGAATCTTGAGAAGGTTTCTTTTCATCTTGGGCACCAAACCAGCTTAATAACGAATATGGTTAAATGATATAAATTGGTTCAACGAGTTTAATGAACCGAGTTGCATGGTGTTCTGTAGATTTTTACCACAGGCGCGCCGTCAGCGAGCACGGAATGGACGGGGGAGCTCAAGTCCATGCATTCTCTTGTAAGTTCGTTTATATGGGCCTCGCTCTCGAAAAGGCCGCTCCTTGACATGAGCACGATGTAGTCCGCATCTTGCATCGTTTCCGGTCTCTCGATGACATCGTAATAACTGACTATTTCAATATCGTCCCTCAGCAACGCATCCTGCTCAAAACTGAACTGGCCGAGCCCAACTGATGTGACATTGAATCTCGTTTTTATCTGCCCGATATCTCCGTATTTGTACGTGTTGAATATGTTGTGGGCCATAGGGATGTAAATCTTGGCATTCTCGACAGCGTTCTCGTTCAGCCAGCCAACTACCTCCAGATAAGGCTCTCCGGACCACACAGTCTCGTACAAGCCCGAATTGTAAACACCACCCGTACCTCCAACCATGAGATTGAAGTACGTATCAGTGTGCCCCTTCCAGATTGCAGCGAATCCAGGTGCTATCAGCAGCCCCGCAACCATGATTGTGAGGATGTTCTGCTTCTTCCTTAAAAGGACGGGGATTTTTGCAGAATTAAGCAGGGAGTCCGCACCTATGCCGGACAGAATGCCAATGAACAGGAACGACTGCATGAACTGCTGGACGCCGTTGTATGCCACCTGAGAAACGCTCAAAATCAACAAGGGGGTCAGGGCGCTCAAAAGGAACAGCATGGATGTCCTGTTTTTGTTCGTCTTTGTATCTTTTATGGCAATGTAGCTGCCTAGGCAGGCGAATAGCAGTATCGGCACCGGCAAGGTAGCGGCTGCTAGGGAAAATATGTACAAAAACGATGGATGGGTAACCACGGTGCCAAGGAAATAAACGGGAACGGCACCCGTACTTATTGTACTCAGGTAATATGACTTCCACCAAACGAACCTGCTTATCGTATTGTGCCACAGCCAAGGCCATGACATAACCCATACGATGGGCGTGACAATTATCAGCGAAAGAACTGTGACCATTATCTTCGGGGGTTTCAGGCTTGCCATCCGATGTACGTTATCCAACACCTTGTCCCGGTAGCTGACCAGCAACCACACGATTATAATCACTGGGATGAAGACCGCCTGAGCCTTGGTCGCCAGGGCTAAACCCAGCATGACCCCTGAAAGCAGGCCATATTTCCAGTTTTTCATCCCAAGCCAAAAGAACCACAACGTCAGCACCCAAAATATTGCTACAGGCTCGTCCATCAGGACGTATTTGGAATGTGCGAAAAACCTTGGAATGAAGATTATAGAGAGAACCGAGAACAGGGCTGCCCTTCTGCTATGCGTCCCCCTTACAAAAAGATACACTGCAGCAAGGCCTATCGCAGTTAAAAGTATTATCGCAATGCGATGGGCCATTATGGAAGAAATAACATTGAGGCTGCCGCCGTTGAGGAACCAGATCCCAGCCCAGGTGATGCCGGACATCGTTATAGACAGCTTCGGTCTTCCCTCCCAGCACCTGCTTGCCCATTCGGCATTGATTTCATTGACATCCCTGGCGAGTTCGAAGTCAAGCGTCAGGTCGCAGAAGAACAAGTCTGGTTTGCCCGTGGCCATCGAGTAAAGGGAATACGCCCTGGCCTTTGCCTGCGCTATGTATCTGTTCTCATCGATTGTAATCCCCGTTGCCGGCAGGCTCCATAATGCGCCAACCAGATACACGGATAACAGGAACGATATCGCCAGCAAATCCGCTTTCGGATCCTTTAGGTGATTCTCCAAAATCATCCGGCATCACTTTATAATGACATTTGATATTGTTAATAATTAAATATTCTATCTATCTATGTTAAAACAAAATAAAACAAGAGGTCGGTCGTCTTGAAAGTAATGATAACATACCCTCCCATCGAATCTGAAAAGGGATTCCCCCTGCTGTCCCAGAACAGGCAGTTCCAGTGGTTCAACAATCCCACCTTGCTGTTCCCGGTAATTCCGGCGTCTGCAGCGACATTGCTTGACAGCAAGGGCTACGATGTCGTGTGGCTCGATGCCATCGCCGAGGGTTTGCCTTATGATGAGTATGTGGAATTTTTCAGGAGGGAGAGTCCTGACCTGGTCGCAATCGAAACCAAAACCCCCGTGATCAGGCGTCATTGGATAATAATCAACGAACTGAAAAAAATCTCACCGAAGACGCGTTTTGTGCTGATGGGCGACCATGCAACCGCTTTGCCAAAAGAGTCGTTGGAGGAATGCGCTGGGCTCGATTTTGTGATTACGGGAGGGGACTACGATTTTTTCCTGCTGGACCTGTGCGACTATCTGTCAAAAAAATCCAAAAAACCGCCTCATGGCCTGTGGTATCGCAAAGGCGATGCTATAAAGAACACGGGCCGGTTCCAGCTCAGCCACAACCTGGACGATCTGCCTTTCATAGACAGGGAGCTGACAAAAGGCAGCTTGTATAACGTGGAATACAACATCAAGGCGAGGCCCTTCGCCTACACGATGGCGGGCAGGGACTGCCCCTATCACAAATGCAAATTCTGCGCGTGGCCCATACTATTTCCGACGTTCAGGACGAGGAGCCCGGACAATGTCTTGGACGAGATAGGCATGCTCATCGAGCGCTACGGGGTCAAAGAGGTCTTTGACGATACAGGGACCTTCCCACCGGGGGCATGGCTGAACAAGTTCTGCAAGGGTATGATAGATCGTGGTTACAACAAGCGGATAAGATTCTCGTGTAACATGAGGGTGGATTACATAAACGGGGAAAACGCGAGGATGATGAGGGAGGCGGGATTCAGGCTGCTTAAGGTGGGCCTTGAATCGGCCAACCAGACGACTCTTGACAGAATCAACAAGGGTATAAAGGTTGAGCAGATAACGCAAGCCTGCAAGATAGCGAAAAGGGTGGGCCTTGAGATTCACCTCACGATGATTGTGGGATATCCTTGGGAAACGAAAGGGGAAACAATGGAAACAATGGAGCTTGCAAAGGAGTTGATGACTAGCGGAAAGGCTGACGTCCTGCAGTCGACTGTCTTGGTTCCATATCCCGGGACGCCCTTGTGGAAAGAGGGGCTCAAAGAGGGATGGTTCAGATTCGACCCAGCGTCCTACGAGCGCTACGACATGTCGGAGCCTGTCTTCAAAACCCCCGACATGTCCTCGGGGGATGTTATGGAAATGTGCAATTCAATCTACAGGAGTTTCGTTACCCCAGGATACATCATGAGGCGTTTGGTTGAAATAAGGTCCTGGAATGACATAAAGTATCTCCTGAGAGGTTTCAAGGCCGTGTTGGGTCACATGA
Source organism: uncultured archaeon (assembly GCA_964559215.1). Classification (GTDB taxonomy): domain Archaea; phylum Aenigmatarchaeota; class Aenigmatarchaeia; order QMZP01; family JAFGSV01; genus JAFGSV01. The sequence continues at coordinate 18,711 of CAZLFZ010000001.1, forward strand.
AGGATTTTTCAAGAAAAGCTGGGTGAAGATATGGGGAAATACACAGCATACCCAGAAAAATTTGACAGGCAGCTTGATAAAGTGTTCGAAAAGGTAATCAAAGCCATCAGACAAGAAACAGATCCCGTTTCCATAATCTTGTTCGGTGGTTTTGGAAAGGGCGAGGGGAGCGCAGAAATAAAAAACGGGAAAATAATAGCGATGAACGACTTTGATTTATACGTCATCACCAAAGAAAAGGTCCCTGCATCTTTCTCGGATTATCTCACGGAAAAGTCATCAAAGGCCATAGGTGTTGGCGGCCTCGATTTCGTAGAGCACCCTGGCGAAAAGTACGACCCGCTCAAATTCTTCCATGTCGATGTTAGATGCATAAGTTTTGACGAGTTGTCACGTCTCAGGAAAACGCAGAGAACCTTCGAGCTCAAGTACAGCAGCCAGGTGATCTGGGGTGACGAGAACGTTTTGGATAGGATAAAGGATATAGGTGCCAACGAACTGCCGGTTCCCGAAGGAATCAGGCCTATGTTCAACAAGTTTGATACCCTTCTTCTTTGCATGGATGAAAAGAAACTAAAAGGCGAGCTGGATGAAAATGAAAAGCGGATTATCGTTTTCTATTCCATGAAGGCGTTCATCACATGCGCCGAGGCCCTCCTCGTATTTAGCGGGAATTTCAAGCCGACTTACTCGGAGAGATCAAGGGAACTGAAAAGGATATTTCACAAGGAGTTTCCAAGACTTAGGAAAAAAATCCCGGACCTGCCAAAAAAGGTTGAGTTGGCTACCAATTTCAAGCTGAAGCCAAACTTCAACATACCGGATTCTGTAAGGCTGTGGTTTGAAGCGAGGGATTGCCTGGGAACGGTGTTCAGGTATGTGATATCCGAATATCTTTCTCTCGAGTCTGACGATTGGCAAACCGTTGCGGACTCCTTTTATTCCGGAATGCCATTCAAATATTTCGAGCCTTACATAGGCGAAATGCTTGAAAGAGTACACTTGCCGAAAATCCTGTCAAAGGTCTTGCTTCCTAGTCAGTACTTCCTGAACATACTGTATGCAAAGAAGCTGAAGGGGGCTGGAGAGTTCACGGTGAAGCCCCTACTGAGCTGGAAGGATGTGGGCCTCAAACTACCGGTTCCTCTTTTCCTGTTTCTGTTCTCGATAAAAAGGAATGGCAAATGCGATGCTAAATTGCTTGAGCTGAGCAAAAAATACCTGAATAAAATAAAAACAGTGAGAGCCGATATCGGATGGGAGGATTTGAGGAAAGAGATACTCTGTCTGTATGGGTTATATTATTTGCAAAAACTAATATGATAATACAAGCCGGCGAATACGTACATGGCAACGAGCAGACTGGCCGTTGCATTGTAAGCTCTGGACGCCGGCAGGTGTGTATATATGTTATGCATATGCATAGACGCTTTCAAGCCCGATTATCTCAGATGCACCAAATATCTCAAATCCATTGCCAAAGAATCCATGCATGGCGAACTGGAAAGCATCCTGGGATTCAGCGGCATAACAGCGACATTTCTGACCGGGACGTTCCCCAAAAAGCACGGGATTGTGTCGATGTTCGATTATTCGCCAAGGTCATCAGTGGGGTGGGTCGGCAAGTACTCATTCCTTGGACGGACCATGCTCAATATAGCGATAAACCTGAACAGGTACCTGAGGGATCAGAGATTCTTTTTCAAAATCCCTAAAATGCCGATCAAGTGGATGAAGTATTTCGACACGTGCTTGAACAAGGCGTTCCCCCAAGCTGGCTCTCTCAGGGTGAAGAGCCTTTACGATATCCTGAGGGAGAACGATAAGACATTCTGCGCCGTGGACTGGCCCAACGTAATACATTCCAAAGGCAGGTCTGTATTCATGTCCCATTCCAAGGAAAAAATCCTAAGCATAACCGAAAAGATGCTCAGAAAGGATCCAGACTTCTGTTTCACACATTTCTTCGAGCTGGATTATGTAGCGCATGAGTTCGGGACAACGTCAAAAGAACTCAAGGATGAGGTCAGGATGCTGGACGAGACCATAGAGAAGCTCGACACGGATGACTTGTTCGTCTTTTCCGACCATGGCATGATTGACGTCAAGGGGGGAGTCGATATCGCCCCTCTCATAGAAGACACAGGACTGGAGTTCGGCAAGGACTTCGCATACTTCCTTGATTCGACGATGGCCCGCTTCTGGTTTAGGAAAGGGGATGCAGGCAAGGAGATCGAAGAAAAGCTGCTCGACATCAAGGGCGGTCACGTGCTAACCCAGCAACAAATCGGCATGGTGTATAAACTCCCGCTTGATTGCTGCGATATGATATTCCTTGCAGACCCTGGCATCGTGATTAAAAGCAACTTCTTCCAAGGAGATGAACCGGTCAAGGCTATGCATGGATATGACCCCCGCCAGCCAGACCAGTTCGCGTTCTATCTGCTGAAAACGGGCGGTGAGAAAAAAAGCGCGAGAATGGTCGATATGCTGCCCACCCTGCTGGATTTCATGAACCTTCCTGGCATCAAGTGCGATGGAAAATCACTTCTTTGATCCTTTATTCCTGGCAATCAGCCCGCAAAGGAAACCAACGCCGTATGATATATGCGTAAGTATTATGCCAGGGAAGACCAGCCAGAACCTTTTCGGGCTCTTCAGCAAGCTCGCAGCAGCGACAACCACGACATAAAGAAGCACGGCGCCTGTGTAAAGGTTTCTGATTAAGGGGATTTGCAGCCACGGATTGAAAGACAACATGAAGCCCGATACCAGCGCCAGCACGAATATGGATGGGAGGAAGTAAAAAATCTTGTCTTTTGAGAAGAAGCTTTTGACAATGTGGGCCTTGTCCCTTCCGTACACCCATATCTGTTGCAGGTGCGGCCTGAAGAGGGGCCTTCTGTGATGGTACACTATGACGCCGGGGTCGTATACTATCTTCTTGCCGAGCTTTCTGGCTTCAAAGCATAGCTTGGCGTCTTCTGCCGTGAGCAATGAAGCGTCGAAACCGCCTATCCTGTTGAAGAGTTTCCTTTTCACGAGCAGATTGCATGAAGGCAGTTCGTTCACTTCCCTGTAACTCGTCATGGAATACCTGGCAGCGAAATGCCCGGCGGCTATCCTTGAGGAAAGAACGTCGTCACTCGCTTTCTGCAACATGCCATCATCCGGGGGCAAGAGGTTTGGCCCGCCTGTCACTTCGGCTCCCCGCTTCTCCATAACTTCCAATGCATTCCTTAGCCAGCTCTTCTCAGGATACGCATCTGAGTCTATGAACGCAAGCACATCGGCACTGGTTTTCTTGGCAGCGGCATTCCTCTTGATGGAAGGCAAGACAGGACCCGTAGGCATTATCTTTGTCTTGGGAAACCTGTCATTTGAACCGGAATCCGGCAACAGTATTATGTCGAAATTGTCATAATCTAGTTTAAGGCATTCTCTCATGCACTGCTTTGTGTATGCGTCTATCTCCCTGCAAGGGATTATTATCGACACTTTTGGGGGAGTTTTCATATTTTTCATATGATCAACTATTTTTCCTCATCTCAAAGATCAGGCTGACGCCGAAGGGGGCCCTTATGTTTTTTTCTATCTTGTATGCCAATCCTATCAGTGGGGTGAGTCTATTGATTTTCTTGGATCTCCCCCTATACGTCTTTGTCTGGTTAAGGAAAATATTGGAGAAGAGGAAGGGTGGGAACATCAGGCTGTTCGCATATCTGCATCTCTTCACAACAAATCCGTGGCGTTTTGCAAACTTTATGAACTTGTTCCTGTCATATCTCCTATAATGGCCCATATGCCTGTCGTGGGTGCCGTAAATGGAGCTATGTGCAGGGACCGTTATTATCGCCTTGCCATCTTTCTTCAAGAGGCTGCGAATCTCGTCCAGCACTAACCCGTCCTCGCGTACATGCTCCAGCATGTCCCCGCACACGACATAATCAAAAGAACCTTTCCTGAATGGCAGGTGCCGCGCATCGACAAGGAGTCGTTTTCCCCAAAGCTTCGCTATGTTACCCTTTTCCATGTCAGAAAAAATGACCTCATTATCACCGCTCAGCGAAGATCCTATGTATCCCGGGCCGCAGCCAAGGTCGAGTATCCTGTTTCCTTTGCCTTTCACCATTTCCATTATTATTCTCAGCCTCACGTTTACCCATATGTCGCTGCCCAACCTCCCATGCACAATTTTGATGTCGGTCATTGTCACCAACCGAAAACGACACGAGTACCGAATCTATTCTTTCATTATTTTTCAAATGTTTTAAATGCCTTTACGTATCTATAGAGCTTGGAAGGATTCAGAAGTTTTAAATTAAGATTGTTTATTATTTTATCTTTCAGCTGAAAATGCAAAAGCGGCGCCAAAAACCGCGATTACTACATAGCTTATTGTCACTGCTACCAGACTCATTACTACTACCATCTCCGATCCTACTCCGAAAATTGAAAAGAGAAAGACCAAAGTCGCCTCCCTTGTTCCCCATCCACCTACTGTTATGGGAATCAGTCCTATCAAAGTTGCAATCGGCAACATCGTGACAAATGCTGTGCAGGGTACGTCTATGCCCACAGAGATTGCTATCATATACGTTGAAGAATACAAAAACAGCCAACCTACAAGTGTCAAGACAAATGGGGCTATTATTTGCCTGAAATCGATTATGTTATCGTAGAATGAATTGAACGCATCCTTGGCTCTCGTCTTCATTTTTTTGGGTACAAACAACCTCCAGAATATTCTCGTTATTCCCCTGCTCGTCTTTTTGCGAACAAATATGAAAAGTACCGAAAAAAGTGCGAGGGAAATAACCGAGACGGCTGCAAACAATTCAAAAGAAAGATAATTTGCCAGTGATATCATCCCTATTATTGCAAGTACAAAAAGTGCGGTGAAATCCAGCACTTTGTCTATTATCACGCTTACGCTGCATTCTCCCGTACTTTTTCCTGTTTTGTTTTTCATGTACCTAATCCTTATAAAATTTCCAACCCTTCCCGGAGTGACAAGACCATAGAACGCACCTATGATATATATCCTAAAGAGTGTCCAAAAGCCCAGACTAATGCCTTGCTTCCTGACGAGGTAACCCCATTTGAAATTCTGAATACAGAGATATGAAAAGAAGAGAAATGCCGCGGGAAGCAGATACCTGATGTCCACTTTCATGAATGTTTCCAGTATCACCCCAGGTCCTGTTCTGAGAATCAGGTAAACAAGGATGCAGATGCCTATCAAAGGGAGTATCCTTGTCGCTTTTTTCATGGACATAGAAACACCATGAATTTAATTATCAAGATTTTTTAAATATCGGCCATAGGCTGTTCCTAATGCTTTTTTATTCTCATCTTTAGAACGGTGAAAAACATGTTAGGTATAGCCCTGCTGATCTTCAGGCTCGACATGGCCTTGTCTTCCCATCTGATAGGCACTTCCTTTATCCTGTAGCCCATCTTCTTTATGACGTAAAGCATGCACGCATCTATTGCAAAATTCGTCACACTCAGATTCTTTGCCACGGCCTTCACAACATCCCTTCTGAATACCTTGGCAGGGCACTGCGTATCCTTGTAATGCAGACCGAACAAAAGCCGTATCAGTATGTTGAATCCCCTGCTGGCAATCCTCCTGACAGGCCTCTGCTTCTTCACAACAATGGATCCCTTGAGCCACCTGGAGCCTATAACGCCGTCATATCTTCCTATCATATTGAGAAGCCTGAGCATCTCTTCGGGAGGCGTCGAGCCGTCGGCGTCCGTATACGCCACATACTCTCCACTGGCATAGGCGAATCCACTGAGAAGAGCACCGCCCTTCCCCCCCTTTTCTGGATATACACGATAACGTATGTTTTTGTTTTTCCTTGATTTTTCCCTGACTATCTGGGGCGTCCTGTCCGTGCACCCGTCCATGATGACGAGAATCTCGTAACTGTATTTATTTTTGCTGAAAAAATCAGAAAAACTGTCAAGCGTTTTGCCTATCCTTTTCTCCTCGTTGTATGCCGGAATTATGATGCTAAGTTTTGGTTTCATTTCATTTTCCATATCTTCGATATTGGATGTTATACTTAAATTTAATAAATGCAGAAGAGGTAGTAGAATCACGCGTTGTGATGGTTGTTTATAGTCGTGTGATCTTTGTGTTTTTTGTACCAGTCCATAGTCTTTTTCAACCCTTCTTCAAGGCCAACTTTCGGTGAATAGCCGAGCACTTCTTTGGTTTTATTGATATTCGGCACCCTTTCCTCAATATCCACATAGTCAATCTTCTTGACGCACTTCCCATATCATTTTACGGCCTCGGCACAAGGGACGCTGCCATGATATACCTCCTCGACCTTATAGGCATTGCTGCAGAATCAGCGGTGCCTTTTCCGTAATGATACCCATAGTCAACTACGTGCTTGTGGGTGTTGCTGGCATGATGCTCTGGGCAAAAAATCCAATAAACCTCAGGGGCCCGGTTGAACATGTTAATCAGTATGCTAAGGCCGGCGGCGGCGTTCAATATACTTAAATATATACTTAATATATTTCCTTTGATAGTGAAGTAATATGAAAAAATACAATGTAATCTGGATTGTTGGCGATCGTATCAGAAGCTACAAGACCAGCCCTGATGATGACGCCAGCAGGCTTAAAGTGATAGACACATTAGCCGAGGATGCCGTAGAGTTCACAAACGCAATTACAAGCGCACCGAGCACTGTAATTTCTGCGTCAACGATGTTCACCGGCCTGCCAGGTTGCCTCATCAGCCGCCATTACAATGATTGGAAATTTGATGAAAGGAGGATAAGTTCCATACAGAACACATTAAAGAAACACGGTTATGAGATATACACCATACATGACGCGAGGGAATGCAGAAGGATGATGCAAGACCTTATACACCCTCTCTCTGCCAAGTACTTTCCTAAGGGAATAACCCACGACAACATGTGGACAAGCAAAGACGTCACTGATATACTTGAGAATCTGCTTAACAATGCTGAAAAGAAGTCTCCGGCTTTCTACATGCTCTGGTATGACTGCAGAGATGATCCAAGCACCACAGACCATATGCAGAGGGCACTAGATCTCTTCAAGAAGCATGGATTGTATGAGAATTCTATAATCGTTCTGAACTCAGACCACGGCTATCCGGACGCCTCAACCGGCCTTACTGGCGAGACCATGAGGAATTTTACACATGACATGATAATAACCGATGACAACATAAAGGTTCCACTCATACTGAAATACCCCGGCTGCCCTAAGGGCAAGAAAGTGAAGGGTGCGGTGGGAACCTTGGACATCGCTCCCACCATCTACGACATACTCGGCATACCGGAACAGAACACGAAATTCAAGTACAGGGGGAAGTCCGTCATGGGCATGATACGCGGGAAGGAAAAATCATCCAGGATGATAAGGACGGACACTAGGCTTAGTCTGGCAAACGGCAGGGCGACATCTCTCAGATCGAACAGGTACAAATATGTATATTACTGGGATCAGAGAACCGAAGAACTGTACGACCTTCACAAGGACCCGTATGAGACGAAAGACCTCCTGTCCGGAAAGGTCTCGGCAAACATCAAGAGGGTCTTGCTTAATTTCAGAAAGATGCTAGAGGGAAGGGAAAGGGAAATCAACAATTTCAATATCTTGGTGCTGGATAAAAACTTCGTAAATAGCATGAACAAATCCTTTTCAAAAAACAGGCAAAAAAAGGTTTCACGGGTGCTAATAACCACGAAGTTTGCACCAAAGATGATGATGGAATGTTTCCTGAAGTCCTCGAGAAGGGTCTTCCCAAATGCCAAGATAGATGTCCTGTCAAATGATGCTGATCATAAGGAGTACAAGACTTTAGGGTTCGATAACGCTTACTCCATCAAGAAACTTGATGCCAATAAGGTTTCCAAATCACCTGCCAAGAAAAACGTATATGACACAGTGTTCTACCTTACCGAGCAATCGAGGCTGGCTTTCGTGGACGAAAACATTATACAGATGACCAAGGATCTGAAGACTAGAAAATCTATAATGCTGGATTACAACTTTGAAAGCTACAGCAGGTTTTTTTCAAAGTGGATTGCTCCCATAAGAAGGTGCATGAACCGTAATGTAAAGTTCTACAAGGAGGAACCAACACTATTTTTCAAGGACATCCTCCTCATGATAAGAGGCGGTATAAGCCATAACATCAAAAGGGATAGGCTTGATCCGATAGAAGCCGACAATGTTAAAAAAATAAGAGATAGGAAACTGAAACTGAAAAACAAATCAAGCCACAAAAACTGATTACTCTTTCATATTCTGCCTATACCATTCTATTGTCTTCTTGAGGCCTTCCTCCAAGGATACCTTTGCCTCGAAACCCAGCATCTCCCTTGCCTTGTCTATGTTCGGCACCCTTGTCTTTACATCCGGATAGTCTATTTTTTTGAACGTTATTTTGGATTTTGAGCCGCTCAAACGTATCATGGCTTCAGCAAGGCCAAGTATTGTACATGTTGCCTTAGCATTTCCTATGTTAAAAATATTTCCCACCGCCTTTTTGTTCCCCAGGATGAGCAGTATGCAGTCCACAAAATCGTCAATATAGCACCATGATCTTACCTGGATTCCGTCATTGTGTATCACAAGTTCCCTGTTGTTGATGATGTTATTGGCGAACATCATTACGGCCCCTATTCCCATCTGCCTCGGGCCATAGATATTGAACGGCCTTACTGATGTCACGGGTATACCATACTCCTTGAACCATGAGTGTGACAGGTACTCAGCAGACAACTTGCTCAGTGCATATACCCACCTTGGCTCGCCAATCGGGCCTATTGATGTATCATCCTTTTCCCCTGACTCATAAGCATCTGCTCCGTATACCTCGCTTGTGGAAAAATCAATAAAGCTTTCCAGGTCCATTTTCTTTGCAGCTTCAAGCGCATTGTATGTGCCCATCAGGTTCACCCTTAGTGTGAGATTAGGCATCTTCACAACAGTTGGGGCACCTGTTATTCCTGCGAGGTGCACTACCATGTCACTGCCTAGCATGGACTTTTCAAGCTTTTCCTTGTCCAGTACATCGCCCTTGATTATCTCCACGTTTGGGTGTTGCGGGATGTTTGTGTAGTTCAGGGAATCCCTGTGAAAAGTGCCATAGATTGTTATCTTATTGTCATCCATCAGCCTTTCAGCTATATGGCTGCCTATAAACCCCGCTCCGCCTGTCAGAAAAATGGATTTGTTTTTCAAATTCATACACATATTATTGCACACCTTTTTATATACTTGAGCCAGATTTCATTTGGTTTTGTATGCAGATTCCTTGTTTGAAGCCAAAAGATGTAAGAATAAGGGAAAAAGATAAAAAAACACTTTATCTAAACTTTTGTAGTGAAACTATGAAAGTCACACTTATCGGCCCCCCTAGCCCGTATTTGGATAACGATGCCGCGTGCCCGCCGTCCGGTCTCATGTACTTAGCAGCAGCTTTAGAAAATATTGGCCATGAAGTGGAAATCCTAGACCTCAGCGGCGGATCAGACTGGAGGAGTAAAGCCCCAAGACTTGAGGCTGATCTTTTTGGGATAACATGCGTCACACCAAACTTCAACGTAGTCCGAGAGTTGTCCAATCTTCTCCCAGAAGATAGGCCGATAATAATCGGTGGCGTGCACCCAACACATTTGCCGGAAGATGTCCTTCAGAAGATTCGTTGCGACTCCGTCGTGAGAGGAGAAGGGGAAGTGATAATCAAAAAAGTGATTGAGGACTTGGAAAGGGGGAAATTGCAGAGGATTTATGAGGGTGGTTTAGTTCCGGTTGAAGATATCCCGAAGCCGGCAAGGCACCTTGTTGACCTCCATAAATACAGGCCCGGGGGCGAAAAGACAACCCCGGTCTACACTTCAAGAGGATGCCCGTTTAACTGCAATTTTTGCTCAAGGATCACCGGGAGGACCTTCAGGGCCATTCCCATTCCGCGAGTTTTAGAGGAGATAAAGGAAGTGATGTCACTGGGTTTCAAGCACGTGTATTTCGGTGATGATAACATTGTAATCCAACGCGAAAGGATGAAGGAGCTGCTGAAAGCCATCAAGCCCTTGGGTATAGAGTTCAGGCTGAACCATGATGCAAGAACTATAGATGAGGAGATAATCGCTTTGGCCGCTGATGCGGGCTGTGATGAGATAAGCTTTGGCATCGAGTCGGGAAGCCAGAGGATGCTCGACCTGATGAACAAATGCACGACTGTTGAGGAAAACAAAAAGGCGATGCTGCTAACAAAAAAACACGGAATAAAATCAAAGGCTTACATCGTGGTGAACTTCCCGGGAGAGACCGAGGAGACGGTCAAGGAGACCATAAAGTTCATATCTGAGGCAAGACCGGACAAGTGGCTGCTGTCATCCTTTGCCCCTCTGCCAGGCTCCAATACTTTCCACCACCCAGAGAAATACGGAATCACTTGGATGAGTAAAAACTGGGAAGACTACTATCTTGCTGGAAAGGATGGGAAATTCAAGCCCTGCTTCAAGACCGACGAACTTTCCTTTGAAAGACAGATATACCTTCATAATCTTCTTATAGAGAGCCTAAGGGAACAGATAGGAAGACAGCATTAAGACTCAGGGTTTGCCTTGAGGTGCTGCGCCAGCTTGTTGATGCCTTCTCCCAGTTTTATAGTCGGCTTAAAGGAAAAGAGCCTTTCCATCTCATGCGGGGAGATTCGGAATGAGATGTATTCAGGAATGGCTTCATTTGTATGCTTTATATCGATATTACTGACCCCGAATATGCGGGCAACCTCCTTGACAAACTCGTTTATACTCAGGGGATTCCCTGTTCCAAAATCAACAGTCACGCTTTTCTCCAGCCTTGTTTCCAAGACCTTTCTGAGCCCTTCAACCGCATCGTCTATATACATGGAATCTATGTAGCTTTCCCCATCCCCGAACACGGTAAACTCCTTTTTCCCTTCCAGAACGAACGTCTCCACGAGCTTGGCATGCAACTTTCTGGAAGGCTGGAGAGGACCATACGCATCAAAGAACCTCAGGATTACATAGTTCCCTATGCTCTTGCGCCTTTCCTGGAAGAACCTGACGTAGCTCTCTGCAGTCAACCTGGATATGGCATAAGGCAGCGTCGGCGAAACCCGGGACCCGGGCGAAACAAGGCCCTTCAGGCTGCCATAAACTGCACCCGTTGAAAGGTAGATGAATTTTTCACAGGAAAAGTTCTCCAGGAAATTGACCAGTTCCCTCACATTCGAGTCCAGGTCAAAGAGAGGATCGCTAATGGACTTCCCCGGGTTCCTATTCCCTGCCAGATAGAGCATTGCGTCAAACTTGCTGCCTATATCCTTTGCTGTCTTCTGCACGCACTGGAAATCAGAAAGGTCGCAGCTCACAGGGGTGACATTCTTGAGGCCCTTCTCTTTCAGGAAATCTGGGAAACCGTCGGAGCCGAAAAAGAGTGCAGATATCTCCCAGTCGGGCGGTGCTTTGAGTAAGAAATTCTTGCCCAAAAAATCCGAAGAACCTGTTACAAACAGTTTCATAAGACTTCCCAGTTTTACCCAATTTGTTTTATTTACGCTATTTATATATTTAAGATATGTTGGAAGAATCTGGTTATTGGACACCGTAAACAGCTGACCCACATCTGGAATTAATTATATAAATACTTCGTTTGATAGTTGCTTATGGTAGTTAAAATCGGTGTTATAGGATGCGGAAAATGGGGAAGGAACCACGCTAGGGTTTATTCTGAACTGGATTGTGAGCTGGTTGCTCTATCTGATCTGAACTCCGAAGTGAAGGAGCTAGCAAAAAAATTCGGGGCCAGGTTTTTTTTGGACTACAGGGAGATGCTTCCCCTTGTGGATGCTGTATCAGTGGTAGTGTCGACAGACATGCATTATGATGTCGTGAAAGCCTGCCTGGAAGCAGGCAAGCACGTGCTGGCGGAGAAGCCCATAACGCTTAACTCGAAAAGGGCAAAGGAGTTCTTGGACATAGCCAAGGAGAAAGGGCTCATCCTCACCGTGGGTTACCTTTTCAGGTTCAATGCCTCTGTCCTGGAGCTGAAAAAACGCCTGCAAGATGTCGGAACCATACAGTACATAACAGCAAGGTATATGCACTCTTCCAAGCCTCCCAGGAAGGATTGCGGCGTGATATTCAACTTAGCCGCCCACCTGATAGACATTCTGACTTTCCTCCTCGACAAGAAGCCGCAGAAGGTGTACTGCAAGAAGGGCAACTTCCTCTCTGAGGAAAGGGAGGACATGGCAATCATAATCTTGAATTATGGAGGCTTCATAACAGAGCTCGAGGTGAGCTGGTTGCACCCCCTCAAGAAAAGGGACATGTGGATAATTGGCTCAAAGCAGAAGGTTTACTCGGATTTCCTGGGGCAGATGATGACCGTCTATCCTTTAGAGGTTTCATATGACGGCATCAAGGCAGACAAGCAGTTCAATGTGGAGATAAGGAAGAACGAGCCGCTTAAAGCGGAGTTGAAACAGTTCTGCAAGGACGTGGGAAACGGGAAGGCGATGAATGCCCATGACGAACACGTCATAACCAAGATATGTGAACTCTGCCTGCAATCTGCTGAAAAAGAAAAGGAGTTGGACGTGGCATGAACCATAAAATCCATGAGAACGTGGAAATCGGAGAGGGCTCCACTGTCGGTGATTACGTCATAATAGGCGTGTCCCCGAAAGGGAAAAAAGACGGGGAAGCCAAGACTGTCATAGGAAAGGGGGCAAACATACGCTCACATTCTGTCATATACGCCGGCAACGTCATAGGTGACAACTTCCAGACAGGCCATGGGGTCATGGTAAGGGAATATAATAAGATAGGGAATGATGTTAGCATAGGCACAAACACCGTTGTCGAAAGGGACTCGAAGATAGACGATGGCGCCAAGTTGCATAGTAATGTGTTTGTGCCGGAGTATACTTGGATAGGCAAGGGCGCATGGATAGGCCCGAACGTTGTCTTCACGAACGTCCCGCATCCCCTTTGCCCAAAGGCAAAGGAATGTATGAAGGGTGCTGTCGTGGGCGAATGCGCCAAGATAGGCGCGAATTCCACCATACTGCCGTTCGTCAAGATAGGCGACAATGCTCTGATAGGCGCCGGCTCTGTCGTCACAAAGGATGTGCCTGCTAGCATGACCGCTTTTGGCAACCCGGCAACTGTCAAAAAGGATGTCTCGGAACTCAAGTGCTCCAAAGGCATGGTAGACAAGCCGTATTAGGTCTGTTTATATGGGATTGATTTTGGGATGCGTTTAAATAAGAATTCCACCAGTCCTATTTAACCAATTACCTGTAACTGGTGGATGAGCACTAAAAGGGGAATTAATTTAAAGTGATTGTTGTTAATTATGCAGTGATATAATGATACCCATAGCTTATCCGAAAGGTGCGGTAGACAAAGAGATGATAAAGGCAGTGGTAGATACGCTCAATTCAGGCAGGTATGTAATGGGCGGCAACTCCAAGGGGTTTGAAAGGGAATTTTCCTCCTTCTGCGGGACCAAGGCCGCAGTTTCCACATCTTCAGGGACGACCGCACTCCACCTGACGCTTACTGCCATAGGGATCGGAGCAGGGGACGAGGTCATAACGACCCCCCACACCTTCATAGCCACGTCCAACTCCATCATACACACTGGTGCAAAGCCTGTCTTTGTTGACATAGACCCGGATACGCATAACATAGACGCCTCAAAGATAGAGGCTGCCATAACACCAAAGACAAAGGCAATAATCCCTGTCCACATATACGGCACACCCGCTGACATGGATGCCATAATGGAGATAGCCGAGCAACACGGCCTCAAGGTGGTTGAGGACGCCTGCCAGGCAGCTGGGGCAGAATACAGGGGAAGGAAAACGGGCTCGATGGGGAACGCAGGCTGCTTCAGCTTCTTCCCGTCAAAGGTCATGACAGTCGGCGGGGAAGGTGGAATGGTGGTCACCAGCGATGAGGAGCTGGAGAGGAAAATGGTGGCCCTAAGGGACCAGGGAAGGATGCCGGGTGAGAAGTACAGGCACGATATGATAGGGTTCAACTACAGGATGGGCGAGATATCGGCGGCCATAGGGCTGCAGGAACTGAAGCACCTTCCCGAATGGTTAGAGCGCAGGAGGAAGGTAGCTAAGGAATATTCAAGGCTCCTCCAGGAGGTGGATAATGTTAAACCTCCCACAGAGAAGGAATGGGCAAAATCCTCCTACTATGTGTATACTATTACGGTTCCATCTCAGAACAGGGAGAAGCTAATAGAGTGGCTAAGGGGAGCAGGGATACAGGCCGGCATATACTATCCTATGCCCCTTCATTTGCAGCCAGCCTACAGCGGCATGGGTTTCAGGAAGGGTATGTTCCCTGTAGCTGAGGATATAGTTACCCGGATTCTTGCTCTTCCCATGCACCAGTATCTTAAGGCTGAAGAAATAGAATTCGTGGCTAAAAAAGTGGCAGAATTCAAGCCATGATATGGGCGGTTTTTATTGTCATGACCTGCAACGGCGAGAGATAGAATTACAAGGAATCGGGACGGTTCCAAAGCCGGCAAGGCACCTTGTTGATCTTCATAAATATAGGCCATGAGGAGATAAATCATATGCCGTTTTACGAAGTTCGCTGAAAGCGAATTTGGGAAAATCAAGCAAAGCGTAGATTTTCCGTAAAACGGCTGTTATGTCTCCGAGCGTAGCGAGGCGAGGAGCGGAACGAAGTGAGCACCGCAGAGTTCCATCCGAGATTTTTAATCTGAGGCCGACAAAATTATAAATGTAAAGCTCTAACACGTAGTTATGAAATCGCTAATCATAAAGCCCAAATCTCCGTATAATATTAAGCTACATTTTGATAATTGTACACACAAAGAGCCCCAGCCATATCAGTACAAAGATGAGAAATGGTGGCAAGCTTTGCGGCTCAAGAACGGTAAGCTGGTACCGGTAGAAGTGATATTAAATAAGAATGTTGATAAGCCACAACTGAATGTGAATATTTTTGTAGATACGTCAAAAGAAGAAAATGAGGAAATTGTTAGTCAAATCAGGCGTATCTTTAATACAGATTATGACTTAAAGTCGTTGTATAAATTCATGAATAAAGATCTGATACTAAAACGTGTAAAAAATAATCATTACGGGCTGGTCCCTTCTGCTTCTCCAAGCATTTACGAAGCGATAATCGCAGTGATTATTCAACAGCAAATTTCTTTGAAAGTGGCACGGCACATGACTGCATTATTGATCAAGAAATTTGGCGACTGCGTGAAAATAGATAACCGAGAATTTTGGGCATTTCCCACGTCATCCGAATTAGCTAATAGAAAAATTTCAGAATTAAGAAAATGTAAATTAAGCGGTCGAAAGGCCGAGTATATAAAAGATATTTCAAAAGCAGTCGCTTCTGGTAAATTTGATCCAGAATCGCTGAGGGAATGCTCACACCAAGAAATAATTGACCGCTTGACACAGTTTAGAGGGCTGGGACGATGGACATCAGAAATGGTAATTTTAACTTCAATAACTTTAGATAATATAAATCCTGCAGGAGATTTGGGTGCACGCAAAGCGATTTCTCATTTCTTCAACAAAGATAAATTAATGTCAGAGAATGAAGTTAGAGCACTAACAGATAAATGGGGCAAATACAAAGGGGTAATTACATATTATTGTGGTGCTGAAGTTCTACATCAGTCGCCGTATTTTTATCGAGGACGGAATTAGACATAACAACCCTATCTACACTTCGGGGGTTGCCCGTTCAATTGCAGCTTCTCCCCAAGGATTACCAGTGGGGCTTTCATGGGGTTTCCGTTCCAAGGGCCCTGGAGGGTGTGGAAGAGGTCATGTAATTGGGCTTCAAGCGTATATTATCTGAGCCATTGATTAGCATAATGACCATCAATGGATATCGGTGTTGATATAAGCAATTTATATCAAGGTTGGTATATTTAAGACATGCCTGAAGAAGTCGGGAATGGCTATCTGAAAACGATAGTAAAGGGAGCAGGAATTGTTTTCATCGGCTTGTTTGTATCAAAGATCCTCAGCTATCTTTTTAGGATTTTCATAGCGCGATACTTTGGGCTTGGGGATTATGGGCTGTTCTCGCTCGGTCTGGCAGTTCTGAGCTTTTTCGCGACCTTTGCGATTTTGGGTCTGCAGACTGGCGTAATCAGATACACGGCACATTACAGGGCGAAAGGTGATAAGAAGAGGGTCAAAGGTGTAATAACATCCAGCATTAAGCTCGTTTTGCCCGCCTCGGTCATAATGTCATTTTTGATGTTGATTTCTTCTCCTTACCTAGCAATCAATGTTTTCAAGGAGCCTGAACTGGTAAATGTTTTGCTAATTCTTTCGCTCTCGATCCCGTTTTCAGCACTGTTCGCTGTTCTTGTGTCTGTTTTCACGGGTTTCAAGCAAATCAAATACAAGGTTTGTTCTGAAAGCTTTTTCATCAATCTCGCAAAATTGGTTTTCATAATCGCTTTCGGGGCTTGGGGATTCGGGGTTGTCGGAATAGCATGGGCATGGACCATCGCTACCATATTGGCACTCATGCTGTCTGCTTACTTTCTGAAAAAGGTTTATCCGATCTTCCGAACCAAGGTTGTTTCTATTCCAATGAAAAAAGAACTGCTTTCATATTCTTTGCCCTTGTTGTTCACCGCCTCTATGAGCTTTTTCGTCTTGTGGACAGATACGCTCATGCTCGGTTATTTCAAAAATGTAAGCGATGTGGGCATTTACAATGCCGCCATGCCGACAGCCCAGCTTTTAATCATGTTTCCAAATGCACTAGCAGCTTTATTCCTGCCCATAATAACGGAACTCCATGCAAAGAATAAAATTGTTGAACTGAAGAAAGTCTACAAAACAGTAACCCGCTGGACATTTTATATAAATTTTCCGATGTTTTTATTGCTTGTTTTCTTCTCAAGGCAGGTTTTGAATCTTCTCTTTGGACCAGAGTACATTACTGGGTACATCCCCCTGATAATTCTAAGCATGGGTCTTATGTTTCGTAAAAGCGTTCAATCGGTTAGGATACTGGAAATGCTCAAAAAAACCAGAAACATACTATACATTGTTATTTTAACAACAGTCTTGAATGTGTCACTCAATTACCTTTTGATACCTTTATATGGCATGAGAGGCGCAGCCATTGCGACCATGGTTACTTATGTTGCTGCATTTTTCCTGTATTTTTTCTTTTCCTACCGTTTCTCGAAAATGACGCCCCTTTCTCTTAACATGATGAAAGCAGTTGTAGCAGGAATAACTTCGATAGCAATTGTCCATTCAGCGGCGCGCCTGTTGTTTGCATCATTCTCCATATACATTCTGGCTGGCCTTTTCCTAGCATTTCTTTTCCTGTATGGTTTCATACTTCTTCTGCTCAGAAGCTTTAACAAGGAAGACATAGAAATAATGAAAACTATAGAAAGGAAAAGCGGACTGAAAATAGAATTTCTAAGAAATGTTTTAAAGAGATTTATGTGATTGCTTCCTTGAGTATCTGGCGTTCGGTGTTGACAATATCAGAATCCCGCCGGAATTTAGCATTTTCAACCAGTTCTTCAGAACTAGCCTATAATTTTTAACATGCTCTATAATTTCAAGAGCTACTATTGCATCATGGACATCATCATGTAGAAAATCATATTCTTCAACAGCCTGAATATCTTGTCGTATAGTTTCATCTGGCAACGTCCCTTTCGTCAATCTTCCTGTATTTATATTCCCTCAATTTCTTATCCATCTTCTTCGCCATGATGTAGCTTTTTTTAAGGTTGCGAAACATATCCCGATGCGATTCGCAAATCGTTCCTGCCGGATTGCGTTTTTTCATTTCGGCTAAAAACCATTCATCTGAATATTCATCGACTAAAATGGTTGAAAACGTTTTGAACCTGTTCAATGCGTTTTCCACGAAACGGCCTATCCATGTTCGAACCCTTACTTTATTCGTGTCATCCTTGGGTACATTCGACATATTTCACCTCTGATTTATAGGCATCGCATTTGCTGCAAAGCGGCAGACTTCTTTTCAGTATGCCTTTTCTTGCCGCCTTGAATTTTGTACTGTCCATTATCTCTTCCAGACTGTTCTCTAACAAATTACCAAGCACATACTCATGATAGAAGTCCTTGCAGCAAAGGATGAGGTCGCCATTCCATGCTATGACCACAATCTCGAAAAGCTGCAAGCACTTCGTGATTTTTTTATGAGGCTTACGCAAGACCTGTAATTTGGCAAGCCTTTCCCTCATGTCCCCATCAAACTGGCTGAATGAGCACCGACTTGAATCTAACACCGTCAATGCCGAGAGACCTGCCGAGCCTTAGAATCTCGTTTTTCTGGTGCTGGTTGTGCTTCATTACGAGAAATTGTATGATGATTCTTGGACGCTTTGAAATGCCACGCTGCCTAACGATTCCCTCTATATTGGCAAGGACCTTATCAAAGTTTCCGCCGACCCTGTACTTTTCATAGGTTTTCGCATCGGCACCGTCGACTGAGAACTCTATCTCGTCAAAATAACGGACGACATGCTTATAATCGCTTTCATTGAACAATGTTCCATTGGTCTCCATTTTGACCCTGATTCCCTTGTCTGAGCATATTTTCGCCATTTTGAATATGTCCTTGTTAAGCATGGGTTACCCATGCAAGAAGAGTCCCACTTCTTTTATATCACCGAGATTATCCAGCACTTTCATGAAATTGGTCAGCGACATGGAACCCTTCTCTTTGACATGCCAGCTTGGACACAACGGACATCTCGAATTGCACATATTGGTCGGCTCTATCTTCGCTATGGTCGGCTTTATTGACATATATAAAAACGGGAAGAAATTCCTCAATACTGACATCATAAGCTTGTACTTATTTTTTCCAACCATCTACAATCTCCTCTATCGTTCTGCCTTCCCATCATTCAAGGATGTCTTTTAATGTGCGGTTATTTTGGCTTTGTGTATTTACCCTCCACTTCTGCCACCTGACTATCGTGTTTATGCAAAAGGTACACTGGTAAGGACACCCTCTCCCAGAATGGTCGTGTATATGTCTCCCGAAGTCCTCGCCCCCAAGAACATAATCCGACACATACTCTTTCATTTTAAGTAGATGCCAGCTTGGTGGAGACATCTCATTCAATTCCATGTAAGGCTTGATTGGGTTTCTTTTTATCTCACCTTTTTCAGAGTAAACCAGCCCGCTGATATCAGATATCTTTTTTTACCTTCCATATGTTGCATAAACTCTAATGCACCCTTTTCAGCCTCATCTCTTATGACAAAATCAACAGACCGGTCCATTACTGTCTGTTCGGGAAAGAGGGTAGGGTGTGTCCCGCCCCAGACAACTGGTACATCGGAGTCAATTTCCTTGACAGTGTCTGAAAGTTCAAGTGCGTATTTCAGCTGTGTCGTCATAACGGAAAACCCTATGACATCCGATTTTTTGATCAGGCTCTTCAACTTCTTCTTTTCATTTTCCACCTGATAATCTATCACATTCACCTTGCACCCAGCTTTGTCAAGAACCGTGCCAAGATAAAGAACTGCCATGAACAACTGAGGCGGTGACTTGTCTTCTGCCTTCGGATTTACAATGGTAAAATTCATGATAAACCTTAAAATAATGGTTTTAAAAAGACATCTAAAATTAATTTGAAGGCATAACCGTGATTAGGACTATTAAAAATAGTCATGGCACCGTATTATATATTTAATTCATGAAATTCATCTTATGAGACCAATCAATGTCTTTATGGTGATCCACCGTTTCAGGCCACTTATTGGAGGGGTTGAAGTTTACGCGGAAAATCTTGGGAAACGTCTAGTAGAAAAAGGGCACAATGTAAATGTGCTCACGCTTGTTGTGCGCTCAACACCGAGAAGAGAGAATATTGACGGTATGAATGTACGCCGTTTGTCTGCTCCGGGAATACCAGGCCTGAGATTCATGTTTTTCTTTTTGAGAGTGTTTATCGAGCTTTTCAAAAACCGGTCCAAGATAGATGTCATTCATACATATCAGATTTATACTGCCGGAATAGTTCTGGTCCTTTTTGGAAAGATCTTAAGGAAACCCGTTATCATAAGAGAAGGAAGCCAGACTATATACTACTTCATGACATTGAAAGGATTTCTAAAAGGGAGAATGATGTCTTGGGCGATAAGAAATGCAAAAGAAATGTATTCTATCACACCAAAGTTTGTGAAGAGTATGAAGATGGCAGGTGCTAGGCCGGATGTGCTCTGGTCTCCTGTGGACTCACACCTATTCAGTCCTCCAAACAACAAGAATTCGGAAAAAAGAAAAGTAGGATTTCATGGAAGGTTCGTCGTGCTCTATGTCGGCAGGCTGGCAGGATTCAAGAATGTTTCCTGTCTCATAGACGCCGTGCCCAGCATTTCCAAGAAAGTGAAGAAGATTGGCGTTCTCATCGTGGGTGACGGTCCGGAAAGAGAGAAACTGGAAAAGCAAGCTGAGATGCTTGGCGTTTCCGATAAGATAGAATTCATAGGGAGTGTACCTTCGAGAAATGTGGCTAAATACTTCAAGATTGCTGATGTCTTTGTACATCCTGCAGTGTCCGATATGAAGTATGAAAAGGACTTGTCTTTCCCGTCGAATACAATCTACCAGGCAATGGCATCGGGACTCCCTTCTGTTTCGACAGTGGAACATCAGCTTTCGGAATCCAGGCTTCCTGAAGTAAAGGACACGCTTGTCATGGATTCAGCCGTTGCTATAAAACCGAACTCTCCAGAATGCCTCGCTGAGGCGGTTTTAAAATTATACAAATCCGAAACTCTCAGGAAGAAGTTAGGAAAAAATGCGAGGAAAACTGCATTAAAAAAACTTGACTGGGATTTGCATGTAAAAAAAATAATCGGAAAGTATGAAAAAATGATTTCTTAGATGACTTGATTGTTTTTATCAAATACGCAAATAGTTGGCTCAGATTTGGAAATAATTTTATAAATACGTTATTTTCTGGTTTCTTATGGTAGTGAAGATGGTGTGATAGGATGTGGTAAATGAGGAATAAACCACGTAAGAGTTTATTCTGAGATAGAGTGTGATTTTGTTGCTGTTTCTGACCCCAGACCGGAAATCAAGAATGTTGCAAAGAAGCTTGGTGTCAGGTTTTTTTCGGATTACAAGGACATGCTGCCTCTTGTGGACGCTGTATCAGGTGTAGTGCCAACTGACATGCATTTCTCCGTTTTCTGCTTCAAGAATTTACACTCTGCACTACCGTTATTTTTCTTCGATGCCTTTAAAGTACTTTATCGTATCTTTCAGGCCCCGATTAAGCGATATCTTTGGTTCCCATCCCAGCACTTTTTTCGCAACGGAAATGTCAGGGCATCGCTGCTTCGGGTCATCCTCTGGGAGCGGCTTGAAGATAATCTTGGAGTCGGATTTGATTAACTTAAGAACAATCTTGGCCAGTTCAATAATTGTCTTCTCGTCCGGATTTCCCATATTCACAGGTATATGATATTCTTTATGCATTAATCTCCAGATGCCTTCAACCATATCAGATACGTAACAGAAGCTTCTGGTTTGTTTCCCGTTACCGAAAACCGTCAAGGGCTTGCCTGCAAGAGCTTGTGTAATGAAAGTGGGTATCACCCTGCCATCATTTGCTCTCATTTTGGGGCCGAAGGTGTTGAAAATACGAACTATCCCCGTATCCACACCATGCTTTCGATGGTATGCCATCGTCAAAGCCTCCCCGCAGCGCTTGGATTCGTCATAGCATGAGCGAATGCCTATGGGGTTAACACGGCCCCAGTATGATTCCGGCTGTGGGTTTACCTCGGGATCGCCATAGACCTCGGATGTCGATGCGAACAGGAACTTGGCGCCTTTGACATTCGCCAGACCCAGGGCGTTGTGTGTTCCAAGGGTGCCGACTTTCAGCGTCTTGATTGGGTATTGCTTGTAGTCTATCGGACTTGCAAGGGAGGCAAAATGCAGCACGTAGTCAACTTCTCCCTTCAACTTTATCCGCTTTGTCACGTCGTGCTTTATGTAAACGAAATTATCGTTGTCTATCAGATGCATTATATTCTCGCTTTTTCCGGTCACGAGATTGTCCATGCAGATTACTCCGTACCCTTCACGCAAGAGCCTCTCGCATAGATGGGAACCTATGAATCCTGCGCCACCGGTAACCAGACATCTTTTCATATCTATCTGCCGCCATCCTCTTCATGCCTTTTTATCTTGCGCATCATCCTTTCTCTTTCCTTGATGTGCATATCCATGTCGAGGAATTTCAGCAGTTCCCTCTCTGTATGCAGTATGGTTTTCCACTTGCCTATGTCCAGATACCTGCCTCGCAGGACAAGCCCGCGGACCTTTTCCCCATTACGCAGCGCCAGTCCTATTGCATCCGTTACATAAATTTCCCCCTTTAAGCCCGGCCTTGTCTTTTCCAGATATTTGAAAATTTGCGGCTCGAATATGTAGGCTCCGCACATCGCGTAATACCCGTTGTTTGTCTTGTATTCTGCTGCCTGCCTGGCGGTGGGTTTCTCTTTAACCTTTTCTATCTCTCCTTTCCCGTTCTGGATGTTTTTGAATTTTGCCAGCCCGTAACCCTTGGGGTTATCGACTTCGAACAAAAGCAGCGTCGCTACAGGCCCGTGCCTTTTATGATCCCTGATCAGCTCCAGGATCTCCTTTTTGGGTTCTATGAACGAGTCTCCCAGCAGTGTTATAAAGGTTGTGTTTATCCAGTCTTTTGCCTGGTAGATGGCATGCCCCAGGCCCAGTCTTTTCATCTGGTACACGTATGCGACATTCACGCCGAAAAAAGAGCCGTCTCCTATGTAATCCATCAATGCCCCCTTCTGGTATCCTACCACCATGAATATCTTTTTTATCCCCCCTGCACGCAGATTATCGACGCAGTGCTCTATAACGGCTTTGCCCAGTATGGGATACATTTCCTTGGGAACCGCCCGGGCGAAGGGATAAAGCCTGGTGCCGCTCCCTGCCGCAGGTATCAAGCCTACAGTTTCTCTTTCCATATTATCTACTAATATTTCCCTTTTAATATTGGTTTATCTTTCTATAGCACTTTTTTGTAGCAACCACTACATATTCAACGCGTCTTTCAATTACGGAAGTAGTTTATTCTATAAAAAATCAGAATTGCCACAGCGGTCATCCATGCCACTGAGGATATTAGAACTCCCATCCAAAATACCGAAGGGGTTTTGAATTCGATGATGATATCCTCATCCTTGTCTGCATGGAAGCTCATGTGACCGCCATCTGACTCTAAAGGAACAGCCTTACCATAACTTGTTTTGGCTTCCCATGCAGGAAAATATGTCAACTTTATGGTATGCCGGCCATCAGCGACGGTTCTGACATGTATCCTCCTCGAAGAATAGGAAACTTCTACCAAATCATCAGGGAACATGGTGCGAGGGGTCTTAAAAAGGTAAATTTTTCCTGAGCTCATAATCTCTTCATATCCCAATTCTCTGAATGCTTTAGCCGCTTCGACTGAATCCGAAATGATGTATGCTGTCCCCAGGAATCTGCTTTTTTCATCGATATTTGAAAGGGTTATGGGTTCGTTGAAGAACTCGATTATGTATGTCGGTGTGAACTGCCATGACATGCTGGCGTCGCTTTCCATAAGGCCATACTTGACTATCCCCATCCGAGAGGCAATGGCCCTCGTATTCTCCGACCCGAATACCAGGAACCTTCTGTTGGTTTCTATGTTGCCCAATACATGCTCAATGTCGGAAACATCGTCAGTGGATTTCAATTGAACAGTCACGAATTCTTCGGCCTTCTGCAAAAAAGGAACTCCCAACCCATAAAAGAGTACAAAGCTTACCAGCAAGAATATCATCATCTTTCTGGCAACGCCGTGACGTTCGAAGAAATGTGGGGAGTTGATCATGAGCATTAGCATGACGTACGTGCCCATGGCGTAAATCATCACTTCATTAGAGGTGCTGTATGAAAGGTTGATAAGATTTGCCGCTGCCAGCAGGGAAATAAATACGAGTATGTACACGTAAATGAATGCAGGCCTTTCCCTTTTCCACATCTCCTTACCTGCAACCTTTGAGAATATCAACAAGGCGAAAAGGATTATTATTGGTGTGACGAGGATGCTCCAGCCGTATGTCATTTTAAATTCCCAGCGCCCCATCCCCCATCCGTAATCAATGTAATACAATGCGTACAAGAACCAGAACGCCACCATCGCCATCGAAGCAACCGGAATGAGGAAATAGGAAAATGACATCTTGTATTCGCGTTTAACCAGGCTGAAAAGCAGATACATTCCTATCATACCTGTGGCCAATATGAAAGGTAAATAGTGCGAGAGGAGCGATAATGAAAGGGCCGCCCCGGAATATACAGCAAACCTGACATCGCGGGTGTCCCTGTATCTGATGAAGAAATAAAGGAATGCTATCACAAAGGTCCATGAAGTCAATTCTGCAAACCTTCCCAATTTAAGGAACTGGTGTATGAAGAAAGGGTTGGCTCCCCACAGCAAGGCAACAATTATCGACTTTTTCCGGTCGAAGCCTCGAAGCTTGTACAATATCAGATAAATCATTATCATCTGGGCAACGACATGCAGGATGAAAGTTACCCCTATTGAATATGATGCACCCAATAGTGGGTAAAATATCGCTGCCGTAAAGAATCCGAGCGGGGGGTAGAATGTCAATGCCAGATATCCGTTACAGGTCTGGTCGCTCCACAAGTATTGGCCCGTTGCAGCAAAGTATACCCTTGGCACAAAGTTTTGCAGGTCATTGTTGACTATATATGTCACGTCCGGTATCAACAGCTGCGAAAGGATGCGTGACAGGATTATGATGAGAACAAATGCCATGATTAAGTCCAAGTTGAATTTCATACATAATATACAGTACGAAATTAAAATATAAGTTGTCTCGCCAATACTATTTTTGATGATATGCTTGGCGTTCACCGTTTCTCTGTTAAGGAGAAACTTCCCTTGCACTTTGGCTTGGTTATCCAGTTTGGATTTAAGCTTAATAAAATCGCGGTGTAAAACTCATATTAAAAAACTAAAGCTTCAGTAGTTTTTAATTATTTCAATTATAGGTTGGATAAAATGAAAAAAGATTTGCAGGATGGGATTGTGAAAAAATCGAAGGTCGAAAAACCTGTGGTCATTGTTGGTGCAGGCCTTGCGGGGCTTTCCGCTGCCTACAAATTGCAACAAGCCCCTAATCATAATTTTATTGTTTACGAGAAGGGGAGTTTCATTGGTGGCCACTCCCGAACGGAAAAATTTAAAGACTTCAGATTTGACCTCGGTGGTCATAGGTTCTATACGAAAAAAAAATATATAGAAAATATTGTCCGCAAACTTATTGGAAAAGACGTCTTGACTGTGGACAGGCTCAGCCGTATACTTTTTAAAGGCCGCTTCGTGGACTATCCATTGAGCGCTTTCAATACACTGCGTGCCCTTGGAATATACGGTGCCTGCAAGGCAATTATTGATTACTTGCTGGTGAAATCGAAAAACGTGTTGTCAAAAAAGGTGGGGGAGGTGACCTTTGAAGAATGGGCACTGAATAGGTTCGGGAAATATCTTTACAATGTTTATTTCAAAATATATACGGAAAAAATGTGGGGCGTCCCTTGCGATGAACTGTCCGCAGACTTTGCGGAACAGAGAATAAAGGGTTTGTCGTTTAGGGAGGCAATCAAAGACGCACTTACTAAAAAGGGGGACAGTGTTGAGTTAATAAGGAGTTTCTTATACCCCAGGTTTGGTTTCGGTGAAATCCCTAAAGCCTTGGCCAGGACTGTTCTCCCTCCGAACAGGATAATTTTGAACCATGAAGTCGTTGAGGTTAGCCACGACGGTGAAAGGATATTATCAGTAAAGGTTCAAGGCAAAGGAAATGCGAAAAAGAAACAGGAGTGTTCCAGCCTGATAAACTGCATGCCGCTTGGAGATTTTTTAAGAACACTTAAGCCAGCCGCACCAGAAGGGGCAATCAAAGCCGCTGACGAGCTTATTTATCGTGAAATAGTCATTCTTTTACTTACGCTGAACGTTGAAAGAATCACCCCTGACCACTGGATTTACATATCCTCAGGGGATATACCCTTCATAAGGATACATGAACCTAAGAACTGGAGCCCTGAGATGTCCCCCCCAAAAGAGACATCACTGGTGATTGAATTCTCCTGTACTGAGGGCGACCGCTATTGGGAAATGAAACCGAATGATCTTGCAGAAGAAGGAATTTCGAATCTCGTTAAAATGGGTCTGATAAAACGGGAATGGGTGACCGATTTCACAACAGCACGCATGAAGAAGGCATATCCGGTATACAAGGTTGGTTATACCAAACACCTCGATGAGATCAACAAATATTTGAGCCGTTTCTCCAATCTCTATAATATTGGGCGCAATCCTTCTTTCGTATACAACAGCGGGGACCATTATATGGACATGGGTATCAAGGCTGCAGAAAACATTCTCGGCCATAGGCATGATTTGTCAAAAATAGGCCTGGAGCACGGCTATGCCGAAACCTGGAATGATAGAAAATGAAGATACCGAAAACCATCTTCTGAGCATCAAACAATTTTATTGGGAACGTCAATGGAAAATCCAGTTTTTACGGATACAGAGATTGCTGAAAATTGGTTGGTGTTGAATAAAAGGGCTTCATAAATCATAATCTACATAATCCTTGTAGCGGCCTATTACCTTTCATTTTTTAAGAAGGTTTGCAGGGTAGCATGAAGTTCTTTAAAGATATTATAAGATTGAATGTGACCTATTCAGCAGATTATTTGATTTTTATCGGGTCACGAATCCACAGGAGCATACCCACAAAGCCGTTTACCAGATAAATCATGATGAAAATAAGAAGTGACAAGGATACCGCCGTCTCAGCGGATGCTCCATTCAGTGAAAAGAAAAATACCAGTGCTGCTTCTCTGGTCCCAATACCAGAAAAGGAAACGGGCAGGGCATCAAGGAGTGCTACAGCAGGAACTATGGCGAAAAAGAATAGAAACGGCAATTCTATATTAAGGGCAAGTGAAAACAAATAATATTGCAAAATCACTACGATCCATGCAACAAATGCTACAAACACTGTAATTGCTATGTTATATTTGCTGATTAAATCGATCCCGTGATAGAAATCGTGGAACACCCTGCTAAGATCGGCTTGGTATTTGGCAGGCGTTACTCTTTTCGACAGTGGTTTCAGAACGAATCTTGTGAAGCTTTTCTTTGAAAAAGCGGATAGCCCCAACAAGAAGATAATGAACAGGAATATTATGTAGAACAATATCTCCCATGCCTTGGAAAATACGGTTGCTATCATCACTAACCCCACAGATGCGAGAAAGAACAACATACCGATATCCACAATCCTGTCCGCAATGACCGTTGTAAGGGAACTGCCCATATTGATGTTGCCCTCTCTCCTTAGGTAATATGCTCTTGACAGGTCACCGATCCTTCCTGGGGTTATTATTCCCAGAAAGAATCCTATTAGCCACGCCTTTGCGGCGCTCATCAGAGAGAATTTCGTTTCATACGACTTTATTATAATCTTCCATTTAACCGCTCTAAGTAAAATTGCCGGTATCAAAAGGCTCAGAGACAGAAAAACGTATTCAAGTCTGATTCTTGCGAATAGGCCGATAATCACGTTCAGGTCGATGTTCACAAGTATTGAAACGAACAATAAAATTCCGATCAGGGGGAGAAATTTCCTTTTTTCCATAATGCTATCCTAACGAATATATAACATAAAGTGTCATCCATTAATTAAATATTGCTGATGACGAAAATTTATAATCTCTTATTTCGGTTTAAGACTTGCGAAAATATGGCCCTGCGTTTGTCTTCTTATGATTATACATCTTGTGGGGGGATGGAAAAAAACAGCAAGGTATTTTTTCAAAAAAGAGGGCACTGTTTGCTTTTAAATGGTTTTGGCAGTTTGATTCTTTATAAAGAATTTGTTGTTCCAAAGCTTCTACCAGCAGACACCCTCGAACTTCTTGACCTTTCCCGGGTCCAGGACCTTTCTGCCTTCTATTATCACTTTTCCGAGCATGACATTAAAATCTTCATCGGTAAGGCTTTTGAACTCGGGCCATTCCGTCAAAATCAGGCACGCATCCGCGCCTTCCAATGCTTCTTTCGCGTGCATACAATAGGTTATGTTTTTATAAATCCTTTTGAAGTTTTCCGCTGCCTGCGGATCGTAGGCCTTTATTTTGGCCTTTTTGTGTAGCAAGGCCCCAACTATCTTTAACGAGCACGCCTCTCTTATATCATCCGTTCCGGGCTTGAACGCCAACCCCAGAACGGCGATTGTTTTGCCTTTGAGATTGGGTATGCGCTTTTTCAGCATCTCTATCACTAGCAGCGGCTGCTCCTTGTTTACCTTCTCGACAGCATCCATCATCTCCATCTTAAGGCCCGACTTTTTCCCTTTCGCGATTATGGCCTTCACGTCTTTGGGAAAGCACGAACCCCCGTAACCAATGCCAGAATCAAGGAATTTCCTCTCTATCCTGCCGTCGTATCCCATCCCGGCGGCAACCTCGTATGCGTCTATTCCTAGTTTTTTACACAGGTTTCCCAGCTCATTCGAGAATGATATTTTGGCGGCAAGAAATGCGTTGCTCGCGTACTTTATCATCTCGGCTGTCCTGGGGTTCGTTTCCATCACCGGGCATTTGAAATCCTTGTAAAGCCTGCCGACCCTTTCTATCGACTCTTCGTCAATCCCCCCTATCACTATCCTGTCGGGGTTCATGAAATCAGCAACGGCTTTGCTCTCCTTGAGGAATTCCGGGTTCATGGCCACGCCGAAATCCCTGCCGGCCTCTTTTCCTGAGAATTTTTCAAGCATGGACAACACGACATCTTCAGTTGTCCCCGGCGTCACAGTGGACTTTACAACCACCGTGTGATACGCGCCTTTTTCTTTGAGCGCTTTGCCTATGTCCTCGGCGGCCTTTTTTACGTAAACCATGTCTATGCTGCCATCTCTTCTTGACGGGGTCCCCACGGCTATGAACGTCATGTCAGAATCGATCACCGCCTTCTCGAGGCGCGTGGTGGCGTGCAATCTCCCGTGCCCGATATTCTTCTTGAGCATCCTGTCCAGGTTTTCCTCGTATATAGGCGCTATCCCCCCGTTGATCTTGTCCACCTTGTCCCGGATGACGTCCACCAGAATTACGCTGTTTCCCATTTCTGCAAAGCAAACGCCGCTTATTAAACCAACATAGCCGCAGCCGATGATTGAGATGCGCATAGAATTATGTTTCAGGTAGTAATTTATATAATTTCCCTTGATTGCGTATCGTTTGGCAAATTTGGTGTGAATCGTGCTGATTGGCTTTTTTTAAGTATTACTTCAATATTACTCCATGCGCAAAAAACGGATTTCCATGACCATATCACCCGAGGTTCTGGGCAGGCTTGATTCGATAGTCGACGGCAACGTGATACGGTCCAGGTCCGAGGCCATAGAGACCATAATGTCCCAGTATCTGGAAGCCAACAAGACCGCCGTCTTTCTCGGTGGAGGCGATCTCGAGAGCCTTTTAATAAACGATCAACTTAAACCGCTGCTCAAAATAAAGGGGAAATGCCTGATTGAGTATAATGTGGAGATGCTGAAAAAAGCGGGTTTCAGGAAGGTATACGTAATAGGGAAAAGCGAGCTCATAGGGGAATGCTTCAAGCTGCTCGGCAACGGTTCAAAGCAGGGCGTCAGCATAGAGTATATAGAGGAAACGAAAACGCTGGGCAACGCGAAAACCCTGCAGTTGGCGGAGCCGTACATAAAGTCGAGCTTTCTTGTCCTGCCTGTAGACAATTTCTTCGGTTTTGATCTCAACTATCTCGCCAAGGCCCACATGCATGGCAACAGCACGGCAACGCTCGCAGTGCAGGCGAACAGGGGCTCCGTGACAGACCTGGGTGTTGTCGATATGGTTGGAAACCGGATAATAGATTACGAGGAGAGGCCTGTGAAACCGAAAACGTTCCTTACAGCCACATTCATAGGCATGTACGAGCCGCGCGTGTTCGAGTATATACCGCGCGGCAAGATGAAATGGGTCCTGCAGACCAACGTCTTCGGCAAGCTGGTAGCTGAAAACGCGCTGTATGGCTGCATAGTCCCGGGCTTTTACATGAATATAGACACGGAGAAGGATGTGAAGAGCGTTGAGGATTTCCTGCGCAGGAATAAGTAATACTAAAGTATTACCTGATAATAAATAGTTATTTAAAGGTCCGGAATCAATTTCTCCTCAGGTGTTACTATGGGGCTCAAGGAATATCTGCTTAACGGCGACAAAAATGTAGGTATATGGGGGACCGGATTCATCGGATTCACTACCATGGCCAACATGGCTTTCAACGGTGTTAGATGCATCGGATTTGACGTGGAGAAAGAAAAGGTTGATACGATAAACAGGGGCGATATCCCCATAGAGAATCTTGAGTACTGGCTGGGCTTTGATATAAAGAACCTCGTGGGGAATGGTGTCCTCAAAGCGACGACGGATTGGAAAGAAATGCTGAGCAGTGACATTGCTGTCCATTTCGTCTGCATCCCGACAGAAAGGGGTGGTAAGCCATATGACGACATCCTTGTGGACGTGATAAAGAAGATAACGCATCTCAAAGATGTGAAATACGACAAGCCTCCCATAGTTATAGTGGAATCCACGCTTACGCCAGGAAGGAGCGACCAGATAGTTCTTCCAATCTTCAGGGATGCTGGGATAGAAATAGGCAGGGACATACTTTACGGCGTTGCGCCCAGACGGGACTGGTTCGTCTCGCCTGAGAAAAGCCTGCTAAAGCTTCCGAGGGTTTTCGGGGGGACAAGCAAAAAAACGACCGACTTGATGCGGGAAGTCCTGTCCATTGTGTGCGAAAACCTTGTCCCGGCACCTGACCACAAGCATGCGGAGATGGTGAAGAGTATAGAGAACGCGTACAGGCACATGGACATAACGCTTGCCAACCAGCTTAGTCTCGCCTATCCGGGCGTGAACATGACGGAGGTGCTCAGGCTAGTCGGAACCAAGTGGAACGTGGAAACGTACCACCCGAGTTTCGGTACGGGTGGGTACTGCATTCCGTTATCAAGCCAGTACGTTTTGCTCGGTGCCAAGAGACCGGAGTATCTTACAATTTTGCGTGACACTATAGAATCGGATAAAAAACAGCCTGCTATAGTTGCGAAAAGCCTAGCCAAAAGAGGAATCAGAAAAGTCGGAATTCTGGGGCTTGCCTATAAGGGCGACATAAAGGTCTCTATTCTGTCCCCTACTATCATGATAGCAAAAAAACTGCTTGAGTTGGGCGTTGATGTCAAGGTGAACGACCCTTACTACAGCAAGGCCGAGATCCTGAAAATAGCCGGGACAGACTCTTTCGAGTTTCCAGACGGCCTCAGGGAGTTCGACGCCGTATTGATAGTCGCTGACCACCAGCATTACAGATCCATGCCGCACAACGCCATTCTGGCTGCTCTCGGGGGCTGTAAGATTGTCCTGGACAACACCGAAATCTGGTGCGACATCGACTTCAAAAGCAAGGGAATCGAGTATCACGTAGCGGGTGATGCAGAATGGATAAAGACGTAAACGAAATAAAAGATAAGATAGTTGAATGGCTTAAGGAAAAGCTGAAAGAATCAGGCGCAGGCGGAGCTGTCATAGGGCTAAGCGGTGGTTTGGATTCGTCCGTTGTCGCTGTGCTCGCGAAAACCGCGCTTGGCGGCGATGTTCTTGGCGTGATAATGCCTTGTCAGTCCAACGATGAGGACACCGAACATGCGAGGATGCTTGCCAGGAAATTCGACATAAAAACGGAATTTGTCGATCTCAAGCCTGTTTTTAACAAATTGAAACGAATTTTGCCACCCGGAGCTAGGCTTGCCGATGCAAACCTGAAGCCCAGGCTCAGGATGCTGACCCTGTACTATTTCGCCAATTTACATAACTATATCGTTCTGGGAACGGGCAACAAAACAGAAATAATGATAGGCTATGCCACCAAGCATGGAGATGCAGGCTGCGACCTGCTTCCCTTGGGGAGCCTGTACAAGTCCCGGGTGAGGGAACTGGCTGGAATTCTTGGCGTCCCGGATGAGATAATCAGCAAGCCGCCATCTGCCGGTCTGTGGCATGGTCAGACAGATGAAGGTGAGATAGGCATGAGCTACGATGACCTGGACGAGACACTGCGCGCAATCGAAAAAAATGAAACTGCTGGCATTGATTCCAGCAAACTTATAAAGGTTAAAGCGATGGTTAAAAAATCACTGCATAAAAGACAGATACCGGAGATATTCAAGCCGTGATTCTCATGGATGTTACGACTGAACCGAAAAGGGGGGGAATTCAGCAACTGGTCAAACTTGCCCTGGAAGAGGACATCGGCTCCGGGGACATAACGACGGACGCGGTCATACCGGCTGATATGAGGGCGCATGCCGTACTGTTCGCAAAGGAGGACTGCGTAATATGCGGCCTTGATGTCGCCAAGCTTGTTTTTCTGCAACTGGATAAGGAAGCGGAATTCAAAAAAACGGTCGAAGACGGTGACGCGGTAAAATCGGGCCAGGTGCTGGCAGCGGTAACAGGCAACGCAAGGACCCTGCTGGGCGGCGAAAGGACCGCGCTGAACTTCATGCAGAGGCTGAGCGGGATAGCCACGAAAACGCGGGAGTATGCGGAAAAAATAAAAGACTACGATGTCAAGCTGCTCGACACACGAAAAACGACGCCGTGCATGAGGGTGCTGGAAAAGTATGCCGTCAGGACTGGCGGGGGCGGCAATCACAGGTTCGGCTTGTACGATGCGGTTCTGATAAAGGACAATCACATCAAATTGACAGGACTGGAGAATGCCGTTGCTAAAGCCAAAAAAACCGGCAAGAAAGTTGAAGTGGAGGCCTGTACCCTGAACGAGGTGAAAAGTGCTGTGAAAGCAGGATCCGACATCATAATGCTTGACAACATGTCTATTGACGACATTGAAAGGGCAATAAAGATTATAGATAAAAAGGCTGTAATAGAGGTTTCTGGCGGTGTGAATGGCAAAGACATTGTAAAAATAGCCAGGCTGGGTGTTGACTGGATTTCCGTTGGCAGGCTGACGCACTCCGTAAGGTCTGTGGAAATCGGTATGGATATCGTGGATGAATAGCTCCTGCAACGAGAATGTGAAGAGTATAGAGAGAGATGGCTGGGTTTCAGATTCTGCCGCTCAGTAACTCTCTTAGCCCTTCTTTCAGGCTGATAGTTGCTTTAAATCCCAACAACTCCTCAGCCAGCCTGGTGTCAGCCAGAGAATCCTTGATGTCCCCTTTCCTTTGCGGCTTGTAGACAACCTTGAGGCCTTTGCCTGATATCTTTTCCAGTATCCTTATCATTTCGTTGAGCGAAACCGACTTCCCTGTCCCGACATTTATCGCCTTTCCCACTGCTTTTTTCGATGTCGCCGCAAGCACGTTCGCCCTCACCACGTCCCTGACATCGACAAAGTCCCTTGTCTGCTTGCCGTCGCCGAACACCGTGACTTTCCTGCTATCTTTCATGTTCTTGGTGAAAATTGAAATCACGCCAGAATATGGGCTGTCAGAATTCTGCCTCGGGCCGTACACGTTGAAATATCGCAGGGAGACGGTTTCCAGGCCGTAGAGCTGGTTATAGAGCTTGACGTAGGATTCCCCTGCCATTTTCGACACCGCGTAAGGAGACACCGGAT
Source organism: uncultured archaeon (assembly GCA_964559215.1). GTDB lineage: Archaea > Aenigmatarchaeota > Aenigmatarchaeia > QMZP01 > JAFGSV01 > JAFGSV01. Next base: position 52,596 of record CAZLFZ010000001.1, read on the forward strand.
TCAGGCGCCGCTCTTCGGTTATGGAGATTCTTCCCGTGTCCCCGTAAATGGCCGAAGACGATGCGAAAACTATTCGGCTCACGTCATGCAGTCTGCAAGCCTCGAGAACGTTCAAGGTTCCCCCTATGTTTATATCGGAGTCCATTATCGGGTCTTCTATGGAGGCTTGGATTTGAACATTAGCCGCTTCGTGAAAGACTACATCCGTGCCTTTTAAGGATGCTGCTACAGTTTCTGCGTTTCTCACATCGCCCCTTATTACCCGTATTTTGTTCCTTATGTGTTGCAGGTTCTCTATCTTGCCTGCGGAGAGGTTATCAAGAACATTTACCTCATTTCCTTCTGCTAGTGTTTCCGCTAGCCAGGAGCCGATAAAGCCGGCCCCCCCTGTTACGACTATGTTCCTGTTAGCCAAAGTCATAAATTTAATAACCATCCGGTAAAATAAATAAGTGAGGGTTATGCATTTCTCTATTGACGAATTCGAGCGTGTCGGCAGGGTTGTCAAAAAGACCGACGTTTACACCATTCTTGACGTCTCGCTCCTTGAAAACCTCGTTGTATCAATGACCATTCTGCATCATGGACATGAAACCTCAGGCCATTCCCACAGCGAGGCAGACGAGGTGTATTTTTTCGTTGATGGCAACGGTAGAATGCAGCTTGATGAAGAAAAAATTGACGTCAAGGCCAAAGATATAGTTTTGATTCCAAGAGGCAAATTCCACAAGGTTTTCAACGAATCGAAGAATGATCTGGTCTTCGTGTGCGTTTTCGAAAAATACGGGGACAGGGCCTAATTTTTTTCCTTGTAGACCTCGTTGGCCTCTTTGTAGCTTTCCATGCTCCCTATGTCAAACCATTTGCTGTTCCCGTTGAAAACAAATCCCTGCACAGCCATCTGCTTGGCCAGCCATGAAATGAAAAATCCAGGAGCGTCTGCGTTGTTTTTCCCGTTCAGGTACTCGTAAATCATCTCGACTGCTTTTTTTGGAAAAAAGTAGCAGCCCGTGCTGATCAGGGTGGATGGCGGATGTTCCGGCTTTTCATGGAATTCTTTTATGATGTCTTTCTCGTCAAGAACGACAACCCCGTATTTTTTCTTTATCTTTTCCTTGTCTTCAATGTCATACAGCGCAACCACCGGAAAACCGTTATCCTTCCCATCAATGAATTTTTTCATGTCAAAATCAAACAGGTTGTCGCCGGCGACAACGATTATATCCTCGCTGATGCCTTTTTTTCTGAGCAAAAAGCCTAGAGCCCCTACGGCGCCCAGTTTGTCCTCTTCGCACGTTGTTGGCTCCGCCACGATCTCCAGTTCTTTTCCGAATTTTGCCCCAGCCAACCATTGCCTGAACTGGGGCTCAAATCGCTGATTTACCGATATGTAAACCTTGTCGATTTCTTCTATATCGCCCAGCTTTTCCAGTATGTGCTCTATTATAGGCCTTCCAGCCACGGAAAGCAGTGGCTTGGGCCTGTCGTGTGTAAGAGGCCACAGCCTCCTTGCAAATCCACCTGCCAGTACTACTGCCTGCATTTTCACCACTTTTCCTATTTATTAGTGACAAATTTAAATACCTTAAATTGAATACAGATTTAAGTATTTAAAAGCTTGCTTTAAAATATTTACTCTTATACCCAATGGTGATCGTTATGGCGCTCAGACCGGCAAAATGCTACAGCAAACTGGAAAGGCCCAATACCAGGGTCTCGCGACACAAGCCAAGGAAGTCCTACGTAAAGGGTGTTCCTTCCCCCAAAATCAGGTCGTTTGAAATAGGCACGCCTAAGCCCGAATTCAAGTCCAGGATTTGCCTTGTTGCCAAAAATGGCGCCCAAATCCGGCACAACGCCCTTGAAGCGGCCAGGGTCTCCACCAACAAGACGCTTGAAAGGGAGCTTGGGAAAGGGATGTACTTCTTCAAGGTTTTGGTTTACCCGCATCACATCCTCAGGGAAAATCCCATTGCAACAGGAGCGGGGGCCGACAGGTACCAGACCGGCATGAGGCTATCCTTCGGCAGACCCGTATCGACAGCCGCAAGGGTCAAACAGGGGCAACGCATCATTTTGGTCAGGGTGCCAGTCGGGAAGGAAGATGTGGCAAAACGGGCCCTCAAAATAGCCTCGTCAAAGCTGCCTGTCCCCTGCTCGATTCGGTTTAAATGATCTTTGTTCGCTTGCATTTCTTAAAATTATAAATTTTAGCGGACAATAATCAACTGGGTGTTTTTTTGTACGTTGTAAAGCAGGAAGAGGCCAGCAGCCGGGAAGAGTTCGGCTACAAGGCAGCGACCCTAGCGGATATGCAAAAGTCGGCCTTGCCCGTGCCCAAGGGGTTCGTAATATCCCCCAAAGCGCTGGAACTCTTTATTTCCAGGAACGGTTTGGAGGACAAAATCCGGTCGGTAGCTGAGACTCCCGACAGGGGACTGTCCGGCTTGCAGGCAATCGAGCGTAACACCAGGGAGCTTTTTCTTAACGCTTTCATACCGGATGAGATAAAAAAGGAGGTTCTGGCCGCCTACGAAAAACTTTCACTGTCGGATGAAGTCCGGCGCGCTGATACAGCCGCACTTGACCTTATAAAGGCCGGCCGGGACCACGAACGGGTGGCCGTGCGCTCTTCTGTGATAAGGGAGCCGGAAAACAGCTTTGCCGGTGTTACGAACACCTTTCTTAACGTCAGCGGCGAGGACGAGTTGTGGAGATGCATAAAGCTCTGCTGGGCATCGCTGTTCTATCCCTATGCTCTGCTCTACAGCGAGAGAAGGGGCATATCCAGCTTGCCGCGGATGTCCGTACTAGTGCAAAGGATGGTAGAGGCTGAAAAAAGCGGTTCCATATTAACGAACTTCGGGAACGACAAAGTACTCGTGGAGGGGGCATGGGGCCTGGGAAATGCCGTGAGTTCTGGCATTGTCACGCCAGACGAGTACCTGCTGGACAAGAACGGTTCCCTGCTAGAGAAAAACATCAGCAAGAAATTGTGGATGTATGCCAGGGATCCCATGTCAGGGAAAACCGAAAAAGAGCATGTGCCGGGCTCCGAAATGGATGCACAGGTGCTCACGGACATTGAGCTGAAAAAGTTGTGCGAGCTGGCCGATAAAGTGCAAGGGTCTAAACCAGGACAGCATGTTGTGGACTGGTGTATATGGAGGAACAGGGCCTTTATACTTGATGCCAAGCCGGGCAACTACGAAATCTCCATGGGGGAAGAGCAAGCCGGCGATGTACTGGTCACGGGCCGATGTGCATCTCAGGGGGCCGTAGCCGGCAAAATCGCCATTTTCCCCAGTGAAATAGAGGGTCGATTTGATGCTACTAACATAGTCGTGTCCGAAAGCCCTTCCATTTCAGTCCTTCTCTCTTTCCCTGATATCGCTGGTTATGTTACCAGTGATGGTGGAAGGCTGTGCAACTTTAGCATACTGGCCAGGGAACTGAAAATCCCGGCTTTGACCGCAACCCAGAATGCCACATCAATCCTGCGTGAAGGGGATGGCGCTAAGGTGCTTGCGGAACAGGGAAAGGTCATCGCTGTTCCAGAAGAAGTCCCCGAAATCCAGGAAGGGGGCATAAGCCCCGATTTCCCTCTTCCCATCGAGCCTATCGAAAAGGATGCCGCCATCCGTGAAAAACCGCTCAGCGGGACCAGGATATTCGCCAAGCTTTCTCCGGGGCGGATTGAAAAAATCGCTGGTGTGGATGGGTTCATCCTGTTAAATTCTGCCGGGGAGTCGGATCTTGTCCCACCTCCAGGCACTGATATTGAAAACATGCAAGCCCTTTCGGATTCGCCAGTCTGGCTGCAATCCAAGGGCGAAAATGATTTTTCCATTTCCGTGGACATGGCTAAAAGACTGCATGATTCCGGATTTGCTGGCATTGGCGTGCTGATTCCGGTCACGAGGGGCGTTAATGACATTGAGAGGTGGAGATACCAGATACCGGCGAACGCGCGGCTCGGTGTTGAAATCAAAACACCGGCCATGGCCCTGGCAACCGGTTCCCTTCTAAAAGAGGGGATGAGCATGGTCAATCTCGAGCTCAAAAGCCTCGTCCAGCTTAGCATGGGCCTTGCCAGGCCTGACCAGGAGATACACCCTGCCGTTCTTGATTTGATAGCAAGCGTGACGGACAAGTGCAGGGAGATAGGAGCCAAGGTCTGCATAAGCGCGGAATCTGAGCATCTAACGCCTGAGAACATAGAGGCGATGATAAAGCGTGGCGTTGATGTTGTGTGCGTTGAGCCCGGCATGATCGATGATTTGAAGGATGTCTTGTCAAGGGTGGAGAAAAAAATGCTGCTCGGCCACGGTGTCGTGAAAAAGGAACCTGAACCCCAGGACGACACCCAGCCAGCGCCAGAATCAGACGATTTCAGTCACGCTTTTTCTTTGCCTTGAGCCTTCGCTCGTGTTTTTCTACCGACTTCACGATATTGTCAGCTTCGGCCTTTGTGTTGCCTACTCCGGATGTGTTGCCAACGCCCACTATTATGATCTTGTCGGACCTCTTGGTCCTGGATATGCTCCTTGAGATGGACTCCTTAACCTTGGGCAGGGAATCTATCATTTTCTTTCTCATGTGCTGTATGGCCTCCTCGGCCGACATCTTTACAACTATGCTGTCGATGGGTATGTTCTGACGAACCGCGGCGTCTTCTATGTAGCTTCTCTCCACGCCAGGGCCTCCCAAGGCCACGCCCACGCCCTCCGCTATGGAGCCGGTCTCTTCGCCTTCAAGCTTTGCAGCGGCGTCTATGCTTATTATCTTTGCTATCTTGTGCTTCTTCATCACATTTTCCACCGCCTTCCCAGGATATCCTACCCTGCCTCCGGGACCTCTCGCCCTCAGCAAAAACGCCTTTCTGCCGTCAATTGTCTTCTCTGCGAGTATTATGTCCTCCTCTATCTCGCGTGTTGGCTGGTCGCCTGCGAGTTTGGCTATTATCCATGGTCCTATGCCGTCCCCCACGGGCTCCCCCCTTGCCAGGGACTTTGTCCCCTTGAAAAGGGCCTTGGCAATCCTCTCTATTAAAGGCAGCTGCATCTGGATAATCATGGCTATCTGGTATGACTTTGTCTTCTTTATCATCTCCACATAGTGCCGGACTATCTTGGATATCATGTGCAACTCTATGCCGCCAGCCATGCCCATCTCTATGTTCGCCCTTCTCTCTTCGCCAAGATGCGGAGCAGCCTGGTCGACGAAATATTTGAACCGGGCCTTCTCGTTCTTTATCAGGTGGTCCATCTTACGCACGATTCCGTACGGGTCAAGGCTTACTGGCTCTATGATGAAAAACTCGAAAAACCTGTCCACACTGTCTTTTACTGTCTTTGTCGGCTTTTTGCTTATTTCACTGACAAGGAATTTTCTGGACTGCGCAGACAACTGCTCCAGCCTCTTGGCGCTGCCCTCCAGACGCCACATTATCTGCGACAACATAATCCTGGGATAGAACATGAAAAAAACCATGAAAAATATCAGCCACACTAGCCACGATACCAAGTCCCCTCCTTGACCTATGAACTGGTTCAGATACATAAATCCCCTTTCATTGCATTGCCCTTCTAATGCCTATATTATAGGTTATATAAATATATCCTATAAGTTTAAATTTTAACTTGTTAAAGTTAAATTGGATAGTGGTGTGAGATGCAAAGAAAGGGTATGCTTGAATGGAAAATTCTTGCAGCCATATTCGCGGTGCTGATAGTTTTATCGTCCGCGTTGGTCGGCTCTAGCGGAATCAAGGACTTTTTCCTTAATGCAACGGGAAATCTTGGCGACTGGATGCATGGGTCCCCGTTCGGGTCCCTCTTCTCTACACCACAGAAGGGCATGAATCATGTCGTGATAAAGCTGATGGCCGATAATGTGACACTGAATATAGAAACGCCCGTCAATGTTACCGCGGGCACAGCAAGCATTCTGAATTTCAAGGGGGCTGTGAGTTTAGATTTTCGCAAAAATTCATCCACGTTCTTGCCAGCCGACTCGGATATCCGCCTCGATACGGAATTGGGCGGAACCACGATGCATGATGTGCGAATTTCCAAGCTCATACTCAAAAACATCGATTTCGTTGTAACCAGTGAAAAAACCAACATGACCGCGTCCGATGATAGCATAGAGATATACGATTTTAGTGGCGAGATCGCCGTTACAGACCACGTGCTGCTGAGCGGCAACGTCAGCAAGGTCAAGGACGAGCAATGGTCAATCGGTTAGTTTTAGTTTATATTCTTGTGTATGCATGCATTGGATTGGAACGTGCCTGGATTGAAGATTTTTAAAGCTTTGGCATTAATTCATGCTCATGTATCGAGCTGAACCGGGGAAGAAAAGTGTAACTGTTCCGATCGGGTCGCCTCCCGCATCTGCCAACGGTTCGTATGCTGGAGAACCACACAGTCCTTTAGATCCGGGTTATGACACGTACTGGGATAACCCCGAGCTGCTTTCTCCTATGCACATGGTTGGCACCAGGAGGCATAAAGACATTCCTGATTTCAGCAACAGATCATGGTTTTAGACATATGAGAGCGCACAGGGCGCGAATTCGAGAAATTGTTCTTATGAATCTTTACTTTATGTTATTGGTCACTCATCTCTTCTCCTTTCCAAGGTCATTTCGATTATCCTCGCATAAGCGGGCCTAGTGATAAGAATTCCTACCAGTATCCCTACGATCGTGGTGATCACGAAACCCCTGATGAACACACCAGCTGCGACAAAAAGCAAAGGCAACAGCGCCATTATCGTGGTAGTTGCGGCTGTGAATATTATGAAGAACGCCCTGCCTATCCTTTCCTTCAGGGAGTAGATTTTTTTCATGACCATTCTCCCTCCAAGGGTCTCGTCGGCTATCACTATCATCTGGTCCACGCCAATCCCTATCGCGGCTATGATGCCGCCTATGGCAGGCAGGTCGATGTTCCAGCTCATCAGCCCAAGCAACGGTATCAAAATGGCTCCTGCCCATGCGGAAACATCGGATTCATGCAACTTCCACCATACCATTGTTATTATCACCAGGTTCACAACAAGAACTCCCATCCACACAGGGCTGTCATTCATTGCGGATATTCCCAGTATAATGACCGCCTCGGACAAGCCTGTCAGGACCAGGGGTATCCCTATACGCAAACTTCTGTACCTGATGAAGACTATGACAACTACCATTATCCCGGCAGCCATGGCTGCTAAAAGAGCGGATTGGATGAAGTTTGAGCCGAGCGTCGGCGATATGATGGAGATGGATGTTGTCTCCATACTGACCGGCAGGGCCCCTGACCTGAGAATGGTCTGCAGCCTCATCTTTTCCTCTGCGGCGTCCAGCCTTTTTTCCCTGCCTCCCTCTATCTGCGGCGTCTGATAAGCCTTTCCCCCAAGGCTTGATGATATTCGCAGGCTTGATTGCAGCTCCTTGTCCAGGTACAGGTATATGCTGCTGTCCTTCAGATAGTATTCCCCGCTGTTCAGGTCCATCTGGCTGGGGATGCCTGACGTTACCTTGGCGAAGCGCTGCGCGCCATCGTTTGAAACCAGGATGGTGAAGTAAAACCTGAAGTAATCCCCGACGGGGACCATCCCTGAATGCTGTGGGTCCGTATAAATCAGCTCTATGTCCTCACCCCTGTACACCGTGGCCATGAGCAGAATCTTGTTGTTCGTGATATTCCCAAGCTCAAAATCTATGCCTTCAAGGATGAAAGAGCCGTTAGCAGGGACCCTTTTTCCGTCAACGGTCACTGTATCGTTCAGTACTTGCACGTCGTAATAATTAGAACCAAGCTGTATCCTGCCTTTTCCATCCCGCAGCTCAACCGGCTTTGATATCTTGGCTTCAAAAGAGCCCTTGGATGTCAGCAGCTCGTCCACGACCTTGGAGCCTATCCCTGTAGCCTCGATCTGCACGTACCAGCCTTGTGGCGACTCCACTGGGAAGAACTTTATCTCCTTGAGGCCGTATATGTTGATTCTGGTCTGCAGCGTTCCTATCACCTGTTCTATCGTGGAGCGTGTGGCGTTCTCCCTCGGCTTTAAGATTATTCTCGTGCCTCCCCGCAGGTCCAGGCCGAAGTCCAGGTTTAATCTCTCCAGTGCCTGGGCCTCTATTCCCAGCGACCGATTAACGAAAAAATTGTATTCGCGGCCGTCCACAACCAGCGTGACGGACCCGGTGATGTTGGCTGTGTATTTGGTCCACTCTTCCATGTTTTCGACGGAAAAGTCGTTCACCCTGGAAATCGCCATGCCCTGCTTAAGCTGGCCTGATGCAGGGGAGTCCCTGGTGACATAGACTATTTCGACGCCATGGCTCCTTGGCTTGAGACCTATCGCGAGGATGGAACCAAAGACTACCACCAACAGCAGCCACAATCTCCAGTATTTCAGCATTATCCAGCACCCCTTGACTCGCAATACCACCTGAGCAACACAGAGTTAAGCAGCCATGTGTTCACGATATCGACGGAAAGGCCGATGAATATCACGCTCGCTATCTGAACCAGCACCGGAGGCAACGGTATGACTAGCAGGGCCGCAACCGCCCCTATGCTCGTGAACGTCATGGTCAGGCCGGTTTTCAGCGCCCTGAGTATCTTTTCGTTCATGCTGAGCCCCTCTTCCGATTCCCTCAGCAGCCTGCTGGTGAGCATGATGTCTGTGTCTACCGAGTATCCTATCAACATGAGCAATGCCCCGAGAGACGCCAGACTGAATTCTATGCCGAAGACCTGCATCATGGCGAGGGTGACTATGATATCAGAAGCGGCCGATATCACGATTGCTATCGACGGCACGAATGTCCTGAAAACCACAAAGGCTACTATTCCCATCAGGATGAATGCTATGATTATGCCTGTTTGTGCCTGGGACCAGAACATCGATCCCAGGCTCGGCCCTATGTTTTCGAGCGAAAAGTCGATTATATTGATGCCGCTGCCCTCAAGCCTGGCCATAACCATGGTATAGTTGACGCTGGCATCCATCTCTATCGAAGCCCCCTGCTCACCAAAGCTTCTCAGTCCCCTAACGTTCACAGAGCCGAAATCGGGGGAAAGCAGTTCCTCCACTCCGCTGACGGAAACCGGGGACCCCGTCTTTATGGTAAGCAGCGTGCCGCCCCTCAGGTCTATGCTCCTCTTGAACCATTCTCCGGTGGTAGCGTACTGGTTGGCCAGAAAACCAGCGGAAATAAGCAGCAGGGCAATTGGTATCAGGGCTAACAGCCTGTAATCGAAACGCAAACCGAATACCTGAATACTGTGTGCCTCTCCCATCTTAACCATCATCCATTCCCTTGATATTCCCTCAAGTGAAGGTTTTTATTTGGCGTAATGGTATTTTAATGCAGTTGTTTTTATTAAAATATTATGTACGACATGATCGTCATTGGCGCGGGACCAGCAGGTTCATATCTTGCGTCACTTTGCTCTTCACAGATGCAAGTACTGGTTCTCGAAGAAAAAAACGTCCCTGGGAACAAGGCATGCACAGGCCTGGTGAGCGGCAGGATAAAGGAGATTCTGCCGGGATATGTGATCGACACCCCGGGGATTATCCAGCATGCCGTCAAGGGGGCAAAAATACACATTTTTGGGCATGAGTTAGAAGTGAGGAAGAAAGGTACTGCTGCGTATGTGATAGACAGGGATCTGCTGGATAAAAGGCTTGCAGAGCATGCCTCATCAATGGGTTGCGAAATAAAATTCAAAACAAGGGTTAGAGAGATTTCGGTAATGCCTGATCGTGTCTCCGTTAAAACCGGCAAGGGGGTTTTTGAATCGAAATTGGTGGCAGGATGTGGCGGAGCGCGTTCAGTCGCGGCAAAATACATCGGCGCGAAACCAGCAGAATTGCTCAATGGCCTTGTTTTATACGTGAATGAGGAAGACCGGTCTGATTGCGTTGAGATGTGGTTTGGCGGGCAAAAAGCAAGAGACGGCTTTTGCTGGAGGATACCCAGAGGCTCGCAGACGGAATTCGGCGCGATGGGAAAGAATCTTAGCTTTTCCTGGGTAGAAAAGTTTTTTGGATTGGAAAAGGAAAAAATAGTGCAAAGAGGGGCTGCTCCGATACCCATCGGGCTCGTCAGGTCCTTTTCAAACCGGCTTCTGCTCGTGGGGGATTCGGCATGCCAGACCAAGCCATGGTCAGGGGGTGGGGTAATCTATGGTCTGCTTGCTGCCCAAGTTGCATCAAAAATTATCAAGCATGCCGTTGGAAATAACGAGTTTAGCGAAAATTTCTTGTCAGAATACGAGGCCGGATGGAAAAAAATCTTGCTCAAAGACATACAGGCCGGGCTTATGTTCAGGCAATTGTACAAGGATCTGCCTGGGGACGAAGTCTCGAAACTCATCAAAAAATTGTCTGCGCTGAAAACTTCAGAGAATAAGACGGATTTCGATTTTCCCTTTTCCAGTCTGTTAAATGAAATTGGTGGTGTTGGTGATGTCATTGGAACCTGAAAAACTACGCGAACTCGAAATAGACAAAAGGTCCGGATATGGTATCCCAGACGTTGTGCGCCTGTTTTTGATAATTTCAACCAGGCCGAGCGGCAGACCTGCCCTGGTCCGGAAATTAAAACTGGGTGAGGCCACCGTGAAGACTATGATAAAGTTCCTGAAAGAGATGGACCTGGTGGAGCAGGGAACAAGGGGAGTTTATCCGACCGGCAAGGGCCTTTCATTGTTTTCGTTTTGCAGCCATTTTTCTGCTTTGACAGAGGTCGGCGTCCCAAACTTTTCAAAAAACACCGTTGCCCTGCTTGTAAAAAATTCTGCCGCCAAGGTGAAAGCCGGCATAGAGCAGAGGGACGAGGGCGTGAGGTTTGGCGCGAAGATAATCACCCTGATAAAAAAGAGCGGCGAACTCATGCTGGCGGGAGTCCCCAAGCATGAACCCCCGTATACGGAAGAGATTGAAAATTCCTTGAAAACGGAAGAAAACGACGTTGTCATATTGTCAGGGGCAGACTCCCTGCTGGATGCGGAAAGGGGCGCTGTAGCTGCTGGGCTGGCGACAGTCTCAGAAATGTGATGCCTCGCCTCATTTAATATAAGCATGAATTGGTTGGATAACTCCAATTTCAATCAATATGATTAGGATAATCGAATAAACCAAGGAAACGACCAAATCGTTTAACAATTCCTTTATTGTATACTTGCGCTGAATTTCGGAACTTGAGATTATGTGTTTTGCCCCTTTGTGTAACATAACCAAACCTACGATATTTGTAATCCAGTATGTTGTAATAAACGCTCCTGCAAACAATTGTTGGTTTATCCATGCAAACATTGTTGCCGCTGCCCATGCAATTGGGATGTTTACGAACAGGTCGTTCCACCAGGAAACCGGAGAGAGTATGAATCCTATAAAGCCGATAAGCGAACCATTGGCTATTCTTTTTGCTGTTTGTTTATTCATATTGTTTATAATTGGTGATAATGAATTCAAAAATTTATTATGCCGCCGTATGTCCCAAGCAAGTGCGTATTGGATAAAGGGTTTATCATGCCCGCTCCCTGATGACCATCATAGGCATTTCCAATGCCGTTGTATTGCTGCAGCAGGTTCTTGACCCTGTGGAAATCAGGAACGCCCCCGCATGAACCGTCGCTTTCCTCCGCGTATCTCCATTCGATCACATCGCCTTTTTTCAGCTTTTGCTTGTCCACGGCGCTCTCCCCTATCTCACCGTTCAGGTAGAATTCGTTGAAGTTTCCCGCAGTGCCTTCTTTTTTCTGGTTTATCGACGTGAATATCATGGTGTCGAAATCGAAATCGTATGACGCCGAAACCTCGATTCCCACTTCCACGAGTTTTCTCATGGTCATCTCGTAAACGGTTTCCCCTTCCGCATCCGCCTCGAGAACCATTCTCTGGTACGTCCTCTGGCCGTTTATCAGCTCCGGTGCCTCGTATTCTATGTTCAGCAGGCCGGGCTGCTGGTACGTCTCTCCTTCCAGCCCTTTCATCATGCCGTCAGAATATGCCTGGATTATCGTATCCCTGTATTCCGCCGTGTCTGCCTCACCGGTCAACAGGAAATCGGAGCGCAAGCTTTCTTCTTTTTCCGGGTCTTCTGCCTTGGTGATGGGCCGCTCTCCGAATTCGTTGAAAGCCGTGTCTTTGCCGTGGCCGTTATATTCCTTTTCAAGTCTCTTTTGCTCGTGCCCCATGTACACTTCCGGCATTGACAGGCTGAATTCAGAATTGTAGTCATGTGTTGCCCCTTCTTCATCTTCGTCCTCGTCATCTTCATCGTGATTATAAAGGCTGGCTTCGTCGTTTCCGCTGTCGAGCAAGTCCTCAAGGATGCAGGACAGTTGCGGAATTTCGACGTCGTGCAGATCGTCAAGTCCCGGCCAAAATCTGGATAATTTATCCATCTCTACAAAAGGAGCCTGTTATTAATAAAGGTTAAGGGTGGATTATGGGTGGACAGAAATGGCAAGGCAGGGATTTGGCTTACTTGACGGGCCTGAACTTGAAGCCGTACAACACGAGCCCTGATTTGTTTTGCTCTCTTATTTTTCTGAAGCATGCCTCAACGGACATTCCTATCTGAACCTCTTCCGGCTTGCAGTCAACCAGCTGGGAAACAACCCTTGCGCCCTCTTCCAGCTCGACTATTGCCATTAGGTAAGGAATGAAGATCTCGAATCCCGTTGGCGGCGTCCTTACCACGGTGAAAGAATAAACGCTTCCCTTGCCTGAAAATCTGTGCTCCGACATCTTTCCCTTTCGTCTGCATGCAGGGCATATCACCCTGCCAGGAAAGAAATACCTGCCACAAAGCTCGCACTTGGAGCCTACAAGCCCGTAGCGTTCCCTGAAAGCCCTCCAGTGAAATGCGACTGCCTTTTCTTCCATTAGCACACCTTGCCCCTATTCCTTGAGAGTATGTGTATCGCCACGGTTGAGCCCGAGCCGCCGACATTGTGAGCAAGGGCCGTCTCTGCACCGTCGACCTGCCTCTTCCCGGCATCGCCTCTCAACTGCTTGACGAGTTCAACTATCTGGCCTGCGCCTGTCGCGCCTACCGGGTGGCCCTTTGCCTTCAGGCCACCGCTCGTGTTTACGGGTATGCGGCTACCGATCTGCGTCTCTCCTTCTTGCACCATCTTTCCCCCGGCACCCTTTTTGCAAAAGCCTAGGTCCTCGCAGCTAATTATCTCGTTTATGGTAAAGCAGTCATGGACTTCTGCCACGTCTATACCAGCGGGCTTGACGCCTGCCATCTGATATGCCAGTTTCGCCGCTTGTATGTTCGCGTTGATTGTGGTTATATCATGTCTCATGTACATTCCCAGCGTGTCTGATGCCTGGACCGATGCCCGGATGTATATGGGAGTATCCGTGTATTTCCTGGCCGATTCCGCAGGGACTATTATGATACATGCAGCGCCATCGGCTATGGGAGAACAGTCCAGCAATCTCAGGGGGTCCGCCACCAGCGGCGAACGCATAACGTCGTCCACGCTGATTTTCCTGTGATACTGGGCATAGGGATTGTGCATGGCGTTGCTGTGATTTTTCACCGCGACAAGGGAGAGCTGTTCCCTCGTGGTCCCGTACTGATGCATGTGCCTCTTTGCCATCATGGCGTAAACACCCGGGAATGTCAGGCCGAAGTAAGCCTCGTTGTCCCTGTCCATTGCGCCCGCCAGCGCCGTTGTCGCCTGGGAACCGTACACGTCTGTCATTTTCTCGGCTCCGCCGATAGCCACGCAGTCGTGCATGCCCGATGCGATGGCCATGCACCCGACCCTCAAGGCCACGCTGGAACTGGCGCATGCGGCCTCTGTCCGGATGGCTGGCTTGGGGTTAAGCCCCATGTAGTCTGCAAACAGCGCCCCTGTGTGCTCCTGACCGACGAACATGCCGCTCGACATGGAGCCTCCTACTATGAGCTCTATGTCATTTCCGGATATCTTGGCATCTTCAAGGGCCCGGATACCCGCTTCCGTAATCAGGTCCTTCAGGCTGTAATTCCAGTGTTCACCGTATTTTGTTGTGCCAACACCGATTATGGCAATGTCCCTTTTGGGCGCCTTCATCTTACAACCCCCTTCAGCTTATTTCTGAATTTCACGTACTGGGCATAACCTATGTACTCCTTGGCTGTTATCATGTCCTTAACCAACGGCGCTAGTTTTCTCTTTTCCGGAATCAAATCCGTCACCGTCATTGAAAATGAGTCGGAGCCTGCCCCTGAACCGAACGATGTGATCAGGATATTTTCCCCTGGCTTGGCTATATCCAGCACAGCCGACAGGGCAAGCAAACTGGACGCCGAATACGTGTTGCCTATCAACGGAACGAGCAAACCCGGCATAACCTTTTCCGGCGGTATCGAAAGCGTTTTCGCTGCTTTCATTGGAAACTTGGCGTTCGGCTGGTGAAAAACAAAGTGATCATAGTCCTCAACCGTGGTTCCTGTCTTTTCCAACAAGCCCCTGGTTGCAGACAGCACGTGTGTGAAGTAGGCCGGTTCGCCCGTGAATCTCCCTCCGTGCCTGGGGAATTCCTCCCCCTCCCTGCGCCAGAAATCGGGCGTGTCCGTTGTGTAGGAGTACGTGTCCTGAATTTTTGCCAGGATGTCGTGATTTCCGAGTATAAAAGCCGCTGCCCCCGATGCCGCGGTGTACTCCAGCTCGTCTCCAGGCCGGCCCTGGGCGGTGTCAGAACCTATCGCCAGCCCGTATTTTATCCGGCCCGACTCTATGAGACCCATGACAATCTGTATGGCGGCCGTGCCCGCCTTGCAGGCGAATTCCAGGTCAGCCGCTGTAAGCTCGGGGGTCGCATCCAGGGCCTCCGCAACTATGCTCGATGTGGACTTCACCACGTAAGGATGGGATTCTGAACCGACATAGACCGCTCCAATTTTCTTTGGGTTTATGCCTGCTCTGGCAAGCGCGCTTTTACCGGCTTCCACGGCCATGGTTGCAGCGTCCTCGTCCAGGCTGCATACAGATTTTTCCCCAACGAGATTATTAGTTCTCTCATTGTCAGATCCCCAGATCTCTGCTATCGATGAGGACTTTATCCTCCATCTGGGGACGTATGCGCCGTATCCGACTATTCCAACCGTCATGATCATACCTTTATTTTTATTCATTGCTCAAGCCTCTTTTGAAAAGAAGCTTACTACATGTTTCTATTAAAGGGCACCGTAATCTATTTAAATGTTAACCTGGGGTTCGACGATTGACTTTAATTTCTTTGCACAAAAACATTTTAGTGGAAAATTATGCAACAAATTGGTTTTGCGCAGAGGGGGATTTCTGGATGGTCCGGAGGGTATGCAATCGAAAGGTTCGGTTATTTAATAGATGGTTCAAGATTCGGTGATAAAATAAGATACCTGATGGATAACCCCGAACTTGCCAGGAGAATTATTTTGGAAGGAAATAATCTTAAACCCAATTGCTGGGGGACAGTTGCGTATGTGCTCGGTGTCGAGGACTTAATCACAAAACAGTATGTTGCAGAAGGGAACAGGTTAGATGATTTTAGCAGTGCAGAGGGAGACTTTATTTTTTTCCCAGAGAATTCAACCCCGGGATATGTCGGGAGAGAACCGTTTGATTCTTTTTTAAACAGAAATGAAAGTGTTGTTGAAGTGGATGGGTTTTCCCCAGATTCAATAATCGCGTTTTATTGGGAAAATGAATATGGTTTGGACTTCTGTGGTTTTGGGCAGCGTCATGCCGGTATTTGTCTAGGCTGTGAAAATGGGAATCGGATATTTTTTCATCAAGAATCTGAAGGTATGGATTTTGGTATAGAAACTGTAGGAGAGTACGAAGGAGGAAAATACTCAAAATTTAGAGAAACGATGCAAGAGAGATTCTTCAGGTTTCCTGTAAAACAATAAATTTAAGCTTGGTGTAAATTATGATAAAACGGGGGTTCGCTTTTTTGGTGTTGTTGCTTACAATCTCCGGTCCTGGGCTTGCGGGGGCCGAGGACGTGCTCACAACGCCTGACCAGCCTGCACTGGGGATATTCACGAACAAGCATTCCTACCTTGCCGGTGAAAGCGGTTTCTCGGTTGACAAGAGGACATCCGGCTGGAAGGTCTGGCAGAAGCTGCCCGAGAGGATAGAAACGGTCATCATGTGCAAGGGCCTGTGGCACAATCTGATGCTGTTATATTAATGTCCCACACCCCTGCCTATGTTATTCTTTTAAATTTATTGGGTATAAGATTACTATGATTCCTATCGCCAAGCCTGTTTTGGGAAGAGAGGAAATTGCCGCAGCTGTAAAGGTTCTCAAATCGGGAAACCTCACGCAAGGAGAGAATGTTTCTAGGTTTGAGCGGCAGTTCTCGTCATACATAGGGACGAAATACGGTGTTGCCTGCTCTTCTGGCACATCGGCCCTGCAGGTAGGAATAGAAGCGCTGGGCATAGGGGATGGCGACGAGGTCGTAACGACCCCCTTCACGTTCATCGCCACGGGGAATTCCATCCTGTACAACGGGGCCACTCCTGTTTTCGCGGATATAGACGCCAGGACATTTAACATTGACCCGGTCAAGATTGAATCGAAGATAAATGAAAAAACGAAGGCCGTGCTGGTGGTCCACCTGTATGGACAGCCATGCGATATGAAAGGGGTAAAGGATTTATGCGAGCAACATGGCCTGCTGCTCATAGAGGACTGCGCCCAGGCGCACGGGGCGGAGTATAAAGGCAAAAGGGTCGGCTCATTCGGAGATTTGTCCACATTCTCATTCTATGCGACAAAGAACATGGTCACAGGAGAAGGTGGGATGATACTCACCGATAACGATGCTACATCTGAAAAGGCCAAGGTTATAGTCAATCAGGGGCAGATCGGGAAATACGATCATGTCGTGATAGGCTACAACTACAGGATGATGGAGGTGCAGGGAGCCATTGGCCTGGCCCAGCTGCATAAACTGGGAAAATTGAATGCGAAAAGGGACTACAATGCGCATTTTCTCAGTAAAAGGCTGGGAAAACTTGACTGGCTCGAAATCCCCTATGTCGCCAAGGGCGTACGTCACGCCTGGCATCAGTTCACGATAAAGGTCTCGGCCGGGTTCAGGGACGATTTCCTGAACTACCTGAATTCGAACGGGGTGGGTGCGAGGGTTTACTATGCAAAGCCCGTCCATTTACAACCTGCATACAAGTCCCTTGGATACGGGGAGGGGATGTGCCCATCCGCCGAATCCGTCTCCAAGCAGGTCCTGTCCTTGCCTGTGCACCCAAACCTTAAAAAATCTGAACTGGAAAAAATCGTTGACGTTGTTGAAAAATACAGGTAGTTAAGATGAGAGTTGGTGTAATAGGCGCTGGGAGCATGGGAAAAAACCATGCACGCATATATAGCGATATGCATGGAGTGGATTTGGTAGGCGTTGCGGACCCTGACCGAAAGACAGGGAAAAGCGTGGCGTCCGCTCACGGCTGTAGGTACTACAAGGATTACAAGGAGTTTCTGCTGAAAGAAAGGCCTGATGCCGTATCTGTTTGTGTACCCACCTCTTTGCATTACCCCGTATCGCTTGACGTTATAGAGCACGGCGTGAACCTGCTGATAGAGAAGCCTATCACAAAAAAGTTGCAGGACGCCGAGCATATCGTTGCATTGGCAAAAAAGGCCGGCGTTAAGCTGGCAGTGGGCCACATAGAGAGGTTCAATCCGGCCGTGCAACGCCTGAAAAGCTTGATAGACAAGGGGAAGTTGGGGGAAATCACCTCCATTCTAGCCAGGAGGGTCGGGCTTTTCCCTCCCAGGATAAAGGACGCCAACGTTATCATTGACATCGCTGTTCACGACATTGATATTTTCAATTATTTGCTGGGGAAAACCCCTGTAAAAATCAACGCGTCCGCGGGAAAGGCCTTGGTGAATGACCGGGAAGACTATGCCGACATCTTCCTGCGCTACAACGGCACCAACGGCTTGATAGAGGTCAACTGGATCACCCCGGTCAAGATACGGGTGCTTAACGTGACCGGAACCAAGGGTTACGCAAGAGTCAACTACATCACCCAGGATTTGACATTGTATGAAAGCGTGTATGAGAAAACATGCGACAGGTTTGGAGATTTCGTGGTTCAATTCGGCGAGCCAAAAAAGAAGCTTGTGCATGTAGTGAAGGAAGAGCCCCTTAAGCTCGAACTGGAAAATTTCATAGAAGCTGTCAAAAAAGACGGACAGCCTTTAGTATCAGGGGAAGACGGGCTGAGTGTCTTGAGAATTGCCATAGATATTATAAAATCATGTGGTGATTAAATGCATGACGTGTTCATCCATCAGACGGCCACTGTTGAGAAAAAGGCTGAGATAGGCAGCGGCACGCATGTGTGGCACTATGCGCATGTCAGGGAAGGGGCCGTCCTGGGAGATAATTGCAGCGTGGGGCATTGCGCATACATCGGCAAGAATGTGAAAGTGGGCAATAACGTGAAGATAGAGAACAAGGTTTCCATCTTCCAGGGGGTTACGATTGAAGATGACGCTTTTATCGGCCCGCATGTGGCCTTTACAAACGATGTCAGGCCGAGGGCCTTTAACAAGGAATGGAAAATTATTCCGACCAGGGTTAAAAGGGGTGCAGCGATCGGTGTCAACACCACCATTATATGCGGGGTAACGATAGGCGAATACGCAATGGTCGGAGGAGGCAGCGTGGTAACTGCTGACGTCCCTGACCATGGCCTGGTTTACGGAAGCCCTGCAAAACTCAAGGGATTCGTGTGTTCCTGCGGTGAGGTTCTGGGTGGAGTAGAAAAGCGTGGCGACGTATTCGTTCTGCATTGCGGGAAGTGCGGCAAGATCTGCAAAATCCCTGCTGAGGTGTACAGCAAGCTGCATGGCCAGCGATAATCGACATGATGTTAAATTTTAAAGTTCCTTACAATTTGCGCAAGGTCTGTTTCTTCACTTTTCGGCCACGATGCTGAACGCTGTTGCTACACTCCTTGAATGGGAGATGCTCAAGAAAATTTTGTATTTTGAAAATCCACCATCTAAGATATTGGCATCCGGTGCGCCTGTAGCAGAATTCAGGATTTCGATTTTGTTCATGGCTACCTTCTTTCCGATGCCGTCCATGGCCTTGATTAACGCTTCCTTTCCTGCGAACCTGCCCGCGAAATGCTGGGCGGAACTCTTTTTGGATTTGCAGTATTCGATTTCTCTTTTTGTGAAAACCTTCTCCAAAAAGTGTTTGCCTAGATTTTCAAATCTCGCTATATCGACACAGTCTATCCCTATCCCGACGATGTTTCCCATGCTCTACTCCTTATTCGCATGTTGTTACCCAGCGCACCATCCTGTCCAAGGCGAACATGCCGTCCCACGGCGATTCAAAGAACGACATCTTGCCCAATTCGGGACAGCGGTCAACACCGAAAAGCGTCGCCTTGTCTACAAAATCGTATCGTCTTTTGTCCGCCACCGCTATTCCCATTGTCTGTTTATGTCTGTCGTTGTAGTCCTTGACCTTGTGTATGTCTTTTATCGGCCTGACGAACACCACCCTGGAAAAGCAGGGAACGGCCAGGCCTTCTTCATCCGAATAGATAACGGTCCAGTCTGTGTTCTTTGATGAGAATACATGCCCGACAAATTCGTACTTGCTTCTCAGAGTAAGGATGTCCATGGCTTTCTTGGGGTCGGTTTTGCCCTTGGGGATTAGCCTCCTGTTCACCAAATCGAGCTGCTTCGCAAGCTCATTCGCAAATCCGAGGGGCGTTACATTGCCGCCTTGCTCGACAAACACGGTATGAGGGGAGGAGCAGCTATACTGGTCGAATACCGACGCATCAATAGCCAGCCTGTAAGCGGTGTCTCTTGTGTTGCCCCCAAGACATTCCTTGCCAACCATGGCATAAGAGTACTTGGGGCCGTATATGAGGTCTTCCGCCGTGGTTTTTTTGGGCAGGTGCATTATCGATTCCATGGCGGCCTGACCGCCCCATGCTATCCTCACGTCAGCCGCAAGCGACAACTTTTCCTGGTTCTCGCGGTCGTTACTGTCTACGAGCACAGCCCCTATGGTTTTTGACAAGTCGGCCCCCTGGATTTTGCCGGTGTTTATTTTGCTGAAGGAGCGCAGCAGTATCAGGAATTCGGCGTACGCCTTTGATGACGCCTTGACCAGGCTCACGTTCTTGGTAAGCAGGGCCTGCAGTATCGAGATGAATCCCAGGATTGGGACGTTTCCGGCGATCCAGTGGACGACAAGCCCCCTGGGCTGTGCATGATAAACCACATTCCTGGTGTTAAGCTTGATGAAGCCGTCCAAGGCCTCCTTTTTTCTGAGAGCCGTGTCGAGCATTGTTTCAAGGTTCTCTGGCTTTAAGAAACCCGCCAGGTATCTTGCGCTCTGCCCTGCAGCTCCCTTGACTTCTTTATCCCTTGCCCAGTGCCTGCCCAGCGTGTCAAGAAAGTCTATTATATCAGAGATTTTCAGCCCGTGTATAAATTCTATCTGATTTCTCAGCTTGGTCACTATTTCTTCGATGTCATCGGATTCCTTGTTCATCACCATGCCCTCGAAAAAAAGTTTTTTGAATCCCATATCATTCACCAAGCGTGTCGCCACAGCCCCGAATTTCACTCTTCTCCGCCCTGTGTTTGAACACGAAGTATTTGCCTAGCCTGCCGCATTTGCAGTCATCCGAGCCCATTACAGCTCCTATATCGGCGCTTATAATGGAAATTCCCGGGTAGCTGTGGGGTATCGGGCTGAGCAGCTGTATGAACCCAGGCTTGCCGTCGGCGACCAGCTCGAAGGAATTCACGTCCCGGATTAACACATCCGAGTAAACAGGCACGTGCTTAAAGCCGCAAGGGCAGTCGGGGTATATCACCCCCATGTGCTCAACCATCCCGTACATGTCTATCACATTGCCGGGACTCGTGCTGAAAAAATCCGACACTTCCCTGTTGAATTGCTCTTTTTTTACCTGCAGCTCGGTTAGTTTTTTCCACCCGCCTGAGTGAAGAACTATGCAGCCCTTTGTTTTCTTGGACAGCCTTTTCCTTATCCGGGGATCGGACTTGACGAACTCGTAAATCATGTAAGTGAAACCGTAAATCGTTGGGAGCCCGCCCAGCTCATCCAAGGCTTTTCCGAGGGCTTCCTCGTCCGGTTCCAGCTTATCGTTCAGCACGAAGAATGATTTTCTGCTGAAAGGCAACAGCCCTCTCATGGTCGTGGCCCTCGAAGACAGTTCACCCACAACCGACTTGATCGTGTTTGGGCTGTCGATGAATATGAAATCTCTCCTTTCTTCCCCGATGAAGTTTGAGATTATCGAGTTTAATGTCCTGGTCTGCCTGCTCATTGATGTTTCATCGAGGTATACCGAACTGGGCGTGCCTGTGGTGGTAGCGCTTGAGTGCACCGTCCTGTGAATGTCCTTAGCAGGCACCGATATCAGCTTGACATCCTTGAAGACGTCAACGGGCAAGAATGGTATATCCTGGATGGAAAAATCACCTGCAGGCTCAAAGCCCCTTTTCTTGCAGAAGTTCCGGTAATTCTCGCAGTTGTTGTAATGGAAAAGGATGGCCTCCTGCATAGCCCTGAGAAAGACTGGGCGCTTCTCGGGTTCGTGCAGGGAGAAGGGCTCTAGCGACACCAGATTCTCGATCATAACCTATGACACCCCCATGGATGACAGGATCTGCTTTATGTCATCGTCTCCCACGGCATAGGGGTTGGTCTTCGTGATCGGGTCGCATCTGATTTTCTGGCAGACATCAGCCACGTCAACGTTGCCGAAATCCAGTTTTTTGTGGTAGTCGAGAAAACCCATTTCACGCATGAACGAAGAAAGGTTGGCCATGACATCGCCACGCAGACGCCTGGATGCCTGCAGCTTTTCATACCGGTCTGTCTTTTTGACGCTGTGACTGATAACAGGCATCATGCATGTCCCGACTGCCAGCCCATGAGGCAGGTTGAGCCTGGCGCCGAAATAGTGCGCAAAGGCGTGTACGAGACCGACTGGGGAACTCCCCAGCACGAGGCCGTTCAGAAAGCCTGTGATCTGCAGTTTTCCCCTGGCATGCACGTCTTGCAGGTTCGAGGAGACAGACCTCAGCGCTGGTATAACATTATCTATGCAAACCAGCGAAAGGGTGTCGCTCAGGGGGTTTGCCAGCTTCGATACTAAAGCTTCGATAACACTGGAAAGGATGTCGAGGGTGTTGTATATGGTCTCGAATTTCGGCAGCGTGAGCGAAAAGGTGGGGTCCAGCAGCACGGCGCCCGGGACGAATTTCTCCGAGGTTATCGGCTTTTTCTCACCGTTCTCTGTTATGACCGCGTATCTGCTTACCTCCGCACCCGTACCGCTCGTGGTCGGGACAAGGACAAGGTTGGTATCGGCTTTCTTAAGTCTCGAGGTCTTCGCAAGATCGAGCACAGACCCCCCGCCTATCCCCAGTACATTGTCATATTTCCCGGACTCAATCTCAGAATGCAGCGAGTCCATGTCTTCCTTTTTCGGTTCCCCGTGTCTGAATATGAACTTGCAGTCCGTCGGCAGGAAGCGCCTTAGTCTCTCCTCATGGTTCTTCCATACAGATTTTGAGACAACGGCCAAGGTTTTACCATGCAAGGTCCTCAGGTAAAAGAGCGAATTCTGGCCTACATAAACGGTGCCAGGGAAAAACATCCTGGGCAGCATCATCAAAATCTTATCATCGGTCATGCAACATCACCAACTCCTCATGCATCCAATTTAGCTCCAATTTCAAGCAATTTTCTCTTCTGAACCTTCCCGAATGTGTTCTTGGGTATTTCCTTTACCAAGGTCACGTCCCGCGGCACTTTGAACGGCGGGAGATTTTGCTTGCAGAAAAGCAGAACCGAGTCCTCGGTCACGCCATTGGATTCCGGGACCGCAAAGAGCCTTACGGCTTCCCCCGTGACATCATCCGGAACCATGAGCGCGGCTGCTTCGCTTATCCCGGGCATGGAATTAGCCACGTCTTCTATATCCGTCAACGAGAATCTCTTCCCCGCAACCTTGACGAAATCCTTCCTTCTTCCAACGATATAGATGAATCCGTCGCTGTCGACCCTGGCAAGGTCTCCCGTGTAGAGCCAGCCGTTCCTGAATGTCTCCTTGGTCTTCTCTTCATCGTTCCAGTAACCCGGGGATATGTTATCGCCCCTGGCTATGATTTCCCCCACTTCGCTTGGCTTTACGTCTTTTTCTGACTCGTCCACGACCCTGAGTTCAACTCCAGGGATACCCTTTCCTATCGAGCCCAGCTTTGAGTTATAGAACTCGTATGGCAAATACGACAAGCGGGGCGAGGCCTCGGTCTGCCCGTAAAACAGTATTATCTTGCTGTGCGGCATGGCCTTTTGCAAATGCATCAGGTCTTTTTCGGAAAGTTTTCCTGCGCAGCAGTATGCCTGCCCGAGCGAACGTGTGTCCATCTCCGCTATTCTGGTCATCTTCATCAGTATCTTGTAGGTTGCCGGCACGCCTGCGAATACCGTACACTTTTTCTCGACAAGCTCGTCGGCCACGCGCTGGGGGAACATGAAGCTGTTGTTTATCACCATCTCCCCGCCAACCGCGGACATCATATGTAACAGGGACATCCCGTAGCAATGAAAAAAGGGCAGAACCAGCATCAGACGGTCTTCCTTGCCGAGTTCCAGATAATCGAGTATCGAGTTTGTGTTTGCCACGAGGTTCAGGTGCGTTATTTGCACGGCAACGGGCTCCCCTGTCGTGCCCGATGTGTGCAGCAACATAGCCAGCTCGTTCGGTTTAATTCCAGACGGTGCATAGCCGGTATCCGCTTCTTGCAGGTTTTTTTGTATAATGCCGTTCAGTGGATGGATAATTTTGATATCCTTGAATTTTGAGTGCACCCTCCCTGAGGCGAGCAATATCTTTGTTTGGGTGTTGCTTATCATGAAATCCAGGCTTAATCTAGAGACTTCGATGTCTATCGGTACCAGGACGAATCCCGATGACATGCACGCAAAATGCGCAGCGATGTAATCCAGGCTGTTGGCTGACAGCAGGCCCACCCTGTCTCCCCTCTTTACACCAGCCGTTGAGAGGAACCTTTTAACGGCGTTTATCCGCTGAAACAAGTCGCCGCGAGTGTATTTCTCATCTCCTTGAAGCATGTAGGTTTTACCCGGCGATTCTCCCCCTCTCATCAGTATGTTGTCTGCCAATGTCAAGCTGAAATCAAGTTTAAGTTGTAGTTTATTTGCATGCATGTTTATCGACCGTTTCCACGATCTTTTTTACCGTGTCCATTTCCGAGATTTCGTCCACGCTGAGACTTATCTTGAACTCCTCCTCTATCGCTGATACAAGGGACATATGGTTGAGCGAATCCCAGTTTTCGAAATCATCGTGGGCCTTAGCAAAGCCAAAATCTTTGTCTTCGACCGCGAAGACCTTCATAAAGATTTTCTTCACCCTTTCCTTGCGCTCTTCCATCGTATTACCTCTTATCGGACTGCTCCTTGAACCTGTCCTTTTTCATGACCACTCCGCAAAATTTCGCTGGATTCCCCATTACGATCTGGAAGTCCTCGACATCCTCAAAGACAACCGAGCCTGCAGCTATCGCCGAGTCCTCCCCTATCGTCACTCCAGGCAATATCGCTGAATTGCCTCCGATGCGGCATTTATCCTTTATTATGGGAGGGTTGCATGTGTTCCCGCCCCTTGCCATTTTTTTGTCCGACACGGTTGACACGTCTGGCCCTATAAAGACGTTATTGCCTATCTGTGTCTTTCCGGTTATCTGGCTGTTTCCCATTATTCTGGTGTGGTGCCCGATCTTTGTCCCGAACTCCATCGTGACTTTCCGGCCGATTGTGCACCAGTCGCCAATCTCGCATCCCTCCCTGATGCCAGCGTCATCGGCCACGAAACAGTTGTCCCCAATCCTCGTCCCGGCATAGATTATTGTCCTGGTGCCTATGAGGTTGTTTTTCCCTATTGTTGTTCCTCCCTGTTCTTCTATCTTGTAGGTTGACCTGGGCCCTGGCCTCGGTTGTTTGCCTACGATCACGTCCTCTTGGATAATCGTGTTCTCACCAATGAGCGTGTTCTTATGTATAATTGCCCTGTTTTCAATCAAAACATTGTCTTTTATCTGGCATCCCTTCTCGATTATGACAAAGTGTCCTATCTTCACATTTTCGCCCAGCACAACATCCCTGGCGATTATGGAGCTTGTGCTCTTCATCTTCATCCAGTTAATATTTTGGCTGGTGCCTTTATAAAGCTTAATATATTTAATTAATTATATGTAAAAAGGTTGAAAAAATTAAGATTGGTATGAAATTAACGCCTTCCCTTAAGAGGATTTTGAGCCTGATAGAAGAAAAGAATGCTACAAAAATTGCCGATTTTGCTAAAAATCTTAACATCACCCCCGCGGGGGTTCACGGGCATATCAAGAAACTCAAAAATGGCGGGGTGATAAAAAAGAGCTATCTTGTAAACTATTCTGTGTTCGGTCTCATCCCAGTTTTGTTCATGCTTGAATTCTTCCAGCCCATTGACAAGGAATTCATCCGGAAAATAAACGAACATTCGAGCGTTAAAAAGATTCTCAAGGTTGGCGGTGATTTCGATTGCATCGTATTCACGGTGTTCGAAAACGAGGAGCAGATGAGGCATTTTCTGACCTCGGTGCTTGCGCACAACGACAAGATAAGGAATTTCAAGACCATCATGCTCGGGAAGGAGGGATACATGTGAAGGCCGTTGTTGTAGGGACTGACTACTTTGCCGACAGGTTCCTCTACCTAATCAAAAATATGGGTGTACACGCTGAAAGGGTGTCGAAAATTCCTGCAAAACTGGATTTTGACGCCGTATTCTTTTCCGGTGCGGCGTGCACGATGAGAAACATCAGCCGTTCCCTTAAAGAAGGTCTACACGTCTTTTCGGAGCAGATTCTGTTTGATTCGGGGGATGTTACGGGATTTGTTGATTATGCAAAGAGGCGTGGGTTGAAATTATACCTCGGCTCCTTTGATATCTTCAATCCGGTTGTCAGACAGGTTATGGAGCTGCTAAAAAATCAGGACATCTTCGGTGTGCGTCTGGACAGGATTGGACCGGTCAGCCATTCCAATATTAATCTTATCGAAGATTCCGTTCTGCACGGCATTGGGACATTGCGTTATATTTTGGGCGATAAAAGGCCCGTCGAAATTCAAGCGTGTTTTTCGGACAAGGCACACAGCCAATGCACACTCGTGCTGAAAATCGGTGATGTTGACGGCGTGATATACGCAAGCAATAAGAATCGATACAAGGAAAGGACCGTTGATGTTTTTTGCAGGTCCATGAGGGCGAGGGTGGACATCACCCGGCAGGAAATCTATGTTCTGGACAGCAGGAATAGCGACATCAACTTGTGTGAAGCAGGTGTCTGGAGCTTCAGGAGATACTATGTGAAAAAAGAGGAGCCTCTCAAGGTTTTGATAAGGGATTTCTTGGAAAAGGATGGGAATCCGCTTGATTATGGTTTCATCAAGGGCGTGCTCAGGACGACATTTGAGGTGAAGAGGAAGTTTTTGGAGTAGGTGGGGCATGGCAGTTATTAATAAAAATGCGTGTAAAATAAAGAGTGTGAAAATTTCAGCAACTTGGTGATGCTCAATGGAATGGGTCTTGTTTTTATGCTTCATGATATCTTTCATAACAACCCTGCTCATTGTGCCTAAATGGATCAAGAAAGCAAAAACCGTTGGGTTGGTAGGAACTGACATGAACAAGTTTCACAAACCCAAGGTGGCGGAGGCAGGCGGCATAACGGTGATAATCGGCACTGTCTTTGGCATCCTCTTTTACATATTCATAAAGACCTTTTATTTTTCTTCCCCGGAAGGCCTTGTGGAGATTTTTGCCGTAATCGCAACCATCTTGCTGGCGGGCTTTATCGGCTTTATCGATGATATCCTCGGATGGAAAACTGGTATGAGTCAGACACACAAGGTTCTTTCAACATTGCCGATAGCGATACCGCTGGCTGTGGTGAATGCAGGAGATTCTGTCATGGCCCTGCCTCTTTTAGGCGCCGTGGATTTCGGTGTCATATTCCCTCTTGTGTTAATCCCGGCCGGCATCATCGGAGCCACGAACGGCTTCAATATGCTCGCCGGCTACAACGGACTGGAATCAGGGATGGGCATTATCATCCTCTCAGCACTTGGCATAATCATGTGGCTTTCCAGCTCCAGTTGGGTAACTATGCTGTCACTGACCATGGTTTTTGCCTTGCTGGCCTTTCTGTGGTATAACAAATCGCCAGCCAGGGTTTTCCCTGGCGACAGCCTTACTTATCCGGTCGGTGCCACTATAGCATGTATTGCAATACTCGGTAACACGGAAAGGGTAGCGCTGATCCTGTTCATCCCTTACATATTTTTCGAGGCGCTGGGATTCATGAAGTTTCTCATCGAAAAGCACCGCGACAGCAGGGTTGAACTTCCCGAGGCATTTGCTACCAAGGTCTATCCTGATGGCCGCCTGGAGTACACGGACAAAATCTACGGATTCGAGCCCATTGGATACAAAATTGCGAAAAGGTTCAAGCAAAAGGTTTACGAGAATGACGTGGTCATGAGCATCTGGGGCGTCGAGATACTGATTGCGGCAATTGCGCTGTGGTTGTGGCTGCAGCATATTATTTAGTTCATGCTTTCTCTTTATGACACAATCTTGGAAATAACTAGGAAGAACTTGCCGTTTCGTTGATCTCCAGCTTGTATATCTTTATCAACTGGTTGTCGAAGACCTTCTCGACGTCGGGTATGCCGTAGCCGTCCATGAACATGAGGTTTGTGAATATGGTAAATTCGGCCTCTTGGGGTATGTAAAACAATCCGTAGGCAGCGATAGCCACGCAGCCGGGCATGGTGTCCGCATCGTCCGAGCTTTGCATCCTGATGATCCCGTTAGTCGTGCATATGTCGTTGATATAGGTCCGCCCGATGTATTGCTCCCCCCTGGATACCATGAACATCGGCGGCCCCGCTATATTTCCATTATCTCCCACTGGCATCCATATAGTGTACTGTCCGGCCTTGTATTCGATGATGGTCTTGTTCTGCTGGGGGTAGACTGCGCTCTGCTGGAACTGCAACATGCCGATTACCTGCTTGCCCCTGCTGGCAATCTTCGATATGGCCCCGTATTTCCCGGGCAGGGTATAATCCATGAGTATGTAGCTTACGTCCTTGCCCCTCAGCCATGGCCTGAAATCCGTCCAGTTTTTGCCATCTGACGTGAACCAGTCAGCGATTTGCTCGTCCACACTGCCGTTGATATTGCCGCCGTCAGCCGTGCTTGGCCTGTGCCCCCTGGTCTGGAACCAGTACCCGAAATCCCACCAGGACAGGACGCTCGCATTTTCCGGCGTCTCTTCTGCGAGATATTCCATGGACTCTTTCCACCAGTTGTTGAAAGATGGCCCCACGCTGTTGCAGAACACATAACCCGTCGCCAGGTTTGTTAGTATCAAAAATGAGACCAGCGCCATAAGGGGTAGCGACACCACATTCAGTTTTTTTATGCCATCTTTGCTTTTCATATACCCTAGTCGTGAAACCCTGTTTATGCCATCGGCCAGGAAATATCCTGCCACGAGGGCCGCGGGAGGGGCGAGGAAGAAAACCAGCCTTACCATGTAGAACACAGTCTGTATCGACATTACCAGCCACAGCAACGGCAGCAAGAGCAACCATTCCCTTCTCGAATAAATATTAAGCAGTATCATGCATGAACCCAGCAGGAACAGAAACCATATGCTGAAAAGCGTATCGAACGGTGCAGTCAATGGTACCAGTGAGCGCGAAAAAGCCACGTTGGACCTTGAGACTATGTCGTTCCAGCTGCCTGACATCTGCTCCGCGACCGTGCTCCCGATATGGCCCTTTTCTCCCAGCTGAATCAACTGCAAACCCCTGTTGATAATCCCCCAGCAGAAGTCCGAGAACATGGAGCCTATCAGCAGCGCAACGAATATCATGATCAGCGTCGCGGGTATCACGTACGGCATCTGCTCGTCTTTTACTATCTTGTATCTTTCGCTTGCAAAACGAATAACGATTAAAGCTATGGTGAGCATGGCCAGGATCTGCTCAAGGGGCCAGCCGGTGACACCTAACAAGTAACGTTGTGCGAGAATTGCAGCGGCCAGGCTTGGCAGTGCACATTTGAGCATGGATTCCCTGTACCGGTTGAGCAGTAGTTTTATGATCAAGAAACCCGAAACGAAGTAAACGAAGAACTGTGCCCCTCCCCATGAACCAATCGCCAGAAACACGGAAACGCCGGACAGCAGGCCCCATTTCCACGAATTCTTGTTGTACGACTTGACGAACAGGTAAACCGCCAACAGCAAGAAGGTCCCTCCGGTTGCCTCCTTGTCGAAAAAACCGGCGGATGTCCTGGATATGTAAGCCGGTATGGTAGCAAGAAAAATCGCTGCGAACAGGCCCGCTTTGTTGTCTTTGAAAATCTCTTTCCCTATCCAGAATATTATGAACACGGACACCGCTCCCATGATGGCTGGATATAGTATCGCGAAATCGAGGAACGGCATGCTGATCCCGAAGAAGACGAATACGAGATAGAGAAGGACCGGGACGTAAAAATAGACAATGGGGCCGTAGTTGCCGATGGATACGCCGTCCGGCCAGTACCTCATATGGTCATGCGGAGGCAATTGAAGGTTGTGTTCCAGCATGTACTCGTTCAGCCTGTATGCGTAGAAAGGGTCGAGGGCCTGCAATTCGCCGTATTTTGCAGGGATGCTCCTTGACCACAAAGCAAAAACAGTTATAAGAATCAGGCACCACACCCACCAGTATTTGATGATTACGGCCGGGCTAGCCACGCTTCTCATTTTTTCAATGATGTCGGGAAATTGCATAGTATCTAATTTCAAAATGCTATTTTAAATCTTTGTTTGCTACATCAGACGGAGAGATTCTGC
Organism: uncultured archaeon; assembly: GCA_964559215.1. Lineage (GTDB taxonomy): Archaea > Aenigmatarchaeota > Aenigmatarchaeia > QMZP01 > JAFGSV01 > JAFGSV01. Next base: position 82,638 of record CAZLFZ010000001.1, read on the forward strand.
TACGCGGAAATTATGAATAACTTTAGATACAGGAAAAATCCGTACATGAGCAGCAACGCGAGGCCGTCAAGCCTGCTCAGCTTGTTCTCCACCCGCATGAAAAGGAGCAGCAGCGCTGTGAACAGCAACATCAGCGGTATGCTGTAAGTCAGCAGCATACTTTCCACTGCTATTGTTCCCACCATCGCGCTCGCTCCGAGAACCATCAGCAAATTAAAAACATTCGAGCCTATTATGTTGCCGAGCGCTATTCCTTGCAGCTTTTTGAGCGCCGCCGTAACGGATGTGGCAAGCTCGGGTAATGAGGTTCCTATCGCCACTATGGTCAACCCTATGACTGTTTCAGAGATGCTGAAACTCCTCGCCAGACTTAGGCTGGATGTGATCAGAAGCTCGGCTCCTACCATCACCCCCGCACCGCCAACTACACAAAGCGCCAACCCACGCGGCAAACTTTCCCTTTCAACGATTTTTGTGATAATGTTCTCCTGCAGGCTCTTCTCTTTTGCCAGATAGTAGATGTATAAAAAGAGCATGGTCACCAAAATGGCTCCTTTAATCAGGGAGAGCCCGTCAACAATAAAAAGCACCGCTATCAGCGTGACCGCCAACATGATGTATCCCTGCTTGAGTTCTGCCTTCCCCCCCGGTATATCGGGCGTCAGCAACGCCGCAACCCCCAGAACGAGGCCTATGTTTGCTATGTTTGAACCTATCACGTTGCCTATGGCTATTCCCGAGGCTCCCCTGAGCACAGACATTACGCTGACCGACAGCTCAGGCAACGATGTTGTAAACGCCACCAATGTAAGTCCGATTACTATATCAGAGACTCCTAAACTCCTTGCTATTCTCGATGCGTTCCCGGTGAATAAGGCTGCCCCCTTCAGCAGCACAATCAATCCCAAAAAGAACAGCAGGACATCGATAACGATTTGCATAGTATTATGTTGATATCGTTGCTTTTATTTTATTCTGGTGTTTATCGTCTTGGAAATGGATATGGCGCTGAACCACCCAATCACAGCGAACAACAGCAGAACCGCCCACTGTGAAACGTTCAGGGGGACTATGCCGAAGTAGATGTTCAGCGGGGTGTAGACAACCATGAGCTGCAACGCCAAAGACGCTATAAGGGCCAGGACCAGCATCCTGTTGGCAAAGAATCCGAGCTTTTCCTGGTGCCGGATCACACCTATCCTCAGGAACTCGTACAACACAAAGCCCATGAACAAGGCCGTCCTTGCGTCACCTATGACCAGATAGATGTTAAGGAAGAAGACCAGCAAAAGGAAGGCGCTTTTTACAAGGCCTATGGACACTATGCTGTATAACGTTCGCTTGTCCAGTATCCCCTCTCCCCTTTTTCTCGGCTTCCTCTCCATGATATCGGGCGCGGGTGGATCGATTCCGAGCGCCAGGGCCGGCAGGCCGTCCGTGAGCAGGTTTATCCACAATATATGCACCGGCAACAGTATGGGCTCGTCCAATGCCAGCAGCAGGGTCCCCATGAATATCACGAAGACCTCTGCGAAGTTGCAGGTCAGCAGGTAATTCACAAACTTCCGGATGTTGTCGAATATCCTTCTCCCTTCCTTGACGGCGTTTTTTATGGTGGCGAAATTGTCGTCTACGAGTATGATGTCGCTTGCCTCCTTGGCAACCTCCGTGCCCCTCTCTCCCATCGCTATCCCAACGTCCGCCTTCTTCAATGCCAGGGCATCGTTGACGCCGTCGCCTGTCATGGCTACCCTGTTGTCGTGCTGCAGGACCTTCAATATGCGCAGCTTGTCAAACGGCGATGTTCTGGCAAAGATATTGGTTCCCTCTTCTATTCTCTCCTGGAGAGTCTCGTCGCTCATTCCGGCAAGTTCGTTCCCTGACACGGTTCCCTTGCTCCTTAGACCGACTTCGTTCGCGATCGCCTTTGCCGTCTCCATGTTGTCCCCTGTGATCATAATGACCCGGATGCCGGCCGTCTTGCATTCACGTAACGCATCTTTCGCTTCTTCCCTGGGTGGGTCCAGCATGCCGGCAAGACCGATGAACACCAAATCCCTTTCTATATTCTTTTCCACTATCTCCGTCCTGGACTCCTTGTAGGCGAACGCCAGAACCCTCAGCGCATGGGCGGCGAACTCGTTGTCCTGCTTCAGTATCTTCTCCCTCGTCTTCTTGTCCATACGCTGAACTTTCCCCTCTCTGAACATCTTCGTGCACCTTTCAAGCAAGACTTCTGGAGCTCCCTTGGAAAAAACGTATCTCTTGTTCCTGTGCTTGCAAACCACGCTCATCCTCTTTCTTTTCGAGGTGAAAGAGATTTCGTTCACCCTTCTGTACATCTCGTTCAACTCGTTTTTTCCAAAGCCGAAGCGCTCGGAAAACTCTGTTATCGCAACCTCTGTCTGGTCTCCGATTATCTTTCTCTTCCCATGCTCGTCCAGCACAACGCTCGAGTTGTTACACAATGCCCCGCACAACATGAGCAGCTCCATCCTGTGCGCATCCTGCTTGTTCATCTCGCGCCTGTCGTACACGACCTCATCAAACAAGACCTTCGTCACGGACATCCTGTTCTTCGTGAGTGTGCCTGTCTTGTCTGTGCATATCACGTTCACCGAACCTATGGATTCCACGACTGGAAGCTTCCTTATGAGCGCCTTGCTCCTGACCATGAACTTGGCCCCGAAGGTCAAGGCGAGCGTCACGACCGCCGGCAATCCCTCTGGTATGGCTGCAACCGCAAGCGACACGGCTGTCAAAAAGGCCGTATAAAGCCCGTATTTGAAATAGCCGAGCAGGAAGATTGCGGCGGCGATACAAATCACCAGCCAGAAAATGCGCTTGCTGAAATCCGCGAGCTCAAGCTGGAATGGTGTCTTTGTCTCTTCGATCTCCTGCATCTTCTCGGCGAGCTTCCCAACCTCGGTGTGCATGCCCGTCTCAAAGACCAGCATCTTCGCTCTTCCGGAAATAAGACTCGTGTTCATGAAAGCTGCGCCTGATCCGCCCTTTCTTATCGCCCTTGATTCACCCGTCAGTATGGACTCATCAAGCATCATGTCAAAGGCCTGGATTATCTTTCCGTCGGCTGGGACTATGTCCCCCCCTTCCATCAAAACGACATCTCCCGGCACGATATCTGTTGCAGGGATCTCTTTTTCCTTGCCGTTCCGGATAACCCTCGCATTCGGGGTTGACATGCTCCTTAGCGCCTCTATGGCCCTCTCGGCCTTCCAGTCCTGGAAAAATCCCGAGATTCCGGCGGCAAGGACTATTATCAGAATAAGGGCGGTGTCTACAAGATTTGATTCAGAACCTGGCAAGAATGAGAGACCAGACAAGACCATGGCGGCTGCTATGAGTATGATGATGAGGGGGGATGTGAACTGGGACAGGAATATCCTGACGGGTGATATTTTTTTTGTCCGGCTTATCTCGTTACGCCCGTGCCTTCGCAAGCGCTTGGCCGCCTCTTCCTCGGAAACGCCGGCCTTGCCGCTGGCAAGGCGCTTGTACGCAACAGAAAGCTTTATCTTTTCCCATTCCTTGTGCATGAATAATTATTTGCTTTTTAGTGTATTAAGTTTTTAAACAATCCGCGATTTCAAAGGGACAGAGCACGCGTTTTCACTTTTTCAGCTTGAGTATAGCAGCCGCGATGTCTCCCTCTTCCAGCAGCGCTTTCCTTGCCTCTTCCTCGCCCGTTCCTGCCTTTTCCATCACCAACTTGACATCATCGTCTGTGAAGCGTTCATGTCCCCTTTCCTCGACTTCCCCTGTTATCTGGTACGTCTGCTGGCCCATCATGTTGATGCTGGTGACCTGCGGGTTTGATATCACGATGTCCTTTTCAGGGGTCTTTATCACAACCTCATCTGCCTCCATGGGCACCGCCTGCATCCCCATCCTCTTCATCGCCTTCTCTATCTGCCGCGGATTTATCCTCATATCATTCACTTATCGGACTGGTTTAAATTTTATTTGGGGTATTGAAAGTCTGTATTTCAAAATTTTGTTTTGATTATATATAACAGGGGATATTCATGTTTTTATCTTTTTACCGCCAAACTTTTACTCAGTGGTTTTAGATGGAGTTCCAGGTGCTTGATGCGGACTATGTCTTGGTGAATGAGAAGCCTGTAATCAGGGTGTTCGGCAAGAATTTGCAGGGCGAGACCGTTTGCGGGTTCTATGAGGGATTCAGACCCTATTTTTATGCTATTGGGGAAGGCATCGAGGAAAAGCTGGCCGACAATCCCCAGGTCGTATCGATAGAAAAGGTTAAAAGGTGCCTGCCGGTGGGATACCAGGAACCGTCTGATGTTTACATGATAACACTGAAAAATCCGGCAAGGACCGTGGAAGTCAGGGAGATGCTCAGGTCAGCTGGCATCGTTCCATACGAAGCTGACATACTCTTCAAGTACAGGTGGATGAACGATTTTGGCGTTGGTGGCATGAAATGGGTGAGCACTCCAGAAAGCAATGGTGTATCAACCGACAGTGTCTCCTGCCAGAGAAAAATACAGATGAAGAAGGTGAAAGGGTTAGCGCTGGAATATGATGCGCCGCTGAAATACTTGGCGCTGGATATAGAGACGGTCGGCGAGGACGAAAGCAAAATGCCTGAAGCCGGCAGGGATCCAATAGTCATGATATCGCTCGTTTTCGAACCTTTTTACATGGGAAAGAAATCCCTTGTTCTATCAACCAGAACCGGCGATGGCGTCGAACCATGCAATGATGAAAAGGGGATGCTGCAGAAACTGGTGGAGATAATCAATGATTACGACCCTGACGTTATGACAGGTTACAACATAATCAATTTCGACCTGCCTTACATCCTGGAGAGGATGAAAAAGAACAGCGTCAAGCCCATTTTTGGCCGGTGCAAACTCAAGTATGTCAGGGCTGACAAATTCGCCAACCGATACAGGATCTCCATCGTGGGCCGTATTATCGCAGACTCTTTTCAGATTGTCAAGAGGGGGTGGAATCTCAAAAGGTATGGGCTGGACTTCGTCGCACATGAATTGCTCGGAGAAGAAAAGGGAGATGTGAAGAAGTCCGAGATAGGCAAATTGTGGAAAGGCTCAGCGGAACAGTTCAGACGGCTTGCCAGTTATTGTCTGAAAGACAGCATACTGGCCATGAACCTCTTGCTCAAAAGGGACTTGTTGGACAAGTACGTTGCGCTGTCTAAAATATCAGGTTCCCTGTTAAATGACATACTTGGCGGGGGCGAAATCCAGAGGATCGAGAACTATCTGCTCAGGGAGTTCAACAAGGAGGGCTACATACTCCCTTCTAAGCTGGACAGGAGCCATATCGAAAAGGTGAATGGCGACAAAAAGGAGGAGCTGAAGGGGGGCTTTGTGCTGGAACCCAAAAGGGGTATTCATTCAATGGTTCTGGTGCTTGACTTCAAGTCCATGTATCCTTCGCTCATCAGGACCTACAACATATGCCCTACAACGCTTGTCACGGACGACGGTACGCATGATGTCATAGCAACGCCCATGGGTGCCAAGTTCGTTTCCAAAGGGGTGAGGTACGGTATAATGCCGAGGATACTTGAAAATCTCATGCATGAAAGGGGGAAGGTGAAGGAGGAGATGAAGCACGCAGATGATAAAGTGAAGAAAGGGCTTGACATGAAGCAGCTCGCCCTGAAGGTTATGTCAAACGCCTTTTACGGTTATTTTGGCTATTCCAGAGCCAAGATATACAATCTGGACATCGCCGGCGCAATAACTTCCCTGGGCAGGCACACGATACAGGAAACCGTCAAGACCGTGGAGGATGAATTCGGATACGAGGTTGTTTACGGCGATACCGATTCTGTGATGATAAAGGTTCCCACCAAGAACCTGGACGAGGCCGAGGGAATGGGCAGGGATATGTCTGAGAAAATTACGAAAAAGTTGCCGGGGGTGATGGAACTGGAATTCGAGAAGATATTCAAGAGGTTTCTCCCCCTGACCAAAAAAAGGTACATGGCATGGTCTGTGGAAAGGGGGGAAGATGGGAAGTGGAAAGAAGAGACCATCATGAAAGGCATAGAAACTGTGAGGAGGGATTGGTGCGAGCTGACATCAGAAACGATGGGACAGATAATAGAAATAATATTGAAGCACAACGACGTGAAGGAGGCTGTGCGCTATTTCAGGGATGTGGTGAAAGGCCTGCTGGCTGGCAAGATAGACATAGAAAAGCTCGTGATAACCAAGACCATAACAAAGAAACCGGAATCCTACGTCGGTGTCCAGCCTCATGTAGAGGTGATAAAGAAAATGAGGCAGAGAAGTGTTCTGGATCTGCCGGGTGTGGGAGACAGGATAGGTTATGTTATAGTCAAGGGAACGCAGCTCTTGTCAAAAAGGGCCGAGGATCCGGCATATATAAAAGAAAAGGGTCTCATGGTGGATTCCCAGTATTATATCAGTAATCAGATGTTGCCTCCGCTGGAGAGAATATTCTGCGCTATTGGTGTCGACAGGGAGGAGTTGTTTGGTATGGGAAAACAGATGGGCATCACAGAAGCTATAAACAATCATAACCAAAGGCATGCTGAACGTGAACCTCTGGTAGTCAACGTGAAGGACATGAACGGCTTCATATGCAAAAAATGCAACAGATCCTACAGGAGACCACCTCTGATCGGCCGGTGTGAGTGCGGTGGTTCCTTTCTGTTTTCTTCTCCGATTGGGACTGCAGACCGGATCAGAATATCCTAGTTCACGGCATCACGGCGTCCCAGCATTCATGTTTTAGTCTATGTTTATGATACTTCACCAATACATGCAGAACTGGGCGTGAATTTCCACTTGAAATGAGGGGGTCGGTTTTTGCATCCACCACCATTTCTTCATCTCAAACTTCATATATTCGCGCTTGGTGACTGTTTTTCCTGCAGGGGACCGAAAAATACAGTCTTCCACTTGAAATAGGGGGGTAACATCGTCATATGAAGGTGGAAAGACTTTATGTTAACTTTCAAAATCCAGGAAAAATTTATCTATAAGCCAAGTAAAAGCAGGAGAGGTATCGACATTCCTGAAAAGTATAGCATAGTCGGTATCATCAAGACCCCCATCAAGTACATCCTCTTCACACCCATTCTCGTGCAGGCCAGCCCCAGCATGGTGCACACCGCTGCTATTATCATGCCATAGATGCCTGAAAAGGCGATTACAAGGGACAGCAATATCAGCAGAACGGCTGCGTTGAGCTTCCTGTAGTTCATCCTTTCCACGGCCCTCAAGCATGACTGGCCCAGCTTAAGCGTTATCAGGCTGGTAATGAAGCAGGACAACAAGGAGACCAGCAATATGAAATAAACTTCATTTAACGTGATTCTCCCGATAATTTCCGAGACCGCCCAAGCGGCCCCTGATCTTGTTTTGCCAATGGCATGCAAAGCTATGAATGTGAAAATTATGTTTGATGTGTTTATTCCACCCAAAGCCAACAAGAAGTCATGCTCCTTCCCTCTGAGCGCCCTGCTTGCAAGCACCCCCGCCTGCGCAGAGCCAATTCCTGGGAGAACTCCCACGAACATGCCTGCAAGCCAGCCTGCCAGAGCGCCCCTCATCCAATTCCAGGCAGGCTTTGCGGCCATGCTTTGCGCCGGCAGTGACATCTTCTGGATTATGCTTGTTATAATTATAGACAAGCCGAAAAGTCCGCTCAGAGCAGGAAAAAGTACTTGTTCTGCTGGCAGAACTGACAGCAGCATAAACCCTACCATCCCTGATATGAAGAATAACAGCAAGGAGTAAAGCCTCTTCATCCCTCTCTCCTGGTATAAGAGCAGGAGGAGAACGGCAAGCAGCAACCAGTGTATGTACGTGTGAATATGGGTGTAAAGAAAGGGGATGAACCATAGAATGAACGGCAGCGCCAGTACGGTCAACAGCATTACAGAAACCCCACCCATAACCGTTAGAAAAAGGGCCTCGTATCCTTTTCCCTGCAACAGGAATCTGTGGCCAGGGAGGACAGACAAGCAGCTGTCCGGCTCCGGGGCGCCGAGAAATATGCTTGGTATGAAATTTGCGATGGTGTTGCTGACTGACATGGAAACCACCAGGGCCAGAACAGCGTATGCTGACTGTCCATGCACAAGCCAGCTAAGGGAAACCAAAACAATGAGGACCGTATTGGGATGTAGCCCAGGCACGAGCCCTGCCAAGACGCCAAGCGCCGTTCCTACTATGAAAAAGAAAACTACTTCTATAATCATGTACATCGTGCATCGGTTTTGCTGTTTATTCCAACACATGAAAGAAGTAAAATATGCTTGGTTTCAGAAAAATCAACCGGGTGGTTTAAAAAGCATCTAACAGGACCGCGTTATGCGCGCTGCGAGAGAATTGTTGTGCCGGGATTCCCTAGGCGATTTCAATTTTTCTGGTCTTGAGGTCGATGAGCGCGTGATGCCCTCTTCCAAAAGACACCAGCGTCACTCCTTTGTAATTTTCCGTCCAGGGCTCGTTTTCGGCCGCAACCCATAATATATCAGGGATCGTTTCCAGTATTCTTTCACTGCTCGGCGCGGGTATCTTATCTGTCCCTATGTATCTCTTCTTTAGCCATGCCAGGGCGTCTTCCTTCCTTGTCTGTTCATGCGGCCTGTATACGATTATCGCCATTTTTTTGTTTCCCTTCTCCAGGAATATCCAAGCTGGATTTGGGATGTCTTTTTCATTTCCTTCCACATCCGTCACGGTGAGGGGGGTCAGTACTATGTCAGCGCTTTTGGCTTGGCTGCCCGGCTCTCCTGCCAAAAGCAGCGTGTTGTCCAGGTTGTTAACCACCCTGTTCATGGGGATGTCCGGATATACTACTTCCTCCCCAAACAGCGTTTTCTCCCGGACCCAGCCCCGGACACCAACGACGTCGTCAAGCTCCACCTTTTCCTGGCTTCTCACTTCAACCTCTCCCGTGCCATCCTCGAGAACGAACCCCTGGCTTGTACGCTCTTTTACCATGCCCACTACAGATAACTTGCTGTTGGTTCTTCCTATGTTGTTAATGGAAACTGCCTCAATTTTTCTCAACAGAAAATCCCTTATCCTTTTATATTTTTCAGCGTTGAGCTGGATGATGTCATCGGGGGTCAGCTCTAACTTGGTTGCAGCGCCCCTGACGCAGCAGCTCAGCTTTTCAGCGGCTTCCTCATCTACCTGAATAACCATGCCCCTGTTTTTCTTTGTTTTTTCCAGAAAAGCGTCGAGGCCCGTTGTCTCTATTTTTTTCAAAATCTCTGGCGTTGCCATGACGCCAAGGCTCAACAGCTTCCGGACTATAGCTTCCCTTTCCATAATAAAATCATGTATCAGAAATTAATAAAAGCTTCAGGGAACTCGGAGCCCAGCGTTTTCGACATGAGTGAAACGATCTTTTGACTCAGTTGTATGTTTATTTTTCTTGTCCGGCCGTATCTTCCCTTGGATATGACCGAGGCGTTTATCACCCCCAGTACATCGAGCTCGGATATGAGGTCGGATACCCTCCTCTGGGTGAGTGTTTTCAGGCCGTTCTGAATGGCAACTTTCTCGTACAATTCGTAGACTTCGCCTGTTTGCATGTTTTTCTTCTCTTTTTTATGCAAGGATAGTATGGAGAGCATAACCAGTTTGGACTGCTTGGGCTGGGCCCGTATTATCTCTATTATCCGGTCTTTGTCGAGTTTTTCCTCCGCCGCGTCAACGTGGTGCTCTGTGACCTTCCTGCCGTTCTCTCTTTCAGTAAGTTCCGCTGCCACCCTCAGCAGATCCAATGCCTTTCTGGCGTCGCCGTGCTCCTGCGCAGCCAGCGCCGCGCACTTCGTTATCACCGCGTAATCCACGCCTTCCTCACTGAAGGCTGTCTTGGCTCTCTCAATCAGTATGTCCCGGAGTTCGTTTGCGTTGTAGGGGGGGAATATCATTTCCTCCTCCGAGAGGGAGGATCTGATTCTGGGATCCAGATTATCTATGAATGAGACCTTGTTGGATATGCCTACTATGGTAGTTTTTGCTCCGCGCAACTCTTGGTTGATTCTCGTGAGAGTATATAGAATGTCGTCGCCGACCTTCTCCAGCAAGGCGTCTATTTCGTCCAGAACCAGAATAACGTTGCCGCCGTTCTTTTCCAATATTTTAGAAAGCTGTTTGTACAGGGTGTTTGTAGGCAGGCCCGTGAAGGGAACTTCAAGTCCGAAGCAAGACAGGAGCTGGGCCAGCAGCCTGTACTCCGTGTCTGCCACCTTTCTCATTTTGCAGTTCACATAAATTATCTTCACCTTTTTGCTGGAGTTGCTGGCGGTCTCCTGCAAGGTGTTGCTTACCTTTTTTATACACAGGCTTTTTCCTGTTCCTGTTTTCCCGTAAATGAACACATTGGATGGCTTTTCTCCCCTCAGAACGGGCGCCAGCATCAGGGCCAGTTCCCGTATTTGTTTTTCTCTGTGTGGGATGTTCTCCGGTGTAAAATCAGCTGACAGCGTGTCCTTGGCCCTGAACAAACCAACACCGTTTGCGTAGGAGCTGAAGATCTCACTCAGGGAGCGTTGTGTCATTAAAACATCACCGTTTTTAGAGGAATTATTATATTGCTTCCCTGTTTAAAAAGCTTTATTTCATGTGGAACTCGAAACCACCACCGAAACCCTGGTTTCTTATGGAAAATGCCCCGCCCCCGTGTTTCTAGTGGAAGATCGAAACAGGACAACAACAAACAACAACAAACTATATAACAATGTTATGATATGATATATGTTTATTGAAAAAGAAAAACAAAACAACCGAGCCTCCACTGGAAACGATGGTGTGGGGGCGGGGGGCTGAGATGGAGAGTGGGTGGAAAGCAGACCAGCGGTTCTGGGCAACAAAGATTTAGCTACCAAACCCCAACCTTTAAAATAATGGCCTTTAATTAATACTATTGGTGTTAAGATGCGAATACTAGTCATAGCGGATGTTCACGGAAAATTTGAAACGCTGCAAAAGATAATGGACGCCGTTGAGGAAGAGGATTTTGATGTTGTGGTGTCGCCAGGCGATTTCACGGACATGTTTGACATACCACCAAATTTTTCCCAGCTTGATGTTGCCGACATCGTCATACAGAAATTGTTGATTCCCAACAAACCCCTTCTCTGCGTCCCAGGAAACCACGATCCATACGAAATACTTGATATGCTCGATGAATATGGTGTCAACTTACACGAAAGAAGAAGGAAGGTTTTAGGCACGACATTGGCAGGCTGGGGCGGCGCGATAACCCCCTTCAACACATTGTTCGAGCCCGGGGAAGATGAAACAAAGGAAGCGCTGAGCAGGATGCTCAAACATGTAACCGGGCGCTGGGTTTTGGTTGTCCACTCACCGCCCAAGGACACCTCCCTGGATTTGGTGAAACCGAACAGGCATGTTGGCTCTGCCGCCATAAGGGAAGCGATTGTGAATAAAAAACCGGCGCTTGCGATTTCGGCGCACATTCATGAGAACAGCGGAACGGATGAACTGGGGGAAACGACGTTGTTTTACCCAGGTCCCGCATACCAAGGCTTTTACGGCATGGTTAAGTTAGACGAAAAGAAAACAACCTGCCAGATAAAAAGAGCGAACCCCTAAAAGCTAAGCAATTTTTTTCAATCTTTCTATGAGCAGATCTATGCTCGCGCCCTCACAGATGGCAAGAGGAATGCCTAGCAGCCCCGCGATGTTCTTGGCAACACCGCTTACATCAGACACGGTAATGTTGTGCAGCACCACGAGAGCGGGCCTGAGATTTGCAACCTTTATAGCTATCATAGGGCCCTTCCCTGTCGTTATGTTGGTAAATATCAGCGCCCTCTGGGTGGTTACGCCGTACAATTTTATCAATTCGGTGAAAGACAGCTCTGTTATGGCCTTTACCGAATCTATGACAGTATACCCATACATTTTTTCGTCCCTTGAACCGACTGCGGTAACCATCCTCGCACCGATTTCCGAGCAGAAGAAATTGATACTCACGCCCTTTTCAAATTCCCTGATGTCCGCTATGGCGGTTGAAGCGGATTTGCTGTCGGTGATATGCAAGAAGCCCTTGAGCACCTCTCCACCCCGCTGTTCGTCTATATTTATCAGCGCTTCAATGTACCTCTTCAAAAAGAGGATGCCGGGAGAGCGCCGGCGTCCTGACTCATAATCGGACATGACACTCGATGTCATGCCCAGCTCCCTTGACAGGGCCTTTTGCGAAACCCTGAAGAGCGATCTCCATTTCCTAATGGTTTTGCCGGGCTCGCTCGACATCGCTATTTCCCCTAGGATATCCTTTGTCAGGCCCCACTTTCTCAATTCCAGTTCGTCAACAGACTTATCCATACTTCGATAATCGTCTATCAGATTTAAATTTCTATCGAAAACAAGGCAAATTATATGCACCAGTAACAAAAGAATAATATGATAAACCTGTTGAAAAAGAATGAATTTTCAACACAAAAAATTTCTAATATTCTTAAAAGAAACAATTCAACAATCAAAGAACATTTAATTAGTCTTGAAAACAAAAGTAAGGTTACAAAAAGAACTGAATATTTTAATATGTGGGGTGTTTGCAATAAATCTAGGTATAAGAGGCATATGTGGAGATTGGCATGAGTTATAAGGTCGGCAGGAGAGGTTTATAGACCAAATATAAACCCCTGAAATTTGAGCACCTTATAAAGGACAAGCTTAGGGATGCGGGTTTTGACGCTAGGAGGATAGTCCTTTCTGGGAGGCAGTCCCCCCAGCAAACTTCTGATGTTCCCAACGCAGACTTGATAGTCGAGGAGCGCTTCTTCGGAAAGGCAAAGACAACCAAGGCGAAAAAGTACGTCTCCTTCCCCGAGAGCGAGATAATGGAGCTGCACAAGGGCGAGCAGGACTTCTTGGTGTTCAACTTTAAGCGCACCCCGCCCTTCGTTGTGATAAGATTCAAGGATTTCTTGGACCTTCTCAGGATGTGGAAGAAAGAAAAGAAGTGAATTATTTTTATTGAAAGAGGCCAAACATTTAAAACAGGAGAGAAAATATTATAATCTTTGTGGAGATGATTATGCCAGAGGTTAAATGGACCGTTCCAGATAAAAAGAGAAAAGGCGTTTTCTGGCCTTCGCCGGAAATGAAAAAGCAGGCGTGGATAGCAGACCCCAACATCTATAAAGAGGCAGGGAAAGACCAAATTGCATTCTGGTCAAAGAAAGCGGAAGAGGGGCTGGAATGGAAAAAGAAATGGACCAAGGCTTATGAACAGGATAAAAAGAAACAGGGTATGTTCAAATGGTTCATAGGAGGGAGGATAAACGCGTCATACAACACCCTTGACAGGCACGTGAAATCCGGACTAGGAGACAAGACGGCGCTCATATGGGTACCTGAATTAACAGAGGAGAAAACAAAAAGGATCACGTACAACGATTTGTACAAACAGGTAAACAAGCTTGCGAACGCATTGCTCAAACTGGGCGTCAAGAAGGGGGATAGGGTAGGAATCTACATGCCCATGATACCCGAGGTTATCGCAGCAATGCTGGCGTGTGCCAGGATAGGTGCCATTCACTCCGTCGTCTTTTCTGCCTTCAGCGGGGAGTCGCTCAACGACAGAATGCTGGACGCTGAGGCGAAGGTCCTGATAACAGCCGATGGCTACTACAGAAGGGGGAAGGCCAAGAACCTCAAGGAGAGCGCCGATGTTGGTGTAAAGGGCACGAAAGTGAAGCACGTCATTGTTGTCAAAAGGACAGGACTCGATGTGCCATGGAATAAGAAAAGGGACAAATGGTTCCATGAGATAATAAAGGACGCGCCAGAGTACTGCGAACCGGGGTTTGTCGAGAGCAACGAGACGCTGTTCATCCTGTACACGAGCGGAACAACGGGAAAGCCAAAGGGAGTGATTCACGATACGGGAGGATATCTGGCACAGGCGTACTGGACGACAAAATGGAACTTTGACCTGCATGACGATGGCGTGTTCTGGTGCACCGCCGACATAGGATGGGTGACCGGACACACATACGGATGCTATGGACCATTGCTCGTTGGTTCAACGATACTCATGTTTGAGGGGGCACCCGATTATCCGGATCCTGGCCGGTGGTGGAGGGTCATCCAAGAGAATAAAGTCACTGTCTTTTACACGGCCCCAACAGCAATCAGGATGTTCTTGAAGTTCGGCGATAAATGGCCAAACAAATACGATTTGAGCTCCTTAAGGATACTAGGGACGGTCGGGGAGCCCATCAATGACGAGGCATGGTTGTGGTACTTCAAGACCATAGGCGGTTCCAGATGCCCGATAATCGACACATGGTGGCAGACGGAAACCGGAGGAACGCTGATAAATTGCCTACCGGGGATTGGGCCTTTCATATCGACAGTCGCAGGCCTGAGCTTCCCAGGAACCAAGCACGCTGTGGTCGATAGCGAAGGAAAAGAGGTTGAAAAGGGAGAGACTGGATATCTTGTGCAGAAGCCGCCATTCGCGCCAGGGATGCTCAGGGGAGTATACAAGAACCCGAAAAAGTACAAAGAGACGTACTGGTCAAGGTTCCCTGGATTTTACGACACCAGCGATGGGGCAAAGCAGATGCCCGACGGAACGATAAGACTGACAGGCCGGGTCGACGATGTCATGAAGGTCGCTGGTCACAGGCTTTCAACCGCGGAACTGGAGAATGCGATAAATGAGCACGACCTTGTCAGGGAATCGGCCGTTGTTCCCAAGCCGGATGAAATCAAGGGAGAGGTACCGATAGCTTTCGTTCTCCTTAAGGACCCTTCACGTGCATCAGAATCGCTCAAAAAGGACATAGTACGTCATGTGGACAAGATGATAGGCCCGACGGCAAGGCCCGCTGCAATCTACTTCGTTCCCGACGTTCCCAAGACAAGGTCAGGGAAGATCATGAGGAGAATCCTCAGGGGGCTCATCAAGGGAGAGAAGGACCTGGGCAACCTGACCACGTTGATGAATCCTGAATGCGTAGAAAATCTGAAGGAAGTAGTCAAGAAGGGCTAGCCAATTTTGTTAAGACCCCCCCCCATTAGCACTTTATAATATTACAGTTTCGTTCAACAACAGTCGCTGTTTTTTGAAACACCCCCGTTAAGAATCAGTGGGTTTGTCAGCTTTATCTCGAGGGCGTATCTCAACTCTTCCTCGTTTGGCAGGTCGTGCAACAGGAATATTTGCTTGTCCAGATGCCTCGCCAGGCCTATCTCCATCAGGTTGCGCCGCCTATGTAGCCCTTCATACCGTTTTTTGGGTAGTTCAGAACGAGTATGGCATCGCTGGAGGCAACCTTGTTGAAGCAGCTCTATCAATGCCAGTTTTCATGCAATGCACCATACACATGTTCAAATCCGGATTCCTGACGCATTCTTTAATGTCGCATGGGAGCAGCGCCACATGCCCCATTTCTTCAAGCATATTTTTGGCTTCCAGCATCTCCCTGGCAAACCGCATGCTCCCGCAAATCATGATTTTCATAATGAGATAAACCATTCATCCTCTCTTGATTTGGTTTTAGACAAGTAAGTCCTTACTTCCCCGTACTTTTTTTGAGCTAAATGAGTAGAAGTAGTTTGTATCCTAACGGTTTTGTGCTGTTGCCTAACTCCTGGTAATCCGATATTTATTTGTTTCTAATTGAGCAGAATAAGTGTCAATACTTGGCTCTGCTCGGGCTCATTTTTCAAAATAAATTCAGGAGATAAAAAAATCCTTGAGCAGATAAAGACAAAGCTAGAATTCGAAAATTATGAACCAAGATTTTACTTATCCAAAACAAAAGGAACGAGTGCACCATATGGTAAATATAGAAACAATATACAGAAAAAATGAAGTTCTATCTTTAGTAAACAAATTGTTGCCTTTAAGCAAACATAGTGAGAAAACAAGAAAAATGAAACTTATGCTGGAGAACAAACATAAAAGCGGGTCTGAAATAACGGAAAAACTTTATGAATTGAAGGAGGAAATAAGAGGAGAATTATTGAAAAATCAGCTACAAAAACAATCCAGCAAAAATTAACGCAACTATAGACATCAGTTTAATCAAAATATTTAGAGCCGGGGCAGAAGTGTCTTTATTGGGATCCCCTACCGTATCCCCCACGATGGCAGCCTTATGCGCCTTAGATCCCTTTCCACCCAGATTTCCCGCTTCTATATACTTCTTCGCGTTGTCCCAAGCCCCTCCCGCGTTCGCCATCATCAAGGCCATCAAAAAGCCTGTGGCGATGGAGCCCGCAAGCAGGCCGCCTAGGGCCTCGGCGCCGAGTACCAGGCCAACTACTACAGGGGCAACTACGGCCAAAATCCCTGGCAGCAGCATCTCCCTCAGGGCTGCCGATGTCGCGATGCCGATACATTTATCATAATCAGGCTTCGCCTTGCCCTGCATTATTCGCTTGTTCTTGAACTGCCTCCTGACCTCCTTGACAATCTCGCATGCAGCGTTCCCCACAGCCCGCATCGTGAAGCTTGAGAACAGGAAGGGCAGCAGGGCGCCTATGAAAAGGCCGATAATGACCAATGGACTGGTTATGCTAATTGATGTAAGGCCGACGGTGGACCCGTAAACCGAGAACAGTGCTAGGGCGGTTAGCGCAGCAGAGCCTATCGCAAAGCCCTTCCCTATGGCCGCTGTCGTGTTCCCTACAGCGTCCAGTGATTCCGCCCTCTTTCTTATTTCTGGTCCCATTTTGGCCATCTCGGCTATCCCTGCAGCGTTGTCAGCGACAGGACCGTAGGTGTCAGTGGCCAAGGTTATCCCCAGGGTTGACAGCATCCCGACAGCGGACATCGCTATTCCATACAGTCCCGCGAAGTAGTATGAAATGAATATGACAACACAGACAACCAGCACGGGTATGAGCGTACTCTTCATCCCGACCGCGAGGCCTGCTATGACATTCGTTCCAGCGCCCGTCTGCGCCGCTTCAGCGATTGACTTGGTCGGTCCCCTGTCAGCCGATGTGTAATACTGTGTGACCAATCCGATGATGATGCCGGCCGCAAGGCCTGAGACGAGGGAAACGTAGATGCCAATACCCCCACTCCCTATCAAAGAATCAACTATGAAGTAAGCTGCAATGGCCATTATTATGGCTGCGGCAAACACCCCTTTGTTCATGGCCGTGCTTGGATTCTTCCCTTCACCAGTCCTTACAAAGAAAGTTCCCAATATTGAAGCCAGAATCCCAGTGCCGGCTATTATCATGGGCAGCCACAGACCAGTCAAACCAAGCGCAATGATACCAATTGCCATCGAGGCTATTATCGAATCAACATAGCTTTCAAACAGGTCTGCGCCCATCCCGGCGACATCACCGACATTGTCCCCCACGTTGTCCGCTATTACCGCAGGGTTCCTCGGATCGTCTTCCGGAATGCCAGACTCGACTTTTCCCACCATGTCTGCGCCAACGTCCGCGGCTTTCGTGTATATCCCGCCGCCGACCCTTGCGAACAGCGCTATTAAGCTGGCGCCGAACCCGAAGCCGAAAAGTATACCAGTATCTTTAAAAACATAATAAGCAACAGTTACGCCTAGCAGCCCAAGGCCGGCCACGCACATCCCCATCACAGCCCCTGATGAAAAGGCGATTCTCAGTCCCGAATCCACGCTTTTGATGCACCCCTGCGCTGTCCTGGAATTCGCTGATGTAGCCACCCTCATACCTATGTTCCCTGCAAGTCCAGAGAAGAACGCACCCATTATGAATGCAAGCGCCGTGTTTAAACCGATCTGGGGGATAATCGCAAGAATAACCGCGACAACAAGTACGAAAACGGCTATAATCTTGTACTGCGATTTCAGGTAGCTCAGCGCCCCTTTATAAATGAGGTCTGATATTTCCCTCATCTTGGGATTTCCCCTGTCCTGCTTCTTTATCCTTAGTGTGAGAGCCCATGCAAACAACAAGGCCAGAACGCCCGCAACCGGAGGCAATATTTCCAGATACATATATTCTCACGACAATATTCTAAGATAGTTACCCAACAATTTTTCTACTTTCTTTTTAACCTCTAAGGGAATACACACGACTATAGTGTCCTTTTCTTTTATCTTTGTACTTTGCTTTGGAAACCTGAATTTTCCCCCGCTCTCGATTGACGCAACTATGATTTTGTCCTTGGCCAAGGATTCCACTGATTTGTTGATGATTTTCGATTTGGGCGAAACGTACAACTGCATGATTTCACACTGATCACTACTCACAAGACCGATCACCTGTCTCCCTTTTTTTTCAAGCGCGTTTTTGAACTCGACAATCGCGGAAGTGGTAGTGTTAACAAGAAACGAAACGCCCTGTTTGGCGAAAAATTCCTCATTGCCGCTGTCGTTAATCCTTGTAATCACTTTCGGGACGTTCAGGGACTTTGCTATTTCGCACACCATGAGATTGGTTTTGTCATCACCGGTCAACGTGACAAGCGCATCACATTTTTCCATGTCCGCATCAAGCAGCATCTCTTTTTCTGTCGCATCTCCGTGTAAGACGAGGGCATCCAGCTGCTCGGCCAGCTCTTCCGACCTTTTTTCAGCCTTCTCTATCACTATCACGTCGTTTTTTTCCTTGGCTAGGATTTCAGCCAGTTTCTTGCCAATCTTCCCGCCGCCAACTATGACAACCCTCATCAAACCACCATATACTATATTTCACCGTGGGTTAAAAATGTCTTTACAGATTAATTTCTAAAATTTATATTTTCCAGTAGATCCGTCCTTTTCCAAGAAAATTGATGCTCCGAGACAAAGTGTATATACTGCAGGAGTAAACTACCCACAGCTAAAGCATGCGGGCTTTCCTTCAAGAGGTTGAATACTGCCTTCTGGAGAGATTATGCTGGCAGTAAAATATTTGGCATTAACATCAATTCCAAGAACATTCTTTCTGTGCTGGATTTCGGATTCTTTGGACAAATATGCGACAATCCGCAAGCCTTTGGTCAATCCAAATGTCTTGCAAGTCCAGCCGTTTTGAACGAGAGACTGGAATCTCTGATAGTTCCTGTTGTGCTTAATGGGAATGGCTATTCTGTTTCTCGGATATGGCCCAAACTCAACAAAGAAATTGGTCTTGGTTTCGAAAGTCTTGCAGTTTCTAGGGACATTGAACTTGACGGTCAGCCCATTGACCTTATTGGTTTTCTTCTTCCAAGCGTCCCGTATGAGACTGCATCTGACCTGAACATTAAAAGATGTGTTTTCCTTGCTGGATGATAGCGTCTTGTGGTGGAACTGCATAAAGGTTTCGCACCCTTCCCTGTCGGAGAGTAGGCGGTTATATTCACCGATAGCCTTGTTCATAAATTCAGCAAGACGATTGTTCTTGCTGTTCGTAGCAACAGTCTGCAATGAGATTGCTCGTTTCATGGTTCTAACCAATAATATATTGCATGTCGCAATTCTTTCCACCGACAAATCAGGTGGGACTCCTTGCGACTTTGATGTGAAAAAATAAATAATTACCTACCACACAACGACTTCAATCGTTGCGATTTTGTTATCGGCTGGAATAAAACCGAATCTGGTAACTGTGGCACGTGATGCAATGTGATGCCAGATTGTAATATTTTCGGGAGGCGTACGACCGCACACGACGTATTCATGACCGTCAGTCCCATTCACCACCACATGCATGTGGTGCAATTCGGTGTATGGAAGGTCCTCAATCATACTGAAGTTGTACAACACATCAAGATAGTTGTAGTAGCATGTATGGTTAAAATCCTGCATTTTGGTCTTGTCCAATAAAGGCCATTCACTGACAATTCCATTCACAGGATCGTTTAACAAAACCTCGGATATCTGTATAGCCTTGCTTTCCAAAAAATTGGACAGAAAGCGCGCATGATATAGGTTCATGTTGATGGACAAATAATTGACGGCATAGACTATGATGCCAAAGAGTATGAATATCGCTATCACAAATTCGAAGACAAGCTGACCCTTCATTTTATCCATCCCGTATTCCGCTTCGACTCTCATGACGGAAACATGCCCATCTTAGCCAAAAATATGAAAATGAATATGGAAACAGAAATCATTATCAGGGAATGTTTGGTGCCGGCAACAACGGAGTTCTCTCCCAGCTGCCCTGCTATGAGACCCGAAGATAGTCCCTGTATCAGCAAAACATAGAAAAACAGCGCTACATAGTAACATGCCATCGATTCAGGGGAGATGTCAAGCATCGAGCAGGTCAAGGAGAATAACCCGCATGGAAATGGAATCGCCAACTGGGTGCAAGGATTGCTAAAGCTTGTGAAGCCCATACCTCCCATATCCCCCATTTCGGTTTCTGGCCCTCCCATAGATGTAGGACTCATCATAGGCACCAAGATGTATATTATCATAATAACGATGCCGAGGAAAAGGAAGAAAATGCCATAGGTTATCATGACATGCTGGTTGGTGACACTCTTTCTTTGCTCCTCCGCTTCCCTCAGCATATTCATGTTCTTGGCAGCGGAGTCAAGCGTGGCAACCACGTTCCCCCCGGATTTGTAGGACTCCTTTATTATGTTCAGAACTTCGATTATGGACGGAGAATCCTTAACCCCCTGCTCGAATATTTCCAGAACCCTCAGAAAAGGCACACCCCAGGATAACTTATTGGACATAGTCTTTATTTGGCCAGTCAGCTTTCCATAATTCGTTCTAGCTGCCATGTCTATTGCCGATTCCAGTGTCATCCCCGACCTCTTCGAATCGGCGAGGTCTCTGATGAAATTCGGAAACTGCCTTTCCACGCTCTTCAGCCATGCGTACTTTGAATACCTGTAGGCAAAATACGGGACAACGGCTATGAACATGGCTATTATGACAGAGTTGCCAACAACGCCCGGATCCCCGGCGAGGAGAAGGGAAACCGCAATCACCACAACTCCTATTGCAATTGGTATCAACGTTGTTTTTGCTCTGATTCCTAGCTCTATTTTGAATCACCTAAGTTATTTTAATGGGGAAAGACCCTTCAATAAAATAATGAATCCCATGGATGTGATAGGAACAAAAAAGAAAACCAGAAAGGTCTGTACCAGCAGTATGTCTCCGCCTACGAGTGGCGACATCACGCTCGATAAAACGATGAAAAAAAGCGTCCCCACGATGATGAGCGTTATGTATATTTCGGTATAAAAGTTTATCTGGTTGGAATAGGAGTCCAGCATCCTTTTATATTGCTGCATGCTCACCGCTGTTTTTTCAGAAAGATATTTATAAATGTCCCCCCCTGTCGTTATGACAGATATCATCCCCCACAGTAGCTCAGACCAGACCACTGATGGGGTCCTGTTGGCAACCTTTGCCAAGGCCGAAGATATGTCAGTGCCAAACATCTTAACATCCCTGTATATCCTGTTGGAGTCTTCCCCGATAACACCTCTCCTTACACTAAGCATCTTGAATATTTCCATGGGATGGGTTCCCGAGCTTGCCGCTGCAGTCATGGAAGCCACAGCAAAAGGCAAATCCTGTTCTATGCGCGACTGCATGTTCTTTGCTTTCATGCTGGGATACCAGTAAAAAGCCACAAATGTCGCGCCAGACAACAAAAAAGAAATTATTATGCTGAGGGTGTACGAAAAAATCGCCTTGGCGGTAAAAACCGTTACGAAAAAAGAGCCAATCGGCATAGATATGATGAAGGCCAGCAACGAAGAAAAGAGGGAGATTGAAAGATATTCCTGCAAACTCAACTTTATGTGCGCACTCTTAATCTTAACCTCAAGGGGATCGAAATAATCAAGATAGGGAGCAACTATACCACCAAACATTCTGACAGACAATTCCCTGAACATGTTAATTCCTATCCAGCAGGCTCTTCAATAAATGACATGACATTTTCCGGATTTGTGTAATAACCATTCACAATTCTGCTAACCTCGTTGTAGTCGAACATCTTGAGGTCCCGCATCCATTGCAATATCCTCTTCCTCCTCAGAATCTCCACTTGCACACTTTCCTGAGTCATCCCGGACATCCTCGCAACGTTTTCCAAGACCTTTGAATCCATCTTTGTAACAAACCTGTCCTTTATGGGCACCCACTCGAAAATTTTTACGGCAAAAGGCCTGTCATTCTTAATCCCCACCACTTCACGTATTTCAACAGCCCTCCTGACATCCCTTCCCCTAACCTTCACCCTTTGCAGGAATATTATTATATCGATATTTTCTATGAGCGCGGGAGGCAACGAAATTGGCGGTGTTATCAGTCTGTCCACGAGCTGGGGCAATGAGGCAGCGTGTATTGTTGCGAGTGATGGGTGTCCTGTAGCGATCTGCTGGAACAGCACGAAGGCCTCCCGGCCCCTGACCTCCCCCACCACCAGATAGTCAGGCCTCTGCCTCAGACTCGATTTTAGCAAATCGAACAAGGTCACTTCCCCAACTTTTCCTTTGACGGAAAGGGGAGACCTGGCAACTTCAGGGACCCAGTGGGTATGGGGCAGCCTGAGCTCGGGGGTGTCTTCAATGGACAATATCTTCAGGTCGGGCTTTATAAAAAGAGACAGGGCATTCAGTAACGATGTCTTGCCGGTCGCTGTGCCGCCAGATATGAGGATAGACTTGCCACTCTCTATGGCCATCCACAAATACGCCAGTTGCATGCTGTTCAGCGTTCCGTAGTGCAACATGTGCGTCGGAGTCAGTGGGTAGAAGGTGAATTTCCGGATGGTGAAATTCGAGCCCCTCCTAGCTATATCCGTGCCCATGGTGCACTGCACCCTGCTTCCGTCCGGCAGGGCGGCATCAAGCAGAGGCTCGGCGATTGATATGGACTTTCCGCACTTCTGGGCCAGCTTTAAAACGTACTCATCTAACTCGCTTTTGCTCTCGAACCAGAGATTGGTCCTCATTGACCCGAATTTCGGATTTCTGTGATAGACATAGATAGGTATTTTCTCCCCGTCGCAGCTAATGTCCTCTATCTCGGTGTCTTTCATCATGGGGGTTATCATACTAAGCCCGATTATCTCCTTTTCTATGTTATACTGCAGGATAGGGATTTTCGCGGGGTCTACATTCGGCATTTCCACGAGAGAGGCCTGAACCTCTTTTCTCAGCATTTGCTTGGCCTTTATTTCTCCTAGCTTGGAAAAATTGACATCAAGCCTTTCTTCGACATTCCTTTTTATCCTTTCTATTACCTCTTTGTCTTGGGGTGACATTCTGGGCTCTACGACATTGTAAACCACTGCACCAATTTTTTCGTCCCATAATATATGGGCATATGCAAAAACAAACTCCCCTCTCTTTGGTTGTGCCGGTATAAGAGGGTACTTCATATCCACATCTCGTAATTCTCGCACCTCTATAGGCAGGCCAAATCGCATGCCCTTGATATGAGCCATTCCTGTCGGCAAAGGGACGCCTGCGTACACAATTTCTTTGGTCTCCCCTTCCTTACCGCCAGCCTCCTCGGCACCCTTCCCCTTCTCTCCCCCTTTCAACTGTATATTGAGTGCCTGGGAAAGGGGAAAGGGCATCCCCATGAATTGATCCACGGCCATGCTCTGCACCCTCTCCTGATTTTTCTGAACTTCCTTTTCCTTTAAAGCGATATAACCCGTTTTGAACTTTTTCGCAATGCGCCTGGCACTGAGAGAAGAAAGTTTTATGTTCTTTTTTTTCACTTTTGGCAATTTTAGGCGCATAAAAACCTCGTTAAACGTTGGATATGGGATTAAAACCCTCTTATTCAGGCATGCAAGTATCACTCTAATATAATATTATATCCTCTCTTATAAATTATAATTTCACCTTTACTGCTTGTCGAATTTCCTGAAAATGTGTACCTCTTACCCAGTTGATATAAATCCGAAGTGGCGGTAATCCCTGTCTCCCTGATAGTTACATTGAGCCTTGAACCTGTAAAGAGCATATCATATCCCTCACCGCTTATTTTTTTCGGTATTTTCAATTCAGCAGAAACGTTCAAATGCTCGAATTTGCTGAGCTGCAGGACCTGAGCAGAAATAAGGTCTCTCACGGCCTTTACCTGGTCATTTGCCGATACATCAGTAAAATAGGACTGGTAGAGCTGAAAAAGCCCGAAGCAAACTATAAATATTGCCACAGAAATCATGAATATCAGCACCTGCTCAAAAATAAGTGTCTGGGCTTTTCTCATAATAATTGTATATGAAAGCTGGAGTTATATGTTTTAGGCATGCCGACTCCGTCAAGCAAACCCGGAAAATCCCCAAAAGAATTAGCCTGCATATTTTAGTGGCAGGAGCAACTATCCTATTTTCACATCAATCAAGGTTTTGAGCACCTCTACATCACCAACGGTTTCCGTCTTGGTTCCCTTGTAAGAGACGCTGACCTTGTCGTTGCCGGTTTTACCACCCGATTCCACAACTATCTTGTAACCTTTCTTCGGGACGACGTTTGCATGCAGTTCCCTGTAGGTCAGCTTCAGCGTGAACAAAAATTGGGTCTCGTAAGGTTTGCTCTCCAGCGTTATGATCCTGGGGGATTCCCCGTATGTACCGTTTGGCTCTATGTGTTCGGTTTCTATCGGTATTGGTACGCTCTTGTCGCCTATCGCCAGCATGGGCTGATTACTAAGGAATTGGAAAGTAATACCGTTCTCGGACTCGTTCACAAACAAGTATGCGCCGGGAATGGCGGGGATGTTTAGCGCCTTCTCGCCCCTGTTCCTGGCCACATCCAGTATTTCACCGTTAAGTTGCATTATGAAAGACTCTGCTGTAGCGATGTCGGTGATGGCAGACCTCTTCTCTATAAGAGGTTTCCCCCAGAAATAAGCGGCACCCGCCAATGACATCACGATGCCTGTTATCAACACCAGGGAAATGGCCTGGACCTGTGCTTTGCGCATCTTCATCACCTATAAATAATATTTGCCAGCCAGATATAAAAATAAGGGCTTATTTGTCCCTAGCACTGCACTGAAGCGGTCAGGGTTCTGCCGCCTGCCAAAAACCTGAAGAGGCAGAGACGCGCGCAGCTCATGTTGTATCTGACCACCTGACCCGGGGTAATTGTATCGCCTTTCGTTGCATTAAGGTAATTGCCGCCCAGGTCATACCATTTACCTTGTGGGTCTGAACCACTGGTGGTGTTTATCACGGTTATGTCGGCCACTTTAATCTCCTGCGTACCTGTATTGCGTACTAAAATAATGCCTTCATCCCCCGCAATGCAGTAGGAATCCATGACTTGTATGTTCTTGCCCACGATACCCTGCCAGTACGATAACAGATATGTCCATGTGGCACCGGCCAAGGCTACCGTTATCAGCAGCAGCACTATTATCGCTATAATTGGTGTTATGCCCTTTCTCATTTTTCCACCATCATTAACTGTGCCGCACTGCACCATTTCATTACTCACCTTCGGTACATGCTGGCAAATCCCAAATAAATCCTTTTCAGTCTTTTGTCTATTGTTTCCATAGCTGAGAGCATCGTGTGGCTGGCTTCCAGCGACTTTTTGTTCTGTTCTACCATTTCGCCCAGCTTGTCGGCGAGGGGTTTCATCACCTCTGGCCCTATTCCTGCCCCAGCCGTTTCCTCTTGTGACGCCTCTTTCAGAATATTCATGAAATCGTTAAGAGTGCCCATCAGCGTGTCTATCTTCCCTGGCACTTTTGCCAATTCGTCTCTCAGCTCCGCGTTTGCCTTTACAACGTCATCTATTATCCGCTGATTGCTTTTTATGAGTTCTATTACCTGCTCCATCAGCTTTTGGACCTGGCTTGTGCTTGAAGTATCTTCTACCTTTTCGAGCCTTTTCTCAATCCTTCTTATGGGAGAAGTCGGTATCACCTCGTATTCATCATTGCCCATGTTATATTAATTGGCTGTTTTACAATATAAATGTTTTGCTCAATGCTGGCGCTTAAACCGGGAACAAGAATTCCATAACACCGGAATAGAGAAATCAACGGCTCTAGTACTCGGGCATGCCACCGGGAGGCATACCCCCACCGGGAGGCATCCCGCCTCCTGCTCCTCCAGCCGAACCGCTCGATGCTATGAGGTCGTCTATCCGCAATATCATTTCCGCGGCTTCTGTTGCCGATTTCACAGCCTGCAATTTTATTTTGAGAGGTTCTACGACGCCTTCCCTTAACATGTCAACAACCTTTCCCGAGAAGACATCAAGGCCGCTTGCAGACTTTCCCTTTTCATGCTCTGAGCGGAGCATAGCGAGCTTGTCTATAGGATCCATGCCAGCGTTTTCCGCCAGGCATCTCGGTATTGTCTCCATGGCATTGGCGAATGACAGTATGGCCAGTTGCTCCCTGCCGCTGAAAGAGTCCGCGTACTTCCTGACAACCCTCGCTATCTCTATCTCTGATGCACCGCCTCCAGGAACCATTTTGCCAAGTTCCAGAGTCGCTGCAACGTCTTTTACCGCATCTTCTATGGCCCTCTCTACTTCGTCCACGACGTGCTCTGTTCCGCCTCTTATAAGGATGGTTACAGCCTTGGGGTCTTTACATTTCTCAACGAATATCATTTTGTCCGTGCCCACCTTCCTTTCTTCTACGTCCCCTGCGTATCCAAGGTCGTTACTTGAAAGTTCGCTAATATTGCTTGCTATTTTGGCTCCAGTGGCTCTTGCCAGTTTCTCCATGTCGGATTTCTTGACCCTTCTGGCCGCGAGAACGCCTTTCTTGGCCAGAAAATGCTGAGCTACATCATCTATCCCTTTCTGGCACAGCACCACGTTTGCCCCGACTTTGATTATATTTTCCACCATAGCCCTCAGCATTTTTTCCTCCTCGTTCAAGAAGGCCTGCATCTTTTCCGGGGAGTCTATGCTTATTTTTGCATCACCCTCCAGCTCCTTGACCTCTACCGCAGCATCTATCAACGCTACTTTCGCATTTTTTACGTATCTTGGCATGCCGCTGTGAACAACTTCCTTGTCTATAAGTATGCCCTCTATGAGCACGGTGTCCACAATTGAACCGCCATGCTTTTTTTCCATTTTGATATTTTCAGTATCTATCTCGGTCTTGTTGCCGTTCACCACCGCTACCCTCTTAGCGGCCTTTACAGTAAGATCTGACAAGTATTCTGAGGCCCTCTCGGCAGACTTACCAGTCATGGCTGTATTCGCTATCTGCCTGAGACTCTTTTCATCCCCGATACCAACATCACTGGCAATCTTTTCCAAGGCCTGCAGAGCCTTTGTTTTGGCCAGTTTGAATCCCCTTGTAACAATTATGGGGTGAATCTCCTGTTCCAGCAAGTCACCGGCCTTTTTCAGCAACTCGCCCGCCAAGACTACGGCAGTGGTGGTCCCGTCGCCAACCGCCTCGTTCTGGGCCTTGGCAACCTCTACCATCATCTTGGCTGCAGGATGCTCTATCTGCATTTCCTCGAGTATGGTCACACCATCGTTGGTTATTGTTATGTCACCCAGCGAGTCCACCAACATCTTGTCCATACCCTTCGGACCCAGTGTGGTCTTAACGGTGTCTGCCACGGCCTTTGCCGCAGCTATGTTGTTTGTCTGAGCGTCCTTACCCTTGGACCTGAGAGTGCCCTCGGGCAAAATTAGAATAGGCTGTACGCCTGCTTGACCTGATTGTGCGAAATTTACCATACTTCCACCTTCCTTTTATTTTGATTTTTAAACACAATTATCGCTAATTTTTATGAGTATTAATATTAACAGGGTTTAAAAAGTTATGTGTTTGGCGGTATATACTTCTCTTTACCGCCTCTCAGCAACGTGGTCCATGAATTCTTTGCAAGTGTCCATGCCTTTTACTTCTCTCAGAGAGATAACAGGTATGCCACGCATGTTTTTCACATCCCCACACGCGGTTATGAATAGAGGGCGCAGATCAAACTCGCTTTCCAGTTCCTGCAGCACATCCGCATGCGCAACAAGCCTTTTTTTGTCCCGAGACACCAACGAAACCAGCGCTCCCCGCTCTTTTATTACGAGGTTAAACGGCGACCTGGACAGAAAAGAAAACATGAAGCCCATTCTTTCCAGGTGGCTGCTAAGAATTTTCTTGAACGAGCTTCGTGGCTCTTTGTTAACAGCGCCATAAGCCCTTTCTATGTTTATATCGCTGTTTATTTTGACACCCATGGCCCTTTCAATCACCTTGCATGTTCCCCTGTCAATTATTCCCCCTTTGCCGCACTTGTACAACGTCTTCAAGCTCAAGCCGGAAATAGAAGAAAGTTCACCCAGGGAAATCTCCATCTCGTCCATACCACTTTTCAGTTTTTTTGCATTCACCCTGACTGTGAATCCCCCTCTCCTGCTTTTTACTGCTGGCATCACACCATTGACAAACTTGGTGAATGTCTGGGGCGACATGGCCGCTACCCCGAACCGCTCATATATAACGGATTCTTCCAGCTCGTATCTGTTGGCCTTTCCCCCTACTAAAAAGGGGAACGTGTCCAGAAAAAATGAAAGCGCTTTGAGGTCGTCTGCCTCGCTAAGGGTGAACGAATCAACATTCATGAGAACCTTCAGCGCGATAGAAACATTTTTCCTCGCTAGCAGATCAAAACAGCCGGAACCAGATGAAACCTTGTAGCCTTCGTCGACAAGGCATCTTTCCATGCTCTCTATTATCATTTCCCGTTCCATGTAATGAATAAGTGCATGATAGCTTTAAAAACAATAAATAATTATATTCTAAACCCCATAAAGAATAATACAAGCTTTTAGAAAAAGCTTGAGCAAAGGCATGTGACTATCTAGACACCGATGGGCTCGTAGCTCAGCTTGGCTAGAGCGCCAGTCTTATAAGGCTGCCGGGCGTTTCGGCCCGGTAAACGTAGAAGCTGAAGGTCGAGGGTTCAAAGAGCGGCCGTGAAGGAGCGGTGTTAAAATTTAACATTGTGGCTGCCTGGAATTCCCTCCGAGCCCATTCATTTTCTTTTTAGTAACCCAAAAAGCCAAGGCAGGTGCTCGTACACGTAGATCGTTATCGCAACGCAGAATCCCTCAGTCAGCGTCATGCTGAGAGGAACAGTGAAGAAGAAGATCAAATAATGTTGAACTGAATATCCATAATAACCAAGAATCGAGCTTGGAACATCAAAAACGAAGAAGGCTGTGAGCGAACCGAACACGAAATAGAAGAAGAATCTCACATTCCTCTCCCTCCACATGATGAAAATAAACGCCGCTAAAAACGCAACAAGCGACAGAAACCAGAAAAGGGCTGGACTGATCATTTTTTGAACCTCCCGCTAATCCTGTTCCCAAGGAAATACGAGAAACTTACCCAGTGGAAATACAACAAAAGGGTAAGCACGGAAACCCCGAAGAATTGCGGTTGGGAAACGTAATACCAAAGACCAATATAAGCACCGACAGGCTCCCAAACAGCGGCCAGAATAACGGTAAAAACGCCCAGGCAAACATAATTTTTTATGTTCTTCCGCTCGATCCACAGTATTAAAAACAGCGGCAAGGTAACAATCAAAAAGAACGCTGCATGTTCGAGGGTCATGCTATGATTTTATCGGCGGCGAAATAAATATGACAAAGGGGTATAAGCGACTTTGAGCGACTTAAAAACCCAATCGATAATATAAATCCATGCGGGTTATAGCCGATTTGCACATCCACAGCCCTTATTCTAGGGCCACGAGTAGAAGCATAACAATCCAGAATCTGGAGAAATACGCCAGAATCAAAGGTTTGAATCTGCTCGGCAGCGGCGACTTTACCCATCCGATGTGGTTGCACGAGCTCAGGGAAAATCTAACACCTGACGGTTCTGGGATTTTGAAATCCAAGAACGGTTTCAATTTCATTCTTTCCACCGAAGTTTCGAATGTTTACGAACAGGAAAAGAAAACCAGAAAGATACACAATGTGATACTCGCTCCGGATTTCGCTACAGTCAGCCAGATAAATGAATTTCTCTCCAAGCACAGCGACCTGAATTCCGACGGAAGGCCAGTCTTTTACGGGATGCCCTGTCCAGATTTGGTGGAGAATCTGATTTCCATATCAAGAGACATAGTAATAATCCCGGCCCATGCTTGGACACCCTGGTATGGGATTTTTGGTTCGAAATCCGGTTTCGACTCCGTTGGGGAATGTTTCAAGGACCAGACAAGGCACATTTTCGCCTTGGAAACAGGGTTGTCCAGCGACCCGGCGATGAACTGGAGATTATCGGGACTGGACAAGTACGGCCTGGTCTCGAACTCGGACGCTCATTCGTTCTGGCCTTGGAGAATCGGGAGAGAAGCCAATATCTTTGAACTGGAAAAAGCGAGTTATGATGATATAGTAAAAGCAATCAAGGAGAGGGATGCTCGAAAATTTAAGTACACTATAGAAGTCAATCCCGCCTACGGCAAATACCACTTCGATGGTCACAGGGACTGCGATGTGCATCTAGAACCAATGGAATCGATCAAAATGAACAATATTTGCCCTGTGTGCAGCCGGCCCCTGACCATAGGAGTGATGCACAGGGTAGAAGAGCTCGCGGACAGGCCAGAAGGCTACAAACCCAAAGGAGCTGTGCCATTCAAGACGTTGATCCCTCTGACCGAAATTATCGCGACAGCGACCGGGATAGGGCAGCTTTATTCAAAGAAAATATGGGATGATTACAACGGATTGATAAAGGCATTTGGTTCTGAGTTGGACGTGTTGCTGCATGCGGAACAGGAGGAGCTGAAAAAGGTGGTTCACCCCAAGATAGCGGAACTGGTCTTGAGGGTCAGGCACGGAAATGTGAGAATCAAGCCCGGTTTCGATGGGGTTTACGGTCAAATGGTTTTCGGAAATTCCGAAGAATCTGAAGAAAAAAAGAGCAAAAAATCAACTTCGCCACAGACCAGGCTGGACCAGTTCTAGGATTGTAAAAAAAACAGAAAATGTCCGAAATAAACGATACGTATCGGCTATTTTATCTGCCGTGAACTTCCACATTGGTCGAGGCGTCTACACAGTATCTGTATCTAGCTGTAATCTCAATTTCATTCTGCACGAGATTCGGGGTCCTGGAGTGCATACTCATATCGCACGTCACTTCGCCCCTGTTGCTCCAGATAAGGAGTTCCGCAGGACATTCCACCACACTGGCCGTTGTGGATTTGATTTCCAGTCCAACCTTGTTCATCTTTTCACTATCGATGCAACTTTTCTGCCCACCGGGAAGGCACAACATACCCCCGCCACCGTTATCAACCGATATTTTCACAGGGAAGGTGACCTGCGTCTCTGTCACGATTATGGGAGAAGGGGTGGAGGCGGATATGGACACGGGGCTGTCGCCGGATATCGTACTCTGAGACGGCAAACCGGAGCCAGAATCCTGCAACCTTTTCAGTTCATACCTTGAAATGCTGGGGGTTCTCAGAACGGTTCTTCCCACGTAGTCATAACAGACCGTGATTTTGGGGGTGTACACCATGTGCAGGCCAGCTTCAATCTCAGGAGATGTCGCTGTCCACGAGCACATTTTTTCTTCCCCCTCCGTCCCGTATTGCAGATTTGGCGCCAACAGTTCGATATTGCCGCTTTCACAATCCCGGTCGCTGACTTTCACATTACTCCAGCCATCCAGGTCAGTTAACTGGAAATAAACGTTTCTGGCCTGGAATGAACCCACATTTTTCACATTCGAATAGAGCGTAACATCTTCGTTAGGATAGACCCGCGAGAAGTCTGGCTTCCAGCCGCTTATTACAATGCCCTGACCGGATAGAGGCGGGTTTAATCCGGGAATCACGCATCCAGATGTCGTGACAGTTGCCAAAAACAGTAGAAGCAACATGCCGGACCTGATACTGCCGCCTGACATAATATATAATATGACTCAAAGTTTTTATATCGTTTCTGTAGCAGGATTTCATGAATTTGCCCCAGCCCTATCCAATTTACCAAAGGCTTTTAAGAACATCTATTTTCATGTCGTCATTCAAAGCCCAGAGGCGAGGATAGAAACAAAGGACTCAGAAAAAGCCCCATTCTTCGGTGCCCGTAACGTCGATTTGAGTCGACTGGTCGGTGTAATAAATATACTTCAAGGTGACCGTGAGTTCCCTCTCCTGCCTGTAATCAGGTGGGGTTATGACCTTCAGCTCACATGTTACCTTAGTGTCCCGGCCGTTCCACATAACAATGGTCTTGGGCGAAACGGGCCTTGTCAGGCCGACAGGCAAGTGCATGTCATAAAATGTCCCGCCCCACTCGGTTTGGGACCTTGGTGGGCAATCCCCCTTGAACATGGTTCCCGCTGGCGGTTCTATCTCTATTCCGATCGGGTAGTTCTCGCCGGCAATCAGGCCGCCACCAGTGTTTTCTATATCAATCTGGACGGGGAAGTATGACTGCTGCCAGTTGTCCTTCGTCCTTACGAACTCGCCGGTTCTTACTTCTACCGATAAGGGGCCTGCGCTCGTGATGGTTGGATCAGCATACAGCGACTCCCCATTCTGCACGATTCTTCTCAGCTCGTCTGAGGTCACGAATGTTATTGGCTTTGTCACCTTCGTTTCATATGAATAGAACACCCTTACCATGGGATCATAAGTCCTCCTCTCGCCCCTTTTGAGGTCAGGTGTCGTCAACCTCCAGTCGGCCGTCGCTATCTGGCCCTCTGTCCCCCTCTCGCGGTCGGCTGGCCGCAACTCATCCAGCAACTGATCCGTCTGGAAAACCCCCCAGTCCTGGGGATAGATTCCTATCAGCTTGGCTGCAGCCCTGCCGATGACATCGCCCTGGTTTTGGACCTCCAGATGCAGAATCAGATCATCGGCCGATTCAACGGATTTCAGGCTTGGTTCAAACTTCGTGATAACTATGCCATTGCCTGTTACCCCAGTGTCGCCACCGAGGTTGATGCATCCTGATACTAAGACAACGGCAACTGGAAGAATCAGCAGCCATTCCAGGTTTTTACCCATTTTTACCTTATTCATCATATCTCCTTTATTACTTGGTTCAATAACTTTATAAATTTTATTACTGTCTGCCGACTAATATAAGCCTTTGTTCTGGGCACTTTGATTATCCAGTGAACTTGGGATTTACCACAACCTGAACGGTTTTGATGAATGTGTACTCATAGTCATCGATGGACACTTCGAGGTGCCTTGTTGCCGTTTTTATCACTTCCTGCTCAAGGTCCGAAAGGTCAATCCTGCATGTCAGGGGAGCGGATTGCTTGCCTATTAGCCTCACATCCTCGTTCACCTTCCCCCCCAGTTTGCATTCAGTGTCCGAAATCGGTTTCAAACCGTCGCTTCCTATCCCTTTGACTGTAATATACTCACCTTTCTCCAGGCCGACAACATCATTGCCTTTCGAGTCTTTGAATTTGGAGGCCAGGTTTCCCGAGCCAGCGTTTTTCACCACCAGTTGCAACATAGTCCTGGCGCCATTATAGACGGGTACAGGCTGTTTGTCCTCGACTGTGAGGTATGGCTTTATCGGCCCCTGTCCGACCACTATGTAGGATTCGGTGGACCTGTACTCCCTCTGCTCCAGCGTCCTTTCAAGTTCGGCCTTGCTTATGAAAGAGATGGTAGTGAGGCTGCTCGTCGTGTAGGGATATGTCACTGATACCTTCATCCCGTCCGGGGGGCATATTGTCCTGAGCTTGACGGGGTTTGACTCATCCTGCTCCAAGGTCCATACAACCCGCACGATTTCATCTGGAAGCATTCCGTTTATTTCGCACTCAGTGTCGGCCTTTTCACTCCCCTCGCACATTACTTTCGGGATATTGAAAAGCCCCTGGCAATAGTCATACAGCTCAACAGTGATTGTTTCTTCGATGCTCTTGTCCCCATTGTTTTGGATATAGGCTATTAGCTTTGTGGTTTGGCCAGCGTCTATTTCAGCCGGGATAGCCTCGAGGCTATTTATCACCACGATGTCATGCTCGTACTGGACCACGGTCGGGCCGCCAAAGCCGGGTATGTCCGGAAGTCCTGGGATTTCGATGTTGAGAATGGGAACGGTGCAGCCGGAGCCCATAGCAACCAAAATCAGCACAAAAGGCAGCAACTTCTTCATAGTTAATAATAGCCTCGGAACAAATATAAATTTGCCTGAAGTTTATATGATATGGACGTGCTTTACCAGTATTTCTTGCTGCCTATCATGAGGAACGGGTGGTTCAACCCCGTGAACAGCCTGGTTTACGGACTGTTTTTGGTAGCGGGCAGCTGGCTTGTCTTCAAGCTTTTGCGTCGCCTGAAAATCCCGATAGACGGCAGGCTCTATCTATCCTTGCTGCCGTTCATAGCTTTCGCGGGCGTTACAAGGACCTTGAGGGACTACATTTACTTCTCCGTGGCTGGTGCTGGTGAAGCCGGCTTTTACCAGTCTTTTCTTGGACACATGCAAATTATACAAGAAAAAGCCTACGATTACACCTTTGGCGCCACGGGAAACAGTGTGCTTGCGTCCATAAACTCACATGTCATAGCATGGTTCCCCACCCCTGGCTCCTATCTCATAACATTTCTGCTTGCGCTGTCGTCCCTTTTCGTTTCTTTGATAATAGAGAAATATGGGAAAATACCTTACTGGAAAACGCTGTTTGCGTTCGGTTTTGCATTACTTTTGCTCAACGGCGCCCTGCTGCCGGTAAATTCTTACACGCCACTGCTTTACATAGGTATCGTTTCAATTGGATGGACGGTGCTGTTTTTCTCAATCCAGCCAATCGCCAGCATAAACAGAATTAAAAAAATGAGCAAGCGATGCGCAAAGATCCTGCAAGACATCTTTACGAAAATCAATTCAGCCATACTCTCAGCACATTTCTTCGATGCGACAGCAACCTTCTTCGCCATAGCCGTGTTCAGCACCATGGCGGGCCAGGGATACGCTGAGCAGCACTTCCTGTCGAGGGCGCTGATACCTTTCCTAGGTCCCCAGGTCATGTTCCTGCTGAAGTTCGCGGTCGTTATCCCTGTTCTATACTTCACAAACAAATATGTCGAAGAGAAAGAATTCAGGAACTTCCTGCTCCTCGTTATCCTGATTCTGGGACTGGCACCGGCCACCAGGAACCTCGCCAGGCTGTTAGTGGGGGTTTGAAGGCAGCCAGTTATATCGAATATTATTACAGTATATTGTAAGGATTTGAAAGCAGTAAAACGACATTTTTTTAAAACTTCCTGCCAATTCTATACTCA
This sequence comes from uncultured archaeon, assembly GCA_964559215.1. Lineage (GTDB taxonomy): Archaea > Aenigmatarchaeota > Aenigmatarchaeia > QMZP01 > JAFGSV01 > JAFGSV01. Next base: position 117,815 of record CAZLFZ010000001.1, read on the forward strand.
ATCAAGCTATGGAGTGGTTCCATGGGCATTGCAAATTACAGAAAGGGATTCAACGGCTGGGTAGAAGATCACGTACCTGGCGGGCAATACCTCACGATGGATGTCGGGGATGTGGCAAAGGCGGTCGGCAGATATGCCGTTAAAGGAATGAAGGCTGGAGTATACTCACTACCATTCGTTCTCGCAGGAAACGCCCTTGCAGATGTGCAGCCAACTACAGCCAGCGACGAGGTTAAGCTGCTTGACAAATTCCATGTGAGGGAGGTTTATTTCGATGGCAGTTTCGCGGCATGCGATCTGCTGTCAGGAAATAAGTCGGTGTCCGGAGAAATGGTATTGGTGGCCGAGCCGGTCGGTAAGGATTATCTCAAACCCGCGCCAGAAGCAAAGGGGGAGCCAGCCAAGCCAATCTTCTTCAAAGGAACACACGGCCCTAAAACAGAACCGGTTGCACCTCCAACCAGCACTGTGACCCCTCCAAAGACCTACAGGTTGCACGTTTCGATTCCGAGGACACAGGCATGCCTCAATGATATCAATAAGTTCGTGGGTTATCTCTCCAGGAATTGCGGTGTCATCCAGCTCGTTAACAACACCCCGGAGAAAGATGACAAAGGAACGCCGGACCCAAACGATGATTTCTACCGTATTAACCATAACGGTTTCGAGATAGACATGGTGCATGTCGTCGGCGGAATTCCGGAAGGCTTCGATGACAAATGGTATGGCAATGTGAATAATGGGGAGAACCTTGCCGTTGTGGGAGCAGTGTATGACACCGGTTTGGATTGGCGCTGCGGAAACCCAAAGGGCAACGGCTATCTGACGCTGTTCTTGGACAAGCCGGACGCTGTAAAAGAAACCCATAGGCTTGATGTCTTCCTCCCAAAGGAGAGCGGATACAGGACAGGTCAGTCACTGGCAGAGAAAATCAACGGAAGCGGCGTTATTGTCGAGAAGAAACCCGAGAAATGGCCACAGCATAATCACCATGGAATAGAGCTGAATGACCTGAAGGTGCAAGTCAAACAGCAGTGGTATCCCAAATCCAGCAGGAAGTGTAGGTAAAAGACCTTTCTTCACCCCTTCTTTGTACACACGGTTAGTAAGAACATTCATATATTGGACATCTCATAATGGAAAGTCATTCAACTTGTTGGGTGCTAGTTTACTTAGGCATACATCCGTGACTTATGACTTTACACACATCTGAATAATCCCTGGTGCATACCTCTTCCGACAGGTCATTACAAATGGCTGTTTTGAAAGTCCCCCCAGTTTCTTCTCTTGTCTCGCTCTTTACCTTGTATTCGTAATCTGTATCAAGGTCCAGCGACTTAAGGATAACGCTATGGTCTGTGCTTATACCGCCGGTGCCTGTCACGGACGTGTAGGAAGTATCAGCAGATTTCTTGTAGCTCACCATGGAATCCGCTGGAATCGATGACATCCATGTTACCGTGACCTCGTTTGTTGTTCTTTCTAGTGCGTCATTTATTGCTGTTATCCTCAGGTAACAGGTGTCTGATTGCCACTGGCATTTAGAGCTGTACGTGACCTTGCATGACGAATCGCTGAGCTTGGTACACCCTGCTGTTGTGAAGGAGCCGCCAGACCTTTCTTTCCCATCGCTCTTCACCTTGAAATCGTATTTTGTCCTCAGATCCAGGCTTGGGAGCAAGAGCGAATGTTTCTTTTTTGGTTCAGTGGACGCCGGTTCCATCGCACTCCTCCAAGAGGAATCTTCAGACCTCTTGTAGAGAACACGATTATCGCTAGTTGGATCCTTGGTTTGCCATTTGATGGTCACACCACTGGTTGTTTCATCGATATTGTATTCTATGTTCCCTATACCGGAATCATCAAACGGGACCACCGATGGCTCTTGGCAGACATCGCTGAAAGCGAACAGCGTGTCCTTGGTTTCCCATTTTTTGAACCTAAACGTTGCATTTCCCCTCACGTAATACGTCTTGGTTGGCCCCCCCGGGTCTGGGGTTGAGGCGAATGTACAGAATATGGCCTGGCCTCTGTTATATTCCAGGCCTTCCCATACATGCGGAGGTCCTCTTGTTGTGGGCTTTATGGTGCATTTCGGATCCTCGCCGGTCGCTCCCACTTTTTCAAGCTCCTTCGGATAGTCGAGTGTAATCTTGACATACTCCCAGATTATTGCGGATTTCTTACCCTCCGCCGATGTGAGGTTGAAGCCTAAGTAGAAGGGTCTCTCTCCCGCAATCAGCGGCTGGTCGAAGGACCCTATGGAGAGCTTTACGGGGGAGGTTGATATGTGCGAGGGAACTTTCGACAGGGTGAATGTACCCTTCGCTGACCTGTCTCTCCATTCCTGGTCGCTTATGACCGTCAGGGGCATCCATGAGCTGACCTCGTAGTCATATTCCACGCTCACGTTGACCCGGATGTACATGTTTCTGTCCGACAATCTTGAAATAACACCACTTTTCATTATCCTGTCACAGTCGGTATCGAGAGTGAAAAACAAGGGAATTATAAAACCCTTTTCGATCTCATCGGTATTGTATGTTCCTCCATTCCCTATTGTGATCACATCCTTCAGATTATCCGGCACCTCGACCTTCACCTCGACCATCTTCCCGTCTTCGGGGCCGACATCATGTATGTTCAATGTCATCATAGCCGTGGTCCCTGGATATATGGCAGGAACCTGCAGATTCTCTATCTCAACCCCGAATGCACCGGTAGGACCATGGGGGTTCGGCTCATACGTCCCTACCATTATCTGTTGTGCAAATCCCATGGGATTGGTGAGCAGCAGGAAGGTCTGGCCGAAGGTGTTCCCCAGCGTACCAAACAGTTCTCCCAGAGGTTCGGTTATGGTCGATACGGCATTATGCACCGTTGGCCACCATGCACCGAAGAACCCCTGCCCGACAATCTGCTCACCGGCACCCGCAGAGTAGAAAACAAAAACAACTATCAGCATCAATACACCAGTGTAAGGCCTGACCTGTGCGGGAGACGTAATCCCACCTATCAGGCAGATTATCCAGAAGGGCAAGAACACGTTCCCTGCAAGCGTCCCGATGTCGAGATTTAGTCCAACCCCACCCATAACGCTAATCAGGCCGAATACCATCAGAACCACGAATATGATCTTGTCAAACATCTCGTAGTTCGCTGAGACACCGCTTCCTGCATGGCCTATGGCCCTTGCGAGGTTCTCCTTCTCTGCTGCTATCGGAAGGATAGCGAAGAACGCCAGCGACAGCCATCCCAGCTCTATGCTCTTGAAAATGACAAGGAAAACAAATGCCAGCAGAATGGCAACCGGGATTCTGATCAGCCCTTCCATGAATTTGTACGCCTCTTCAGTGCTGTACTCCCCAGGCAGGCTGAAGTAGGCCGCGAAGCAGAAACCAAGCAGCAGAATGCCCCTGAACGGCAGCTCGGTCGCGAAAAAGCCCCAGCCAAAGAAGAAAAGCATAAAAATCTTAAGCAGCGACTTCGTCGCGGCAATGCCCGTGGAATACCTGTTGTCGTAGCCTTTGCCGCTTGCCAGCAGGCTGCCCATATGCCAGGGTTGCCCCTCCCAATTTTTCACGAGTTTTATCGGCTTGGGGTTAGGCAGTATGTTCATTCCAGCCCAGCAAGCGAAACCTACCAAGAACGGCCAGCCGAACATAGCACCGACAACCAGCCCAATCAGGGCAAGGATGAGGCTGAAAGCCGTTCTTTCTGTGTGCTCCCCAATGCCACGGAAAAATTTGCTCATAGCCTTCTCTTTAGACTTATACTGATCATACGAATCCTTTTTTGCCCTTTGCTCCTCTGTCAAGAACTTTTCACCCCCCTTTTCTTCCCTACCCAATGACTCCCTGAGGGCTTTCTGTGCGTTCTCCGAGAAATGTTTGGACTCGTCAGGGTCAAGCCCGTATTGACTTCTCGCGGTGGCCTTGTCAATACCCAGCCTCTTTAAAAAGACGTCAGTAATGCCGTGTTTATTTACGTTGGCAGTTATCCTATCCATTTCCCTTTTTATTGACCATTCCTTACCGGATTTTGGGTTATCAATGTCGTAACCCTGATTACGCATATCTGTCTTCAGCCTTTCGATTCCCTCAAGCTTTCTCCGCTTTCTCAACTCGAGCCATTGTTGGTAGTCCCTATCTGACAAATCGATGAACCACGGCTGCGTATGCCCAGGTCCCCTCGGACAATTCCTGTTAACGCAGTACAACCTATATACAACTCCAATTGGCGTACTTTTCTCATCCTCGTATATCTCCTCGTGGCAATAAGGACACAACTCAGGGATGACCTCTCCTGGATGAACAAGCACAAGTTCGCCTTTCGCGTTTCTCACATAATCGTTATCGCACCTGTCGCAATGATATTCACCAAGTGCACCGGCTATTGGATGCAGGGGATACTTCTCATGGCTGAAGCTAAGGCACGAAGGACACCAGAGTGCTCTTGACTTAGGTGGTGGTGCCTCAGGCGGAGGTTCTGGAGGCGGCTTCGGTGGGGGTCTTTCCCTTCGTTTCTTTGGCAAGTCCTCATCCAAAGCAACACTTTCTGCTCCAACCTCTTGCATTTCTGCCCTGGCAGCATCAGCCATCCTCCTTAGCTCTTCGGAACTAACATAAGCTTTGGGGTCAGGGTTATAACATGGACAGGATCTTCCAGTTCCGCCATAATCTTTATTGTCACATCTAAAAAGTCCTCTTCTCACATAAAGCGGCTCTCCGCAAAAAGGACACAAGGGTTTCGAATCCGCTCCTTCTTCTGACATTTATCCACTATAAGTTAATTGGACAGGAATGTATAAATTCATTTTCACGTGTCATCCTCTATTTTTCTGGCCCTTCTCTTTGCCTCTTCCCTCTCCTTTTCCATAATCTCTCTGGCCCTTTCCCGCGCCTGTCTGGTTTGCTCATCGGCTATTTCCCTCGCCTGGCGAACAGACCCCTCAAATTCCTTGAAGCTCCCTATCGGCTTTTTCTTCCCCTCCAGATAGGGAAGGTCGCCCAGGCCAAAGGCCCCCTGCTTCCTTAATTCCTCCAAATCACCACCAGCTTCTATGAATTCTTTAACCTCAGAATACCCACCGAAATACACCCAGTCCTTGACAAAGCCCCCCGGCTTTTTGCTATCTCTCAGGCCCCTCTTCGCCCTGAATGTAGCCATCCAACATTCCTCATCCGATATCCCATATGACTTGAGCTTTACGAAAAGGTCGTGAAACCCCATTTTCAAGGCATAATGTGTGGCGATGACCCTCAGGGCATAGGCAAATTCAGGCTCTTTAGTCTCTCCCCCTGCCTGTGCATGCAGTGCCCCGCCTTCCTCCGTGGGCCAGTAACCGGAAGTTCCGTAGCGCAGAGTGCCGTAACCCCTTTCCGCCCCCCTGGCGCTCCTCTCTACATGCCACCCGACTTCGTGCCTGACAAGCCCCTCCGTGTATTTCTCTAAGGGGACATTCAAGACCTTTTTTCTTGGAACCTCTACCATCTTCTCGGAGAAATGAACCCTGGTTATGGGCGTCTCTGTTATCTCGACCTTCCACCCCTTTATGCCCCTTTCATGCATGTATTCTTCCATTCTTTTTTTGACAAATTCGGGGTTATACGGATAGGTCTTTCCACTCCCGCCCATTTCGGATTCCGCGTGTTTTTTACAAACCCCTTCCGCTTTTTTCACAGTCCCAGAATTTGGAAGCCCATAAACCCGAATGGAATATTTCGTTATCGCGGGGGTTCCTATCAGCCTTAAAAATTTCAACTTGCTCATGAGGTCTATCCTCTTCTTCTCGATAATCCTCCCCCACGGGCTCTCCTTATAATCAATGCGCAGGTCCCTCAAGGACCTCATTATTTCTCCGGTCTCCCTCATCACATCCTTCTCGACGAATTTAAGGCCCTCGTACTCAAACCTCGGATTATAGACCTCGCCCTTCATTAATGCCTCAAAGAATTTCCCCTTTTCCTCGTTCAGATTTGTCGGCGTTAAAAATATGTAAAGATTGTTTATGTCATATTTCTCGATTATTTCGGTAAGCTTTTCGTCCACCCCCCTCAGAACCGCATCGCTTTCAGGCAACCCCGGCCCGACACCGCCCATTTTACCTGCAATATCCCTGGCCCTTCTCTCTGCCACTTCCCCCTCTTTTTTCACAATCTCTCTGGCCCTTTCCCTTGCCTGTCTGGTTTCTTCTTCAGCTATTTTCCTCGCCCGTTTCTCAGCCTCCGATTTCCCGGCGTCAGCCAACTCCTGCTTCCTCGATAGCGCTTTTAACCCTCTTTTTTGCTGTATGCTGCCCATCGGCCCGACCTCCCAGTGCCTGTGATACACCATTCTACCATGCCCTGGGAATACGAGGGCTTCCCCCCTCCCATGCTTTTTCGCTTCTTCTGCGCTTTCCATCAGTTCGTGTGTCTTCGCCAGCTTGCCCTTTTTGTACAGATTCTCTGCTTGGCTTTTGCTTATGCCGTCAGGATTCTGTTGTGAGAACCCCCGCGGTCCCCAGTACCGCACCATAGACCAGGCACCCGGAATGGCACTTGACTCAACAACAAGCTTTCCTGGGTCTTTGATAACAATCTCTTCAAGCACACCCTTCTTCGCCAGGTTGCTTGCCCTGACCCATATGTTAACAGCTTTTCTGAGCGGTATATCATCCATTACCGCTTCCTTAACGCTGGGATTCGCCTCTACTACGTCCTTTAAGCGCTCACTGGTTTCAGAACTCAAGGCATTTGATAATTTTTTCAGCTTGCCAAATTCAAAATAATCTTCGGTGCGCACCGGGCATAGGGGATTGCTGCACTTGTAAAGTTCCCCTCCCGACTCGAATTTTCTGGCTTCCAGTTCATCATTGCAGTACGGACATTTTGGCATATACTTATATTGGTTTTTCGTTCTATTAAATAAAATTAATAATTTAACTACCAGTTAATGAAAAAATTTATAAAACCATATCCGCATTATCTTACTATGCATCAAAAACTCAAAAGATACGCCACCAGTTTGGGAAACGCCTTCAGAAACGCGTATAGCGGCGGAATAGACCTGGGCAAGCTTTATGAATTTGGCGAGAATATAAGCACCCAGTTAGCCGCTGATGTAGTTAAACACAGGATTAGCGAAGATGACGAAGGATATGACCTGCTTACCTGGGCGACAGGCATCACCCACCAGCTACATGACGCAGGTGCTAGGCAGCACTTCATGGAAAATCCACAAGAGCTTGACGAATACTCGAAAATGCTGCTGGGTGAGAAAGAGCCAGTTTTTTCGTTCGGATCAGACACGGTTAATACACAAAAATGATGTAAAACCAAATTAAATTAGTTAACGACCTATAAGTTCATATGCAACTACCTTTTCGAAAACCCTCCCAACCATCATGCAGGGAATATTATGGATGCAAATGCATAGATGACCCGAAAACGATTAGGAAGCACGTCTTCATCGAGTTGACGTCCAAATGCAACTTCAGCTGCGATTACTGTGTTTACAGACATTCAAAAAGAAAAAAGGATTTTATAAGCCTACCCTTTCTCGAAAAAATCCTACTAGACCTGAAAAAGCTGAAACCAATAGATTATGTCATGTTCTCTGCATTCGGGGAACCTATGTTACATCCACAATTTAGTGAAGCCTGCAGGTTAGTGAAAAAATACGGTTACCATTTAATCGTTACCACCAACGGTAGCCTGTTAAATGAAGAAACGAAGAATTTGCCAATAGACGAGTTATACATCCGCCTGGAAACTGTAACGAAAAGGTCCTTCAGGTTGAGAAACGCCGGAAATTTGAAATTAGGAGATTATCTAAATAAGGTTTGCGATTTTGCAAAAGAGGTTCCTTTCAAAACCACATTATATTTTTTGAAAGAAAACAGAAAAGCGTTCCCGAATTACAAGGATTTCATCAGCACGAAAGATAAGAAGAAATCAATAAAATTATTAGAAAATATCGGAAAGAAGATAAACCCGGATTTTAAGGTTTTTTTAGATAATTTTGATTTCTTCCCCAATTCAATACATATTTCGCCTAATGTGAAGTTTTACTTCAAGAATCTGGTTGCAAGGCCCCATTGCTGGATCCCCGAGCATTTAAACTTGATAGAATCCGAATCGGTTCCGGATTGCGGTTACTACAAGCACCACATAAATATCCTGAGCAATGGAGAAGTGACCGTTTGTTGCACGGATTATGATGGAAGTATGAGCCTTGGCAACGCAAGGCTTGAAAGCCTGAAAAAAATTTATGGCAGGAATAAAAGAGACATAAATCTGGCTGTATTTCCAATATGCAGAAAATGTAGAGGGACGCTCATTCCAAAACAAAAAAGCTGAATTTGACTCAGGCAACTTCCACGCTGACGTCACCGATGTCAAACGTCCCAGTTCCGCTGATTTCGAGCCAGTTGGTGTCGATATCCAGCAGATCAGCGCTGAAGGGAATCCTGTTCCAGCCAGGCTTTGCATCAACGGATCCCGCACTCTGTTCGTTGAGCTTTATTTGCAGCCTACCTGGTCTTTCCACATCTTCCACGTACATCCGGACCACGCTGCCTTTCGCTTTCAACGAGTTCAGCTGAGACTCGGTCAGCTCGAAGCGCTCGCGCATTACCCTCTGGTTCTTGCTAACGTACGTCTTCAGTATCACGTCCTGCAACTCGAACGAGCCATCCACAGCCAGGAAGGTCAGCCTGTTGTCACCGGGGATAATCGAAGCCGTTTGCAGGCCGGTGTCCGTGAACTCGACGCTGTCCTGCCTCTCAGGCTCTGCACTGTAGATTCCTTCGCCGTTCACCTTTACTACGAGGGTACCTAACCTGCTTGCCGTGAACCAGCTCAGATCGAACCTGTCAAGGGACTCCAGCTCGTCCTGCGAAACAGCGAAATCCAGGAACTTCGCAGGGCCGTATTCAGCGTTCATCTTGAAGTCCCTTATGTTGTAAATGGTCGCCGCCCAAAACATGACGCCAGGCCCCTGGGCAGCTATTTCCATGCCGTTTTCTTCTTTTATCTGGGAAGGCAGAACGGTAACGGTATGCTTGCCCGTGTCTGCCATCTCGTTGTACAACTCTGCGCCGTTCCATGTTATGACGAGGTTGCCGTACTGGTTCGTGTCATCGACGGTGAAGGTGATCTCCCCGCTCTTGAGCCATTCAAGAATGTGCGAGGGAACAAGTACGGTGAAGCGCTCGCTGCTCAATCCGAACAGGCCAGCTGTTATTTCCATCCTGGGAACGGATTTCAGATTTTCTAGCTGCGGCAGGCCCACGCCGAATGAGCCGAAATCCTGCACCCTTGACACGTAGTTCTCTGAGTACCCTATCGTGCCCGCGCTGAATTCGTGAATCACCCTGATGTCTGCGGGAACGCCCTCCGGATAGTAAGGGAAATAAGCGGAAACTGCTAGGAGAATGATAAGAACAACGGCAATTATTATCAGCGACCCTATGAACGTGTCCATATTAATTATTCAACCCCAAATCTATTAAAATTAATACCCTCTATTGGCAGCCAGGATAAAAGGATACGAATAGTAAAAAAGGCCGATTTAGACATTCCCTAGCAAAACAATGTTGTAAGTTACATCTTACCAGGAGGTGAAAGTAAATCAGGCAGCTGATTATTTCTTAGATTTTAACACGCCTATTAGAGTTTTGATTAATTTTGCATTGTTTTCGTTAGATTGCTTCACTTCCTTCCCCAGTTCTTTCATTTCTTTGGAGATTTCACCATATTTTTCAGCCATTTGATTAAAATTTTCCCCTGTACTCTCTCTGAGTTCGATACCAGCCAATGCTATAATTTCCGATCTCTCAAGACTCTGGGCCTCGAATCCCGGGTTTATTTTTTCAGCATCGGTATAGTCTATGTAGAATTGAGATCTAAACTTTTTTTGAGGAGGTTTCTCGAAACCATTGTAAAATACCTTAACTTTTGCATTAATCTTAAACCATCCATGCGTAGTTCTAATCTTCAGTTCTTTCCTTAGTTTTTCTAGCACGGCTTTATTTCCTTGACAAAACGCTTCAACCCTTCCATTCTCCAGGTTTTTCACAAACCCCTTTATGCCTAAATTTTGAGCAGATTGTTTAACAAATGCTCTATACCCAACACCCTGCACATTACCAGAAATAACAAATCTAGCCGTAACCAGACCTTTGTCCATAGCTTTATTTTTAGCCACAATCAGACACCAAGACCTTCCCAGCTCGCTCCGCCTTCCACCATGGTCTTCTTGTAGATGATGAATATCATCAGCACGATGACAACCACGACGATTCCGATGACTGCCCACAAGAATATGTTTGGTCCAGGTGCTGGTTCGGGACCGATTGGAATCTCATCGCCGCCAGCTGGAGCGGCACCAGTCACTGATCTCAGCTCTTCCCAGTCCTCAAGGCTTGCGCCTCCGCCTGCGTCATATTCCGCGATGAAGCCATCCTGGTCCAGCTTTGAGGCGTCTGCAACCATTTCGTCAACGGTCAGCCAGGCATCCGCTGACCTCTTGGTGCCGTCAGCTCCCGTGACCACGGCCGACAATTTGTAGGTTTTCCTGTCGGTCGTCGTCGGCCTGACAGTGAACGTTATGCTCTTGCTCTCCCCCTTGGCGAGATACACCGAATAAGGGCTGAAATCGGACTCGAGGCCGACCTCAAGCGAGACAGAGGCGGTCAGTTGCTGGCTGTCGCCATAATTCTGGAATTTCAATACATACATGGTGCTCTGCTGGCCGATTATGCTCTTTGTTTCAGGGGTAAGCCAGGCATAGAAGCCTGCCTGAGGCTTTTCAGCAGCTTTTCTGACATGCAAGACACCCCTGACGGCCTTCTGGCAGTCTGCTATGTTGCACCCCTGGACTGAAACCATGACGATGAAATCGTAATCCCCGGCCGTGCTGGGCGCAGCAATCTGCAGCGGGACCTGCTGCTGGCCGGCTCCCGCTTCAACGCTCGTCTTGCTGGCCGTTATCCGCATAGCTTCGGTGCCCTTGGCTATTTCGAGCGTCAGGGGCAGGCTCGAGTCCAGAACCAGCGTGTAAGTCACGATTTCCCCTGGGTCGGCATACCGCTCCGGCTGGGCGAGGGCGGCGCTGAAGATGTCCGTATGCCCTCCCATTCTGTCGCAGGCGTTTCCTGTGGCTTCGCCTTCGACAACATCCACGTCTTCATATTTGCTTACGCAGACGCCGTAATCGTAGGTCAGATTGCCGGAGCTCGGCGTTGATAGCGTGACGTGTATGTTCGCCTGATCTTCCACTTTCCTGCCTTTAGCGCTGAAGCAGATGGGCACTACTATGATATTGTCGGGACCCGCCACGAAGGAGGTGAAGTGATTGTCGATCCAGCCGCCGCCGGTAACCGGTTCCTTGGCCGTCAGGGTATATTCCCCCCTGCCGTGCTGGCCGAATACGATGGTCGTGCACAACTCCTTATCCGGCTTAACGGAAAAGTACGTCGCCGCCTGGACACCGGCAAACAGCAATGACAGGGATACAAGCAGGGCTGTGAAAATCAGGAAAACCCCGTTTTTGACTGCAAACTTGTTTCTTTTTTTGCTTTCCATCATATCACATTTATTAACCTTTAAGCCACCATTCCAGCCTCATATGAGCATGCGTAGTCCAGGCAGGACAAGGCTTTATGACCATAGTCGTCCTCTTCGCCACAATCGTCTATAGTGCAACAGTTTATTCCACCGAAGATGCATTTACCAAAACAGCAGTTTCCTACGTCACCAACAAAGACATATTCCATACCTTTCCTTGGCCCTATGAACAGCCTTTCTTTCTCAGTCGCCCTGCAGTCGCTCAGATTAGGCTGACCGTCGCAGCGGTTACATGGGCTGTCCTCGGTATAGGTATAGCATATATCATTCACATATTCGTGACTTCTGACTGACTCCCCTGTTGGTTTATAAGGGTCGGTGGCGGTTCCTTTGCCAGTATACGCAGCTGGCTCCGCATAACTACCACTAGCCTGGGAATTAAATCCGAATTGATAAAAACAACTGCTTCTCCTTTCATCGCATGGTTTCCATCTAACAGTGATCGTACCTTCAAGTACTGCGCCTTTGCATTGAGCCTCTTTGTCAGCAGCAGTTTCACCCGACACATATTGTGTGCACGCCAGCGCTATCAGATTGTCTCCTTCTCCCCGATATCCGGCATAAGGATCGCTGCAATCCAGGCCGTAACCATCAGACCTGACTGTGCATTTAATTTGCCCGCTGCTTTGAGCAAGCCTGAAAGTCCTAGTTGGAGACTGTTTTCCTATAATTCCCTTTGCAGTAATCCACCAATTCTCAAATGTGATGTAAATTTGCCCGTATTCCCCCCGCCCTCCGTACGATGGGTAGTCGTAGGTAATCGTTAATGGATCTCCGCGTCCCAAGGTTGCTGGAGGTCTTGGACTGGTACTAACACCCGTGTCACTCCAGCCCGTGGATGCGCCAAGATTATACGAGAACTGGGCCCACCTCTCCATCAGCCTTGCTGTGTCGCCCTCAAGCTGCTGATGGCATGCCGCCAGCTGCCTGTAGTAATCCGCTATTCTGCGGGACCTGTCATATCCCGTTTCCCCCTTTCTAAGCCTTGTCGACAGCTGCGATTCCGCCTGCATCATGCACGCCTCGTAGTTAAGCGTCACGCTTCTGAGATTGTTTATCATCATCAGCAACTGCAGAGCCATGCTCAACAGGTTGCATATCTTTGCTACCGGCTCTAGGGCGCTTCGTCCCTTAAAATACATAATAAGCCCACATATTACCGTTGCAGCTATTACCGCGGTCTTGAAGCTGTCCTCGCAGTCAAGCATCTCGCCCATGACCCAGGCGAACCCTAGCCCTGCTATCAGTCCGACCACTCCAGCACCAGTTTTCCCCATGCCACTCGTGGCGCTCATCAGCTGGGTAAAGATTTCCATCGGAAGGCCGGTACCAGTCTGGGCTGTCACGCTGGGCAGTATAGCATTTACAACAAAGGACGGGGCAGGAGACGCCTTCTCTGTAGGGGTGTATGGCACATATTCAAATTTAGGGGTGGTACTCAACTCATCCCAACCTTTACGACCGAAATCATCAGGAACCACGATAATAGTCGGTTTTTCAGGTGTCGTAGGTGGTTTCTCCTTTACAGCAGCCATCAGGGAGCAGACGGTGCATATCGCAAGAATGGTGACGATAGAGCAAACAATCCTGTTCGCCTTTTCCATGGCTTTCTTTGCATCCTTAAGAGCCTTTTCAAGCTCCAGCAGATCCTCGTGCTTGACCTCGTTGACCGTGACCCTGACATCGTTTACGCTGGTTACCTTTATTACCTTCTCGTACTCGCCTGTGTGGCTAGGAACCTGAATAGTGAGGGTGGCGTCTTTTATCTGGTGCTGGCTTACATGCTTGTCGCCTGAGAAGGCTGATATGACATAAGAGCCGTCAGGGTTGAGTATGACGTATAGGTTCCAGCCGTCAGCTATGTCCTCGCCCGAAGAAATGGCGTCGGAGAAGGCTTCTTCACCGTTCCAGACATAGGACGTGGAAATTACACTCGCCATCCAGGGCTTGTGGCTCAGGTGGGCCCTCAGCTTCACCGGGTCCTGGAAAACGCACTGGTATGTCAAAACCTTGTAGGTGTCCATGTCCCATGGGGCGAGCTGGCAGTTTGTCGTCAGGGCGGCCGGCTCTATTGTCATGGTTATCTCGCTTTCCGAGTAGCAGGTGCCTTCAACGGTACATACGTCTTGCTTGTTGGCGCACCCGCAGTCCTGGCAGCAGTTGTCTTGTGTTTCGCCTAGGCTCTTGTCGCATTTGCCGTTCCCGCAGTTCGGCAGGCCTGCTGTGCCGACGTTGACAGTGAAGTCGTCGCTGACCTCTTGCTGGAATATCTGCCCCCTGTAGTCGCTGTACGTGATCCTAGCGGAAATGTCTAGGCTGTGGCTGCCCTCTTCTGCGCAGGCAGGAAAGAAATAAACAGGGATTTCGCACCTGTAGGAGCTTGACTGCAGCCCCCCGTACATCAGGGGCTCGCACGTGAAGTACTGCTCGGTGAATGTGTTCCCGGCATATTCCATGAACCACTCTATGTAATGCGTGTCGTAAGGCATGTTGTCTATATGGACCGTCACAACGATGTTGTTTTCGGGGTCGTCCTTCACGGAGCAGTCCAGCGCATCGGGGCTGACATCATCAACTATCAATGAAATCTGGTCAGGGTCAACACAGACTATCTCTTTCGTGCACACCCTGCCGCCGCTGCACCCCGCGTCAGGGCAGCACTGGTCTATTATCTCACCGAGCTCGGGGTCCTGAAAGCCGTCAGGAACACACTGCCTCTCCCTGGGTATTTCAACTGAAAACGATACAGGCTTGATTATCCTCTTGGTAATCCTGTTCCCGCTCTTGTCCTGCCATGTTATGGTGGTCTCGAAATTCGGTGTGTAGGAGCCGGCCGACCAGCAGAACGGATTGAAGTCCGAGACAGGGATCGAGCATCTCCATGCATAAACGCTGTACTCCGTGCTATTCACCACTGGCTCGCATATCCCTCCCATCTCCTCGATTCTGCTGTCATCCAGATAAGCGTCGCCAAACTCGATGCCGCCCGTGGCCGGGGAATATGGCTTCTTGGTAACTGATGCCAGGATTATGACCTGCTTGTGTCCCCTCTGCTCTTGGGGCACCCTGCTGCAGTCTATGTTCGCCGGGTTGACGCTCACAGCGAGGTCTACCTGGCCCTGGTCGACGCACCCGGAATACAGGGTGCACACCTTGTTGTCAGGGCAGCCCATGTCCCTGCAGCAGTTGTCACTGGTCTCGCCAAGCTCCGGGTTCGGCTCCCCGTTCCCGCACAGCGGCAATCCTTGCACGTAATCCAGCTCGAATTCCGCTGACACAGGCTTTCCCTCATATGGGGCGTAATGACCACCCAGGCCGCCGCCCAGGATGTTAAGCGTGAGTTTCAGATCAGCGGGAGGCAGGTTCGGACAGGCCGGGAACATGGATACGGGGACGGAACACTCAACATCCCCTGTATGGTGGCCATATTCCGTTATCATGGGCTGGCACGTGAACCCCGGGATGTTCTGGGCCGTGTAGATCTTCGAGTTGTATTCGAGCTTCCAGTTGAGAACGTTGAAAGGTTCGTATGCGCTCTCGGGAACGTTCTGCACGTGGGACCTGAAGGTGAAATCATCACTTGGTTGCATGCCGTTTTTTGGGGAGCAGTCGATGTTGTTCCTTGCCGGTAGGTCTTCGGGATTTACAGCCAGGGAGATTTCAATTTCGTCCTTGCACCCGGACGCCGTGCAGACGAGGCCACCCTCGCACTGGCAGTCCCAGCAGCACGTCTCGGGAGTTTCCCCGATTCCCGGCTCGCACGCCCCGTTCTTGTTGCATGTCCTCTGCCTGGCCTTCATCACCTCAAAGGAGAAAGGAACTGTCAATTCCTTGTATTTCAAATCGTTCGACTTCCTGCCCGCGGCGTCGTCAAAGTACGTGAACAGCACGGTGAAAAGCACATCCTTGATTCCCAGCTTGAAGCATCCCGGGAAGGTCTCTGGGCCGGCGAGGGGCAGCTTGCACAGGTATATGTCGCCCTGCTGAACGCACTGTGACAGCCTGTACCTGCTGTTATCGTACGTGTAGGCAATGGTTTCGAAGGAGCTGAAGAAGGCAGGCCCCTTGGCAAACGTGAACCTGATGTCAACCTCCCCACCCTGGGTGCAGTCAACCGTCTCGGGCAGGATCTTCACCCTCATCCCCATTTCGGATTCGCTTTTGCAGGCGCCGCTCACGGAGCAGTAGCCATCGATGCATCCTGTGTCCTGGCAGCACGTTTCCGGGGTTTCGACGGGGCTTTCTATATGGCCATTGCCGCACAGGTGACAGATGTTCTGCGTGCAGGTCTGCAGCTGGCCGGTGTATGGGTCGGCAGGACAGCCGTCGCAGTCAAGGCAGCAGTTCGTGTAGTCCTCCCCTAGCTCGCATTTGCCGTTCCCGCACGTCGGCGCCATGCAGACCCCGTTCGGGACCTGCTCGGTGTTGCAGTATTCTCCGGTCGGGCATCCGTCGCAGTCAAGGCAGCAGTTCGTGTAGTCCTCCCCTGGCTCGCATCCTCTCTTCCCGCATTCAGCTAAGATACACTCCTGCAGCTGGGAGCTGTAGTAGTATCCATGGCCATAGACATCGTCACACCTCTTCCCGGGGGTATTATGGCAGTCAACAGGGCAAGTGCCTGAGTCCTCTGACAGCTCGCAGTTCCCGTTCCCGCATTCAGGGGCGATGCATTTGCCGTGGGGTATGTTAATGTTGGGGTCGCAGTCCAGCCCGGCCGGACAGCCAGCGTCAACACAGCAGTTCGTCTCGTCTTCGACGGGGTCTTTTACACCGTCCCCGCATACGTGGCAAAGACCGTTCGGATACTCGCTGTTCGCAGAACATTCCTGTCCTGAGACCGGACAGCCGCAGTCAAGGCAGCAGTTTTCTGTATTTTCCCCGACATCACAGGCGCCGTCTCCGCAGCTTGGCAGGGGATTGGAAAAGAATGTGACGGGGTTCGATACGCTCCCCTTGGCGAATGCCAGCAGATAATCCTTCGCCACTTTTTCAATCACCCTTCTTGACGGCTTGTACTTTTCAAAGTACGGCACGTCTATTTCTGTTTTGTCAGCAACGATTTCGTAAAGCTCGGTCGTCTGCTTCCCGTTCACAGCACCAAGGGCAGCCCTTTCCATCCAGCTTGCCGGTATCATGTAATAAGTCTCGATGAATTCCCTGATCCAGGACGGCTCTATTCCAGGATTGGCATAAACATCGATATGTGAAATGTCATAATCCTTGTGCTCGAAATTCTGGACGCCCGATCTGGTGGCCTGGTCCCAGTACCCGACCCAGAAGTCCACCTCATCATAGCTGAATTTTATCATGGTCAAGAAGTTGGCCGCATTGTTCCTTGATACGTCCCCCCAATAAAAGGTGCCCTTCTCCCCCGAGAGATAGGAGTCGGCCTCGACTGGCTCGTAATCAACGCAGTCAAGCGGGTTGTTGTCCTTGCATTTGAACAGGTAGATTTTCTTGACGGAATAAAGGGGGTCCTTTCCTATAACCTCGATTTTCACCTGCACGTTTTCCCATTTGTAGTCTGACGGATCATGGACAAATTCAAAGCTTTTGTCGACGAGAAGGTTGGCATCGAGTGTTATTTCCACCTTTTCACCCGTTGTCGTGACGGTGGCGCCTCTCATAATCTGCTGATATATGGAGATTTGGATGGCCGATGCAAAGGAGATACTGATCACTAGGTAAGTGCATACGACCGCTATTACCTGCAGCAATATCTTTTCTACGCTGTCCATGAGCATCCCACAACATTTGAACATTCGGCCGTTGATATCGGCTCCATCCCACAGCTTGTGTACAGGCTGCGCACGTTTTCCAGGTTGGATTCGTCGAAGCCGTCGAGGCTGGGCGCGTAAACATACAGGTCTGAGCCTGCCGGGGTAAATCCTGTCATGTTCACGAACCCTCCCAGGTTCTGGCCGTCGTAGGTTTCGATGCCGACATAGTATTCATCAACGGGCAGGTTGGCCACATCAAGCTCCGAGACAAAAGAGCCGGCATCGTTCACGTTCACAACGATCTCGGGCTCAGGGGGAGCGCATGCATCCCCCATCCTCGACATGCCCACTTCGATTCTTTCATTGGCTGGCGACACCGAATCTATCGTATATGTTGAGCCTGTCTTGCTTATACCGACCATGTAAAAATTGAACGTGAAGTGCTTACTTCTCGGTATGTCAATCTGGATGTTTCTGAGGTCTGAATATGAATAGCATTCCGTGTACTCGTTTTGTCCGTCTCTCACCTTTAATGCTCCCCACACGGGCGGCACCTTTGCTTGGATGGGCAGTCCCCGGCCGGTTGTTCCCAGCTCGCATCCATAAAAAGAAACGGTGGCACCTGTCACATCAGAACCGTCTTTGTATCGAACAAATATGTTAGCATCTTCCGTTGCTTCTTCAACACAAGTATCACCATATGTTCTCGAGAATTCGCTCTGATCTGCAGCGGTGAGAGTCGGTATAGCGGTGCATGCGCCGGGAGCGCTGTTGTCTATGTAAACAAGGACAGCGAACTTGAAACTCTTTCTCAATGAACTGTCCCACACGTTGACCACGACGGGATACCGCATGCTGTATGTCTGACTGTATTCGGCAACCCTCATTCCCTGCATGAATCTCATGAAGGGCCCGACACGTGGCTGGATTCTCAAATGCTCAGGGGCCGAGAACTCGCTCCTGTCCAGCCCATTGTCGTCACCGAAGTAAAAGTTCACGTTCAGGTCATCGTATTTTTTGCTGTTCGTCTCTGCGTTCCCGCTGCAGACGCCAGACCCGCTTGATACGGTGCTGTAGTCTATGACAGCCGGAACAGGGAAAAACTCTATCCCCCACTTCTGTATTTTCCCCTCGTCACTAATCGGGAACTCCTTTCCCAGCAGCGTGTTGGACAGCGAGTATTTGATGTGCAGTTCCATGCAGTCCCGCAGATTACTCCATGTGAACGTGTACGACCTTTCTGCATTCCCTATGGTCGGAATCCAGCACGGCCTTGAATATTCATTTGACTGCATGAGCGACATCAGCAGGTGGTTGTCTAGGACCCGGCAGTCGGCCTGCATCCGGGCAAAGTTCTTTGCAAAATCATAAATCCTGCCCATTTTCGTGGCAATCTCCACGACGTAGGGCTGGGGCATCGCCTGGCCCTGCACCGTTGTCGGCAGGTTGACAGACAGGGTTATCTTGTTGTCGTAGAAGCTGGGGGTTATGGTCATGGACTGCTTCCCGAATGTGACGGTCCGGCCTCCTATTACCTGGGAGTCAGGCATGTGCGATTCGATATATTCCTTCACGCCTTTGGCAAACCCCTGCTGCAAATCCGGGATGTTGTAATTGCCGCATAGCTGCCACAGCGCTATCTTGTTCCCCAGTGCCTTGTGATTCACGTATCCCAACGCAGGCGTTGAGTCGGCAAGATAGCCGCCGTTCTTGTACATCTCCGATATGGTGCTCGTGGCCGCTCCCCTGATCATATCCCCGACATAGCTTGCAACTGATTTCTGCTCCTCGGTCAGCGCAGACGGTTGGATAGATGGCGGCGTGACGGTGGAGTAGGAGTAGACGCCGACTACAATTGCGATTATGACCAGTCCAAGAATCAATGCAAACTCAGCCTGAGCTTTTCTAGGCATGCCGCACTCCTGTTATAATGTTATTAGATGTTATAAATATATATTTTACCAGCCATTTTATATAAACCTGTATAGCTTTAACGGTTGACCCTGTAAATCTCCTTTTACCAAACATCCTTTTGCAAAGTCTCAATATCCGGAGTAAGGCTGTTCCGTTTCCTGGACGACCATAGTCTTTTTGTATACGTAAAGAATGATGGCGGCTATTGCCACCACAGCCGCAAATATAAGCAGCCAGTTTAGCGGTCCTGACTGGCCATTTGGCGGCTTTGGTTTGTCATCATGCACGCTAGTAGCTTCTTGGATACCCTTCCAGTCATCCAGGCTTGGCCCTGCATTGTATTTGGCAGCATAATCATCCGCATCGGGTCTGAGGCCAGGATCACTTTCAGCCATCCTCTGAACATCCGCTACAGGCTCTTCCACGGTCAAGAAGGATTCCGCTGTTTTTTTACCGCCGGTCTCACCCTCAACTTCCGCCCTGATTATATACAGCTTATGCTCGTCTGATAGTGGAACGATGGTGAAGTCTATCTGCTTGCTCATGTCCTTGCCAACCCTTACATCTAGAGGGATGAAATTGGTGTTGAGCGATTCGTCCAGATCGAGGTTCACGCTGAAACCCTGCTCGGGGGCGAAGTTGTGTATGGTGAGGAAAAACTTCGCAGACTGAGTCCCCATGACGTTTTTGCTCTTCGGCGACAACTCGACCCTGAAGCCCTCCAGGCCGGGAGCAGTGGAAACGTGCAGAGTTCCAGTCACCCTCTTTTCGCATGAGGGATAGTCGCAATCATTCGCCCTGGCCACGATGGTGAAGGCATGATCGCCAGGCTCCTGGGGGGAATCCACGACAATCTCGACTGTATATTCGCCGGGCGTTTCGATTGTGGTGCTGGATATGTCCATCTTGGGCCCGCTCTCCTTGTCCAGGGATATTGACAGATCGAATTCGCTTGATAACAAAAGCGTGTACGTGACCTTTTCACCGGGGATCGAAAACATCTCCGATTCCAGCAGGTCCACGCTGAACAGATCGGTGTGCGAGCTGGCAGCCTTGCATGGATCTTCGCTGGACTCCACCACATCCACATCTTCGTGCTTGCTCACGCATATACCGTAATCATATCTTATCTCACCCTCGGGGGTTTCCAGCGTGAAGTGCAGGACGGCCTCGTCGCCTACCCTTCTGTTCTTTGTGCTGAAGCAGACAGGGTTTATGACTGGATTGTTTGGACCTGAGGTGAAGCTAGTCCTGTGCGTGTCGACCCATCCACCGCCCGGATAAGCAGGGTCGTCCACGGTGAGCGTGTACTCTCCCCGGCCGTTATCCCCGAAGATAACGGAGATGCAGAATTGTGTGTCGGGGTTCATGGAAAGGTATGTGATGGACTGAGCCGAAGCGGTGGGAAGGAAAAGCGCCAGAAAGAGGGAGAAGAGGACAAGCGATTTTTTACCCTCCATATTCCCCGCCCTGCCCGTAATAGAATGACAGATCATCCCCGACCTCGGCCTTCGCCAGAGAGATGTCCTTTTGTATGTCATTTTTGACTTCAGCTTTTGTATCTTTCATCTTGTTCATTATGAAGAGCATAGCCGCAGCAGCTATGATAGAAATCACAACACAGGGTTTTGTCAGCCAAGTGCAGCACTTCCACAGAGTGGCATGACATAAGGCCGTCCCCGCTGCAAGCCCAATAGCATATGCCCCAAGAAAACCTGCGGTGCTTGCAGCAAAAATGCCTATCCCCGCTGCAATACTATAACCAAATATGATAGGAGCGAACCAGCCGAAAATATCAACGAGCAAACCCCATGCACCGATAATTAACTCCGACTCTAGAAGAGCATAACCGAAGCATGGCGTGCAGAACCCAAAGATGAAAAATATTATTTTAATGTAGCCCTCCAGCTTTTTCATTCCTTCTTTATAATCCCCCAGTTGGTTCTCCACGGAAATCAGCTTGTCGCTTTCCTTGACGTTGTAGTCCAGCCCGATTTCGTTCTTGCTTTCAAGAGGGATTATGATTTCATTTTCTTGGTCGTAAACCACAAGGGTGAAGCCGAGGGCAAGCTTGTGATCCCTTTTTATGTTTTTGGTGCTTGATTCCACTGGCTTGGGCAGCACCTTAAGCAGCCAACCAGTCGCGGTCTTTTCTGTCGAGGCTATGGAATCCTGTATTTTGCCGCTTTTATTGCCATCAAGATAGTAGAACAGATCTATTGGATCCGTTGAGTAAACTGGAAGATTCTGGATGTTAGCTTCAATCTCCACAGGCTTGCGGAACTGGCATAAATACTTGGTTATGCTGCCGCTGGTTTTACCGATATCGGCCTCGGCGGGGAGCAGGGTGCATTCTGTGGTGATACTTGCCGGGGAGATGGACATCGATACAACGCTCTTGGACTGGCAGCCGTTCGCCGTGCATACGTGCTCAGGGCCGAAGCTGTCGCATCCGCAGTCCTGGCAGCATGTCTGCTGGGTCTCGCCCAGTTCAGGCTGGCAACCCGGGGTTCCCCCGGTGATGGGATTGGTGCACGAGTCCAGCCAGTTACTTGTGGATATGGTGACGCCGTCTTCGGCGATCGTGGAGTGATAATAGCCAAGGGCATCTATATGGCTGACGTTCGCCACCAGCGTCATGGTCTTTATGTCCTGGCTGTGACAAAGAGGCAGGTTGTATACGGAGATCTCGCACTGGTACTTGTTCTCACCCTCCCGGATACCGCAGCTGAAGATGTCAGAGCCGTACACATCGCTTCCCATGCGTATTGTCCAGTCAACATCTTCCGTGCCGTAAGGCTGGTTCTTGATTTCGGCATCGATGGTAACGAAGTATCCGGACTGGCCGCTGCAGTCCACGGGATCAACGGAGTCCACCCTCAGCATTATCTCGGAAGAATCCATGCATTTGTTGTCAAGCGTGCACACATTCCCAGCCGTGCATCCGCAGTCGGCGCAGCAAAGGTCAGGGATTTCCCCTATCTTGTACTCGCACACGCCGTCCATGTCGCATTCCCTCTGCCTCACACCACTTACGTAGAATTCGACAGGCTTGGTGAAGCTAATCCCCCTCGTGTCGTTGCCTTCCCCGTACAGCATGGTCGTATCGAACGTCACATGCTTCACCCCTGACAGCCAGCAGTAGGGGAATTCCACGAGCGGGATGTTGCATTGCAGGGTGTAGTCGCTTAGCAGGCCAACCTCGCAGTAATTATCAATCCTGGACCTGTTAAGATACGTGTCCTCGAATCTCGGCAAAGATATCGGCTTCGGGTCGACCTCTGCCGTGAAGCTGATCTCACCCGAGCTCCTTGAGCAGTTGATTGAATAGGGGTCCACCGACACGCTCAAGTCAAGCTGGCTTTCGTCTATGCAGCCTGAATAAAGGGAGCACAACTTGCCATCAGGACATCCCAGGTCCCTGCAGCAGTTTTCGCTTGTCTCGCCCTCGTCTATGGCGCCGTTGCCGCAATTGGGCAGGCCCTTCACGTATTCGACCTGGAAGCTGTCGTTCAGTTCAAGCCCGGTGTATGCGCCGTAGATATCAGACAACCCTCCGCCGAGCACATAAAGCCTCAATTCCATGGAAGCCGGAGGTTCGTAGGGGCACGCAGGGAAGACGGAGACAGGGATGGAGCACTCCACCCGGCCCGTGAGCATCTCCCCCGTGCCGGACTCGGGCTCGCATGAGAACCCGGGCAAATTTTCTGCCGTGAAGTTCCGGTCACCGTAGAAAAGCATCTGGTCCACCAGCCGGAACGGGTCATCGGCAGAGTACGGGACGTTCAGCACGGTCGCGGAAAAGGTTATCCTGCCCACAGCGTTCCAGCAGTCTATCTGTTCCCTTGACGGGAAAGAGCTCTCATCCACCCGCATGGTTATGGCGCTTTCGCCCGCGCACCCGGCAGCAGTGCAAATCAGGCTGGCGCCGCATCCGCAATCCCAGCAGCACGATTCAGGCGTCTCCCCGATACCCAGCTCGCAGGCACCGTTCCTGTTGCACACCCTGGATCTTGCTTTCTGGACGTTGAATGTTGCGGAGCCGGACAGAGCGGCCATGTCCGAATCGAAATCCCTTTCGGCCTCATTGTCCTTGAAGTAGTACACATTCACTGTGAGGTTTATGGTGTGCGGGCCAGGCTCGAAGCATCCCGGGAAGGAGTCGGGACCCGTCACGGGTATCTCGCAGTCGTACTCGTTCCCGTTCTCCTGGCACATCATCCGCTTCTGGTAGCCGGCATAGTCGTAATACGCAGAGCGGAAGTAGTCGAAGTACTGGGGCCTGTTCTCAAGGGTTATCTTTATGGATATGGGATCGTCAAGCGTGCAGTCGACCTCTTCCGGGACCACCAGCGCAACAACCCCCATCTCATTCTCGGGCATGCAGCCCCCCTGCTGCGGGCAGTAATCATCATCGGATGAACAGCCAGAATCCTGGCAGCAGGTGCTTTCGCTTTCCGCTGGCGGCTCCAGCTCGCCGTTGCCGCAGAGATGGCACGTGTTGAGACTGCACGTCTGCTGCGAACCCGTGAAAGGGTCAAGCGGACAGCCGTCGCAGTCAAGGCAGCAGTTCGTATAGTCCTCACCCGGTTCGCATTTATCATTACCGCATGTTGTCGGCATGCACACGCCGCTCTCGCTCACATTCACGTTGCAGAATTCCCCGCTGGGGCATCCAGCACAGTCCGCGCAGCAGTTCGTATAGTCCTCACCCGGCTCGCAGTTCCCGTTCCCGCATTCCGGCTGCACGCAGCTGATAAGGTCATCATTGCAGTAATATCCGGAACCGTGCTTGCTGGCGCATCCTGGATCGCTCCCGCAGTCTATGCAGCAGTTGTCTATATTCTCCTCAGGGGTGTCGCACCTCGCATTCCCGCAGTCCGGCAGTACGCATGTCCCGTATGGGGGGTTCCTTGCGGAGTCGCATGATTTGCCTGTGGGGCACCCGGCATCGGCGCAGCAGGTGCTTGAGTTCTCGGTCGGCTCCAGGATACCGTTGCCGCACTCGTGGCACACACCGCTTGGATAATCACAGGATGCCGTGCATTCCTCGCCCGCACCGCACCCGCAGTCTATGCAGCAGCTGTCTTTGTTCTCACCGATAGCCGATTCGCATACCGCATTCCCGCAGGTGAACGGCGATCCTGAGAATAACGTCACCGGGGATGATACGCTCCCCTTTCCGAAGACGAACGTGTAGTCCTTGCTGCCTGGAGAGGCGGCATTCCCCTGCTCCGTCTGGGACTCGAATATATGGGTATCGAGCTCGGCTTGGTCAGCGCTGAGCTTGTACATCTTGCTGGTCATCTTACCACCAATCACACCAAGCAGGACCCTTTCGACCCACCGCATCGGTATCATGTAATAGTCTTCAATGTAATTCTTGATCCATTCGCCATCAACCCCCGATTTCGCATGCACGTCTATGGAATCCAGCTCGTAAGAAGAGTGCTCGAAGCTTTGCAGGCCGGTCCTTTCGATTTCGTCCCAGAAGCCGACCCATACCGTTTTCCCGGCGTACTCCATCTCAACGATGGACATGAAGCCCGCGACCGAGTTCGCCGAGACGTCGTTCCAGTAAAATGTCCCCTTTTCCCCTGACAGGTAGTTCTTGGCTACCACAGGCCCGTAGCCCGAGCAGGTACCCGGGCTTGAATTCTTGCACTTGAAGAGGTATATCTTCTTGAGGGCGTAACCAGGGTCCTTGCCAACGATCTCAACCTTCACCTGCACGTTTTCCCATTTGTAGTCTGACGGGTCATGGACAACCGTGATATTCCTTTCCACCTTGACAGCCGGATCGACTGAAAAAATCTTGGGTGCGCTCCCCGGTACATAAACGCTTATCTGCGAAGCGGATATCACAGGTATGCTCATGACAAGGTAAGCGCAAAAAACCGCTATGACCTGGAGAACCATGATCACGTTTTTAATCACAAAGAACACCCCGCTTTGCTTCCATAAAACTCGGTTGAGACAGGACTCATCCCGCAATTTGAGTACAGGCTCTTGATGCTCTCTGTGTCGCCAGTGTAGCCATGCACGCTTGGCGCATAGATGTTAAGGCTCCCGCTACCCTCGTCAATGACGAAATCTTCCGTTTCTATGATGCCCTTACCCGCCAAAATCACTACATCGTATTCCACTGTCGGATAAATATCGATCCAGTCGGTCTGCTCGATCCATCCCCTGTCGTAGTTTGCAACCCCGCTTTGCGTGGAACCCATGCACGGATTTCCTTCTCTTGTGAAAATCACGGTGATGTTCTCGGTGAGCGTTTTTTCGACAGATTTGATTCTGTAGGGAGATTTTTCAATTTTGACGACGTAGAAGTTCACGTCGAACCCCTTCATTACAGGGAAGCGGATGGTATTCTCCCGCAGGTCATCCGAGTCTATGCAGAACGTATAATTGCTGCCTAAATCATGCAGCAGCATCAATTCGGCATTGGTTGCCTGGGGGATTCTGGTTCGCAGGTCACCTCCGAACACCCTCCATGGACCGCATCCGTCGTACCAAACGTCGACGTTTTCGAGCGGCTGGCCGTTGTGGTCTAGAACGGTAAGGTGCATGTCTTCGGTCGCGCCCAATATGCACTTTTGCTGGTATTCGCTTGGCTCAATGGCCTCAAGCTTGCAGTCATTAGATATCTGGCTCCCCTTTATGTTCACGAATGTCGTGAACTTGAAGGAGCGCTCCAGCAATGGGTCCCAGACGCTCACGACAACGGGATACGAGACGTGATACTTGACGTCGTAAGCCAGTACAGGGCCGATTGAGTAACCGATCATGCTGAAGGTGTCACCCTTCTCATGGACAGGGTCAGGGGACGTGCCGAACAGCAGTTCAGAATTGCTTCTTGACAGCTTCTCGTCCCCGCCGCCGTAGTAGAATTCGACATCCAGCTCTTTGTACTGTCCCCACGTGCCGTCGCTCTTGACTATCTCGAATATCCAGGATTCGCCCAGCATGTTCTTCGGCAGCGTGTTGCCCCTCAGGACGGGCTTTTCCCATTCATAGGTATGGACGAGGTTATGGATGATCAGTTCCTGCATGCAATCCCTCAGTTCCTGCCATCCCTTGGAGAACGAGCCCTTGAATTGGACCCCCTTGGTCGGCAGCCAGCAGGAACCCGGTTCGGATTTGGGATTGGAGCGTGGTATCAACCTGAGCAGGTTGTGGTCCAGTGCCCTGTACTTCGCCTGGAAGCTAGCGAAGTTCTTGGCAAACTCGGAGATCCGGCCTAGCCTGTTCTGCAGGACGATCGTGTACGGCTGGGGCATCGCCTGTCCCTCCACCGTGGTAGGCACATTGACGCTGAGCGTTATGCTGTTCTCAAACAACTGCGCATCTACAGATAGCGGCGATTTGTCGAAAGACACCCTCTTACCGGCTATGTCAGTCCTGTCAGGCAGGCTGCTTTTAAGCATGTCCTTGATCCCGAGCTCGAAGTTCCGCTCGACATCCGGGATATCTGCGGTGTCGCACAGCTGCCAGTATGGGATCGTGCCGCCGCCGTACTCCACGCTTCTTTTGCCGGTCGTGTCCACATAACCTCCCTGATTGTACATAGCGGTCAGCGCCTGGCTCGACGCCCGCCTGATGGCGTCCTTCACGTACGTGTCCACAGCATGCTGCTCCTCGCTCAATGCGGTTGGCTGCAGCGACGGGGGGACAACGGAAGAATACGCAAAGATACCGGCAACAATGGCGATTATGAGCAGTCCAAGAATCAAGGCAAACTCAGCCTGGGATTTTTTCTGCATAATATCATTTTGTCCTAACATATATTTTAACTTCTAACTGGTAGCCTTCCCACGTTATCATGGTCCTCGCGTCCCAGCTGTCGAGCGACTCCTTTACAACAGGATTGCCAAAGGCCAGCACGGTGCCCTGGAAATTCTTTGGGCTGGCTTCCATGAACCAATCATAATCAGTATGACCTGTTGCATTGAGGATAGATGATATGTAAGATGGAAGCCGGTCTGCCATGAACTGCGTGCTGTCGCATTTTCCCCCTCCGAAATATGCGCCCTTCAGCACATCCGACATCACGCCGCATTGCGTGTCCGTCCTCAACAAGGACAAAAGCATGTTATGGGCGTACAGGTTTCTGTATTCGCTTTTGAGCGTCTGGCCTGCCTGTGAACCTAGGAGAGAAGAAAACAAAAACACCATTATGAATACTATCATCAGTATCGCGATCACGATTGCTACCATGCTGGATTGTCCTCGCATTTCAACCACCTGTCTGAACCCCCACCGTAATCACGCCCAGTTCCAGCGTGTTGTTCATTTTCCTGTAGACATTGACCGGTATCGACCTGTAGATCATCCTGTCCCCCTTGTTTTGCTCGCAGAATCTCCATATGTTGCAAAAAGGATAGTTCTGCTTTGTGCATACGATGCTGGCTTGCTTGCGCAAATCTCGCAGGCATTTGTTCTTCTTCCAAGCGGGCTGGTCATAGCATACAGATTCGTCAAGCAACACCATGATTTCGGCAAACCACCCCTTGCCCAGCAATGTTTCGAGGTCCTCGCAGGAGGCCACGGTCAGTTTGGAATCGTCAAAGACAGAGCCTTTTTGATACTGCAGGTTGTTAAGCGCGGTTGATGATATGAAAGACTCCAGCAGGAAAAGCGACATTCTTTCCCTGCCCTTTAACTGCTCTGAACCCACGGTAAAGAACTGGAAGCCGAATATCAACAACATGGCAATGAGCACTATGATCACTATCATCATCACCAGCACCAGATACTCGGTTACGCTAGCCTGGGATTTCACTATTCGCACCCCTGGTTTTTCAGCTCATTGTATTTCGAGGCCGTGTCCTCAAGTAGCTGGTGGTAGTTTCCCGATGATATGGCATTTTTTAGACTAACAAGCGACGATATGAAATCATGGTAAATCCCGCTTTCATGCTCCCTGCCCGAGTAATCCGTCCATCCGCATGGGGTCGGGAAAGGGGTCGAGCATTCAAGACATGGCTGTATGTTGCACTCCTTGATTCGCTGGGAGACGAGAACAGACCTCTCATGCATAATCCCCGCACTTGCTGCCAGCTCCCGGGAAAAAACGGCCTTTTTGTAATCGAGCGCCTTGACGCCGCCTGTTATGAATACCGCAATGTCCATCCAATCATGGTAAGGGCGCGACTCCAGACCACCGCTTGAATTCTCCTCGGATACGAGTCTTGTTGACGGGTTTATGATTATATGATTCTCTGTCAGGTTGGACGAGGAATCGGTCGAGGCGGTGATTGTAACCAGCCTGCAATATTCCGGCAATTGTGTCTCGCAGGGCTGGTATGTCACCCCGGCCCCGCTGGCAAGATAAGAGAGAAATTCACCCTTGTTTGCCGTCCTGGCATCGGCTCCGTTGCAGAAGCCATATTCCAGCGAACCTGGCAGATTTTCTACTATTTCCAGGATCAGGTCCCTGGTCGCGTTCGTGTTCTCGATAGGGGTGAAAAGTATCTTCGACTTTGCCGGGAATGCGAACACCATGCACCATTTGAACCACCCGAAATCAAGGCAGCGCCTTTCCATGGAAATCTCTCCCCTGCCAGGTACGAAAAAGACGGGCACGCTCAACGTGTGCTGTCCCGCATCGGATTTTATCTTTGGAGGCTCGTACACCAGGGTCTCGAAATCCCCGAAGCCCGGGAAGGTGGCGGGATTGCCGCTGGTGTAGGTCTGCATAGCAACATAGTCAAACGCGTTGACCATCTCCATCTTCGAGCCCTTGATCTGTGTGGCGGTGTACATGTCCGATATTCTGAGAAAAAACGTGATCACAAAAATGAAAACTATCACGCCCATCAATGCGCGAAAAATCTGGAAGACGCTTATCATAATTATTTTGTTATCCCCAGCGATTTAAATTCTCAGGATACTTCCACGTCCACCCACGCGCCTGTTTCATCGAAGCTCCTTTGCAGCCACACCTGACTGCGCGGGCTTACGCACAACACTTCCGGGCCTGTGGTGTCCGTTTTCTTGCTTGGTTCGAGATGGGGGATGTATTCGAACATGGGGACATGAGTCTTCTCTAAAAATATGAGCAGGGTGTGGTTCTTGTCTATTTCACCAGGACCATCGGGATTCTTGGCTATCCGCATTGCAACGAGGAGGGTTGACAACTGGTACTTTATCTGCGAAGACCCGTCGATCACGCTTCTGAAATCCATGCCCAGCCGGCTCTTCTTCGTGCTGATTCGTTCACCCCTATACGCAGGCATGAAGCACACCTTGGTGACCCCACCGGGAAAGGCGAGCTTGAATGGCTCTGAGGTTTCCCCGCTCAGGCTGTACACCCTGTCAACGGCAGTCTCAAGTCCCTGCTTGGCCTTCTTGATCTCCGCCTGCTCCTGTATGTCCTGCATGTTCACGATCTGCTGGTACCCGAAAGCTATGATCATCCCCATCAGCATTATAGCGACAATCATCCCGAAAATCAGACCTATGTTCATAAAAATCGTGGCGAGGATACTCCGCATTTTAAGGCGGAGAGGAATCGCCAC
>CAZLFZ010000002.1:0-113746 GCA_964559215.1 uncultured archaeon
ATTATACTTCTATATATTATAGTATGTAGACCTTTATAAATGTTACGGTCCTGGGGGCTTTGCACAAAAACCCCATTCTGAACAAAAAGTCAATGTATATAGCGTTTTAGCGTTTTTCAGGATTTTTTAAAATTCCTGCATATGACATTCTATCTTTTACGATTTCGTATAATTTTTCAGCGATATTTTCTAGTGGTGTTCCTCTCTTCACAGTCGTAATAAGATCGAAATTCTTTCCATGTCTTAATACTGTTTCGTCTAATTTTGTTGAACCAATCATTAAAAGATTGTACATAACATGAGGAAATTTATCTTTAATTTGCTGTGCCATTGACGAATATTGGGTAATCTTATGGGAAATTACATCACCTACCTTAACTTCCCAAATAATATAAGGAATAACACAATATGGGAAATGATTCCTTTTCGATTTCGGTGGAAAACTTTTTCTAGCTTTGACCAAATCGCCACTAAATGGAATTTCGATTCTAAAATTTCTGAGTTTTTTTTCATTTTCATCTAGGTAAACAACTATATCTTGTTCAGCATCCCCAAAAACAAGTTCCCATTTGTAGCTCTTTATTGAGTTTGGAATGGCGGTAATATCCTTTAAAATATTAATATGATGATCAACTTTAATTTTTGGAGTAAATAAAGAACCATCTGTACTGATTCTCTTTTTCAATAATTCTGTAATTTCCTCTACAAATTTATCTTCTATGGTCATAATTCCATCTTTCGTACAATCTTTAAAAATTTATTGGCTTTACGTGGTTTTGTTTAAAAAGCCGCTCAGTTTCAAGACTTATTAAACAAGGTCGGTTACTTTGACTTTGGAACTTTGATTGTAACCAATCTTGATTGACAATTTTTTACGTCAAAATGATGATTTCCACACAGCGGTTTAAACATAATTTTATAAAGCGTGTTTTGATATCATTATTCATATATTTAAAGGGCATTGATTAGATGAAATTCGATTTCGACCCCAATTTGATAGACAGGTTGGGCTTAGAGATGTATGACAATCCCACAAGAGCAATATCCGAATTAGTTTCCAATTCCTGGGATGCAGACGCTACTGTGGTCCATATAGAGTTGCCTACGGATAAGATTAACAAAGAAAGTGTCATAAGGGTAATTGACGATGGATTTGGGATGTCTAAAGATGATGTAGAAAATAAATTTGTGCAAATTGGGATGAATAAAAGGATTAGGGGAGAAAAGACCCCGGGAGGACGCCCGATAAAAGGTCGTAAGGGAATCGGAAAATTTGCTGGTTTTGGCATCGCCGATGTACTGGAAATATACACGGTAAAAAACGGCAGGTGCTTCGGTTTTTCAATAAACCTCAATAAAATTCGAAAGTACAAGTCTCTGAAAGACTACGATATCGATATACTTTTTGACAATGATGCTGAAAAGGTCCCAAAACATATAAAAATCCTGCAAGATAAAAAAACAGGAAAACCGACAGGTACTAGTTTAACTCTCAAGAAACTTAGAACTGTTGAACGTTCTCCAAATCCCGACAGATTGCGTGAAAGTTTGGCGATGGGGTTCAGACTACCTCCAGATTTTAAAATTTACGTGAATGGAACATCCGCTAAAAAAATTGAGATTGAAAATCAGAGGGTTATAAAAATCAACGAAATCGTCAAGGAAGAAATTGTGCTTGAAAACGGCAAAAAGATTAAAGTGGAGGCGGGTCGCGTAAAAGGATTTATTGCACTCGCTAAAGACACGGTGAAGTTTAGTTGGGGCGTTTCTATAATAGCGAAGGGAAGAACCGTTGAGTTGAACACGGATTTTAATATCAGCAAAGGCTTCACGGGTCAGATTTACACCGCGTATTTGTACGGAGAAATCGAAGCCGAGTGGCTGGATAGGAAAGATAAAGACTTAATAGCGACTGACAGAGGAGGGATTCGCTGGGATACCGAAAAGTGTAAAGCTCTGGAAACTTGGGGGCAAGAAAAAATAAAAGCGATATGCAAAGAACACGCAAAGGCGGTTGGCACCAAGAAAATAAGAGAGTGGGAACTCCAGCCTCGATTTACTAGCCGGATTATGCGGTTTGCTCCGCAGCATCGTCAAGAAATAGAGAAATCCATCAAAGTTATTATCGAAAAGGCGACTGGAACCCAAATGGAAAAAACCATAGACTTAATGATAGACCTTTTCCTTTTGGCGTTTGAAAACAGAGACGTTTTTTTGTTGCTGAAAAAATTACACGAAACGGGAATTAAAGACATTAAGGAATTTTCCGAGCTGTTGGAGGAGTGGTCTTTGGTGGAAATCACTCACGTATGCCAAGTCGTAAAAGGACGCCTAGAATTAATCGGCATGTTAAAAGACTACTACGAGAGTTCGAAAACTCCAGAGAAAACCATGCAAGAGCTTCTCGAAACCTATCCTTGGCTTATCCACCCGATTTACGACATAATAAAAGCGGACAAGGCACTCTCGGAAACGCTCAACGAAATGTGCAAAAAATATTTTGAGAAAGAGGTGAAAGCGGGAAGACTTACCAAAGAGGAATTGAGAAAGAGACCCGACTTCGTATGTCTGGGTGCGTTGGGCACGTATGTCGTTGTTGAGATAAAAAAGCCAAAGCTGAAAGCTGGGATAAAAGAGGTACAGCAATTAGAGGAATACGTAGTGTACGTATGTAAGTACTTGGATAAAACCCCTCCCGACATAACGGGTTTTTTAATAGCTCACGACTTTAACGAAGACGCGAAAATCTTGATAAACCAAAGCCAGTCTCTTAACAGGATTACGTATAAGGATCTCTGGAGACAGGCGAAAAACCTACATGAAGAATTTTTAAAAATACTTGAAAAGAAGAAAGACGAATCCAGCAAAATCGTATACGGACCGCTCAAGAAGAAGGGAAAGAAGAAGGTAATAAAAGTGAAAGGCCCACCCCTTAAAAAGAAATAAGATTAAAAATCTCTTATGACGGATGTTTTCTCAAAGAAGAAAAGAAGCGAAGTAATGTCTAAGGTTAAAAGCTTCAAGACTGCACCGGAAGTAAAAATTGAGAATCTTCTGAAAGAATACGGACTTTCTTACGAAACGCATCCGAAAGATGTTTTCGGGAGACCGGACATAGTGAACAGGGAAAACAAAACGGCTGTCTTCATCGACGGTTGCTTCTGGCATGGTCACAAGAGCTGTAAACGGTTGAAAAATCTAAAACCGTCTACCAACGTCGAGTTCTGGAGAAACAAGGTATCTTACAACCGAAAGAGACGGCTAAAGGTTATAAAGCAATTGAAGAGAGAGGGTTGGACGGTTCTTGAATTCTGGGAATGTAAAATCAGAGAAGACGCGGAAGCCATTGCGAAGAGGATAACGAAGAAATTACAATGTAGGCAGTAGAACCTCTTTACCGAGAACCTTTGCGAATCCTACTGGTACCGCGTTCCCTATCAACTTCGCTTTCATTCGTAAAGAACTTACCGTTGAGAAGGAAAACTGATCGGGGAAATCTTGGATGCGTGCCCCTTCTCTCACTGTGAGCGGTCTGTCCGCCTCTGGATGCAGATAACGACCGCATTCCGGTTGTAAGAACGTAGTTCTTATGGTCACTGAAGGCTTCTCCCACAACAACCTGCCGAACACGCTGTTGGGCCTTTTCAGTTTCCTCCAGCAAAGGCACTGGAAGCTTTTAGGAAGGTCGGACCAGTCCCCCCCAGGCGGTACTTGTCTGTACCTTTTCAAGCTATACTCCGTGAAGTTTCTCGAACTGTGGTCGTTTTTCCCGTCTGGCTCCAAAGGCAAATCCCCTATTACGTCCCTCAATGTTTTAATCTCGTCGCTGGGCTCGGGCGTTTCTGGCTTCCGATTAAGAGAACCCGAAAATATGGCCCGTTTTCTGTGTTGAGCTATTCCGTAATCCACCGCGTTTAAAACGTAAAATTGGGTGTAATATCCCAAGCTCTTAACTTTCTTCAGGAAGACTCTGAAATGACGCGTCTTCAGAAAGCCCTGAACATTCTCGATCAAGAAGGTGGTGGGTTCGCACTCTTTCATTAACCTGAGAAAATCGACCCAGAGATAGTTTCTTCTGTCGTTTACATCTTTCTTTCCGATCGTACTGAATCCCTGGCAGGGCAGTCCCCCCACAAGTATGTCGGCCTCGCCCTTGGAAAGATGCAACGACTCTATGTAACCCACGAAGGCATTTCCGTCAACATTCGCCTTGTAAACTTCTACGGCCGCCTGTTCGTAGTCTATCGCCAAAACGGGAGTTAATCCGGCCAGTTTGAGTCCGAGGCTAAGTGCACCGCAGCCGCAACAGACATCGATGAATTTCGCCCCCATTAAAATCACCGTGACGTCTATTATGACGTCACAATATATAATTGAATCCCGCAGAATAAAAAAGAGCCGGTTTATTTCAAGGCACGCTTAACTTTTCTGTAAACGTTTTCAAGCGTGGTTTCATAACGGCTAAATGTCTTGCTTTTTCCCATCTTTCTATCACGGATGGTTATTGAAATGCCGTGGGGTTTTTTCAGTTTCATATCATTTTATTTGATAATGTGATTTATATTTCCTTGTTGCTATTCGGATTCATAATATTATTTTTGCAACATCGGCAAAATTTAATATTAACACTTCCTCAGGACACCACTGATTTCTTCCCTGATAATCTCTCTAATGGTTTCAATCGATAAGTTCTTCCCATTCTCAATCCCACGAGCTTCCACAACAGCATCTGTAAGCTGTTCGCTGCTCATATGAACATACGTCGCTGCCATCCTCGAATCACCCGACCATCCGAAATACATCTTCAGCAACTGTTCTGTGAGCTTACCCGCCAGCAGTGTCGCCTGGGAGTGCCTGAAGTTGTGCGGGTTCACTTTTTTAGTGACTTTTGCTTTCCTCGCCGTTTTCAGCAACAGCCAACGAACTTGCCAGTACGTTGTTTTTTCGGCGAAGTCTCCTGACAGTTTGTTATAGAAAATCTTACTTTCTGGATTGTTTTTTTCAGGATGATTATTTATCCAGTCTGATAAATAGATCCCGCTATTTATTACAGGTATCCTTCTCATCCCAGTTTTCCCGTCAAGAGTAACATGGGTGACACCGCCGTTGAACTGGACATCCTTTATTCTCATATTCATTATTTCCCCTATCCTAGCACCGCTCTCGAACAAGAAGGAAACGAAGGCTTTATCTCTATTATTGTCAGCTGCATCTATCATTCTCTTGGCCTCTTCCTCATTTATCATGTCTTCCGGCAGTTTATTGTTCCTCTTGGGGTTTTTCGGTCTCATCCACTTCACCACTTTCGGATAATCGGGTTTCTCTGTCCCATACAACCAGGGGAAAAAGCAGTTCTTTATTATTATCTGATATGAGTATTTCGTCCAATCCGCATAATCCTCTCTTCCAATCAGATTCCTGATATATCCTTCCATATCCCGTTTTTTCATCTTTTTGAATGGTTTTCCAATCGTGTTGCTCAATGGGACCAATGCATCAAGATACCTAATGATCCTTCTTTTGGTTTTGCCGGTTGCCAAGCTGTAGCTAATAAATTCCAGAATCAGTTTTCTATTCTTCTTATTCTCGATCTTCTCCTCTACATACTGATCAAAGTCTTTCCTCATAGGTGTTACCTCCATTAATTTAGTTTTAGAGTTGCCATGATAGGAATGGCGTTGTGTAATATGTGGAGTTTGTTTGAAAAGTGACACACCTCAACGATTACCTAGAAATTGGTGTTTAAACCCAATTATTTAAATTGTTCCGATAACCATTTTCATGGTCAAATGGTATATACCACTGATAGGAGCCGGCACATCAGGAAAGACATTTACCATAAACGAGTTCTATCGTCTATGTCTTAAAGAATATCGGAATATCGAAGCGAATATAAAAATTACGAGTGAAAAGAAAAGACTAGTCGAAATGGTTGTGAACAATCGTGTAGTTTATTGCTATCTTGTTCCTTATTCTTATCAGGAAAGATACAACGGTTGGATTGAAATAAAGAAGAACATGAAAAAGGATATAGAACACGCTAAAAATGAGGAATATGATATTATAGTAGCAGCATTCAATCCAAAAGGCAACTTGATTATAGATTCTACAAAATTTGCTAATCAGGAATCGCTCAAAATTGTACCAATCTATCTAAGACGTCATGATGGTACAAATATAGGGGCTTTAGATAAGACCTTTGGAAGTATCAGGACCACACATAAGGATACAAGAATTATCGATAGCCGAAAGGATAGGGAGACTGAACAGGCAGAAAAGCTTGAGGCAATAATACAGAGATACTGTAAACACGACATATGATTAAATCCATAACCATGAAAACAGCTCCTTGAAGGCTTGATATAAACCAGAAATAAGGGAGTTGGTATTTTGATTTTTTGCGACAATCTGACCAGTGATCATCTTTTGGGTATCATTTTCTGATTGAGTACTTTTTGTATGGTTGTTGGAAGGATAGTCACATAAACCACAGTCTTTCGAACATGTAGTACAGTTTTCACCGTTTTGACAGATACCGTCCCCGCAATATTCACACGGTCCGCAGTCCTGAGGGCATGATAAACAGCTTTCACCACCGTTACACGATCCATCTCCGCAGTATATACAGGAATCACAATCAGTTTCGCACGTTCCGCAGGTTTCGTCCCCGTTACATGCTCCGTCCCCGCAGTATTCTAATTTCTTACACTCACCATCTTTGCAAATAGTGTTAAGGGGGCAGAATTTCATAAAATATTCGTTTATTGAACAATCCTTTAATCTACGATTCTGAAAGACAGCATCACCTTTACAAAAAGTAGAACCGATAAAACTCGCTACACATCTCTCTATAGTCGTTTTTGGTGTTATCGAATTGGTGGGTGTTGTGACTTTCGGTATAGAGGGATAGGCCGGTGCACGGTTGCAAGATGGGTAATATGGAGCACATTTAGCAGAAAGGGGGGTTCCATCACAGCATCTGCAGCCGCAGACACCACCATGCCATGAACAGCAGCCTCTTCTTGCTTCAATATTCTCAGGGATGACGAAAAGCAAAGCTAAAAGAAAAGAGATTATCAGTATCAATGCGATTTTATGTGTTCTCATGAATGAAGATTCATAGGGGAATTAATAAAATTGTGTTTAAACGGCTTTGTAGAAAACATACCTCCAGATTAAACAATTGACATTGTTCACATACCTGTGCAAGTTGTACACGATGCACATCAGCTTCAGTTCCTTCTTCTGGATTCTGAGACTCCTCGAGTAGAGCGTATCACCAAACCTCCTCTTGATGACCGAGAACACCATCTCAACGACGTTCCTTCTGGAATACGTCTCCCAGTCGAAGCTGGCCTCAGCTTCCTTCCTCAACCTCCCGTTCCGCTTCTTGCATTTAGTTCCCGTCCTCACCCTTATAACGTTCCTCGCCTTCAGACCGTACCTCACGAACCTGTTGTTCTCTTCCGAGTCGTATCCCCTGTCGGCCACCACAGTTCCTATGCTCACGACCCTCGAGGACCTCTTCGCGAGGGGTATCAGGTCCATGTAGTCGCTCGTATGCACCTTCTTTGGCGTAACGGAAACTATCGCCTGGCTTTCCGTATCCACGGACGCGGCGTTCTTGATGTAGGAGCTTCTCCACACGCCCCCCGATTGCCTGTACTTTATCATCGCATAATACCTGGATGAAGTATTCGAACTGAATCCGATCGAGTCTATCGCAAGGACGGACCCGTTTATCCCGAACAGGTTGACAGTTTCCCTTAGGAGACACTCTACCTTTGTGGAGCTGAACCTTTTGAAGAACTTCTGTATCGTCGTGTAGTGGGGCATCCGTTTGATCCCTATCACTCTCATGATAGCGGGAGTCAGCTCAAGAAGCTGCACCACGCCCCTGTAGTGCATCCTGAAGTATTTCATCAGGCAGACCACTGCCACATGCTGCTCCTGTTTGTAGACGTGCTTTGACTTCCTGCACGAGTATGCAGGGATTCGTGCCTTCCTGCAGATCTTCACGATAGCCTCCGCTATCTTTATTAATCTGTTCGTAGAACTCTCCATGGGGAACCAGCCTCCTCTGTTGGTTGTTTATCCATAATTAACAGTGGGAGGCGACTCCCCTATATGTTTTCTACAAAGCCGTTTAAACATATACTTTTTAACCCGTCTGATAAGTTTGAATTATGCCAGACAAGAAGAGGGTAGTATACCTTTTAGGGGCAGGAGCCACTCAGGCCGAAAGAAATCATGCAGGTTTGGCTGAAGATCCAAAGGATTTACTGATAGAAGCCGTAACAAAGAGAGTAATCAAGGAGTGCCAAAAAAACCCCGCATATAAAGAAATTATTGATAAATTTGCCCCCGAAGGCCCGAAAAACATAGAGCAGTTCATAACCCTGCTGGATTCGATGAAAGTTGAGACTTATAATAATTTTGTTAATCATCTGAAAAAACTATTCAGACTTGATATAAAGAAGCGAACAGGTGGGTTAGAATCTGTTCTAACAATGGCGTTGATGGAGATGCATAATATTAGCGAATTAGATGAAGAATTGGTCGGTATCGTTACTACAAACTATGATATAGTTATTGATACGGCCATTAGAAAATTTGGCAATAAAATTGATTACGGGTTTTCATGTAACCCCAGTTTCAATAATGAAGGCGGTAACAAAATAATTCTGATAAAACTCCACGGCTCTTTCGACTGGGTAATGGAAACCCCGATTAAAATTGCAGGCAGAATAAGCGATTCGGATGGAAGAACCCTTTGGGTACCACCGGGAGTTCATAAAGAATTTGCATATTATCCATTTAATATTCTTTGGGGAAAGGCAGTTGAACTGTTCGACTGTGATGTTATAAGAGTCATAGGGAGTTCTCTGAACCAGAACGATTGGGAAATCCTTTCCCTTTTGTTCAGGACTCAACTATTACATAGAAACGGTGTTTATCGAATAGAGTTAATAATTCATAATGAACCGGCAAATACAATAATTGATAATTATAGTTTTTTACGTAAAGTTGTAAGACTACGTGACATACCCGGGTGTTCCGGGGCAGGTGCAATAGGGGATAAAACAGATTTCAGCCCGTTCAAATTTTGGTTACAGTGCAAGGGCAGAAAATTAATAGAGGATGAAAAGATTAATATAGGCAAATTAAAATATTTCAATGGTATAGTGGAAGAGGGTGTTACATGAAACGGGATATTGACGAGTGGACTACTTTGGACATATTCAATAACAGAGACTCTATCCAGTTTCCAGTGTACCAAAGAGAAACGAATCTATGGACAGCTGCAAATAAAGCGAGGTTTATAGATTCAATAATGATAGGTCTTGATGTACCTAAGATATACCTGTTTAAGAATGATAATGATACCTATGACTGCATTGATGGGAGGCAAAGGATAGAAACAATATGGGAATTTTTCAACGGTGATATAAAATATAAAGGGAGGAGATGGGATGGCTTAACCGCAGAACAAAAAGACAAATTTGAAAGATATGGAATCACAGTAACCATGATAATAGAGGCCACTGAAGATGAACTTAGAATGCTCTTCATCAGACTCCAATTGGGTTTGCCTTTGAATGCTGGGGAAAAATTACATGCGATGAAAGGGCAAATGCGTGACATAATATTCCGACTCGGTAATAAGAGTACAGGTCACCAGTTCTTTAGGAATTTGGGTATACCAGAAAGAAGGTTTGCAAAGGAACAAGTATGTGCACAAATATTCATAAATTCCTTGACCCTGGCAATAGAAGGCCAGTTCCATGATTCTAGATATGACCATCTTAAGGTCTTTTTTGAAAGATACGAGAATCTCGACAAGTATGAAAAAGAGTCCAGTATCATAAAACAAATCAGTCATAATCTCGATATTCTATATGCCAAGCTTGGCAGCAGAACCAAAGATATAAGAAACCGTGCCATGGCAGTATCCGTTTATTTATTTGTAGAGGAACTGATAAAAAATGAGCAAGAAGATAAAATACCAATTTTTGTCGAGTTTTTTGATCGCTTTAACAAAAGGTTGAAGGAAGAGACTTTAGCGGGATTTAATGCAAAAAATGAAAACTTATATAAGTTTGAAAAGTTTATAATTCAGGCCGCAGGTTCAAAATCCCAGGTTGCTAGCAGACATTTGTGGCTGCATGATTTTTTTGAATATTATATTAAAAATAAGATAATAAAGGGCGATGAATCATGAAATTTTATATATGATTTTGGTCATGTCTTTAATTTCATGTTCCCACAATCTCACTACATTATAGCCCATTTTACGAAGTATTAACCTGTTTTTTCTGTCCCGTTTCTTGTTCATGTCAATTTTTGCCGCCCAAAATTTCTTGTTGGATTTTGTCATGTGTCCATGTTTCGGGCAACCATGCCAGAAACAACCATCAACAAATATGACGGTATTTATATCTTTAATATATACATCTGGATTTCCATACATGTTAGGATGCATTCTGTGTTTGATTTTGTGCCCTTTGAGATAACCATGTAATTTAATCTCAGGTTTGGTCCATTTTCCCCTTATTCGGGACATATTATAACTTCTCTGTTCTGGTGTGTGCACATCCACCATATATATTAAATAGATTAATAATTATTATGGTCCTGACCGTGGGGCAGAAAGGGAAATTCCTTAGAAAACTCGCTTCATTTGAAAAGACTGGAGAAAGAACGAGATTTATAGGCGAATTTTTCTCAACATTTCTGATTGAAAATACGGACACGGACCCAAATGCCCTATGGAAACAAATAAGGGAACTCTTTACATCAGAAAGAGCAGGTACTAATCTCAAAGAAGGACAGATAGCTGCTGTAATATCAGCAGACCAGAGCTGGAGAAGATCAAGCGGTGTGGCACTTGAAAATACAATAAAAGCTACATTTAACCCGCTTCTCGAAGAGTATAAGATCACAATTTTCACTGGTGAGGAGATAATGCAGATGATAGGTAATGATACATTAGATAACGATAAAGAGGACATCAGAGACATACGAGAATGTATAAAAGGTAAGGATTTTGATCTCTTTATCTGTTTGCGTGGTGGTGGTGAAAAATACAAGTGTTTCGGCCTTATGCAGATAAAAACATCGATACGTGACAGATTAAATATGAATACAAGACCCAGCCGGGAAATGATGGAGAGAAATTTCTGGTCTTGTGTAATATGTCTGGATACTGACAACTTTTTGTCTTTGCCAAAATTTGATTCTATGGCTAAGAATCATTGGCATGGTTTTTATGTCATTTCTGACAAAACCGGGAACAATGGAACTATATTTTATTTTAAATTATCCAACGGAAACAGCAAATTTATCAAGCACGCAAAAGAAATTTCCAGGATGTGGGATTCGCAGGCAAGAATAAGACTCACTCCTTCCTGGAGGCCATCTGCGGACTAAGAAGATAGCATTTTAACTATAGCCAGTCCGATAGCACGTGCAAGAAGCGGTGGCACAGCATCACCTATCTGTTCGTATTTATCCTGTGTTTCGTATATATGAGGGGTCACTATCGGGCCACCGCTGAAATCATAACAGTCGGGGAAACTCTGCAGCCTGGCTGCCTCCCTTACTGAAAGTGCACGGTGCAGAAAGGGGTGGATTACTTCATCAAGGCAGTGGGATGTTATTGTAAATGATGGTT
Source organism: uncultured archaeon (assembly GCA_964559215.1). Taxonomy (GTDB): domain Archaea; phylum Aenigmatarchaeota; class Aenigmatarchaeia; order QMZP01; family JAFGSV01; genus JAFGSV01. Next base: position 11,675 of record CAZLFZ010000002.1, read on the forward strand.
CATCGGGAATCAGTCTCCTGTTCCTTTGGATATACCATTTTTTCGGAAGCACGTGCCTCTTCTGTAATTTTGCGATTTTTTTTGCGGAAAGTTTAATGAATAAATTCCTCAAACCCTCACCATTTTCGATTAAACCAAACCTTTCCAGTGTAGATTCTCTGTGCTTTGGTGCAATATGGTATGTAAGATTGCATTCTTTTTTTGATATTCCCCAGAAAGCCGGATTTCTCATTATTCCCTGGTATTCATTCTGGGGTTTATCTGAATAATTTTCCCCGGTTTCCGAATGCTGTATCTGGGGCAGGTCTGATAAAGCATCCCATGATTTGACTATTGACGGCAATAGATCACTATGACGGGGAAGTGTTGGCTTTGGTCCATTTCTTGTTGCAATAAGAATAAATCTCTTCCTTGCTTGGGGAACACCAAAATTTACACAGTCAAGCATATCGTAATCCAATTTTTTAAATCCAGCATCTTCTAGCTGTTCGAGAAGAAGATCGAAAATCTTACGGTGATGATCATCTTTCAGCCTTTTTGATTTGAAACCGGGGACATTTTCAAAAACAAACACCTTAGCACCCGAAATATCTGCGAATCTAACGGCTCTTTCAAAAAGGAAATCCCTTTTATGGTCGTATCTTTTGGATGTTCCCGGGCCAGCAGTAGAGAATGTCTCACAGGGTGGTCCTGCTGATACAATATCGGGTTTCCCTTTTTCGGAAATCAGAGACTCGAACCTTCCTTCACCGATTTTGAGAATATCATCAGGAATAACTTGCGTTTCCGGGTGGTTTGCCCTGTAGGTGTCGATACAGGACTGTACTTTTTCAACTGCGAGTATTGTTTTTATACCCGCACTTTTGAAACCGGCAGCAACACCACCCGGCCCGGAAAATAAGTCAACTGAAGTGATTTCACTCATAATATCACATAGCCTTTAATCTATTTATATTCATATTTATATATAAATTATATATAATCTATATATATGCCAATAGTAAAAACTAGCACGGTATTCGAAAATGTGGAAGAGTGGGTGAAATCAGAAGTTAAGGTTTATCCATCACACTGTTTCGTTCCGATAAGCAGAAAATATGGTGATGGGAGAAAGGTCATCGTTCTGATACTGGGGGGGAATAATGGGACAAGTAAACAGGTGGAGAAAAAGAAGTGAGGAATTGGCCGTAAAATTGGAAGAATATGCCAGGAATTACAAATGCAGGAAATGTAACAGGTTTTACTGCAACCACATGCTGAGAGCGAGAGCCGCCAAATTCAGAAGAAAAACCGATGAATCGATGTCAGAGCTTATCCAACTGGCTATCTCTTCTCGTGAAATCAAGAGAGAAGTGTATTCTGCCTAAGGTCTATCTTGAATATTTTCGATACGGCTTCAGCACCGTATTTCTTGCTCCTCACGTAGCTTCTGAAACTCCTTTCAAGCATGGGCTGCCTGCAGTTTTTCATTTCTGCATATCCTTCCCAAACATTATGCAGCCTTCTGCATTTTGAAAGGAGTCCGGCTGAATCGTAGAGCTTTATGGCATCTCCTATCCTTTTCCTTCCAAAGTGTATAGGACAATTGGAAAATCTGGTACCTGAACGGTCAAGCTCGGTATAGGATTCCAGACCCCACGTTATGTAATTAAAAAGCTCGGGTATTTTTGATTTGAACTCAACAATTCCATATGGTACCCTGGGGGGTCTTATGGAAATCGAATCTGCTAACAATTGCAATACGTGTGGAAGTGACGTCTTCTTGTTTCCCATCCATTTCTGCCCGACATCTGCCATGTGTATAAAGAAGTTTTGATTTTGCCTCATGGTTAGCAGATATGGGAAGTTTTGATGCGAATATGCAGGTGATGTATATATGAGAACAGCACCCTTAAGACCATAATCAATTGCCAATTCAATTTTTGCCTTGAAAATCTCCTTGGAAATGTCCGTTCTTATAATGGGCATCAACTCCGCTGGGGTTGTTCCGTATTCATCCTTCTCCTTGATAGCGTTATTGATTACCCTTTCATAATCTTCAATGGACGAATCAAAGCTAGGATCCATCACAGTTGCAATATCAATATCTGACATCAGTTGGCTACGTACCCATATATTGTTGATTTCTAGAGGGATCTTAAATTCTCTTCTTACTACTGGCCGGAAAATGGAAAGCTTCCCCAAACCAATAGAGTTTGCTGATCTCTTAAGATTCTTTTGAAATGTGTTGGAGACATCTGCATCTTTAAGGGCTTCCAAGCTACCCTTTTTTGTGAACCTTCGGTTCAATTCAACTATAGGATGCGGGAAATGTTCATATTCGTGTTGAAAACCTATGTCAGACACTGTAAGTGCATGTATATCTCTAAGGTTTGTCGATGTAGGTGTCATAACAGGTGTCAGTATTTCATCCTCTAGTTCGCTTGTCTTTATTACGCCGGCCCTTGCTAGCATATCACTATGTTCGAAACCGAATTTGAACATTAGCTTTCCACCTCGACCTTTACTATTTGTTCTGTGACATCAGGAGTTTTAAATGAATATATCTTTCTTCTGGCGTTTTTTGGATCAGTTCTAACTTGCAGCCAACCCGACCTACTAAGTTCGGAAAGTACAACCGCCACCATGCGGGAATCGTCATCCTTCAAGGCATTCCTAGCATCATCGAAGCTGAAGGTATCTCTGCCAAAATTGTTCCATAACATCTTTAGCCTCCTCATTATCCATTTTGGCAGGTATTGAAGCATAGAAATCACCTTAATTAATAATATATAAACGATAAGTTTATAAATCTTTCCCTCATATATATTATATAAGTAAATAACTTATGAACAAATGACATAACCAATACATAGGAAAAACATGAGCGACCGTAGGGCAGTTAGCGAACCCACCAGGCTTCCCATCTTGGTAAAGCGGGTGCAATTCCCGCCGGCCGCATGGATGTATGGAAGTGAAGTCTCATGCAGACAACACCAGCCACAATTAAATGTAAGGAAAAGGAGATTTATAAGCGTAACTGGAGTCTTTACAATATCGCTCAGACCAGCGAAAAGCTTCTGGCGTTGCGTATCCTTAATGATGCTGTTAATCACCTTAACATACCTTATGATTATAAGGGAAACGGACGCCCACCGATAGGAATCGATGATATGATTAAGTGCTGCGTGGTCAAGGTATTCAATGGATTCAGCTCCAGGAGAAGCATTCCTGACCTAGAAATGTGCAAAGCACTTGGATACATTCGTGAAGTGCCGCACTTCAATAGTCTCAACAACTATATGAGGAGCGAGGAGATTACTGGTTATCTTCACAAACTGTACGAAATCCTTGCAATGCCCTTTAGAGGAGTAGAGAACAACTTTGCTATAGATGCTACCGGTTTTGGTACATTTAAGAGAAACTGGGCTGAAAAGAAAGGCTGGTTCCAGGCAGCACCCAAACCGATAAAGCGAAAGATGTTCAAGAAGCTTCACATAGTTTGTGGTGTCAGAACCAATATCATAACTTCAGCAGAAGTAAAATGTGGAATAGACCACGAGTCGCCTCTTTTCCCGAATCTTATGAGGGAGACCGCAAAAAGATTTGATGTCAAGCACATCTATGCTGATGCGGGATACCTGTCTAAGGAGAACTGTGAAGTCGCAGAAGAGATTGGTGCAGTCCCATTCATCAAGCCGAAGAAGAATATGGTTATGAAGGCAGTCATAGAATACAAGAAGAAACGCACAGCGTGGCGTGAGATGATGATTTTCTTCCATGACAGGCAGAAGACCTTTGAGATGTATTATCACCGCAGATCCAACGTGGAAAGCTCATTCTCGATGATTAAGAGAAAGTTCCTGCCGTATGTGAGAAGCAAGGACACCACGGCCCAGTTCAACGAGATGCTATGCAAGGTCGTGTGTCATAATCTCGGAGTTCTGGTGAACGCCATCTTCGAACTCGACCTTGCTGCTGATTTCAGGAGGATTCCGGCGGCAAGCGACAGTTTTTGTTCAGACGACTAGTTTTTGTGCAAAGCCGGTCCTGGGGGCTTTGTTTAATAAGTCGGTTTTGTGTAGAAAGTGCTCATTATGTGTAAAAAGTCGAGATAAGTAACGATTTAAGATTTACTCCTTTCCCACTTTAGTTCTTTTATGATTTTACTTTCATTCTTTCTAAAAGCATCTTCCTCCTTTTCCAAAATTTCAGGGAGTATATCATTGTAAAGATTGATGATCTTATCCAGATCCGATGTATATGAAATGTTTTAAATACGCTTCATGTAAACACTCGTTCCTCAAATCGGTAAATTTTATTAATTTCTCGCAAAGAGCAATATTAACCAAACCGTAACTCAAGCATTTTTTACTATTCGTCCATAAAGTTTTTATGAGGACTTCCTCACATTTTTTAATATTTGGGCATAACTCGAAACAAAGCATATGTTTCACAATACTTTCAATGAAAGAAGATAGCATCACAACGGCTTCTATATAATAACCATCTCCAAGTGCTTTTTCCACATCTTTTTTTATGTGTATACCGTAATGTTCACAACTTTTCATCCCTACAAGCCATTCCGAAAATCTTTTAGAATATTCTGTTATGGGCCTCTTTTTCATTCTCTCTGGTATTTCGATTAGGGGGATTGTCATGCATAAAAATTATCTTTCCTAATTAAAAAGTCAGGTTTTTGTTTAAAAAGTCGATGTTGACAGCGATTTATTTAAACCATAAAATGATTTTATTTTATGTGTTAAATAATCCATGAATCACAAAATTTATATATATATCGATAACAAAACTGAAACAGGTGCTTGAATGGGGTTAATTAGCGAATTTATGGAATTTTTAAGGGAATACAAGGTAATTGGGCTTGCTATCGCATTTATTATTGGTGCTGCAGCCACAACACTCGTAAAATCACTCGTTGGTAATATTATCATGCCAGTTATAACACCCTTTATTCCAGGTGGTGAGTGGAAGACTGCGAAATTAATTATCGGTTCAATAGAAATATCCTGGGGTGCATTCCTTTCAGACTTAATATATTTCATAATTATCGCTTTGGTAGTTTTTATAGCAGCAAAGAAGTTATTCAAAGCGGAAAGAGTTACTAAGAAATAAGTATTTAATATTCTATTTCATGACGTTATACTATGAATGAAAGAATCCACCCAAAAGTTAAGTGGTTGGAAATGACAAAAAAATCCGGCTTTGTTTAATAAGTGCCATTTGTGTAAAAAGTGCCCTTCTTGTGTATAAAGTCAACGATTTTCCTTACTTTCTACACAAAGCTCCGGTCCTGGCTTTGCACTTTTAATCGTCTTCGAAAATAAAAAGATTTTCAATTTTCGTCTTCAAAGCCTTTGCAATATCGTGGGCCAATTTGAGAGAAGGATTGTATTTCCCCTTTTCAAGAAAAAGAATAGTCTCTCTCCTAACTCCTACTTTCCTTGCCAGATCCTCTTGGGTCATGTCGTACCTCGCTCTCAGCTCCCTGATCTTCGACTTCATCAAATCAGAGCTCTTCCCTGCCGAAGTACCACTTGAATCCTGCGAAGACTCCCATCATAAGGAAAAACGCCAACCATATGAAATGCCTCAGCAGAATGTCGGGAAGCCCCAGCTCTTCCATGAACAGCTGGTATAAGGCCGACGCGAGCAGGAAAAATGTCATGACCGTTACGGTGTACCTTCCTGCCTTGTTGTCAATCGCGCCTGACCGCTCATCTGTAAGTGGAATCCCGCTTTTGACGGCTTTCTCGTGCCTTCTCACCACTATCAATAGGAGTGCTATGATGAAGAACAATGGCACGAGCGTTATGAAGAATACCGGGGAAACCGGGCCCGATCTTATCTCGATGGATACTATGACCAGCCACATCGTTATGACCAGTGCTGCCATGACAGTTGCCCCTATCTTTACCAGCCGCATCCTCTTCTTTTCCTTCACGCCATCGCCGTGCATGTTAATCATACATAATATTTTATTATATTTTTCTAACTTTATGTTATATATTTATAACATCTAATATTTAAAGCTTTCGGTTAATTTGGCTTTGTGTAATAAGTCCATTTTGTTTAAAAATTATATAAAAGTAGCAAAGATATTTTCCATTTTCTTAACGAACAATCTCGCCTACGAAAGGTTCTCCTCTCCTAAAATGCGGGGATTGATAAATCTGATTAAGAGCACCGACTGCCTCACTCGAGGCCGCTCTATTGCTCGCACTAGGAAATGCCACCCCTAATGTGTACCTATAACCATGGGTTGGATCGCCCTCCGTTAGAGAAAGCCCCACTTCTGGCGGAGTTAGAACAAGTTCACGAATCAGAGGTATATCTGCTTCAATCGCTCCTATTGGTGAGCTACAGTCAAAAAGACCATACGCTCTTCCAATTTCTCCAGCCCGTCCGGCAGCAGCATATTCATTCATATTAATCACTTATTAATAGTTAATATTACTACTTATAAAGCTTAGTGTGGGTCGATTGATGTCGATTTTTGCAAAAAAATGACTAATTAAAAACGGCATAACGGTATAATGAAGGGAAGGCCTGTTAATTCAATTTCCGGGCTAGACATTATTGACGATTTCAGTAGGATTCCGGCACCATGCGACAGTTTTTGTTCAAGCTGGGGAGGTTTGTGCAAGGCTGGTCGGGGGCGGAGGTTGTGTAAAAAGTCAACGTTTTGTGTATAAGGGGTTGTGTAGAAAACGTATTAAAATTTGGTAAATTTGGGTTCTTCTCAGAAAAATTTGGTGGGTTTTCTTCGTAAAATGATCAATCAAAAATTAATTTAAATAAAAATTATCAACTTAACAGATCATTTCTAAACAGCCGGTACCTTTAGGGTTCGAAGTTTTATTATTCCGTCCAAAAAAGGATGCAACCCCTCCCACGGTTAGGATGCGAACCGGTAATATGGGGCTTTGCATTAAAACGTACTTCGGTATATCGCGTCTTTGCTTTATTCGAAAATTTCCCTGACCTTCTCTTCAACGTCTTTTCTCACTATGAGCACGACACTGTCCCCCACTTTCAGCTTTTCCGTTTCTTGCGGTATGATAAAGCTGCCTTCCCTCTTTATCGCAACCACGAGGGACTCCATGGGAAGCTCGATTTTCACCACCGCCCTGTTCGCGGCCTTCGATTTCTTCTTAACCTCCAACTCGAGCAAATCCAGCTGGCCCTTGTGCATGATTGCCATATCAACGATATTCGGCTCCAGTATCATGCCTTTTAGTTCTTCAACCGTTGATGTTTCGGGGGAGACCACATTGCTGACCCCGATTTTCAGGAATATTTTTTTGTACTCCTCTTTCGTGGCCCTTGTTATTATAGCCGCATTGGAAAGCTCCTTCGCAACAAGACAGACCAGCAGGTTTATTTCATCCTCGCCGGTGACAACAACGAGCACATCGGCTTCCTTCACCCCCGCCTCTTCCAGAACATCCGGTTCGGTTGCATCGCCGTGTATGACCGTCGCATTCAGCTCGTCGGCCAGGGCCTTGCACAAGTCCTCGTCCCTCTCTATCAAAACGATGTCCTGCTTCTTTTTGGACAGGGATTTTGTCAGCCCCGACCCGATCTCGCCACCGCCGACTATCATTATCCTCATAGCCTATCTACCCCTTATGACGTAAATGATGAATATCAGCACGGACCATATCTCCAGCCTTCCAATCCACATGTTAAATATTAGGACAGTCTTGCTTATTATGCTTAATTCCGGTATGACGGACAATCCGACATTCCCCTGGGCCGAAGCGGCCTGGAACAGGGAATCAACCGCCGAGTTTCCATGGAACATCAGAACGAAACTGGAAAACACAAGGAAAATTATGTAAATCCCTATGAACTTGAAAATCGCCTGGACCTCTTCATCCGTATAACTGATATTCCCTATTCTCATCGGTGGGATAAGCCTGGGCTTCAGCAACTTCTTTATGTTATCACTGATCGTATTGAAGAATATCAGAACCCTGTTGAGCTTCAAAGCCCCCACCGTTGAACCCGCCGCTCCCCCGAAAATCATCAGAACAATAAGCACAGACTTGGAGTAATCGCCCCATCCGGTCAGGTTCTGCACCTGGAATCCTGAACACGTTATGCCCGAGACCGCGTGGAAAACACCTGCCCTCAAGGAATGGAAAGGCAGCAACAGCAAGGTTGCCACAATAATGAGCACTATCAGGGTGAGGGTTTGCGTGTCCTTGAGCGCTTTTTTCCTGTCCCCCGCGATCAATTGATAGTGCATGAAAAAGGAAACGGCCCCCAGCACCATTATGAGCATCATGACAACCTCTATCCCGAAAGAGTCGTACAGGCCTATGCTTTCCGGATGCACCCCCATGCCCCCGGTTGCTATCCCCGTCATGGCATAATTGACCGAATCGAACAAAGGCATGCCGACAAGGAAGAGCAAGAAGATGCCGACAATCGTGTAAAAAATGTATATCCACCAGATGGTCTTCAAGGCGTTTATTACATTGGGCTTTATCCTTTCATGCCCCTCGATGATGTACAGGGTGTTGGCGGTCTTGAACAAACCCGACAAAGCAAGGATTACTATGCCTATGCCCCCGACCCATTGCTCTAAACTCCTCCAGAAGAGTATGGATTTGGACGTCCTTTCCAGGTCCAGCAAGCTGAAACCGGTTGTTGTCCAGGCGCTCATTGATTCGAACAGGGCGTCCACAAAAGGGACATTCTCCACGAAAACGAAAGGTATCGTACTTATCAGCGTCACCACCAGCCAGATCATCGCAACCGTGGCCATCCCTTCCTTGAACTTGGTTCCTTGTTCGGTGTAGAATGCCCTTTCAAGGGTAAGCCCCAAGATAAAGGATATCAAAAAGCCAATGAAAAAGTACTGGATAGAATGGTATTCACCGTATATGATTGCAACTATTATAGGGACGAGAAAAACAAATCCGGCGTATTTCAAACAAGTTCCCAGAGACTTCAACACCACTTTCGTTTCCATTCGATTCCCTGCACACTTATTGTTTGCAATTGTTTATAGTATTTAGATGCCCGTTTAATGAAGCTGATGGAAGCATGTATCCTTCGATTTTTGAACCAACCCCAATTAATTTTATCATCGAAAGTAAGCTTAAAAATTTGGCTGTGTAGAAATCATATTTGTTAGGGTGCCTCCCTAACTATTTATTGTACAACGGTTCTGGAAACTTTGAGAGGTTGTGAACTTGATGCTCCTTTTGATTTTTTAGAATAAATGTTTGCTCACATTTCCACTTTTTACACAAAACGTTGACTTTTTACACAGAAGGCACTTTTTACACAAAAACGATTTTTGCTGAAACGCTTATAAAGCTATTAGTTCAAGAAGGGGCAATGGGCGTCTGGAGTTCATTCTCTTTTCGCCTCAATTGGAGGAGATATTATGGGAAATTTCGGCAATCGCGGATCCAGAGGCCCCAGAAGGGATTTTGGTCCGAGAGAAATGCACAAGGCAATCTGCGCGGAATGTAAGAAAGAATGTGAAGTTCCGTTCAAACCGACAGAAGGCAGGCCGGTATATTGCAAAGAATGCTTCGCGAAAAGAAGAGAATTTTAATTAGGCGCGTTCTTTAAACAACAGTAATTGATTTTAGGTTTTTTTACATTTTGGATTTCAGCAAGCAAGAATCAACGTTAAAAACAAAGATTATAATCTCAATTTGCCTTTCTGAAATTCCCTGATTATCATTCTTGCAGCTCTCTGAACGTCAGGCAGTCCGCCCTTTTTCAATAAATGCGCTTTTAGGGCAATTTTTTCAATGGTCTCACTGTGATCATCTTCGGGGCCAACTCCGAAATATTTCTCAATGACACCTGGATATTTTTTCATTACGTTTTCCAAGGCGTCGACCGGGTCTTTAACTCTATCGAAATCGGTTGAGCCTATGAGGAGATGTTTCAATCTATCCCTTTCACCATACGGAATAACACCAGGAGTATCGATTAAAAGTATTCTTTTTTCAGTCCGAATAAATTTTTCCGATTTCGTGTGTCCTGAAATTATGCTTGTAGAAGCAGATTTTCTCCCCTTCAACATGTTAATGATCGATGATTTACCCACATTGGGATACCCGAGTACACCAACTTTCAAGGAGCAGTTTTTCCCATATTTCCTTTCCCCGATTATGAATATCCTTTCCCTGAGGTTTGATTTTCCACTACGGTTGGTTGCTGACACCAGCACATATGGCCTTGGAATGCTGCTTTCATCGATATTATCCTTCAGGTCGGTCTTGGTAACAGCATAGAAATATGGCTTATTTTGTTTTTTGATTTTTGCGATAATTTCGTCATTTACCGTTTCGTGAATGAATCTCGCATCTAAAACGATTACCAGGATGTCAGACTTTCTAATAGTTGAATTTACTGAATTCCATGATTTTTTCATAATGAACAAACAACAAGAGTAAATAAAAGTGCAACCTAGACTTTCTACACAAACCCCTGACTTTTTACACAGAACGGACTTATCACACAAAGCCGGTTCTATGGCTGTGTAGAAAACATCAATAAGAACAAAGTAATTATTTTGTCAGCTATGTTCATTCTCTCACCAATTCCAGATTTCCCCGGCTGTTTATTGAAATCAGTTATTTCTCTGATTTAAGTTCTTTAGGTCTAGCTTCTATCTAGGTATTTTGATGGTCCTGGCTCTTGGCTTGTTAATTTCGCCCTTAAATCGGATGTATTATAACTGTTAAGTAGGTAATCGTAATGAATTTAAAACTATACACCACTTCTTATTTATGTCAGAAAGTGTCCCAAAAGGCATCGAACTCGGAAAGGTTGGGTATCTTGGCCCAAAACATACTTTTACACACGTAGCAGGCAGGGGTATCGTGGACAGATATTATCCTGGCTCTGAAAATCCTGATTCTCCCCTCGTTGGGATGAAAAACAATCTCGGGGTAATAAAAGCCGTATCCGAAGGGAAAGTGGATTCAGGCGTTGTTACCATCCAAAACCTTTATGGAGGCCGGGTACCTGATGTGGTGGCAGGTCTTTACGAATTTGCCAAATCCCACAATGTGAGAATAGTGGATTCCATCAACGTTCCAATCACGATGTGCATCGGGGGCGTGTGTGATAGTGAAAAAGTAAATAAGGTGGCATCCAAAGATGTGGCATTGCAGCAGTGTTCAAAATATCTTGAACAACATCATCCAAACGCTGAATGGGAATATATCGAAAGCACTGCGAGAGGAATGGAGCTCGTTGCCGCGAGAGAACCCAGATACGAATTTGCAGCAGCTCTTGGTGCAAGGCAAGGATTTGAGGAATTTGGAATCGATATATTTGACGAAGATATCGCAAATGTCACTCCAAACAAGACCAGGTTCCTTCTCATCAAGTCTGGAAAAATTAGGCATGGCCGATCAAAAAAGGGTACGACGGATGTCACAACGGTTGCTGTGGAACCTTGCAGAACCTATAGGAATCTATCCGGTGAATTGTTAGACCTCGCAAACGATTGCGGGACTGTGGTCAAATACGTATATACAAAACCGACAGGCACGGATTACGAAACCGTTTTTCTGGATATCATTGGCCATCGCTCTGAAAAAAATGTTCAGCTTTTTTTATCCAAACTTAAACAAGGCAGTATCGGGAAGAAAACGGATCACGTATTACTTGGCTGTTACCCGTTCTACGAATTCTTCGAGCCTAATATAAGAAGGATTGGCATAGTTGGAGGCACAGCGGGCTTAAATAAGCTGGTGGGTGATTTTTACACAAATTGCGGTTATGATACCCATGTGGCGCGAGACGATGAAAAATCCATTAAATTCGTCGCGAGAAATTCTGACGTTATTGTCGTTAACAGGGCCGGGAGAAAAAGACTTGTGAAAATTCTGCCGATGATCAAAGACTATCTAGGTTCCGAAAAATTGCTGGTTATTAACTCGTCAAATCCGAACCATGTCAAGCAAGGGATGTCTGATGTTAAATTGGACGCAAATATATTGTTCATGGATGCTCCCGTTGCAAAGAAGGCACCAATTACAGGGCAAAATGTTATTTTCATAGGCGATGTTGATCTAACTCCCGGGTCGATACAGTCAGAATTCGTTGCGGTTTATGATGGCAAAAAGGCAAACGTATCATTTACCGATTTCGATACTCACAAATTGTATAGGGATTTCTCAACGGAAGGTCTAACGCTTGCATCTTTGTTTTATGTTGATTTGGCAAGAAGATTGGGAATTGATTTTGGTAAGCTTGGTGATTTTACAAGTCCGCCTGAAGCAATTCTTGCTGATCTGGCAAGGAAAACGGTTGCTTACAACCCGGATGTTGTTTCCAATCACCTGCAAAGATTTTTACATGATAAAGGCGGCGTAGTCAAGGCGTGCGGGGAGGGAATTTCCAAAACGCCAGACCTTTCGGAGGATGATATCAGGAAAGTGATTCAAGAGGCCATAGACGCAACCACCGATATTCATGGGGCCATCGAAAGGGTAACTTCATTGTATAGACACATGCACGGCCCCGCAGATTTATGATACTCAACGTCTTTTGGTTCAAACATTAAGCTTAAAAAATTTGGTGCCAAATACTTGTATTCAGGATCGGTGAAGTGATTTCATGCCAAAGAACAGGGTGAGGAGACACTCGAAGACGAGATTTTATAACAGGCCCCCGCCAGGGGGGGATTACAAAGCAAGGATTCGTCAGCAAAAAAGATACCTTGAAAATTCTTCGGTAGATTTCACTGGTTTAGGAACTCTTGGCCGCAGCGGGCAGACATTTCCGCCATATGGCCAAGGGGGTGAAGTGATTTATAGGAAGGGTGAAGGGCCTAAAAAAGAACCACCCGTATCTTCATACAGACCGTCATCTTTTGGTTATGGCGACCTGGCTTGGTAATTATTAGTACGTAAAATAAAAATACCCTTTTGTTATTATTAATATGAACGAGCTGGCCGTTGCCGGGGTCACCATTGCTGTTGCCGCAGGGTTATCCCTCGCCGTTTACCATTACTGGCGTCACAGGAGATGGGCAAGCAGCTTCCTGCTCTTCTTGCTGCCGGTGCTGGCTTATTTCCTGTGGCATTTCTCGGTTGAGGCATACCAGTGGGGGGAGGTGTGGAGAACCGCCAGGGAGGTGACTCTCGAACTGGACATCGCCGTAGCCCTGATAGACCTCAAGCTCCTTTTCACGGTTTTCATGCTGCTGTTGTGGATTTATGTGTGGAACAGCGTCGATATCGGGGATAGAAGGTAGCTAAACCGAAAAAAATAGGTAGTGTTTATTAGTGTTTGCACCCAAAATCTCAATATGAAAGCCCTTGCTTTTGTCTTAACCGCGTTAATTTCGATTTTAGTGGTTTCTGCGGCTGTGCCCACCGCTCTTGCGGACGACGGCGAGACCGCCGCAGACCAGGAAAAAGACCAAACCAATGAATCCCTGAGCACGAGCGTCGCTTTCGGCAAGGTTTGCGTGACCGTGGTTGAATGGCGTCCCGACCTGGCTGGAATCGGTGCCGGCCTGTTCACGCACAGCGAGTTTGATTTCTCCAGGTTTTTCGATGAAGTGGGCAAGTCGCTAGCAAGCCTGCTCGGGCTTTGAAGTCTGTTTATTTGTTTGCTGGCTTTTTATACCGGTTCGCGCTGCCTCAGCAACAGCCACAGGACAAGCAGGAAACAGAATACCGAGAATATGAACCCGGAAAACACGAACATGAAGCCTACGTTGTAAATTTCAGGGCTTTTGAGCTCCACGCCCTTGAACATCATGTTCCCGCCGTGAAAGAGTATGATGAATATGAGGAACAGCAAGCTGAGATACACCTTGATGTCCATATTGATTATTGCTTTGTTCTGAATAAAAAGTTTAGGCTATATTTAGGCTATATTTTGATTCGCGAGAATGTTCTCATAAGCGCTATTCTCAGACCTGACGCGAGAAGAGCAACGGAGACGGAGATGAGCAGGATGGACAACGGATCGATGTCGATTCTGCCCCTGATGAGGCATGGAATGAGCTGTATCAGTAAACCGACAACGGAAACGAGTATGAAAACTACCGCGAAAGTCAGGAATGTGCTCGCCAACAACTTTACAATGATTCTGAACAAAAGAGCTTCCAGGTCCATCAGGCCCACGGTTTATTTTTGGTCCCGAATCTATATTAATAATCTGGAATTTCTATATCTATTGAGGTTCTGTTGAGGTGCCTGGCATGCAGTTGTGGACCGAAAAGCACAAGCCCAAAAGAGTAGAAGATGTGGTAGGCCAGAAGAGGGCGATACTCGATACTCTCGATTTTCTCGACAATTGGCAACCTGGGCATGCCTTGCTGTTTCACGGGCCGGCTGGTGTGGGCAAAACCCTGCTGGCCGAGGTTGCTGCCCAGGAAAGGGACTGGGCGCTCGTGCAAATCAACGCGTCCGATTCGAGAACGGGGAAAGAACTCGAGGGGCTGCTGGGCCAGAGCTCGCGGCAGCAGACCCTGTTCCACCCTGGGAAAATCATACTCATAGACGAAGTTGACGGCATAAGCGGCAGGGAGAGGGGCGCGGGATCGAGCATAGTCAAGATAATAAAGAATTCAAAATTCCCGATAATATTGTCCGCGAATGACGTATGGAAACCCAAGCTAAGGCCGTTGAGGCAGTACTGCACCATGGTCAAATTCAACAGGATACCCTATCCGAGCATAGCCAAGAGGCTGAGGGAGATTGCGAAAAGGGAGAACGTAAAAGCCGACGACGGGGTGCTTAAAGACCTGGCGAGATGGGCGTCTGGAGACATCAGGTCCGCGTTGCTTGACCTGCAACTGCTGTCGGCCGGGCACGACTCTGTTACGGAGCACGACCTGGATGCCCTTGGATACAGGGAAAGGGAGAGGACCATCCTGAATGTCCTGCCGACGCTGTTCTTTTCGGGGTCGCTGAAAGCCTCGAGGAAGGTGATCCGGGAAGTGGGCAAAGACCCGGACGAGGTTTTCTGGTGGCTGGAGAGCAACCTCGCGCTCGCGTACAAGGACATCGGTTCGCTGGCAGATGGCTATGAACTGCTGGCCAAGGCCAATCTGTTCAGGTCCATCGTCCTCAAGCAGCAGAACTGGAGATTCAAGGCCTACATGATCGACCTGATGTCAGGGGTTTCCCTGTTCAAGGACGAGCACCACGGGTTTGTCCCGTTCAAGGCTCCTTACAGGCTTGTCAGACTAGGGCAGACAAGGCAAAAAAGGGCGCTGCTGGGCTCCTTGTCCAGAAAGCTTGGCGAGCGCCTGCACTGCTCATCGCGTGTCATAAAAAGGGAATACCTCCCTTACCTGCGCTTCATGCTGCTCAAGAAGGCCGAGTTGGCAGAGGAATACGAGCTGACAGAAGAAGAGCTTGATGCGATAAAGAAATACTGAAGGGGGCCCGCCAGGGATTCCATTATTATATAATTTTTTTATCAATGTTTTGATTTGGGAAATAATAATGCAAACTGGTAATGATGGGATGGGTCCCACGGTAAGCTTAAATAGTATAAAAATATATCTCACATATGAGATTGAAAATAAGTAAAAAATCTAGAATTGAGCTTTTCGAAGAACTGAAAAAAAGATTCGGGGTGAATAATCAATTTGAATTATCAAAAGAAATGGATGTAAATTTAGGTGCTATTAAAAAGTGGAAAAGTGGTAAGCGGTATATACCTTCACAGATTATTCCAAAAGATTATATAAATAAACTAGAAATTGTCGCTGCAGAGAATGATAACTGGGGTGCAAGGAAAGGTGGAATAATAACTCAAAATAAATTGAAATCGAAATTCAAAGCATCATACTTGAAAAAAATTAAATCAAAAGGTGGTAAAAGAACTGGGGAAATGCTACAAAAATGGATAAAAATGCATAAAAAAATCCACTCTCGTTCCATATCAATCGGTAGATATAAAAAGAGTTATAAAGAAGTTGTCGAAAGAATGGACGAGAATAAGGATATATTTGAAAATTCTAAGGAAATATTTTTTGATAATAGAGGGATTGTATATAGCAATTTTGATAAATATAGAAAAATAATATTACCAAATAAATTGATTCCATTACTAGCCGAAGAAATTGGGATGCATATTGGTGATGGTACACTACCAAATAAAAAATATTATTTCTCAATTAGAGGTTCCAAGTATGAAAAGAAGTACTTTTTGAATTTTGTCTTACCACTGTATAAAAGGCTTTTTAACCTCGATTTAAATTTGCTTGAGCGTGGACCTATATGCGGAATTGAGTTTTGTTCGAAGGCTGTATATTCTTTTAAGAGCAAGGTTTTAGGTTTGCCTATTGGCAAAAAAGCGGAGATTATCAAAGTACCAGATATGATAAAAAATTGCCAAAGAAGGGATATATTTGAATCACTTCTTCGAGGGATATTTGACACTGATGGTTGTATTTACTTAAATAGAAATAAATCATATCCACATTTGCAAATTACTATAAAATCAAACATTCTCTTACAAGAAGTTCAAGAAATAAGCGAAAAACTTGGTTTTTTTCCAGCATTATATTCAAAGGGATATTGCCTAAAGTTTAATGGTCCTGTGCAAATAGAGAAATGGTTTAATGAGATAGGTTCAAATAATTTTAAACATTTGAAGAGATTTGAAGAAATCAGGGATTATTTTGTTGAAATGGGCCTGTGGGGTAGTTGGATAGCCTAGAACCTTGCGGAGGTTCCGATTCCGGTTCAAATCCGGGCGGGCCCGTTAATCAATAATATTAAAAAAGTATTCTGAGCCACGAAACCATTCTTTTATATACTTTATTAACAAATTAAGTAAAATTAGTCTTGAGGCTGAATATGGCGTTGAAATGCATTTCCTGCGGGAAGAAGGTGGAAACGGAGAGCTACTGGGTCAGGTTTCCCTGCCCGGCGTGCGGAGAGGAGACCATCATCAGGTGCGAGAGGTGCAGGAAACTGGTGAACAAATACAAGTGCCCGAAGTGCGGCTTCGAGGGTCCTTGATTGGTGATTGTATGGGAGATGTGATAATAGTCTATAAAATTCTGCCCGCCAGCCCTGAGAAATTCGGGCACGTGAAGGCCGGGCTGGAGAATCTCAACCCGAAAAGGCTCGAGGAAGAGCCGATAGGCTTCGGGCTCAGCGCCTTGAAATTCACAACGATTATCCCGGATGCGGGAGGCAAGCAGGACGAGCTTGAGGAGAAGATCAGGTCCATAGACGGTGTCGGTGAGATAGAAGTCCTGCGCGCCTCGAGGAGCATGTAAAATAGTCATAACATTATAAACTAAAGAAATTCTGCTATTTTTGGGAGATCGCCACCCTCAATTCGGTGGGTAGCAACTTCCATGAGTTCCTCGCTTTTTGAATCGTATGCAAAGGATAAATCAGATATCCGGAAAAGTTCATAGCATGGCATGTCATCTCCTATTGATATCAACCGCGCAAAACCTCCCCTTTCTTTAAACTGTTTTGCATGCTCTGCCTTCTCTTTTCCGTCAATGATCGGGACCTGGATTTCCCCTGTGTGCGTCCCATCGTCATAAATCGCTTTGTTGCCGAAGTAGTTCTGGATGCCCAATTCTCCTGCTATTTTCCTTGCGAGATTTTCGTAATCGATTGTCGCTATCAATATCCCGAAGTCGTTTCTCACATTTTCCACGAGTTCTTTTCCGCCATCGGTGCAGGCTATAGATTTGGCTTCTTCCTCCATCAGCTCGAAAGGAAGCCCCTTGTGTGTGGCTCCCACTTTGACAACGGTGTCTGCAGCTGAAAGGCTGCCCCCCCTGAATTTCTCCCAATATGACATTCCTTCCGGCCTGTATTTTCTGCTAAGCGTGTAAGCCAGATTCTTCTCCGTTAGCGGGCCGTTCATGTCGAAAACTATGAGATCCATAATTATCAAATCTTAGTTACTGAAAAGAAATAAAAAGCTTTACAAAAAAAACGGATAAAATTGGCATCCTTTTTATGCGCCTTTGCCGGCTTATTTTGCCCATCTTCATGTTTTGCAGGCTTTGCAGGCTTCGAGCAACACGTAACTTATTTCTTCTTTCCCTTTGCTTTCTTTGCCTTGGCAGGCTTCTCCGGCTTTTTCTTGGATTTCTTTCCCGGTTTCTTTTCCTTGTGTTCTTTCTTTTTGGGCTTCTCTTTCTTCTTCTTTTTGTCGGCCGGTTTTTTCTCTGCGGGCTTAGCGGGCTTGGGCTCTTCTTTCTTCTCTTCCTTTTTCGGTTCGGGTTTGGCCTTCTCCGCCTTTTCTTTTTCATGCGGCTTGGCTTCTGGCTCCTTTGGCTTCCCTTTCTTTGCCACCGCCCTCTTCCTTTCCTTTTCCTTCGCCAACTCCATGTCCTTGTCGCTTGGCGGCTTTGTGCCCAGTTTCTCGAAAATCCCCTGTTTCTTGTACACGTTTATTATCTCGCCATCGCTGGCGTTCTTTGCGATTTTGATGACCTCGGGCGTCGGCTCCAGGTGCTCGATGTTGCATCTCCTTCTTTTGACGTGCGTCACGGCCAGCGGGCCGGTGACGAGAACGAACCCGTCCTCGAGAACATCCACAACAACGCAAAATTTGCCGGCCTCCCTGCCTGCAGTTTTCACGCATATCCTACCTATACTAAGCATTCTTCTCCCACCTCGCCAAGTTTTTGGACTTTATAGCCTCTCTGGTGCATGCAGGGCACAGATTCCCTCCGTAAGGCCTGCTAGGTCTCTTTTTCGTTTTAGTCAATTTCCTGATTCTGGCCGGCAGATTGCTGGGCACCCCATGCAATGGTTTCTTGCACACCGCGCACCTGGCCGGGCCAGGCCTCTTTTTCAGGTAATGGATCCTAGCCTTGCCGCTGGGCGTGTTGATCTTCTTCTTCCTGAAGGATCTCGACCTTTGCGCTGGCTTTGGCATTTGAATCACCAAGGGGTTATTTATTGTTCTGGAAACTTTTTATTAATTTACTATGTTCTGCATTTAAAAGTCTGCCTATTCCACACCCAGTATTTTCCTGAACACGATGGTTGCCGGTATGCTGATGAAGATGTACCACCAGAACCATGTCAGGTAGTTCCCTATGAAAGGCAGCATGAAAGGCAACCGGGCGACCAACATCTCGAAATGGACCGCGTTCTCGCGCTCGCTCGCGAAGAACATCATTCCCTCCATCGCAGGCTTGGCCCGCCAGTAAGCGCCCTTATAGGAGAATACCTCGTCCTGGGAGAATACCTCGTCCTGGGAGAATTCCCCGTCGTCGTTGAAATCGACCCCTGCCTTGAAGCTGGACTGGCCGTTCTCTTCTGCCTTTTCATAATAGATCTTGTACTCGGCACCGCCGTAATTGAACGTTGCATCCGGGTTATCTCCCAGATCAGCGCTCACGCCCCCGTAGTTGCTGTTCAGCCAGCCCAGCAAAAGTATGAAAACCAGCATGGTGGCCATCATGGGCTTCATGCTGTGCCTCATCTGCGCCTGGCTCGCACGCATCATTTCGCTTGCATACTGGCTGGCCTGCTCCTTGTTACCTTCTTTCTGGGCCTTGCTCATCTTTTCCTTGTAGAATCGCATGTCGTCCTTGATCTTGCGCACCTCGTCCGGCTTGGTCAGCACCCTGTAGATTATGGATATAAGAAGGGAAAGGCCAATCGAAATCAGGGTTATGCCCAGGAAAGGCGTCATTTCCATCATTTCACCACCAAAACGTCCCTGAGCAGCTCGTACAACTCATCGGCCCCTTGTCTGGGACCCTCTATCCCCGTCTGTATGATTTTGATCACTGAGCCGGCCCATGCCCCGAAGAAGAGCGCGCATGATTTTTCGAGTGACTGGTGCTGCACGAAATCGTCCCGATCTTTTAGCTTCCCGCCGAGAGCCGCTGGATCGACTTCCACGTGGACTATTATGTCGGGCTTGAAGATGTCTATGCTGGCTTTCGTGATTATCGGCATGTATCCAAGCTTGGTCCGGGCAGTGCAGTATCCGTTGATTATAACATGTTCGCGTGCCCCTGTCTCGAGCATCTTGAGCTGTATGTTCCTCATGAGTTTTTGCTGGGTGTTCTTCAGCAAATGCAGCTCATTGATGGAATCCTCAGATCCCAGCACGAAATCGCTGAAGCTCAGCACTTTGAATTTCACGTGCCCCCCCAGTCGCTCCAGCGCCAGCTTCACAACGGAATCCTTGACCACGTTTTGCCCCCCCGTTACGAGTATGTTCATATTCCTTTCACTTCCCAATTAACCTTCTCACCGCCGGGTGCAGCTCCTCAAGGTGCTGCGTCGTTATCTCCTGGTACAACTGGTACGATATCATGGTGGCCAGCAATATCCCGGTCCCGCTCCCGATGGCGTTCGTGAGATCGGCAAAGGACGCGAGAATCCCTATGGCGGCCCCGCCCAGAACGGCCAGACCCGGTATGTACCGTGCAAGCACCCTCTCTATGATTCTGATGTCCCTTCTGTAGCCAGGGATCTGCAGGCCTACGGAATGTATCTGGTCTGCCACGGACCCTGCGTCCATGCCCGATGTGCTCACCCAGAAGATGCTGAATAGCGTGGCGCCTCCTATCATGAAGCCCATGTACGCCACTATTCTGGCTATGTCCATCATGGTTATCACCATCCCTGTCAACCCGATTGCCTGCACCAAGCCGAACCACGCCAGCCCGCCAACCGGTATCATCGCTAGCGATATCTGCCAGCCCGGCCTACGTATGTATGGCGCTAAGAGTGCGCCAAGCAGTGCGAAAATGCCCATGAATACAGAAACCCCCGCCACCGCCTGGGACGTGGGCGGCCGCAAATAGAAAACTGGGCCGGAAACAGGGTTGTTGTTTTCGAAGCAGCCCAGCAAGCCGCAAACCATGGCGGATTCCGGCTCGACGGGCGTTGCTGTAAGCCGGCCCATCAGCTGCACGTTGGCCAGCAATGCGGCTATGAGTATGACCGGGATGACGCTGGTGTACAGGAACTGCAATGGCCAGCGTCGGCCGAATCCCCTGATAGAGCCAAAGGCGAGGGGTATCTCCACCTTCACCGACTGCATGAATATGACCATCAGGAAAACCAGGGCCGTTGCCATGAACGGCATCATCCCGAGCAGGAAAGCGTTCAAGGGGTCCGCTGTAGCCAGGTAATAGAACACCTGGGGTATTGCGCCCAGAGGGGGGTTCTGGATCTCTATCGAGGGCAGCGCCAGCCCTGTGCCGCCCTGCAGGTTGAAAATGGAGATGCAGCTCACCCCGGTACACAACGCGAAGGGGTTGAACATCCTTGTTATTATGCCGCTGCTTACCCCGGCCAGGATGAACAGGCTAACCCCTGAGCCGAAGCCCCACTTCGTTATTATCTCGTCCATGAACAATATCAGGATGCCTCCTGCCGCTATCTGCAA
Source organism: uncultured archaeon (assembly GCA_964559215.1). GTDB lineage: Archaea > Aenigmatarchaeota > Aenigmatarchaeia > QMZP01 > JAFGSV01 > JAFGSV01. The sequence goes on from CAZLFZ010000002.1 coordinate 33,026, forward strand.
AATCACTATGGCGACCATACCCTCGGCAGCCGGGATCGCCCCGAACGTGACGTATATCACGCCCTCGATGAAACACAGGGCTATGGTCATTATCTTTTGCGTTCCCTGGAAAAGCATCTTGCCTTCCTCTGTATTCAGGTCCCAGGACAGTATCTGGGAGCCTACCAGCAGCTGCAGGATGATGGCTGCTACGACGATGGGTCCTATGCCCAGGGTTGTCAGGGAACCGAACTTGGACGCCAGCAGCAACTCGAAGACCTTCAGCTGTTGCAGCCCTTCAACCCTGATGCCGAACACCATTATCTGGGACATCAGGAAGAATATCAGCAGCACCATGCCTGTGTATTTGAGCTTTTCCCTGAAGCTCAGCTTCTTTATTGGTTCCCTGATGCCAGGCAAGCGCTGCAAAACCTTCATGTAAGAATCTTGGAATGCCATGCTAATCCCTTGAACCCGTTACAACTTCTTTTTACTTCCCTTTTCTTTTTTCGGATTTGCATTTAATTTGTATTTTTTCTATTTATATAAAATCGGGTTTTAAGTCCTTTTCTGGCTTTTCCCCAAAGCCTGGCTTTTCTAGGAAACAGTTGACATCTCTAGGATTCTTGCTGCTGACTTGCCTTTATAGCTGCTGACTTGCCTTTATATAATCAATGAAAGCTCCGACGCTTGTTAATGTTTCAGCTTCGTCATCCGGGATAGGAATGCTGAACTCCTCTTCAAACTGCATTACCATCTGAGCTTTCAGCCCGTCGGGTTCGTCATAATCATCAAAAGTCGTGTTTCTTGTGACCTTATCTTTCACGATGTCATAAATGCCGGAAACTATATCTGCAGCCACCTCTGCCGTTTCATCGCCTTGTATATCAACAGCGTAGAAGTATGTTTGTCTACGAAAATCTTTCATATATTGACTTGTAAGGAGAAATTTAAAAATCCCTGTCAAAGGAACAGAGTGGGGTGGTGTGTTTATCCGCCCTCTTTGACTTTTTCTTCGGCAACCTCTTCTTTGACCCCTTCCCGGGGGGCTTCTGTAACCTCTTCTTCCGTGCCCCCGCCTGAGACAGAACCGATCGCCTTCCCGCCCGCCTTTTCTATCTTTTCCTTTGCGTTCGCTGAGAAAAAGTCCGCCTTGACCTCGAGTTTGGTCTTGATTTCCCCTGTTCCCAGCACCTTGTCATAGCCCATTGCCTTCAAGTCTATTTTTTTTCCGGAACCTGCCATCTTTTCCAGGTTCCTCAGGTTTATCGACTTCAGCTTCTTTCCTGTCTTGGACTTGAAGCCGTGCTTGCCGCCATACCCGGGTCTGTACTTCAGCAGGAAGGTCTTCCTGTGCCCTTCGCTGCCTGCCATTCCAGTGCCGCCCCTGCTACCCTTGCCCCTGTGCTTCTTGGGACTGCCGTAACCATGCGTCCGGTGGCCCCTCTGCCTGGATACCTTCTTGCTTGCCATCATATCATCCTTAGCAGCAGATCGTTTATCTTTTCGCCCCTGGCTCCCATGTCCCCTTGGGGATATCGCAGCTTGACCGACCTTAGCCCGTGCGTCGGCGGTGACAGCCTGTATACGGGCATGATGTCAGCGGACTCCGGGTTTTTGTCCTTGAATATCTTTTTGGCAACAGCCTTTGCCAGTTTTGCGTCGAGCTTGGCGCCAGCCTTGCTTCGCCCTCTTTTGGCGAGCATTTTTGCAAGGGTTTCTTCCTTTATCTCCCCCCATGTCACGTAGTTGACCGCATAACGGAGCATTCCCTTGTAAGTCTCGTTCGCCTGGACCAGGGTGCAATTGTTAACTTTTTTCAGATGCAGCTTTTCCAGGGTGTCTCTCACCTTTTCGTTTACCCTCACCGACCCTTTTAATCTTATAACGGCATACAACTCCAACCCCGTTCCGTTCTTATTATCATGCCCCTTGTCATGCCCGTTCCCCATCATAAATCACCCTTTCCCTTGTTGAGGTTTCGCAGGGCGTTGAAAACTGCCAGGACGAGGTTGTTCCTGGTGGACGTCTTGCCTGCGGTTTTTACCCAAACGTCATGGATCCCGGCAAGGCGCAGGATCTTTTTCATTTCCTCGCTCGCCACCATGCCAACTCCCTTCGGGGCAGGCAGCAACGTGACATGGACAGACCCCGACTTGCCGCTGGCCTTGAAGGGTATGCTGTGCTCTCCGCCGCATCCGCATTCCCAGCTCCCGCATCCCCGGCGAACCCTGATAACGTTCAGCCTTGCGTTTTTCCCGGCCTTCTCCAGGGCTGTCCTGTGCTCCTTTGATATCGCTGTCCCGACACCGACTATTCCGTTCCCGTTCCCGACCACGGCCATAGCCGCGAGCTTGAACCTTCTCCCGGACTTGTGCATCCTTGCCGTCATCTTGGTGGCGGTCCTTCTTATGCCGCCACCCTTGCCAGGTGAGCCGCCTATGTAAATTATTTCCTGCATGAGATCAGGGACCAAGGCGTCAACGATCTCAGGTTCCAGGATCAGCTCTCCGTGCTCCAGGATCTCTTCCAGGTTTTTGTACTTGCCCGCCAGGACGTCATTCCCGAGCTTGGTCTTTGGTATCCATTCCGTTTCATGTCCGGCGGCCGACGGCTTCCTCATCCCAGCTCCTGGCTTGGGTGCTTCTTCCGTCCCGGTTTCTTCCTCCCCGGCAGCTACTTCAGTTGCTGGTGATTCCGGCGGCTGCCCGTGTTCACTTTTCTTCCCCGGCTTTTCCGCCACCTTTCCACCTTTCTCTTCTTTCGTTTCCGGCTTCTTTGTCATTTGTATCTCCTTCTGCGCGAAATCATGTCCAGTCTCAGCAGGACCTCGCGGGCATTTGAATATTTTAGGGCATATATATTTATAATGTTTTTCCAAACCCGGGCCGATATCCCGAAATGTGTCGACAGCAGGGCTTCCCACAGCAGGAACAGGTCCGTGGCCTTGTCCTCCACCTTGTGCGAAATCTTGCCCAGGCCGAAGTCTATGAAGTATATCTTGTTGTCTTTTAAAAGCATGTTGGACGTGGTCAAATCCCCGTGGATTATATTCGATGCATGCAAAGCGGCTACAAACGAACCTATTTTTTCTGCGACTTTTAGCTGCTCCGCCCTGCTCATCCCGCTCAGGACATCCTTCACCCTTTCACCGTTGACGTAGTCCATCCTAATTATATACTTGTTAGTTAATGCTGCCCTGGGCGTAGTAACGCCGCTCCGCCTGGCCTTGTCAAGCAGCGAAACCTCGAGCTTTGCCCTCCGCTTCCTTATTGCCTCGTCAAGCTCAGGTATCCTGTATCCCTTCTTCACCCTTTCCTTGACCAGGCTGCCGTCGCCGGCGAGGTACAGGACGGCCTCAGCCCCCCTCTGGATAATCTTTTTCTTCCTTTTCTCTGGCATGCTCTCTTATTTCGGGTTCGGTTTTAAAAATGAGAAAAATGACGTTTCAAACTGCTGAGATCCCGGTTAAGAATAAAAAATTAACTACCATTACATCATCATGAGTGTGTTTCCATGAGAGGAACATCGGTAATCGGGGTCATATTGGGGCTGTTTCTGCTCGCTATAGCACTACTGATTCCGTTCTCGAGCGCATTGGCCAGTGATCCAGTCTCCGTCACTATCAGGCCGACGTTCCTGAACACCTTCCAATGCAGAACCGTTACCGGGAAGATATACATAAAAACGGATGTCCCGGCTACGTACACCATATCCATTGCGGGCGTCCCCGCCGAGTGGGTGGAATACCCGCCCAGCGTGTACGTGGATTCTGCCAAAACTGTCAATTACATGATAAATCCGAAAAAAAGAGGCGACTATCGGCTAGCAATCAAGGTGGCGGGTTCCGGGGAGACCTTCAATTTCACCGAGAGGTTGTGGGTGGGCAGGAATCAGGTACATGGAGCAGAATTCGATTCGGGGGCCGGGCCTGCCGAAACCGGCAACGGCCTGACCGGCGGCCTCACAGGCATGTTCGTTTTGAGCGATTTGGATCGGCCGGTCCTGTTATCAACGGGCGTAGTGATAGCATTTCTGATAACCGTCCTGGTTGGTTATGCGTTCCTTAAAGAAACCGGGGAAGCCGACATCTGGGCTTAGTGGAAGCTTTGCGGGAACCTGAAAAACGAAGAGACATATCGGACAGGATGGAAAGGTTTAAAAAATTTACCACCAATTGATAAGTATGAAAACCAAATACATGGGGCTGATATTTGTACTCTGCTTGCTGTTAGCCAGGCCTGTTCACGCATATTACGGGGGGGGCCTGGAGGTGGGATCCGAATCAGCCCAGTTCTGTCCCTGCGACATAATATCGAGTGATGAGATAACCGTAAAAATCACGAATTACGGCAGTTCGTCCGACACCTACTACATGTCACTGGAGCTGCCTGACGGCTGGAGCGGCTTCATACTGCCGCAGCTGACGCTGGGAGCGGATGAGACAGCCATTGTAGACCCTGTATGGATAACGGCGGCCTGCGGGACAAGCCCTGGCATATATACCGTGACCGTTGCCGCCAAATCAGGCATGTCAGGGAAGAAATATACAAAGGACCTTGAGCTTGGAGTGATGGCGTGCCATGACGTGTCAGTCTCGAGTGAAAGTTATCTTGTCACGTGCGAGAACGAGGCTATGGCGACCGAGCTGGAAATCTCCAATCTGGGAAAGATGGACGAGACATTCATCCTTTACGCTTCCCCCGCCTGGGTTATGCTTTCGGACGATTCCGTTTCGGTTGAGGCTGGACAAAAAGAAACCGTTTCTTTAAGTATAGCACCTCCCGCCGGTTTGACCGGAATCCAGAACATAACGATACATGCAGAATCGGACACGTCCTACGCCCGTGCGGACACGGTTATCAGGATGTCCATCGAGCCATGCTACACGTTTGACGCAAAGCTGAGCCCGCCCGCCGATGCCGTCTGTATAGGCTCGTCTGCCGGGTATTACCTGAACATAGACAACGTTGGCACCAAGCCTGACACGTACAGGTTAGTAACGCCGAACTGGATTGCAGCGGAACATGAAACCGTGTCTGTAGGCAGTCACGAAAGGGAGAGTGTCAGGATAACCGCTACCCCGCCGGCCAGGAGGGAAATGGAAGTTGTCGTATCAGTTTCTTCATTAAACCATCCGACCGCGGTAGTTGATGCGGTAAGCATGATCTCCGCACTGGACTGCAGGTCCGTTGCCGTTTCCATCTCGCCTGCGGAAAGGAACATATGCAGGGGCGAGAGCACAGATTTCGTCGTCAGGGTGGAAAACACCGGCACTGTCCTGACCCCCTACGAGGTGACCGCTTCCATGGGAACGCTGGGCAGGAAAAAGCTGGTGCTGGGCCCGGGCGAGGCCCAGAACGTAATACTGGATATCAGTTCGACAGCAAAAGTTGGCTCTTATCCGGTCAGCATCCTCGTATATGACGGGAACGTATCAGACGAGGACTCGGCAACGCTCAACATCCAGAACTGTTATGATGCTGACTTCGATGCAAGTCCGGTAGAAACCAGCGCGTGCAAGGGGGACACGCTCACCTATGAAATCGGGGTGAAAAACACAGGGGAACTGCCAGATGAGTACACCCTCAAATATCTTGGCAAGCAGCTTGTGTTCGAACTTGAGCCGGGAGAATCCAAGTCCCTTGAGGCCAAGATAGCGGTTAATTATTTTTGGGAGAGCGAAAATGAAATACTGTTCGCGCTGCAGTCTTCTCATGGAGTGCATGCTGAAAAGTCCGTAACGGTCGGTGTCGGCAAAAAGGAGAGATGCTATTCAGTCGACCTGAGCATAATCAACGGCAATGAAACGAAAGAGAAGGAAACGAGCGTGGTTGTCTGCAACGCTGTGACCGTTAAACTCAAAATTGTGAACAAAGGCCTCCGCTCTGACCATTACAGCATCATAGTGGATGGCCCGGACTGGGCCCACATCAGCCATGACTCGTTCTATCTGACCCCCCTGCAGGAAGAAGAATTTTATCTGTACCTGTCCCCGCCCTACGAAACGCCAGAAAAGGGATACAAGGTAACAATTCTGGCGGATTCGGAAAAGGCCTTGTCGGGGGTGGAGATAGACGCCGTGGTTTTGACGGAGCCGGCGGGGGAGGCAAACATAACCCTGAATGAAACAGGCAATGTTACAGGCAACTACACGCAAATCCGGCCAGCCGGGCTGACCGGATTATTCCTGGCGTTTGAGGGTGTCCCAATCGGAGCCATCAGCATTGCCGTGATGGCTGCCGCGGCAGCTTTCATCCTTTTATTGAGATTCGCAATTTTCAGGTAATTGTTAGAACACGGCATTTCTTCGGACTTTCTTTCTGACAACGATCTGACTGACCTGACACCTGACCGACAGCGATAATAATTTATATCAGGAAATGAAATAAATATTACACTGTTTCCAATTGGGGGAAAGAACTAGACGCTTTGAATCGATTGAGGGATCGATTTTGAGGCGAAGTGTAGTTGGAGTCTATTTCTAGACGGACTTATAATCATAAATTATTTCTATAGGAAACTTGCCAAAGGAGTTTAAAAAAAATTTCGCTACTCCATTATATATTTTGGGGAGCTCAAATCAAAATTAAGGGAGGGAAAATATGGAATCGTTGGTTCAAAGAGTTTTTGAAAAGAGCTTGTCAGGCGAGGGAGAGCCTGTCGAAGCTCAAGCTAAAATTGAGGAAACGATCCAGGATGAATTTGGACTGGATGTCAAGGATGCCAGTATATTGATAGTGGGTACTGGCGGTGCGGGAAACAACATGGTAACCAGGCTGACGGACATGGGAATCAAGGGCGCTAAGACAGTAGCTGTAAACACGGACGCCAAACAGCTGACCGTTAGCAGGGCCGGAAAGAAGCTGCTGCTGGGCCGTGAAACGACCAGGGGCCTCGGCGCTGGCGGCTATCCGGAAGTTGGCCGGAAGGCTGCGGAGGAATCAGAGAAAGACATCAAGAAGATGCTGGAAGGCGTGGACATGGTCTACGCGTTGTCCGGCCTTGGAGGCGGAACCGGCACGGGCGCCTTGCCTGTGATATCCAGGATAGCGAAGGAGCTAGGCGCGATTAGCATAGCCTGTGTGACCATGCCTTTCAAGATAGAGGGAGCAAGAATAAGAAAAGCAGAGGACGGGCTTTACCAGCTCAGGCAGGTGTGCGACACGGCCATAGTGATAGAGAACGACAAGCTGCTAAAGGTCGCTGGCGACCTGCCGTTGCAGGAGGCATTTGGTGTCGCGGACGAGCTCATAGCCACCACCGTGAAGGGCGTCACGGAAACTATATCGACGCCGTCCTTGGTGAACCTTGACTACGCGGACGTCAAGACGATAATGCATTCAGGGGGCGTGGCTGCCGTGGGATTCGGGGAATCCAACACGGCGGAAAGGGCCGAGGAATGCATAACCAAAGCACTGACCAATCCGCTGCTCGAGGTTGACTACACAGGAGGGAGCGGAGCCCTGATCCACATAACAGGAGGCCCCGACCTGAAGCTTGACGAGACCAACCTGATAGGAGAATACGTGTCAAAGCTGCTGGACCCTGACGCACAGGTGATATGGGGCGCAAGGATAGACCCCGAATTCACCGGGAAAATACGCGTGATAACCATCATCACCGGCGTAAAGTCTCCCTACATACTGGGCCCTGTGGCCATGGAAGAGGAGAAAAAGGGCTATTCACAGGATCTGGGAATACCAGTTCTGCAGAGATAAAGGAGGGAGGACTCCCTTTCCCTCCCTTCCCTATTATAATTATTTCAGGGTGATTGCCAGGTTCCGGCAGCGCCCTGTTTTTTAGTTCTCGGTTCTTTATCTAATCATGGCCGACATTATCATCATCCATGGATCTTACGGGAGCCCGGACGAGAACTGGTTCCCCTGGCTGAAAAAAGAACTGCGCAAGATCGGCCTCCACGTGCATGTACCAAGATTCCCCACGCCTGCCAACCAGAACCTTGATAACTGGCTCGCTGTTTTCAAGCACCATCGCAGGTACGTGAATGAGAACACGGTGTTTGTGGGGCATAGTCTTGGCCCAGCCTTCATACTTACAGTGATAGAAGGTTTGCTAAAACCGGTCAGAGCTGCCTTCTTGGTAGCGGGATTCCTAGGCAAACTGGGCATATCTGAATTCGACGGGATAAGTGATACCTTCACCAACAGGGAATTTGACTGGGACAAGATAAGGCAGAACTGCCGGCATTTCGTGGTTTACGCAAGTGATAATGATTCTTACGTTCCGCTTGAAAAAAGCAAGCAGCTCGCAGAAAAATTGGGGGCTGAACTGAAAATCATAAAGAATGCGGGGCATTTCAACGAGGAGGCCGGATATCTCAAATTCGATTCCCTCCTCGGAGATGTCAGGGAAGCCACCGGGTGATGGGAGGTTGGTGGACGCGAAAATAGCGGTTTTCGGGGTTACGATGCAAAGCATGGTGTCACGGAGGCGCTAAAATTTCAGCCTTTTGGAATTGATGACCTTGATATCGGGGTGCTGCCTGAAGAATTCCAAGGTTTTCCAATGCATGCCAAGTTTATACCGGGCTGTCGAAACCCCATCTCCTATTACAATGGTATTGAAGTTTTTAGCAGAAGAGGAAAGTGCCGAGATTTTAACGCATTGGTCCGTGGTGAAGCCTGCTATCAATACACTATCTACCCTGTTCATGCTTAACCATTTTTCTAGGTCAGGCCTGGAATCAAAACAGTCGGGACTTCTTTTTTCAAATAGCTTTTCTTTGGGACTGTTCGTGTTCGGTCTTATCTTGTAAAAATCCCATCCCTTTGTACCAGGGATGCAAAATTTCTCAGCAATATCAAATTGTCCGGCCTTGTAAGAGGCCTTGATAAACAAGACGAACAAATCCTTGTTTCTTGACCTTTCCAGAACAGGGACGATGCATCTATCCACAACCCTTTGGATGGGAACTACATCGTCAGGGTTCCTTCTGTAATATACAAATTCTTCGCCTGCCGCACAAAAATCGTTTTGCACGTCTATTAATACAAGCGCGGTGTTCCCAGATTCAAGTTCAAATCCTCTTAACCCGGTCATGTATTATCAGAATGCAAGATGTGATTTAAATAAAATCAATTAATCAACTCTGGAATTGCTTAAAAGACGCCCGTCAGTAAAATTCTTTGTGCACAACTTCACCAAGCTTTTTTCTTCTGCTTTTTTTGGGTTCTGTTGCCGGATATCCGATAGGGACTATTGCCATGGGCCTCACATGACTGGGCAAGACGAGAATCTCCCTTACATTTTCATCGTTGAAGGAGCCGACCCAGCATGAACCGAGCCCCTTCTCCCACGCCGCCAGCAACATGTTCTGCGTGGCCGTGGCCGTGTTCTGGATGGAATAGAGGCTGTTTCCCCTTTCACCGTAGGCGTTGTGAATCGTCCTCAGGTTTGAGCATACCACTATCACCACGGGCGCTTGTGAGACGAATTCCTGCCCCCATGCAGCCCCTGCCAAGCGATTCTTCGTGTCCTGCTTGCTGACAACAACGAACTCCCAGTCCTGGACATTTCCGGCTGACGGCGCATGAACGGCTGAATCGAGAATTTCGTCCAGAACGCTGTCCGGAATCTTGTCTGGTTTAAAACTTCTCACAGAAGCCCTGGATTTTATGCACTCTATTGTATTCATAATTAGAGATTTGGTAACGGTGTTAAAAATTTATAGGTTTTCGCCCCAGTTTTCACTCTATCAAGTGTTCTACAGACATGCGCAGAACTTGCCGTCAGTAAGATAGCACAAGCTCATATCGTATGTGGTGGCCAATATCAGGTCCTTGCCTTCGTGATCCAGCCTAAGCATGGACCGAACATCTTTGCCTGAATTTTCCTCTACGATTCTTTTGGTTGAATTGTCTTCATAAAGATGTTCCCTGACGAAGTCTATGTCCTCAAAATTCTTTTGGTATCTGGCCAAGACAATCGGGCTGATGCACCCGGGCGGTATATCCCCGGAGATGAAGGGGTTGTCGCGCAGCGATGCAGACATGTTCACTATGTCCTCCATCGTTATCCCAAACATAGATGTGAACATATCACTTGGATCCGGAAATCCCTCGAAAAAAAGCGCGGAGGCTCCTGCAACAGCGATTATCATTAACAAGCCCGCCAGCTTGCGGGCATCCTTGAAAAATTCCAAAACTTCAAATTTTTTGATTTTCTTCTTTATCTCCCCGTCACAGGCGTCAAGTATCACTTTTCCCACCTTGTCCCCGAGCTTCAAATCGATGACCCATTCGTTGCCTACGAGCTTGGCACTGTCGGCCTTGTACCCAGGCAATCCGCCCTCGGCTTTTTTTCTGGCTTCCTTTTCGGGTATGGACTTGGACCCCTTTCTGAGCATCTCTTCAAGGGCCATAACCTTTCTTTTCAGCGATTCTATCATGGCCTTGGGTTTGCGCCATTCCTCCTTGTAGGTGATCAAGCGGAGTGCAAACGCAAGCAGAAATGCTACAGACAATCCTGCTATCAGTACGTCTATCTGGAGTATGTGCATAAAGCCCTTGCTGAAAAAGGGGATGAATCCGGAAAATGACATGCCTCCTATCAGGCAGACGGTTCCTGCGAGAAGCTTGGCACCGAGACCTGTGATAGATGACATATGCTTTTTATAGCCCCTGATGGCTATGGAACCGCAGAACCACATGAAAAACAGGTAAAAAAGCAACTGCATAGCGTAAAGCAGCACGGGGAGAAGAACGATAATATCCGGCAACGCTGAAACCAGGCTAGACATTTCCATAAAAATTATTAGGGGCCGTTCCAATAAATATGAAAATACAAGGGCCTGGTCTTAAGGGCCTGGTGTTTATATGCTGGGTATATGCTGGGGACCAGGCTTTATTTCTTCCTTTTACTTTTCCTATTCTTGTACAGCAGGGTGAGGTTGATGCCTGTTAAAACTGTTAGCAATCCAGAAGCTGCCGCTATGTTAAGCATCCCGTTGCCCGTGCCTGGCCGGATGGTATTGGCAGAACAACCCAAATCGTAGCAGAATGCCGCTATGAAAACAAGAACTACTATCATCACAATCAAGGCTGTCTTTGGGGATATGAACTCCATATTTATTTTTTTGGGGCATGACCTAAAATATCAAACCCCTCTTAATCATTTTTAATCATTTATCATTTGGAGCCTGGAGTTGGGGGAACAGACCGCACCGAAACTAATTAAAAACCTTTATGGCATATATGATTGTATCTTTGGCCTTTGCAGGTGATATGATGGCAAGAATGTATTCGAGAAAAAGGGGAAAGTCAGGCTCACACAGGCCGTCGCAGCTAAAGGCATCATGGGTGAGTTACAAGCCTGAAGAAATTGAACAGATAGTTGTAAAGCTGGCCAAGGCCGGTAAGAGCCAAGCGGAAATAGGCATCATACTTAGAGACCAGTACGGAGTTCCGGCAGTCAAGGCGGTAAATGGTAAGAAAACCCTGCAGATTATGAAAGAGCATAAGGTTGGCCCTGATATGCCGGATGATATGCTCAATCTGATGAAAAGGGCAGTCAAGCTGAGGGCTCATCTTGCCAGGAACAAGCACGACCGCTACTCCAAGAGGGGTATGGAGCTGACAGAATCAAAGATAAGAAGGCTTGCGAAGTACTACAAAAGCAGGAACATTCTCCCGGAAAAATGGAGCTATGACCCTGAGAAGGCAAAGCTGTTGGTTAAGTAGTAAGTTTTCAAGTTTTCTTGAACCGGTTTGATTTTTATTGCAAATTCGCTTACAGAGGCTCGTATCTCTGGACTTCCAGGTAAGTCTGGCCTAGCCTCGTTTGCTTGACTTCCGCGAACAGCCTGCACCTTTCGCAGGGGATCTCCCCTTTGTTCCTTACGACAGTGCTGCCGGAATCATCGAAAAGAACGTACCACACATCGCTTTTCCCCCTGCTTGAAAGCCTGAGTGTGCCTTCCACACTGACCGTTTTCCCGTAGAAGGATTTTGGCGATTCGGTTAAGTCGGCTGCGCTTGTTTTGACGAATTCCCCGGGTTTGACCTCCGGCTTCTCGGTTTTCTCGGCAGGTTCTGCAACAGCAGGCTCCGCCAGCTCCGCCGGTTCTTTCGATGTTGCCCTCGCTATTTCCTCTTCGAGAGGTTTTTCTTCTGTCTTGGGTTCGGCAGGTACCTCCTCTTTCTCTGGGATTTCTTCTTCTGGTTGAGCGGGTGCTTTTATCTCCTCCTCTGGTTCAGGCGGAACTTTCTCTGCCTGTTCTTTTTTGGCAGGTTCCTCGTATCCGCTCAAATCCACGAATTCCATCTCTGTCTCGGGAGCTGGCTTTTCTTCCTTCGGCTTTTCAGCCCGGGGCGGCTTTGGGGAAGGCTTCTGGACCGGTGGCTTGGTTGGGAAGGGCTTGATCAATTTGCTGGCCTCCTCCAGCTCCAGACCCTCCTCCACAGCTGGCTCCTCCTCGACAATGGGAGCCTCTTTGACCGGCACCGGCGGCTTGGCCTCTTCCTTTTTGGGCTCTGGTTTCTTCTCTGGGGGCTTAGCAGGCTTTGGTTCAGGTTTCTCTTCTGGTTTGGGAGGCTCGGCCTTGGCAGGCTCTTTTTCTCCAGGCTTGATTTCTGGCTTGAGGACAGGCTCTTTGGGAATTGGAACTGGCTCTTTGGCAGGTTCCTTCTCTCCTTCGGGCATCTCTTTCGCCGGCTCCTTTGGAACTGGCACTGCTGCAGGCTTCTTCTCGGCAACCATTATTGACGCCTTTATGGACTCTGCATCAGTGGGACCGGTTTCAGGCAGAGCCGGTTTCTCAGCAGGGGCCTTGGCGGGTTTGACTGCCTCAGGAGGTTCCTTGGCCTGCTCCGGTGCTGGAGCCGGCTGTTCACCGACCTCCCCTGACTGGAGGTTTTTTAGCTGCCTCTGTTTTTTGAAGATTAGAACGATTATCACCAGCAGTGACAATCCTAGAAACACCAGCAAGCCGACAAGGATTTCTTTGCTCAGAGTGAACATAATTCTTATTTATGCTCCTGTTTAAATAAATGATTTATTAGGGCGGTTGAATCTATCTTTGAAAAAGAGCCGGAATTCTGAGCTATAGGGTCCCGTGAATCGTCGGGGTTCGCATTATTTAAAAAACTAAAAATCCAATAAAGCATGGGATGATTCCATGCTAGAAAAACTCGAGGCTATCGTGAGGCAGGCCAAGAAAGCCGGGGACGCCGTCCAGGCGCAAAAGGGTGAAATAAGGATCGTATCGCACTACGACGCTGACGGCATAGCCAGTGCTGCCATAATGGTCAAGGCCCTGTTAAGGGCCGGGCTCAGGTTTCATCTTACCCTGGTGAAGCAGCTTGGCGAAAATACCCTGATATCCCTGGCGGAAGAAAAAAGGAATTTCATCGTCATGCTGGACCTGGGGTCAGGGCAGATAGAAATGATCAAGCAGCATTTGCCTGGCGCCGATGTAATCATAATCGACCATCACCAGCCAGAAGGCAGTCTCGAAGGTAGCAGAATACTGCAGGTCAATCCAACGGATTTTGGCATAGAGGAAAACATATCAGGATCCGGGGTATCGTACATAGTGGCGAGGTCTTTGGGTCCCGCCAACAGGGACCTGGCAGGTATAGCGATTGTCGGAGCCATAGGAGACTCCCAGATAGGGTCCATAGGCGAGGAATGGGGCCTGTTTGGCCTGAACAGGGAAATCCTAAAGGATGCGGTTGAGGCCAACAAGATTAAAGTCACAAAAGGCCTGAGAATCTGGGGCAGATACACCAGGCCCATACACAAAGCGCTTGAATATTCGGTGGAACCCTACATACCCAACGTTAGCGGCTCGGAATCCGATGCTGTCCAGTTCATGCATGAGCTGGGCATCCCGCTCAAGAAAGAAAACGGTGAGTGGAGAACGTTGCGAGACTTGAGCGAGGACGAGCAGAAAAAACTGGCTTCGGGCATCATAGCAGAGAGGGTAAACGGCGGCCACCCGAACGCGGAATGGATTTTCGGCGATGTTTACGAGCTGCTCGACAAGGGAGGCGAATGCAGGGATGCCAACGAGTTCGCAACCGTGCTTAATGCATGCGGCAAGATGGGCAGGGGCTATCTGGGCGTTGAACTCTGCCTGAATGTCGCAAAGGCGTTCCTGGAAGTAAAATGGGTGCTCGAAAAGTACAGGAAATCCATTGGCGGCGCCATCCGATGGGTCTACGAACAGATAGAAAGGGGAAACGAAGATGTGGTAAGGAAAACCCCGAATGCATGGTACGTGCTGGCAGGCAGCAGAGTGAACGAGCACATCATATCAAACGTCATTAGCATAGTAGAGAAATCGGCAAACCCCGAAATACCTGTTTTTGCTTTTGCTGATTCGGCCGAGGGGGTGAAGGTTTCTGCAAGGGCCTGCAGCAAAGTGGTTGAAGGGGGGCTCAACCTAAAAAAGGTGGTGGCGAAAGCGGCAGATAAAGCAGGCGGTCAGGGAGGCGGACACAGCGGGGCTGCGGGAGCTACAATACCAGCAGGCAGCGAAGAAATTTTTATCAATGCTGTAGAGAGCAGCATATCACAGGGAAGGGAAACAAATAAAAGCTTGCCGGAAGAAAAGAATATAAAACCTGATTCAAATCATGTTAATTCGAGGGAGGAGACGGAACATGGCAGCACCGAAGAAGAAATTGAGCAAAAAAGCGGCGGAGAAGAAGTGGAAGGGAAAGGACTGGTTCACTATTTTAGCTCCTGATTGGCTGGGAACTATCAAGATAGCTGATACTCCGGCCACGGACTCCAAGTTGATTAAAGGCAGGGTATTTGAAATCCCTGTATCCGAGCTGACGAAAGACCAGTCAAAGTATTACACGAGGATCAGCTTAAAAGCGGAAAAGCCTCATGAGGGGAAAGTTCCAACCAAGTTCCATTCATTTTTCTGCGTGAATGAATACGTAATGAGGATGGGCAGAAAAGGCCTGGGAAAGGTTGCTGTTTTTGCTAATGTGGAAACAAAGGACAAGTGGCAACTGCAAGTGAGCGTCGTTGCTGTCCTTAACAGGAGGGCAAATGCCGAAATAAAGAAAAGGGTCCGGGAATTCGTCTCCAAGCTTGTAGAATCAAAGGCTGTGGATCTGAACCATGACGATTTCGTAAGGGCTGCCATGGCCGGTGTTTTTCAGATGAGGATAAAGAAGGGCGCCAGCAAGATATATCCGGTCCGGTTCGCTGAAGTGATAAAGATAGAGACGCTGAAAAGCGGGGAGTAGTCCTTTGCTTTACCGGTATTTCTTCCCAGAACTGCCATATTGCTTAACCAAGCCGCTCATGGACGTGATGTCCAAGACGTCTTCATTTTCACCAAGATAGTTGCCGGAAAACTTGCCGTAATCGCTTTTTCTCTCGGCCCTTTTCCCTTCGGTTACTGGTTCATCGGATATCAAAGGTCCGGAAATATTTCTTCCCACACTTTCCATATGGGAGTCTGAAAGATTCACCGGAGCCTGTCCTGATGAGGATGCCCTGAACTTCCAAAGAAGACGGCCATCCGTAGTGACAGCGTAAAGGCAGCAATCCCAAGAACCGAAGTAAATGACGTTTCTGCTGAGAAAGGGTGAAGAAGATGCAACCCCCTGGGTCTTGAATTTCCAGACGAGTTTCCCTTCTATATTTAAGGCGTAAAGATTTTCATCGCATGAGCACAAGTATATCATCTTTTCCGTTATAACAGGATAACCATAGATTATGTTTCTTGTTCGAAATTTCCATACAAATTGTCCGCTAAGAGCGTTCAGCTTGTACAGGTTATGATCAGAACATCCAAAATAAACACTGTTTTCATGTACGACGGGTTTTGATGCAACGGGACCGCTCGTTCTGAATTTCCACAAGAGATTTCCGTCGGGGGAGAGGGCATAAAGATTTCTGTCAGTTGAGGGGAGATAGATGATGCCATTGCACGTCTCCACAGGCTCTACGATGAAATCGTTTGTTTTGAATTTCCACAGCAGCCTGCCTTGCTCTGTCACAGCGTACAGGTTTTTGTCAAAGGAACCGAAGTATATGTTGCCGTCGGCCCAGGCAGGGGAAGGCGATACGGCACCGTGCGTCCAGAATTTCCAGATCAATTTCCCATTATCCGCATCCACCGCGTACATATTCTGGTCCCTGGAGCCGAAATACACAACGCCGTTTTTGATCATGGGTGTGGAATTGACCATGTCCCTGGTCTTGAACTTCCACAGCAAATCTCCGTTCATATCCAGGCAGTACAGGAAGTGATCATAAGAGCCGAAATAGATCTTATTGTCATGAATCGTGCAGGACCTGCCGACGCACACAGGGCCGTCTGTCCTGACTTTCCACTTGAGATTCCCTGTCTCAGCATCCACGGCATAGAAATTCTTGTCGCATGCCCCGAAGTATACCATTCCATTAAGCACAACGGGATTCGAGCAAATACTGCCTCCCTCCCCAATCCTGAATATGGCGTCCCTTTCGGTTTCCCGCAACACCGCCAAAACGTCGAACATCCCCAGTTCCTTGGCTAGTGACCGGTCTACGAAATCGCTGCCATTAGCTTCAAATACGGAATCAATGTACCTCGGCATGTTTGATAATCCCCCTAAGAACGTTATTAAATTTATTTCCCCTGTACAGGGTATATATTTAAAAAGATAAAGACGGGAAATAACAGTATGGAAGCTGAAAAATTGGTCAGACTCGGCCTGACCGGGGGGGAAGCGTCCGTTTACCTTGCCTTGCTTGAATCCGGGTCCTCGACGGTGGGACCCGTAGTGAAAAAATCTGGTGTTGCGTATTCAAATGTCTACGAAATCCTGCAAAGGCTGACGAAGAAGGGCCTCGTCAGCTTCATAGTGAAATCAAAGACCAGGTATTTCCAGGCGGCCGAACCGACGAGGCTCCATGATTACCTCGAGCGCAAAGAAAGGGAAATCAGACTGGAAAGGAAACTGGTTGAGCGTCTGATACCAGAGTTGTCAGGGCTTTCCAGGCTTAAAGGGAAAAAACTCGAAGCGGAGGTGTTCACTGGTTTTAAGGGGATGAACACCGCTTACGAAAAAATAATGGCCGACTACAGCCCTGATTATGATTACGCATTTTTCTACGGACCTGGCAGTGAAAATGTGACGAAGGTTGACAGGTTTTTTCTGAATTTTGAAAAAAGGGTTTACATCAAACTTGGCGTCATAATGAGAGGCATTGTCAGCAAAGATTATTACCTGAGCTCCACGTTTATTAAAAAATCCAAGCTGTTAAAGTCCAAAGTTTGGGAAATCGGGTACGTCGATTTTCCTGTTCCGGGCAATATCGACGTATACAAGGACAGGTTGCTGATAGCATCCTGGTCGGGCCCGATGATCGCGGTGCTGATCCATTCGAATGATATCGCTGAAGGCTTCATGGAATACTTTAAATCGGTCTGGAAAATCGCGAAGAAATGTTAATCTAAAGGAACTTCAATCTAAAAGCATGTTTAGTGCCCTTTCGTCGCGACTGCTACCGATATCCAGCAGAGCCCCGCAAGCAGAAAGAGAACAAGAGAAGCCAACAAAGCGATAGAATAGGAAATATCGGTAACACCGATTGTAAGCTCGAGGTTGCTCGTTATCCAAGTGCCTGCAAGCAACAGCAGGCCGCCGATAATCCATACAAGGACCAGTTTCACTTCCATCTAAAAGAATGAGGGAAAAGTTTTAAATCTTTTCCAGTTTTTTCTTGAATTCTTCCGCCCTGCTCTGCAATATCTCAACTGCCTTGCTTACGATGTATCCTGGCTCAAGTCCCGATATGGATTCCACCCTGAATATGATCTTGCTCTCGTCGCCCTTGAGTTCCACGCCCTTGGCATTCTCCATGCAGCTCCTGCACAGGTCGCACTTTGTCGGGTCTTTAAGAACGAGTTTGCTCCCTTTCATGGCCAGGATGCCCTTGGGGCAGGCCTTGATGGCATTTTTCATATCGGTTTTGCTTCCCTTGGCCGTAATCTGCGGGTAGTACTGGTAGCTGGCATTCGCCGCTTGATGCTTAGCATGGCTGGTTCCAAGTCCCAGCCTTGCCACGGCTTCTAGGCGCACGCTATGTCCCTCCAGCAGATCCACTATGGGTATGTTGGGGTCGATGGAAGCGACTTTTTTGTCCGATGAGACGAGATCGCCGGAGACCGCCAGTCCGGGGCCCTTTTTGTCAAGAACAAAAACAACCTGGCATAAAGGACAACCCTTTCCCTTGCATTCGCAATCGTCGGTGAAATTGAATTTATTCGGATCGAATTTCAATGGGATAAGGCCAAGCCTGTGGGACAAGACCTCGTCGAACAATGCCGAATTGTTCTCGTGGATGTCCGCCCATTGCACGGCCAGTGTGGGCACCTCGGATATCATTATCCTTCTGAGGCTGTTTGCAAACGCCGGGTCGGTGCCTTCCAGCAGGAATTGCAGCTTCGCCCCTTTCTTGCTGAGAATCTTTACTTTCAGTCGAATCACCTTTGGACCTCGGGAAATACATTAAATTAAATATCTTATATATAAACTTTATTAGTTTTAAAACTTTAGACCCAATAACAATTTAAACATTGCGTAAATGTTGCGGGGGTACCCGAGTGGTCAAAGGGGCACGATTCCAATAATCGCGGTTATTGGGATGCCAAGCTAAGGACCGTGTGGCTTAGTACATGCGTTGGGTGATGCCCAACGACTGTGTAAGATGCCTTCCTGGGTTCGAATGCCCGCTTTTTCCAGGAGCTGCCGCGTCCCCTTAAAAGTGGGCGAGCAAAAATGGAAAAGCAGGCTGGGAATCCCAGCCCCCGCATATCATTTCTTTTGTTTGTGCGAGATTATTGAACTATTGAACCCGAAATGCGGAATGAAAGGCAAAATTTTGATCCGTTAAAGTAGATGAGATTATGATTATCCTATCGAGTTCAGTGACACACAGCAATAATTTGAGCAGAAAACGATGCCGCGCGATTATGTTTACGGGAATGCTGGAAAGAAATTACGCCACAAGAATCGCGTTATAACAGCAAATGAAATTATTTAACCGTCTCGAACCAATTAGATTTATGGACTGGTACTTGGTTTCGGTTCTGGTTTTCGTCGCGATTCTTGCCGCGCTTGTCTATCGGGACAGGCGAAAATTCACCAGAGAGTCGATTTTTCTGTTGAGAAGAACCAAGAGGGGCAGGGGGTTGATTATAAAATTGGGCACCAGGTTCCCAAGAGGCTGGCGTCTCGTTGGCTACGTGTCTGTCGCCACGGGCTTCATAGTCTCTGTGCTTGGCCTGAAGATGCTTGCTGACAACGTTGTAAAGGCTTTCGTATCCAAGGCGGCCGCCCCGAGCCTGGCCTTGCTCTTGCCTTCTCCGACCTCCCAGGCCGTATGGGGCTACGGCTTCCTCGCTGTGCCATTCTGGTACTGGATAATATGCCTGGCGCTGCTGGTCCTGGTGCACGAAGGCCTGCACGGCGTTTTTGCGGCAAGAGAACAGGTCAGGATAAAGTCACTGGGATTCGGAATACTTGCGGTTATCCCCCTTGCCTTCGTGGAACCTGACGAGCGTCAGCTGGAGAAAAAGGGTGTCTGGCCCCAGCTGAGGGTTTTCTCTGCAGGCTCCTTCGCGAATTTCATGCTCGCTGGTCTTACGTTTCTGATTATCATATGGATGTCCAATGCCATATTTAGCGCGTCCGGGGTGGATTTTGGTTCCATGGGCAATCCTCCATACCCAGCTGCCCAGATAGAAATGCTCGACGTGGAAAAAATCGGCGACTATTCCGTGCATTCGATAGACGACATCAAAAACAGTCTGGCGATGTTTGGCGAAAACGACACCATAGAGATAAAAACAGCGAACAACACCTTTTATCTGCGCAAGTCCCTCTTTGTCATCCAGATGAACGAAAGTCAGGGGAAATTAATAGTGTTCGAGGACTACCCTGCCGTCAGGGCCGGCCTGGAAGGCACCATAATCAAAATAGATGATCACGATATAAAAGACTACCTGGACCTTTCGCTCGCCTTGGAGAAAACAGGTCCCGGTCAGCCTGTAACGGTTGTGACCAAAGTTGACGATGAGGAACACGTATCTACTCTCACCCCTATTATAAAGCCCTTGCCCCCCCCTTACGAGCCTGACGCCTGGATTCATTTTTTTGGTGTGATGGAGCATGCAATACCGGGCACCATAGAATTTTATCATTCTGCTGGCGAAGCATGGGCAGGATTGGTGGGTCAGAGGACAGGGATAACATGGGACCATATCCAGTACAAGATGGGTTTGTGGGAATGGGTTTCCAGCAACTACCCTCTTCTCGAGGGCAGGGCCGACCTGGAAATGGACCGCCTGCGGGCGATGCTCGAGTCCCACCCAAGGCCGGGCTTCATAGGCATAACAGGTGTGACTAGTAACTACGAATTGAAGGCAAGCCTTGAGCCCGCAAGACCGCCCTTAGAGTTCATCGAGGGTCTGCTCTTCTTCTTGTTCATGATAAATCTGGGAGTCGGTATCGTAAACTTGCTGCCTATCAAGCCTCTGGACGGCGGCAGGATGTGGGACGTGGTTTTGCATAGGTATGTCCCGAGATATTCCAAGAGAATAATTAAAGCATTGGGGATTTTCACCTTGCTCCTGCTCGTAGCAAACTTCATCCCTTTCGGCGCTTTGCTTTAAATTCGGGTGAAAACAAGAAATTCATATGAATGCGCTTTTTTCCTTGGCTTTTTGCCTGGTCTTGTCATTCGCATTCGTTGCGCTGTTTAAAAGGTTCCGCATCTCCGCCGTATTGGGCATGATCGTTGCGGGGATCATCGCGGGCCTTGGCTTTTTCAGGATCACCTTCCTGGAACCCAACATCGACCTTATTCTAAGCCTCGGGGACGTAGGCCTTTTGTCCATAATGTTCCTTGCTGGAATGGAGATATCGTGGAGCATGCTGTACAAAGAAAAAGGGGATGCTGCCTTGGTTGCGCTTTTCTCGGCCACGATACCTTTTCTTTTGGGATTTCTGACATTCATGCTCCTTGGCTTCGGCTTGCAGGTTTCCCTTTTCGTGGGAATATGCATGAGCATAACCGCAGAGGCCACGAAAGCCAAGGTGCTGGTGGAAATGAAAAAGCTGCGTACAAAGATAGGCTCGCTCATGATGGGCGTGGGCATTCTGGACGACATCTTCGGATTGGGTCTCTTCATATTGCTTGGTTATTTCTTCTCTGCCGGCTTTGCCGTGAAAGAGGCCATGGTGCTGTCCGGTGCTGTTCTGGCTTTCTTTGGTGGGGTTTTCGTTCACAAGCAGATAGGCAGAACGAAAAAGAAAATCACCGAGCTGGAAAAAATCCTCTTTTACTTCGTTTCCCCCTTCTTTTACGTGGCAATGGGGATAAACTTCAGTGCCTTGTCGATAATCCTTGAGCCGAGCCTGCTGTTAATAATCATAATCGTTGCCTTTCTGGGCAAAATGTCAGGAACAATGCTTACAATGCCCTTCACAAAACTCAAGGTGAAACAGCTATATCTTATGGGGTTGGGGATGAACAGCAGAGGCGCCGTCGAGCTGGCACTGGCCTTCATGGCATTCAGGGCGGGTTTCTTGCCCGTCGGTGTTTATTCCGGCTTGATCGTAATGGCCTTGATCACGACCCTGCTTTTCCCGCTTTTCTTTAACAGACTTGTCAGCAAGAATCCAAGGATCATGGACTGATCCCTGATATTCTGACGGCTAAACTAACGTCTGAACAAACTAGAAAATAAAATAAAAATTCTACATAAAAAAATTCTCAGCTTTCTCTGGTATCCGGGTATTTTACAACTCTTTTATCTGCTTCGCGACAAACTCCCTTATTTGAGCATCGTCAGGTATCGCTATGTTCCTCTTAAACCTCTTGCTCCCGTCAGGGAGATAGAAGCCCCTGGAAAGAGATATGAACTCGTTATCCCCTTCCTCTGTTACCGCTTTCTTTCTGGCGATCTCCAAAAAGTTGTTCTTGCCGAATTTAACTTCTTCTGCCTTTATCGTCTGGAATTCTACCATTTCAAGACCTCCATGGTGTTTATTTGTATTTGGAGATTAGCACAGCAATTATATAAAGTTAACTGTTTAACTTGGAGAAAATTGTTTCAAGCAACCATTCTGTATATGTTAGCGGGTCTCTCTCCAGCGGGCATTGGGAATGGCCTCGCTTCCAAGAAATGGTTATCGACTAAAGTATCACATGCAGCTTCAATAGCGTTTGCGCCTAATCTGCCAGCAGAAGGAGCTACATCATAATGACTGAAAAATCCACCTTCTTGATAACTCCTAGCAAGCACTTGGCCTATTTTTTCTCTGACTATACCTATTACATACAGCGCATCTTCAGCATTCGATCCTATCATATTATGAAGATGTTGTGTAAAACTTTTAAAAGTTGTTATTGGAAAAATTTGCTATTTTATGGACTTGTTTCACTTGTTAATCTTCATGAACTGCGCCAGCAGGGCCTCAAGCTGGACTTCAGGCGTTCCTCCCTGGTTGAGCCTGAACTCGTACTCACCGAGCTTTTCAATCAGTTGCAGCCTCTTTTTGTCATCGATCTCTAGCCGGAAGATCTGGGAATGCATGGCCCGGATGATGTCGTCACCAGCAAGTCCCTGGGAGATCAGCATGTCGTACAATCGCTTTCTCGCTTCTGCAAAGTTGCCTTTCAAAGCCAGTTGCACCATCTCGGCCACGTCCTCGGGCTTGACCTTGGCGACCACCTCGTATACGCCGTCCCTGTCAATCTTGGGCAAGGTTGAGCACGCCTGCAAGATGTTAAGGGACTTTCTCATGTCGCCAGCAGAAATCTCGAAAATGGCATCGTAGGCGTCTTCGCTGACCTTGAGCTTTTCTTCTTTGGCTATTCTGCTGAGATAGGTTTTCACGTCAGGCTTCTTCAGTCTCTTGAACCTGAAAACCGAGCACCTGGATTGCAGAGGCTCGATGATACGGCTCGAATAGTTGCACGAAAGGATAAATCTGCAGACGTCCGAGAACCTCTCCATGGTCCTCCTCAGGGCTTGCTGGGCCTCGGGGGTGAGGGAATCCGATTCGTCCAGGAATATTATCTTGAAATCGCTGCCTATCGGCTTCATCCTGGCGAAGTCCTTTATCCGGCCCCTGACCACGTCTATCCCGCGCTGGTCACTCGCGTTGGTCTCCTGGAAGTTCTCTCTCCAGTGGGGACCGAACAGCTCCCTGGCAAGGCACAGCGCCGCCGTTGTCTTTCCAACGCCCGCGGAGCCCGCAAACAACATGTTGGGTATGCTGCCCTGTTTAACCCAGGCCTTGAGCCTGTCAACAACATGCACCTGGTTAACAATCTCGCCCAGTTTCTTGGGCCTGTATTTCTCGGTCCAAACCTGCAGAGACATAACAAAAATAATCCCTCGTGATTTAAATTTGAATTGTTGTTTTAAAGCAGCGGCCCTGTATTAAAGCATAAATAATGCCCGCAAACTTATTATTATTATGCTCAAAAGCATAACCTTCATCCTTGTGCTCCTCACATGCTTTACGTGCTTGCCTCATGCTTCCGCCCTGTTAATAGCAGACCCTGAGAACGTCACGTACATGTTGGCTGAGGTGACGCAGTCCGGTAATCTGAAGCTCAATTCGAAATCGGGGGCCTCACTGGCGGAAGAGCTGAGGCTGAGCATTTACATCCCTCAGAATGATTCCAGGCAGAAATCCGGTATCACCAAGGTCATAGGCCCTGACAGTTATAGAATAGGCGAGGACAAGCACGGGAATGCGCAAATAATCCTGGAGTGGGAGAATCCGCCCCTGGACTGCAATATCAGCTACCTCGTGGAGATGCGAGTCGAGGTAGAATCAAAATCAAGCCGGGCAAGCAGGGATTTTCGGGTGACACCACTTGTCATGCCCTCGGCCAAGATAATAGAGACAGCGTACATGGTCGCCGGCGGGCAGAACAGCGTTGAAAAAATGCTTTCAGTCGGTGCGTGGGTCAAGGAGCATGTGAAATACGACATGGCATGGGAGAATGTAACCCTGGCCGCGGGATGGGTACATGAACATGGAAGGGGGACCTGCGACGAGTATTCCAACCTGTATCTATCGATGCTCAAGGTGCTGGGATACAGGTCATGGTATGTTGCTGGTTTTGCATATCTTGGGGGGGAGAAGGGGTGTTCCGGCTCTTTCGGTGCACACGCCTGGGCCGAGGCGGAGCTGGACGGGAAAACATACAGCATAGACCCGACCTGGGCGGAGTCTCCCGTGGACGCCACCCACATAAGCATGGCAAGGCTGCCGGATTCCAACTTCACCGAACTCACAGAGGCAAAGAGCAGGGACGTCAAGATAGAATGGGAGAAGCTCGAAACCAGGATTAATTTGCTCGATTACAGGGAAGATCCCAGAATCGATATAAAATTGGAGGTTGTGCCAGAGACCGTCCAGAGCGGAAAAAACGTGCTTGTTATGGCAGACCTGCTGGCGGATGGCTGCGTGCTCAGCATGATCAACTTGGGCTCCTGCGTCAGCACAGAAGACGGGCATCCCCTTATCGACATAGCTCAGCCGAAAAAATCTGTTGTGTTTTGCGGCAGGAAAACGGAGTACTGGACGGCAGCTGCCCCTGGAATAAAGGCGGGGATGATGTACAGGTGCCCCCTTTCAGCAGGCGCTGGGGGAGCCAGGACAGGGGCCAAACTCTCAATTTCGCAAGGCATCAGCCCAGGAATCGAACTTGGCGTGTCCACGCAAAAAATACTCGTCCCTGGACAGTCACTGCTCGTTTCGGTCACCGCGAAAAATCCTGGGTTCGGGAATCAGGAATTAAGAATTTTCAACATCCTTGACGACCAGATACAGGAAAAGCAGATAAGTCTGGCGGGCAAGGGTTCTGGCAGCCTCAAGTTCGAGCTGACCGCCCCTCAGAGCGCAGGAAACTACACGCTGACGGCTTTCTCAAGCAGCGGGGACCTGCTTACAGAGACGATAACGGTCATCACCGCTCGGCATATCAAGATAACCGAAATTTCGATTCCGGCAAAAATGGAACTGGGGGAAAGCAAAATGATCAACGTGACGTTAAGGAATTTTGGCGAGAGCACGCAAGGGCTGCTGAAAATTCAAATTTCGGGATACGCTGATTCCAGGACGATCGAAATGGAAGAGAACGGCAGCAAAAGCGTGGGCTTCTCTTACGCTCCAAGCACCGCGGGCGAAAAGGTGATGAGCATCGCCCTGCTGGACAGCCTTGGCGTGTATCAGGACGCCTGGGTGGGCCACATCGAGGCAGCCCGGGCTTTGTCATTCAAGGAAAGCATAGCAAAGCAGATAGAAGATTTCTTCTCCTGGCTTTTCGAGAGCATCCGCTCTATTTTCGGGTTCTAGAACGTATACCTTTGAGAGGATGGCCGAGGTTCCCAATGATACGGCCTTGGCAATGATAACGTAGTTTTATAAAATTTCAATTAATCTGCTGATATGGATATGAATAATGCAGAGGTATCAAGTAAAATTGAAAGTGGTGAGTATAGAAAAATATTCCTTACATTATGTGTAATTGTACAGATTGTCCGATGCGTGAAGGATACATTCCTGTAAATGGCAACTGTGTTGATTTTAATTTTAAAACAATAAATCCTGATGGAATGAAGGGGCATGAGCATGCAGTTTACGAGGGTATGACAGAAAGGTGTGAACATGCAGTCATAACGTCTGGAGAATTGAAAGGTGTGTTCTGTGCATACCCAAAATAATTTTATCCAGCACCCGGGGATTAAAAATAAGCATTTTTAAGCTTTCTTTGTTTTGATAATAAAATGAAAGCGAGTCCGTTGAAATTCGTCACCGGAAAGCCAGCGCTGCTGATTGGAAAAAGCCTGATTATCGCGGACCTGCATCTAGGGATAGAAAGGGAATTCTACCAGTCAGGGATCAAATTCCCCTCGCAGACGGAGAAGATAAAAAAGAGAATCGATGCCCTGGTAAAAACAGCGAGGCCTTCCAGACTCATCCTTCTGGGAGACGTGAAGCACAAGGTCCCTGGGATTTCCTTGCAGGAACTGAGGGAGATACCGGAATTCCTGGGACATTTTTCAAAAAAACTCGAGGTTGAGATAGTCCCCGGGAACCACGACGCGGGGATTGAAAAATTCGTTCCGCCCGGCGTAAAGATCCATCCCAGCTCCGGTTTTAAATTGGGTGACGTTTATCTGAATCACGGCCACACCTGGCCCAGCCCGGATTTCCTTGAATGCAGGCAGATAGTGATCGGGCACCAGCACCCGCTAGTGGAATTCAGGGACAAGCTCAGGTACAGGTTCGTTGAACCGGTCTGGACCAAGGGGAGGCTGAACAGGGAAAAAATCAAATGCCGTTATAAAAAAATAATAAATAATAATAAAAATCCAGGCCCCCTGCCCGACGTGGTCATAATGCCGGCCTTCAACGAGGTGGCCGGAGGGGTCGCGATAAACGGCAAAACAGACCGGGAATTCATGAAAAAATTCATAGGGCCTGTGATAAAGGCTGTTGATGATAAAACAGTCAGGATCTATCTGTTGGACGGGACATACCTAGGCAGGCTTGCGGACATAAAAAAGGCCAAACTTTAATTAAACTCGGGAATGGAAATAATATTATGTACTCGGGAAAAATGCGGGAAATATTGAAAAAGAAGGGAATAAAGGTCGGGGGCAGGATTATCGTGGAAAAGGCTGGCAGGCGATACACCGGCATCCTGATGCCCAGGATAGAGCTCGGGAACAGGAACTGTATCGTGATAAAACTTGATAATGGTTATAATGTGGGCATCGATTGCAAGAATGCGAAGGTATCGAAATCCAAGACTCCCGAGCCGTTAGCCGTGCTTGAGGAGGAAGAATTCGAGCTTGGCAGGGTCAAGCCAGAGCTGGCAAAGGTGAAGTTCAAAAAGAACAAGCCCCAGGTATCCATCATCACGACGGGAGGGACCATAACAAGCAGGGTGGACTACAAGACAGGCGGCGTGACCGCCCTGATGAGCCCTGAAGAGATGCTGTATAACATCCCTGAACTGGCGGATTTCGTCAGCCTGCGTATGCTGAACCCCTTCAGCATAATGAGCGAGAGCATGACCCACCTGCACTGGCAAAAACTGGCCAAGGTTGTGGCCAGTGAGCTGAAAAAGAGCAAGGGCGTTATAGTCACGCACGGGACGGATACATTGCATTTCACGGCCGCGACCCTTTCATTCATGCTTCCTGATTTGGGCAAACCCGTTGTTCTTGTAGGGGCGCAGAGGTCAACCGACAGGGGATCGAGCGACGGTGCATTCAACCTGATTTGCGGCGCAAGGGTCGCCCTGTCTAACATGGCCGCGGTGGGGATATGCATGCACGGGACCATGAGCGACGATTACTGCATATTCACGAGGGGGACGAAGGTGCGCAAGATGCATGCAAGCAGGAGGGATGCATTCAGGCCCATAAACGACCTGCCCCTGGCAAAGGTCTGGCCTGACGGCAAGATTGAAAAGATGCAAAAAGTCCCCGCCCGCAGCAATAGCGTTGCAAAGGCCGATACCGCATTCGAGCCAAAGGTCGCGTTGATAAAATCATACCCCGGCTGCAGTCCTGGCATAATAGATTATTATGTCGGTAAGGGATACAGGGGCCTTGTCCTGGAGGCAACGGGTCTTGGACAGCTACCCACATACGGAAAAGTTTCCTGGATTAGCAGCATAAAGCATGCGACGGAAAAGGGCGTGCTTGTTTGCGGGGCCGCCGAGACATTGTACGGCAGGCTGAACCCGAATGTCTACTCAGAGGGCAGGATGTGCAGGGAGGCCGGAGTCTTGTATCTGCAGGACATGCTGCCGGAGACGGCTTACGTGAAGCTCGGCTGGGTGCTCGGGCATGTTAAAAGCGTTGAAAAGGCAAAGGAGATGATGCTCACCGATTATGCCGGAGAGATAACGAAAAGAACCTTGCCGAGAACGTTTCTGATCTGAATCAAAAATGTAAGAAATATACAGGAAGTATAGGCACGAATTACAGCAAATTTCCATTTTTGTCGATTTCGCCTTTTCTTATCCTGGCATCGGAGATGGGCTTTCCGTCATCAGCAAGGACCCATCCTATTTCGATGATTTTCAAGGGTGACAGACCTTTGTCCTTTCTGATGTCATTTATTTTCTCGGCGTTTGGCCTGGTTTGATGTGAAACGATTATATGCGTCAATTTGGGCCTTAAACCGGGGGTGAAGGGGTCTTCTATCTTGACTATCTCTGCTTTTTTAATCCAATTTTTCTCTTTTAGAAATTCAAGCAGACTGTGCTTTCTTTTTTCAAAACTCTCTATTTTCTCAGACAGGGATTTGCTTTTCACGAACGCATCTGACGTTATGCAGACCAGAACCTTGTCCCCTGTCTCAAAGGCTTTCTGGATTAGTGTCTTGTGGCCGAGATGCAAATTATCGAAAGTCCCCCCGATGACGACATGGCTCAGGCTCATAATTATATTTATCATATATAATCTAAAAATAAGTTATGGCAAAAATAATTGCTGGCTCTAGCTCATCCGAGCTCGCACTAAAGATATCTGCCATGGCTAAAATCCCTGTGATACAGAAAATCATCAGGAAATTCCCAGACGGAGAAACATATGTGAAATTGGAGCGCAGCAATTTTAAGGGCGAAAAGGTTTTTATAATCCATTCTTTATACCCCGCACAGAATGAAAGTCTGATCGAATTGTTTCTGACGATTGACATGGTCAAGGAAAACGGCGGCCACCCGTATCTTGTAATACCGTATTTCGCATACGGCCGGCAGGACAAGGTCTTCCAGCCTGGAGAGGCATTTTCCCTTAAAAGCCTTGGCAAAATCCTGCACTCGCTCGGCCCCGAAAAAATAATAACGGTCGATGCCCATTTTTACCGCCAGACAGGAGATTTCGATTTTTTCGGTACAAAAGCGACAAACGTCTCTGCAGTTACATTACAAATTTCGCACGCAAAAAAAATCATCAGGGGTGAATTTTCTGTCGCTGGTCCGGACGAGGGTTCAAAAGATTTCTTGTCGGGAATGAAAGATGCCATCTTCCTGCGAAAGGAGAAATACTGCCCAGTTTGCAAGATGCCGGCAACAAAATGCGAATGCAAAACACCCGTGAAAAAATACGTGATTAAAACAGTGGTTCCGGAAAATCTTGCTAACAAGAACGTACTTCTTCTTGATGACATGATAACCACTGGCTCAACTGTAATAGAAGCCGCAAAAGCCCTCAAGGCAAAAAACAACAAGGTTTTTGTTTCCTGCACCCACGGCTTGTTCCTTGGCGATTCGCTTAAAACGTTAAAGAAATACGCTGATTGCGTTTTCGCCACAGACACCGTTAAATCAGAGGTCAGCAAAATCTCTGTTGCTGCATTGCTGGCGGAAGAAATAAAGAAGATGGTTTGAGTCCTTCCTGTACTATGAAGATTCCTGTTCAAATCCTAGAGAACTTCCAGGACTTTCGGATGAAGGCTAAGGCTCACTTTGCTCACCGAGGTCCTGCTTGACGGTTTCCAGCACCGAGGCTCCTCCGCCCCCCGCCTTCCTGAATTTTTTCAGATAAACCACAGCAGCCAGTACCACCAGTACCGCCACTATAGCTACTCCCGCTACCAATGTCCAGGGGATTTCCTCGAGGCCTGGTACAGCGGAAGGTGCCGCCGATTTCTCCTTGCATGCGAGCGTTGATGAGTCGCAGCCGTAGGTGCATGCTTCAATCGTGTCCCATTTCGTTCCGTCTGCCGAGCACTGCTGCAGGTTGTTCCCACTACACCTCTTCGTGCTGGCTGTGCAAATTTGCGTAGGTGCCGAGGGTGCCTCTTCTTCCAGAGATGCCGCGTATATCTCTGAACTCATGTCGTTCAGGACCGCATTGCTTTTCTGACCGCTCACTTCATAAGTGACCGTTATCTCCTGGTCCAGGCTTATTTCTGGGTACAGGATGACCCAGGATGGGTCTTCTTCGGCTATCTCCACACTGGCACCAGGAGCGGTTACCGTAACAAGGCTTGCGTTATTAGCGAAAGTCTTGGGAACGCTTTCGAAAAGTATAAAGTCCCTGACCTTTTTCTCTCCAGAGTATTTCATTTTGGTTGTTATCCTTGAATTCGTACCGGTATAATTGAACATCCTTGTAGCTGAAATGTTAGAAGTTATGCTGGCTGAAATCCTCAGCAAGTTTTCCTTTGCCTGCTCACTTAACTTTCCTTTTGCCAAGACTTTTTCTATTGCAGCCAGCAGTTTGGTGTTGTTCCTCAAGCCGACTCCAGGAACAAGCGTCGGTCTTTGTGTCCTGTTTTGTGGTAATCCACCTAAGGATGGCCCTGAAGGACCGCGTCCAGAGGGTCCCTCCTCTTCTGTGACATCTATAGGAATATTTATGGTTTTTGAATCCGCATTTGATGATGATATGTATATTTGTATGTTAGAATCAGAGATGCCACTGCCAAAGCTTATCGTCCATGATGTGCCCCAATTTTCATCAGAATCCAGAGCAGATTCGGTTTGTGTGAGGCTGTCTGTAGTAGAGACGCCACTAGGCAAAGTTAATGTTGCGCTGACGTCATTGGCCGCTGTTTCCCCCGAATTCTTTATATTCAGATTTATCGTGCTGAAGCCGCTCGGGTCAGAATAGGAGGTTGGTGAATAGGAGTTTATCTCGATGTTGGGCGGCAATACGATGTTAAATAGACTAGAGGCTTTATCCTCCCCCGAACATCCTTCTGAAACACTAACAGACACCTTTTGTCCTGTTGCCTTGCCAGAGCTGATCACGGTTGTCCAGGAAACACTTGATTTACCGGTTACAGATTTTGTTTCGCTTTCCGTCACGCTACATACAGGGCAATCATCTAAGTTAAGGTATGCCTGATTACACGATCCTGACCAGTCAGAAGCAGTCACGGTGAACGTCTTCCCTTTCATGACAGTTCCTGGATCCGCACCGGCCTGTGTCACCGTAACCGACATCGCGGCCTGAACATTCGGGACCAGCATCAAAGAGACAAAAAGCGCAAAAATGTATCTCATTTCCATTTTTCCTCACCAACTCTGAACCAGCTGTTGACAATTTCTACGGACCCTGTATAATTGGCTTCTATCCTGACCATGTAGTCACCTTCACTCCATTTATCAGCGGGGTGGTTTATTTTCAATATACCGTATCCATCGGGGCCTGTTACATTCTTAACATTCGTGATGGTATAGCCTGCACCCTCCTGCAGCAGGTTGGAACCGAACATACCGCACAGCATGACCGATTTAACCGAAAGCACCGTGTTTTGTTTTGGTGTCTGATCAAAGTCATATGCCCTCAAAAGGAATGTTACGTTCTCGTCTTCTTTTATCTCCCATTTGTCTTTAACCAGCAATGCATCCGTCACGTTGAATTCCAATATTCTCCACTCAGGTTGTTCTTCCCAGGATGCATTTTCAATCCACTCATCGAATCTTATATTTCCCGACCATATCCCGATTGGGAGATTGCCCCAGTTTTCCCTTGTGCTTCCCAGTTCTGTGGAATTGAAGTCATAGTAGTCTGAAAATGCTGGTTGCCCTATGCTTTCGTTTCTCCACCAGTCTTCTGTTATCTGCAGGTCGTCATCAACCAAAATGTTGGTTAGGTTTTGTTCGCCATCATCCCTGTCGTCAAAGAGCACGGCGTAGAATGTTTTGTTAATAGCCCCGTCCATATTAAAATCGACGCCCATTTCCGTTTCTTTGAAAACTTTAAAGTAGCTGTTTGTGTTGTCTCTCTGTCTCACGTCTACCAGAGGCCTCGAACCAATTACAGAATGGTTTGCTATTATCAAACCTTCCCATGGACCTGGGCCTATTTTTGCAAGATACAAGTCTGTTGCAAAGGATTCGCCCATCGCCGCGCTCACGGCATTGGAGAAATTGCCGTCTGTGTCAAACCATGCTACTTTCGCACACTCTTCCATCTCCCAGTTGTCGCACATCGGATAGTTTTGAGTACCGCCAGCCAATATGATATCGTAATAAACGCCCCATATGCTGACATTGGGCATGTAACCCCATTCAATGCCCCATTCTTGGTTGTTGGTGTCATTCCTCATTGGCTTGATAACACTTGAGTTCACCCCAGGCACTCCGAAGGATGCCCTGTAGCAAGGGCCACCACACCCTGACTCATCATAAATATCTATCCTTAATACAGTCAAGTTGTAGGTCTTGCCTTGAACGTCGAGTAAAAGTGAGTCTCCTTCAGTATAATTCGTTTCGCTGCCGGTGAAGTTGCAGCTGGTGTCGTTACTGTACAAGAGTTGATCGTCATGACTGTAAAGGTAATAGCGATCCTCTTCGTGGTCTCTTAATAGGGTACAGTTGCTCCAGTTAGCTGCGCACATTGAAGGCGGGACGCATTCTTCAGGACCAAACCCAAACGGGTCCGCATGCGTAAGTATGCCCTCGACAATGTTGCTCTCGTTTCTCCTGTCCGCTCTTATTCGGGCAACTTCACCGTAATTTTCCCAATCGAATCGAAGCGTTGGCAATTCTTTGAAGGAGCTGACATAGTGTGCATCCCCCGTGTGGCTATCAACAAGGAATGCTCTCATCGTTGCCCTCGGCCATTTCCACTCATCCAATTTCTCAACATCGCCGTCCTTTTTGGCTTCCACGCTGAATATGTACTCTCCCGCCGATGGGTATCCGAGCTCTGTGAGATTAATCTCGATTTCGTCTATATCGCTTATCGACTTGTTGGGTATGGTTGAAGTTAACTCGACAAATTGGGTGCCCTGCTCATCCTTGATTTTTAACCAATGTATGGAAACATTGGCCGTTGTCGGCTGGCCTGCAGGGGTTCTCACGATTATCGGTATTTTTATCTTACTGCCGATCTTGAATTCTCCAAGCTCTCCCCAGTCACCCTTCTCCTTGGAGTATAACTTTATTCTGTTCGCACTCGCATCAATGCTTAAAAGTGTCACCGTGTCGTTGAATCCGAAGGTCCTCGTTGCTTTATTTGAATCAATGGGTATTATCTGAGACGTATTGGTGAAGTTTTCATCTAAAGAATAGAAGAACGTGTCGTAAATGGACTTTGTCACATTATCCGATAAAGCAAAGACCAGGCTCGTATTCTTAAGTCCGTCCCCATTCAAATCGAGACCGCTTGCACCTTCTTTGCCCCATTTTCCCAAATATTCTTCCTCGATCTTGCCTATAAGAATTGTCCCGCTCTTCGAGAGGTTTGTATTGATGTATATCCCGCTCCCGGAGAGTACATTAACGCCTGTTAGTTCCACAACCCTCTTCGTCAGTTTCTTTACTTTCCACTCACCACCATAAGGATCGGTGATTATCTCGTTAATCCTTTTACCCATTTCTCCCGTGAAATCCAGATCTTTGCTCATAAACAGGTTGGTGGTGTTGTGATAAATGTAAACGGGCTTCGAGTTATTGATTCCCAGTTCCTCCCCGATCCATTCATCTTGAATCAGGTCTCTATAACCATGATAAATCTCCGTATAGTCAGAATTCGCGGGTTTCAGTGAGTATTGAATTTGATCGCAACCTTGAGGGCCGCAATTCATCTCAGCCTCTCCGCAGATCCTTCCATCGGCGTGCCTTACGGCCACCATCCTCTCATCATTTGCATCGCTGACGCTTACAACACTCCAGTTCCTGCTGGAGAAATTGTAGAATACGCTGCCATTCACCAGGGGTTCTGATGTGTTTAAATTTCCAGTTTCGTTTACCCATATGGCCGTTGAATTGGAAACGACGTAAACGGTTGTTTCGTTTACGCAGTCCTGATACGTTTGATGCCATTCTCCCTGAAGGCCTATACAGAATTTATTCCCATAGTTCTTGGAATATTTTTCTGACACCGTGATATTTATCGATTCGCCGTTAATGGAGATTATATTTTTGGTATTGCCGGGTGCTATCCTGATTTTTTCTTCATCATCTTCCCCGTTGACATCCTTGCCAACGTCTATGACGTACCATTCAGTGCCGCCAATATCCACGGTCCCTTTTGTAATGGGACTGGTTTCGTTCAGCTGGGGTGTGGTGTCATTTATCCATGCATGGGTGGAATTCGAGAACACCCACACCGAATCTCCTCCAACGCAATCCGCTTCCAGAACATTTGGCTGCCAGACCGATCCAACGACACAGTAAATGCCGCCTTTATTCACGTTGTATTTGCCCGATAAAATCATGGTCGTAGAGTCTGTCCCGTTCGGGTCACACTCAGGTCCGACGCATTTAAAGAAAAGTAAATCATCCGTGAATTCAAAACAGCTATCTACCCCCCAACAACTCTGATTTATAGAGTCTATGGTCCAAATCCTGTTCCCGGTGTCAACTTTATCCCCAGTCACATTTGGCGGAATCCCGATCATGTCAAAAATATCGGTGGTAGCTGAATTCGCATTGCTTGTGTTGAACCAGATATGTGTCTCGTTGCTCGCGACCACCACGAGCCTGCCTCCCGCATCCTGGCACGGCTCCGGATCACCCTGGTGCAATGAACCGTTGCCGTAAACGCACATCGGAACTCCCCAAAGTGTTCCGGTAACGGCAGAACCGAATGTTATATTTTTGAGTCCTCCCGCCAGGCATATTTTTGTATCGTCATAATTGCAACCATCTTGCATTAATCCAACTCCATATGCAGTCTCGTCGTCCAAAAACCACACGGTGTCCCATGAACTGTATTCGTCGTCATTCAGCCACAGCTGGTTGTAGCATCTGTCCCTGTCATTCCGAAATTCGAGCTCCTTTTCCTTTGTGTCCTGATACCGTGTGTGTGCCTCTTCCATGCTGGGAATACCGACGTACAATTCCTTTATTTCAAATTCAATTCCCGTTTCCTTGATAACGCCGTTCGAGTCGTTTATTTCAAAATCTGCGTAATATCTTCTGGGCAGCAAACCCGCCAGGCTGACGTTGACAATGCAAACATTCGATTGCGGGGGGCAAACGGTGACGGATGGGAGTTTCTTCGGCATATCCGACTTCTCGTCGAAAACCGAATATAACTTTGTCCCGCTCTGACTCAGGTTATGGGGGGTGCAACCCGGACCAAACTCGCAACCAATAAATTTAATCGACATGTTTTCACTGGAGGAAAAAGTCGGGGGCCAATCCTCCATGCCCCTGAATTCCTTCCTGACTTCATAGGATGAAAGGTCAAACCACATCGTTCCTATGTCAGTGCCTATCCCGGACACCGTGACCTTCACATTGGCCTGGTAATAGCCTTCTTTATCCAAACCTTCAATTTTAACCACTTTCATGGTCGAAGGGGAAGGGGGTCCCCACTCGGAGTATACCGTTTCATCGGTAACATTTCCTGTGAAGGAAACGTCAAGCGGGGGTCTTGACATCATCCATTTGACGCTTTCGATGGTTGGTGTCCCTGAAATTGGCAGGATATTTTCTGGGTTATGCGGATCCCTCGGAATCAAGGCGAATAGGACCGGTTTCCCCTTTTCGTAAGCTGGTTCTCTGAACATGATGGTGAGGTTTCCGGATTTGTTTTCAACATAAACCGTTTCTACCCAGAAATTTCTTATCTCGAAACCGCCCCAGCCAAAATACGTTTTGTTGTTCACTTTGTCTTCCAGCTCAAGGTCTACACCGTACCAGCCTGTTGGTAATCCAGAACCAACCGGGTTTATTTTAACCGTTGCCGTGGAATTGATTACCGAGCCCTGGACGACATCATAATCCGTATCGGAAATTTCTTTCATCAACTGGTCATTCCACAAGGACTTTACATCAGCAATCAGGCCTTCACACCCAGTACATGTCAGCCCTGTTTGCATGTCCAGGTCAAGCATGGAGCCTTTATCGATATCAATGACGTTCACCTTTAACGTTATGTTTTGACCAACCCCGGCCAAACATTTGCCGCCGCCATCGCCACCATTTCCTTCACACTCCATATGGGCGAATATGATATATTTCTTCAATGCGAAAAACGCATCGCCAATGCCCTCTTCAATTACACCGCTCAGGTTTGCTTTAAATCTGAACTTCATCGAGTAGAAGCCCTCTTCCCCCGGGGCAACAAATTCTATGGTCCCATTCGAGACGCTTTCGTTGCTGATATTCGCCTGGATATCTATTTCCTTGAATCCGGGGAATTCACGTCGCATCTTTATTATCTTTGCATCAAGAATGCTGGTGGCATTCAGCTCTTCCCTTGTGGATAAATCGATAACCTTTAACTTGATTCTAACGATGTTTCCGGGGGAGAAAAAAGCGAAATCTTCTCCCTTGAAGTCAACGGTGGAGCCCCTGGCCATTAATTTCTGGACCTCGAAATTGACCCCCGTGACCTTATCTCCCAGGGGATGTGAGACCTTTATTTTCGCGTTATACATGCCCGTTTTGTTTAAACCGCTGTCTATGATTATCATGCACTGCCTCTGCATTTGTGGCGGCGGAGCTTCCTCCGGGTCACTCGGGTCGTCACCAAAATACAACATGGCGCTCGTGAGGTTCTTTACCATGTAGCTAATTTCAGCGAGGTGTGAAATGTCCCTTTCGTCTCTCAAATCTAGAAGTTCCACCAGGGTGCCGCATTCGTCAACATCGGGGGTGCTTTCATTGTCTATGTCGATCATGCCAGCGGGCCCTTCCTTGCTGAACATACCACCGGCGGATATGTTCATCAACAGGGCCATTATGGTTATGTTTTTCTGGGGGGCAAATGCGCTTACTTCACCGCCCGGACCTTCCATCTGTTCCATGAATTCGTGATTCATGGCCATGGCCTCGAATCTTACAGCCTCGATGGCAAACCCGGTATAGAACTCCTGTTGGTCACCGCTCGAAACGCCGACAATCCTTACCCCATAATCTCCGTTTGGAGCAGAATCCAGA
The DNA here is from genome assembly GCA_964559215.1 of uncultured archaeon. Classification (GTDB taxonomy): domain Archaea; phylum Aenigmatarchaeota; class Aenigmatarchaeia; order QMZP01; family JAFGSV01; genus JAFGSV01. Next base: position 69,878 of record CAZLFZ010000002.1, read on the forward strand.
TCACGATCGTAAGAATAAACACCGGTCGATGTTTTGACAAGATTCATATTCAAAATACTTCCATTTGGATAGCTCAAAACGAAATATGCCGAATCGAGATCAAACGGGTCTCCACTTGGGTTTTTTGAAATCAGATTTATCCTTACAACCGGGTTTGGGGCGAAGGAATGGCTGGGATTACCATCCAAGTCCGTTATCATTCCCATGAGGTTGAAGGCTTCGACCGCAAAGACTTCGACACCAATAGAATCGTTAAGGCTTATCGTGTAAATTCCAGGATTCGATGGTGCGTTAAAGCTGTCAAGAAAATAACCAGAGCTATTTGTTTTACCCGAGCTTGTATCCAAAACAGTCCCTAAAGAATTCAACAATCTTATGTCAACCGTTTTGTTTTCCATCAAATTTTTACTGGCATTTTTTACCAAAACGATAAAGTTAACAGTTTCACTTGGACTATAGACTGAATCATCCGCGGGGATTGCAAGAATAATTTTATTACCAGTATCTTCTACCTCCCCTATCAAATAGTTGAATATTTTATCACCCTCTCTGAGGGACTGGTATTCAAGGGCGAAATAAGATCCGGAATCTTCGGTGTCGTTGTAGAGCAAAAAGAGCATGTCATCGTCTATGTACAATGTATCGTATGTTTCGTTGAAATTCTGGTCAACCAAGACAAAATGGAAGTCTCGAGAATCTCCTGTCAAATTGGTGATATTTCCATAATGCAAAACCCCTGAAATCGATAAATCAATCAGTTCGGAGAAGTTACCCCCCAAGGCCTCGCCACTATTTATCAGGGTGCTCGTATCTGCGGTCTTGACATCGCTGCTGCCTAACAGGTGAGCCTCCAAAAACATGAGTTCTGATACTATTGAAAAATACAATGTGACAGAGTCTGAGCCATCTGTAACGACAACGGAATAGCTTCCAGCCGGAGATGTGGTTCCATTCAAAAAATATGGCGAAAAGGTAAACTCACCGTTTGATGAGGTTGTATTTAGAACGGCTATGGTCTGCAAGGTTAAATCGTATATCGTTGTGGTGATGTTGACTTGAGTCACATTACTTATCTTTCCGGAAACTGTCATGTTCTCGTTTTCAACATAAACCATCTTGTCCGTTGATGCAGATATTTGATAAGCATATGCGGAATTGACAATTATCAAAAAACTTAGAATCGTGAGGATCGAAAGATTTAAAAACTTTTGCATAATGTTATTTGCCTGAAGTTCTTAAAAAGTTATGTTTAAACGCTTAGGGTTGTGCTGTCCCGAAATAATTATGGGACAATACATTAAACGCTTAGGATTTTGTCACCTATTCAAAAGATAATCTGTCACCGGTTGATGTTTTTGTCTTCCTTATTCTGCCTGCCTTAAGTTCCAGAACCCATCTGGCAGTTTTCCCAGGGGAGTAAACCCGCCATGAACCGGGATTTATCCCGACGGGTTTTATATTCTCAAATGCTTCAACTATCCTTTTCTCCGAATCCATGAAAATCAGGTCAATAGCAAACCTCATCCCCAGCATCCAAACGCCGTAAAATCCCTCGCGTTCAAACTCCATCAGGAATCCGGCTGAATCATCAATCCCGCTCCTGAACATCAGGCCGATTGTTTTCTTCCAGAACCTAGTCGCTACCTCGACTTTGTCAGCGAGCAGTGCTTTCCGGGTTTTGTTGCTTATTTTCATCTCATTATTATGTAGAATAAATTAATATTGTTCAAGTGTTCGAATTTTGTTATTTTTGTTCAGTCAATTATTCGATTTTTCGTGTCTTTCCAGGCTCTCCTGCCTGTCTGTGCTCTTCTCGGATTCCAGGCCGCTCAGCTGCCTCTTCATGTCCTTTGCGACGTTGGGCCCGACAATCTGGGCAATGGACGTGACCGGGGCCTTTCTGAGGCTTTCAAGGCTTCGCAGGCCCCTGTCGAACAGCCCCCTGGCCCTTACCCGCCCGACGCCCCTCAGCTTTACCAGAGGCAGCAACTCTTCCTTGATGCCATACTTGATCCTCAGCCTCGTCTTCCTTACGTGCCTGATGATGTCGAGCATGTTCAGCAGCACGCCAAGCTCCTGCATGGAGTAGAACAGCCAGTCGGACATGTCCAGCCTTCCCCTCAGCTCTCCGGGGGTGACCCCCAAATTTTCAAGCAGAGCATCCTCCCCAACCTCTTCCGCCCATTCGCTGAGCATCCATGTAAGCTTCAGGGCACGGAGAAATTCATCATACTCGATGTCCCATTCATCGGGTATTTCGCCAATCAGGTTCTTGTGCTGCTCGAGCAGGAAGTCCTGCAGGCTATCCGTCCCATCCTCCTTCTCCATGTCCTTCTTCCTGACATTGAGCCCCGGCTTCATCTCCAGGCACTGGGAAATAACATGGAGTATGGAAATCCCCGATGTTTTTTTCTGGGCATGCATCTTCCCAAGGCTTTCGATTATGTGGTTCGCGGTAAGGGGGTCTATGTAGAGCTCGGCCACCCTCTTCCCGATCCTCGTGGGCCTTATCTCCTCCCTCCCTCTTGTCACAAGAGAGGATGCAGACCTGAAATCGCCCATGTCTTCACCGCCTGAGCCGCCCATCTCTATGAACTTGAATCCCTGCAGCATCTCCAGTACCTTGTCGATCTCTCTGGTGAGGGCCCCCATATCCTTGTACTGGAAGGCGTAGAATGTCTTGGAGAAGAATTCGAGCAGGGAATCCTTCGTTGTGCCGTTGTCGGTCGCTATGAGGGACAAGACATGCATCCTGAGCACAGGCTCAACGCCGAGCTTCGACATTATCTTTTCAGGCTCTCCCTTGATGTACTCTTTCCATAATTTTTTAGCCTCGCCGGAACTGCGCGCTATCAGTATAGCCTCCCCCTCGGAATCGAAGGCCGGCCGACCAGCTCTACCACACATCTGCTGGATTTCCAGCACAGGTATGTAGTCCATCCCCCTGAAAGACGAAAACCTCTTCAGGTCCCTGACAACGACCCTGAAGCTCGGCAGATTGACCCCCATGGCAAGGGTCGGCGTGGCGCATATGATTTTTATCAGCCCCAGTCTGAAATTGTCCTCTATGAGGTGTCTCTGCTTGGCGACCAGGCCTGCGTGATGGAAGACGGCGCCCCTTTGCAGGCACTTGGCCAGCCTTTCGCACTGCTTTGTTGGGTGCTCCAAAGCATGGGAGATGTCGTAAGACACCTTGACAAGATCGCTCTTTTCCTGCGGTTTTATATACGGCCTCAGAATCTCACCCAGCTTCTCCGCCAGCGATTCCGCCCTCTTCCTGGTCGAGACGAAAATCATGGACTGCTTCCCCATATGCACGGTGTCTCTTGCTATTTCAAACACGGGAGGCAGATCGACGCCCAGTTTCAAAGCCGGTTTTTTCGGGTGCCAGTTGATCTTCCCCAGCAGGAACAGCCCGTTGTACAGCTTCACGGGCCTGTAGTCCGATTTCACGGCCCTCGCATCGAGCCATTCAGCGAGCTCCTTGTGGTTGTTTATCGTCGCCGACAAAGCAATGATCTGCGGATTGATGAGCTGCCTGAGCCTGGTGAGTATCACCTCAAGGGTGGGTCCCCTGTTCGGCGAATCTATGAGGTGTATCTCGTCCGCGATGACAAGGCCGACAGAATCCAGCCAGGGAGCCCCGTGCCTTATCAGGGAATCAAGCTTCTCGCTGGTGACGATGATGATGTCAAACCCCGCCAGCCACGGATCCGACGAATCCTTGTCCCCGACAGACATGGCTATCCTGAATCCCATCTTCTCGTACTTATCCTTGAACTCGTTATACTTCTCAGATGCCAGGGCCTTCAGTGGAACGATGTACAAGGCCTTTTTCCCGACCATGACCGTTTTAAGCATCGCCATCTCCGCTATCAGGGTCTTGCCTGAAGCGGTCGGGGCAGCCACCACCAAATTATTTCCATCGAGAACTCCGGCTTTCAAGGCGCTCTGCTGGACAGGATTCAGATGTGAGAAACCGCATGCCTCCAAAACCCTTCCCACGACATCGTCTGAGTTCATAATACTCTTTAAAACATAAAAGTTAAATTATTTGAAGTATGAAAATGCTTGAAAGGCCGGGATGGGGAGAACTGGCAACCTTTGTGCCGAACAAGATTTTGCCTGTGTACAACTGGTTCTATTACAAGGAGGGCTTCAGCAGAGAACTTGTTGGTAAAATCATTGAAAAATTCAAAATAAAAAGGGGTGACACGGTTCTCGATCCATTCTGCGGCGTGGGAACGGCATTGCTGGCATGCAGACAGCTCGGGGTGGATTCGATCGGATTCGACGTCCATCCCGTGGCGGTGTTCGCAGCCAAGGTAAAGACCACTGATTATGATGCAGACGACGCAGAAAAGCTCAAGGGAGCCGCAAAATCCTTGCTGAAGATAAAATTCCAAAGAGCTGAAATCGGAACCAGGAATCCCCTGATAAAGAGGGCATTCAACAGGCATACCCTTGAGGACGTGATATTCTTCAGAAACGAGATCATGGCGATGGATGATGCCAAAACAAGGGATTTTTTCATGCTTGCCCTGTTAAACGTAGCCATGAGGTGCAGCTATGCGTGGAAGGACGGGGCTGTGATCAAGATCAGAAAACATCCGGTCCCTCCATTGAGGAATTTGCTGAGAAGGCAGGTGCACAGGATGATAAAAGACGTGCTTAAATTCGAAAAAACGGATGCCAGGTGCGCCATCGAATTTGGGGATGCAAGGAGGATGAAGCTGGCTAACGATACCATAGACGCTGTCATAACCTCACCGCCTTACCTTAACAAGATCGAGTACACAAAGGTTTACTCGATAGAACTCGAACTCTTCTTCCGGCAACAGGCAAAACCGGCACTGAGGTCGTACATCGGGATGGAAAATGAGAAAATGCTGCTTGAAAAAGGCAAGATTGAAAATATAACAGGCGGGGCTGATTTGCCCCTCCCAGCAACGGCCTATTTCAACGACATGCACGAGGTAATAAAAGAGCTGCACAGGGTGTGCAGGCCTGGCGCCAGAGTCGGGATCGTGGTCGGGAACGGCTGCTTCCCGGCGGGGGTTGTGGAATCCGACGTCATACTGAGCAAAATCGCTGAAAATCTTGGCTTCGAGGCGAATGAAATCCTGGTTCTCAACAAGCGATGGTGCACGAAAAACAGGGTGGAAAAAGTAGGGATTGCAAGGGAGAGCCTTATAATATGGAAAAAGTGTTGATTTCCCACCCCTTTCCCACCTTAAAGTAGATAAATTTATTAGTGTTTGGGCACAAATATATAATTGAAGGCGTATCTTCCATGGATTACAAGGGTAAAATAGCCTTTGTGTCGACGTGGGAAATCCCTTGCGGCATCGCCAGGTTCACCTTGCAGCTCGCGGATGCGGTTGAAAGTTTAGGTTATTCTACACACATTTTTTCTTTCAGGAACGGTCATGACAGTTCTTATGGCGACGAGAAGGCGCGCTACATTGCAAACCAAGATGATTCGGATTATCCTTACAAGTTCGCCGAGGCTATTCGCGAGTGGGGTGCTGACGGCGTTGATGTGGAGCATGAATACGGGATATTCCAGGACTCGGAACTCCTTCTTAACCTAATCGAAGAAATCGAAAGGGGTGGCACAAAAACGGCGACTACATTTCACTCGATGTTCAGCATGTTGACAAGGCACCAGGCAGAAACGGTCTATAACACTCTTAAAAGGGGGTATGCTAGCATATTCCCGATGCAGTACCAACTTAAGAGGTTGCCGGGAAACTTTAGAAGATACCACCTTGGAAACGGGGATATTGAAGAGTTGAGGAAGAAGGTGAGAATAATACCGCACGGAGTGCCGATAATGAGAAACGGAGAAAAGAGCAAAGATGATTATAAAGGCATTTTTGGGCTGCGGGGGAAGAAAATCGTTGGTATGACAAGGGGCTGGTCCCTCAACAAGGGTTTTGACAGGGTCATAAGGATGTGGCCGGACATAAAGGGTGAAGTTGGGGACGGCTGGGTGCTTGTTGTGGCGGGCGACACAAAAAGCCATATACCAAACCCGGGGAGTGTATATTCGAGAAATGTCATAGCACAGGATAGGTATGTTGAAGATATGTACATGAAAGCTTATGAAGCATCGAGTGCAAAGGATAGTATCGTTTTGAGAAGGGATATCAAGCCTGAAAGCGGACTTTTATATGATGAGATGAGTGCGGCCTTTGACATAGCTGTGCTGCCCTATGTCAAAGGGAGAATCGCAACTGTTAATGAGAAGATGAGACCGAAACATGAGAATGTGAAGGGGGAGAGCCAGTCAGGAACAGCTTGTGATGTGCTTGGTGCCAATGCCGATATGCCAAGGGGCGAAGGGGTGATGCTCGTTGGGAGTGACATAGAAGGCATGGGGATACAGATAAGGGACAGTGGTGGTTTGGCCGTGGAGCCGGGCAATGACGACGCCCTCAGGTCATCTCTGATAGAGACCATGAGAAATGAAGACATGCGGCGTGAAAGATACGAACTCGGGAAGCGATACGCCCATGATTACAGCTGGGATAATGTGGCGGAGAAGGTTGTTTCTATTTTTCAATAAGCTTAAGGACTTCCACAATCTTTGAGCCGAGGTTTTCGCAAGTCTCTATCCCTGTTTTGTCTTCTTTCGGCTTTGTTCCGCGAGGCACCCAGCCAATGCCTCCAAAATGTGCCGTCCCCTTGTCGGTGACAACTATCATCTCGTGTAGTCCCATCCATGTCAGTATCTGCCTGCAGACCAGTTCCTGCCCGCCGTTCCTGCTCGCCCCGACCGAGATGGCCCCTCCCACCTTGTTCCTCAGCCTGAAGCCGTTCCTCCTCAGGGGCAGGGACCTGTCAAACATGTTCTTGGTCTTCCCGGAAACGCACGAGAAATATGCGGGGCTCGCAATTATCATCGCATCAGCGGATTCCATCTTTGTAAGAATCTCCTCCATGCCATCCTTCTGGGAGCAGTCGTATTTCTTTTTGCAAAGATCGCACACGACACACGGCTTGATTTCCCTGTCATAAAGCGTTATTGTCTCTGTCTCAAGCCCTTCTCTCTCGCAAACCGACAGAGCCTTCTGCAGGAAAAACATGGTAGTGCTCTCCTGCCTGTGCGATCCGCATATACCGAGAACCTTCATTTAACCACGATATACTTTTGACTAAAAGAATAAAAAAAGGAAAGAAAAAGAAATTGAATAAATTTAGTTTCTCAGGTATCTTCCTATACCAGCTTTACTTAGCATTTCATTCGCGTAACTTCTGGCTGTGGACATCATGTCTCCTATCAAAAGTTCTGCTGGTAATGTATCTCTTTTCTCAAGGTATCCTCTCAATTCTTCCATTGGGAACTCACTTGCTACCCTTTCTAATGCTTTCCAATTGACCATACTTTGGATTACCCTGTTATATGCCTGTTCCTCACTGTCATGAGGCCTTGCCTGCATGTCATGACCGATAAATCTTTGATATCCGCTGTCTAGAAGTGCCCTTGCAACTCCAATATTCGGTCCTGTTAAAGCCACTCCATGGTCGATATCGAACTTCCCTGGACCGCCTCCTCTTATGCCGTCGTATCCCTGGTCGTTTGCATGTATGTGTGTTATTTTTCCACTTGCCAGTTGCTCTGCCAAATCATTCAGATGATCCAGCCCGAGCATCTGTGAGTGTCCAAACTCCATGTTGACGCCGCATCTTGAAACGTCGATACCCTTCTTCTTTCCAACTCTTGCCCACAACGCCAATGCGCTGGCAACTGTCGGCACGAGCATATTTGGATGGCCTTCGTTCCCCTTTGGCTCGATATCAAGTTCACACTCTCCTCCCTTATCACGCTCGTATTCTACAGTCAATGCCATTGAATCGTCAAGATTGTCCACCATTTCCGGAAGAAGCGGATGTGGTATATCATAACCCCATGCACCATTCCATAGTACTATGGTCGGCGATTCCTGGGGGTCCCATCTCTTCTTGACAGCATCGCTGTAGACTAAATCGATGGTTTCTCTGGTAACACGACGTGCTGCTTCTAGCTCATCTTTGTCCAATGACGCGGGTCCACCATAGGCGCCGCATTCTTTAATTTTATGTAACCCCGGTGTTATCATTCCGTAATACATGTTTTGTCTAATGAGTGCTGCTGTAACTGCTGCTGCATTTTCATTGCTTAATTCAAATGGATAGTGTGCCTCGAGTCCGATTATTTCGTCGTTCCCGATGGCTGCCCTAATTCGTGACAACGCCTTTTCTCCGAACATGTCTACTATTTCGGCCGTTGGTATGCCGTCCCACTCTCCTCTCATTGCTGGTCTGAATCCTGCTTCACCAGTGTGGCTCAATGTCCAAGTGCATACATTCTGTCTGCTCATTTTATTCCTCCTTTCTTTAGTCTCTGAAAAGACCATGAAATTGAAATCAAACAATTGTAAAACAAGCTTTGAATGCCTAATTCTATCCTAGAAAGCGTTCCCCGAGCGTAGGCCAAAGTTTTCATACCAAACCCGACAATCCCAAGGCAAAAGGTTCAATACAAAAAATTGATATTAAATTTTAAATATCCGAACAGCGAAACTTTTTTAAACTTTTCGCTTTTACTCATTTCTGGTTTTGGATACATTTTGGACCTGGGATAAGACTGGAACAGGACTAAGAAGTGATTACTCGTTCAGGCCGAAAACATAGGGAATTCTCTTCATCTTACCAACCGCTTTCGCGGCATTAAGTACAGCTTCGGCGTCACCCCAGCAAAATGCCATACTTCCCAAAATCTGACTTTTTCCGTCTTGAGATCTTCCATCGATAAATTCCGCCTCGGTGAAGCAGCTGTCTTTCTCTGGGGTTGGGCCGTTGTAAACGAAACATGCTCCCCTATCACCTTGTAAATAGTGCGGTAAATCATCGGAAGCCGGGTCTTTTGGCACTTCCAGAATTTCATCGGTTTCGGACGGCAAGGCACGTGATCGCATGGCCACCAGCTGATAACGGTCGGTGGAACCGGGAACTTTTGAAATATGCATCATCGTATTATGGGTCAATATTTTCCTATTCCCCGTTTTTCTTGCACTGTCGGGGGTAATGGCCAGCTTGTATCTGGTATCTTGCATGCTCTTGGTCTTGACAGAGACATGGTCGCTACCGGTTTTAACGAATTCTGGCAATCCGTCTCCGAAATCATTCATATAAACAGCCAGCTGTGCTTCCTCCTTGGCAGGGAAAATGAAAGTGCCTGGATTGCTTTCATCTCCTGAATATAACTGCAGCAGTTTCCACGCATGGAAATATGGCGCATTGGGGCTGCTGACCTTGTCGATGTAGTCAAAACTTGCAGAGGTGACCCCGGGATGAGGAGCTTTTACATTTTTCGTGAAATCGAAAACCCTGAATAATGTGAAATCGTGTTTTTTCCCAGTCTTGAACTCCCTTATTTTCCCTCCGCTTTCGAGGGCCACGCCATGCTTTAAAGACGGGAGGCTTTTCATCGTGTATTTACCGGGGTCCATCTTCTTCTGACATACCCATGTGTCGTAGTCCCCTGGCGTCTGGTTGAAGTATGTAATTCCTTCGCATCCTTCCGAGCCGAATTCGGGTCCCACCCATAGCCGGTCTCCACCGAGATTCCAGACATTGGGGTCTGTTATCACTTCGCCCAGATTGGGGAGCGTCCACACGGTGTTCAGGGAATCGGGATTTTTGTCTGGATAGATTGCTATAAATCTGCCCCCATGCCTTATGACATATGCTACAGGGCCACCCAGGTCAAACTTGCGATATTTAACCTTTTTGATGGCGTCCACCAATTCCCCTTGTGGAAGTATTCCCGTATGCATGTTCATAAAAACCCCGTTAAATCAATAATATTATGATTTTGGCCGAAAGAAATAAAAAGGGGAGGATAAGAAATTAGGGCAGGCAAAGCCAACATGTTCTTGTGCAAGGCATTTGGTGATATTTTTTCCAGTGCCCTGGATGTCGAAGTGGACCTTTATAACACGGATGGCTCCCAAGGTGCTGCAAGGGGAGCCGGTATCGGTACGGGCAAATACAGGGATCGCGATGAAGCATTCGTTGGCCTTAAGCCAGTAAGAACAGTTTCTACTGACCCCGAACTGCGGGACGCTTATACTCAACTGTATCCAGAATGGGTCGAGACTCTCCAGAGAAATCTGGGATAATCAACTTCTTATTTTCATGAGCCCGGGAGGATATTCGTACAACCTTCCCATCCGACTTTTGCGCCACATCTTTTATGGATGCGTCAGCTCCCGGAAAAGCTGTGTTTCGAACCCCCAATCTCCCGGTCCGAAGCGTCGCCTTCACCGAACAATCAAGTCGATGAATCGGGCGCTTTATCCAAGTTGAGCTACGGGCCCATTATATAGTCTAGATTAAGAAATAAAAAGTTAAATAAAAAGAGGGTCTGCACTATCAAAATAAAATTGGCTCTATTATGTTTTTCAGGTCACTCGATTTCATCTTTACAGATTTCGTGTGCAGGCCTATGTTGAAGTTAACCCACTCATTCTTCAAGACGTCCTTGTCCATGTACGTTTTCAGTTTCTTGGGATGACCAAAGGGCGGGACACTTCCAATCTTACAGTGAGTGATTTTTAGCACCTCAGCGGGAGACGCAAGGCTTACTTTTTTAACACCAGCCAACTTGGCAATCCTTTTCAAATCAAGTCTTTTGTCCCCCGGACACAATCCCATTATGTATTTGTTGTCGGTAGATTTCAGTACCAGTGCTTTGACACCAGTTCTGAGCTCAACACCTCTCACCTTGGCAGCTTCCTCGCTTGTAAAGACAGACTCATGTTCCAATATCTGATGTTCAAAACCAGATTCTTTCAGAATATTCTCGATTCTTTTTGATACCAGAACTGACATTGTTTTTCACTTCAATTTCTCCTCTAGCAATCGCCTTGCTTCATTTGGGTCTATCGTGCCCTTGCTCTCTTTCATTATCTGTCCTATCAGGAAGTGCAAGGCCTTTTGCTCGCCTGACCTGTAATCCTTGACAGCTGCCTGGTTTTTCTCGATGACGTTCTTTATTATTTTCTTTATTTCTGATTTCGCCGAAATAAGCCCGAACCCGTACTTTTTGATGATATCGGCCGGTGGTCTTTTCTCCTCCACCATGTGCCTTATGACGAGCTCGGCATTCCTGTCCGTTATCTTTGCGAGCTCAAAGAGACGCAAAAGCCCGACAAACCATTCTGGCTTCACCCCTGTCTGGCTCAGTCTCACCGAGTACCAGTTAAGGGTTTTCTTCAACGGGCCTGCGATCCAGCTCGCCGCGAGACGCGGGTCTGTTTTCTTGGATACCTGTTCAAAAAAGTGCGCGACCTGCGGGTCAGAAACAAGGGACTCCGCCAGCTTGGCGGGTATTCCGAATTCTTTGATGAACCTCTCCAGCTTTTCATCAGGCAGCTCGGGCAGCCCGAGCCTGGTTTTTTCAACCTGCTTTCCGCTGATATCTATCCTTGTCAGGTCGGGCTCGAATATGTAGCCGTACTCCGCTTCTTCCTCCTTGCCCCTCAAAGGCTGGGTGGAACCGATGTCGGGATTCCATGCCCTCGTCGCCCTCTTGACCTTGACACCAGTTTTCAGCAGGTTGCCCTGCCTCACTATCTCGTATTTCAGAGCCTGCTCTATCTCCTTCGTTCCTGTGATGTTCTTTATCTCTATCCTTGCCCCCCCGGCGAGCGATACATTCGCATCGGTCTTGAACACGGCCCTGGACATGGGATCGTAAAGGCCGAGATATTCGAGTATGCTTGCCAGGCACTGCAGGAAAAGCCTGGCTTCAAGCGGGCTCCTCAGGCCGGGCTCCGTGACTATCTCTACCAGCGGTGTGCCTGACCTGTTGTAGTCAACAAGGACGTGCTTTCCACCGAGTCCGCCGACGTGAACCAGTTTTGCGGGGTCCTCCTCCATGTGAACCCTGGTTATGCCTATCTTCTTTGTCTTGCCATTTGCCATTAACCTGATCCAGCCGTTTCTTGCCAGCGGGACCTCGTACTGGGTTATCTGGAAGTTCTTCGCAAGGTCTGGGTAGAAGTAAGTTTTCCTGGAAAAATAGGTCTCAGCTGCAATCTTGCAGTTCAGTGCCAGCCCCACTTTCATCGCCATGCTGACAACCTCCCGGTTGAACCTGGGCTTTGAACCAGGCATGCCCAGACACGCTGGGCACGTCACGGTGTTCGGCATAGGTTCCTCCTCAAGGTTCACAGGATTCTTGCATCCGCAGAAAATCTTGCTCTGCGTGTTCAGCTGCACATGGGTCTCAAGGCCTATCTTCACTCTCATAATGATGATTGCTCCTCCATATTAGAAAAGCGAGCACTGGCTTTTATAGTTTGAGAGGCGAAACATTGAAATCAGGGGTACACCCTGTTTATTGTCCTCGGGAAGGCTATGCAGTCCCGGACATGCTCCGCGTTGCAGATCCACTGGGTGAGCCGTTCCACCCCCAGCCCGAAGCCGGCATGGGGTACGGAGCCGAACTTGCGGATGTCGATGTACCACCTGTAATTCTTTGGGCTTATCCCATCCCTTCGCAGGTTTCTCAGTATCTTCTTGGCATCGGTCTCTCTGGCCGAGCCCCCTATCAACTCTCCGAAGTCTCTAGGTGCTATGAGGTCGGCATTCAAAACGGTCCTTGTGTCATCCGGGTTCTCGAGCATATAGAAAGGCTTGGACTCCTTGGGCCAGTTTATGACAAAGAAAGGCTTATCAAAGTCCTTTGCAAGCTCCCTCGTCTGCAGGTCTGTGAAGTCATCCCCCCATTTTATCTTGACCCCTCTCTTTTTCAACCTCAGCAGGGATTCCTCATAGGTTATCCGGGCGAAAGGCGGCTTGACCTTTTCCAGCTCCAGCACATCCCCGCCGAGTTCCCCGATTTCCTGGCCGTGTTTATGCAGGGCCGTCCGGACGATATGGGAAACCAGCTCCTCCTGTATCTTCAGTGAATCCTCATTGCTTATCCATGCAGCCTCTGCCTCGGCGTGCCAGTACTCTGCCAGATGATGCCTGGTTCTGCTCTTCTCAGCCCTGAAGCTCGGGGCTATGCAGTATATCTTCTCCAGTGATGATGCAAGGGCCTCGGCGTACAGCTGCCAGGACTGGGTCAGGTATGCTGGTTCCCCGAAGTACTTGACTTCGAACAGGGTGGAACCCTCCTCGCATGCCATCTTGGTTATGCTTGGAGACTGTATTTCATAGAACCCCCTTTCCCTGAAAAACTCGTGAATAGCGCCCAGGATCGTGGACCTGACCTTGAATATCTTGGTAAGCACCTGGCTTCTTATCCACAAGTGCCTATGGTCAAGCAAGAGCTCCGGACTCTGGTCCTTCTTTATGGGGAAATCATCCGCAAAGCCGATCACCTTGAAATCATTGGCCTGCACTTCAAACCCGCCGGGAGCCCTCTCGTCCTTCCGGACCATCCCCGCCAGCTCCACGCTCGATTCCACCAGGGCTCTCTGCGCTTCCTCGAAGCCTTTAGCGTCCTTCTTCACGACACACTGCACGACTCCGCTTGAATCCCTTAAAACGACAAAAGATATGCCCTTTCCCGACCTTGTCCTGTATATCCAGCCCCGCAACTTCACACGTTTCCCATCAAGCTTGTGGATGTCCTGAACGAGTGTCCTTTCCATAACTCCAGCTCCTGAAGCAAAATCAATTTGCATCCCACCATTTATTTGATTTGAACATTTATTTAATTTGAAAAGGATATAAATTATTCTTTATGAAGAGATATCTTGCCATGATAACCGCTGGCCTCTGTTTTGCAACCATAGGCATATTCGTGAAGCTGATCGGAGACTCTGTGCCGATAATGACCGTCAATTTTTTCCGTTTCTTTTTTGGCTTCCTGTTCATAGCGATATTTGCGCCTTTTCTGGACAAGTCATTCCTGCATGTCAGCAGGTCTGATCTCATGAAGTATGCCTTCCTGGGCCTGCTGATCGCGATAGACTTCTCCATGTACACCATTGCGTACACCCTCGCACCGATATCCAATGTTGTGCTGATATCCAGCTCCTTCCCCATCTTCGTCGCGGTTTTTTCTTATTTCTTCCTCAAGGAGAGGACAGACAAGGCTAGCCTGATATCCTTTTTGCTCGCTTTTGTGGGCCTGGTCATAATCAACCCCATGCAACCGGCCTTCATGGCAGGCTCCATGCTCTCGCTGGCAAACGCCGTGCTGTTCGCGATCGTGGTAGTCTTCATGCGATACATAGACGAAAAAAAGAGGGTTGGTGTTGTCTTCTGGTTCCTGGGATTTGCTGTACTTTTCACCGTGCCATTCCCCTTTTACTATGGCCTGGGCTCCATGCAATCCTCATTTATCTGGATATTGCTGCTGGGCGTGGTCTCGACTGGCATAGCCTATCTACTGTTCAACTATACCCTGGAAAAAATGCCGGCCGAGATATCATCCATCATTATTCTGAGTGTTGAACCGCTGGCCTCCATTTGCATGGCTGTATTGATAATAAGCGAGACCGTTGCATTGAATGTGATCCTTGGCGGCATCTTGATCGTTGGCGGAGGCGTGTTCCTGGAAGTGAAGGACAGGCTCCTGAAGAGATACTAGTGCAATTTAGCGCAATTTTTTAGTTGTTTGGCCGCTATTCATTCCGATTTGTCATTTGTCCCAACTTTTTATCACAGCAAGGACTGCCTGCGTTGTCTTTGACAGGCCTTCCAGCTCGCAGTATTCGTCGATCTGGTGGGCCTGGGATATGTCGCCCGGCCCCAGCATGAACGTTCCTATACCGCCAAAGTTGTACAATATGCAGGCATCGGTCCTTGCAAGCTCGAAACGGGGGTTTGGCCTGCACCCGACCGAGCCCACGGCTTTTTTGCACATTTCCAGGAATTTCCCGTCTTCGAATACGTAACCCTGCAGGCCTGATTCCTGTTGCAGCCTGAAATCTTTGCCAAGGGATTTCTTGCACACGGCTTGCAGGGTCTCATAGAATTCATCAGCCTTCTCATCCGGCAACGACCTTCTGTCAGTCATGACGGCGCATTTCCCGGGAACGACGTTCGGGCCCTCTTGCGCGCATATCTCCGTGACGGTTACCTTATCCTCTACATGTTCATCAAGAACCTTGACCTTCATCCTCTTTTTCGGAACTTTCATTAGCTCCTGCAGAAAACGGGGAAACTTGTAGATAGGGTTGTCCGAGACCGGGAAATAAGCGCTGTGGCCCCTCTTCCCCAGAATATCCACCCGGTAGTGGGCGGAGCCCCTGCAACCCACCGCAATGCCTATCGTGTTTCCATGCGTCGTGGGTTCCAGTATGAGGCCTTTCTCTATGTCTCGCAGCTTCGGCAGGATATTGTAAACGCCGTTTTGCCCGAGGGGGTAGCCCTCCTCGAATGCAGTAAATGTGAAAACGACCCTTTTCTTCAATTTCTCTTCAAGCAGAATCCTGGCAATCTCCAGCATGGCAGCGACCCCGGCCTTGCAGTCGGAAGATCCCCTGCCGTACAGCCTGTCATTTTCAATGACGCCGGCAAACGGGTCATGCTTCCATCCATCTCCCGGTCCCACGGTATCCAGGTGGGCATTAAGGATGAATCCTGGTCCTTTTCCAATTTCCGCTATCAAATTCCCATCATTATCCGAATCAACCCTGTAGCCGAGGCCCTCCATTTCATTCCTGACCCATCTGCTAACAGCGATGCTGTCCTCGAAACTGAGAATCCTCACCAGGCTCTGCAGGGTTTTTACCAGCCTGTCTTTGTTGATTTTCATTTTACCGTTCTCCCTGTGCCCTTTCCTTATTGATTTTATGGAAGATTGAAATAAATAAGATGGGCTTAAAAAATTTACTTCCAATATTTTATTGAATGGCAGATTCTGATCATGATTACCAGCAAATAGAAGCCACGGCGGTCAAAGCTATTAAAGATGCGATTCCGGCGGGATTAAAATCTGACATGCTTCCCGAGAGCAAGGGTTTATTTGTGGAGCTTTATCGTTCTAGTGTCATCCCTAATCACTTGGTTGCAACTGCTATTGATGGTGTGGGAAGTAAGGTTGTGCTCGCTTCGGCTATGGGTGTTTATGACACCGTGGGTATCGATTGTGTTGCAATGTCAGCCAACGACAAGGCCGGACATCCCGGTAACGGAAAGATAGCCCCTTTCTTGTACATGGATTATCTTGCCGCTCAGCATAAAATTGAGGAGGAAGGGCTCACTGGTCCTATAATGGAAGGGCTGGTAAAAGGTTTGAAGGCTGCCGATGTTGGTGATATTATAAGGATGAAAGTTCGACTGAATCTTGGAAAGGGAGAAACAGCCAGCCTTGACGAAATCATTGCTGGTCCTAAGGCTGGGTACGGATTTGACCTCGCCGGTGCTATGGTTGGCCTTATCGAAAAAAGAAGGGTAAGGTTAGATCTCACGCCTAGGCCGGGTGATGAAATCATAGCTTTCCAGAGCAGCGGGGGTCACAGCAACGGTTATACTGACTTCAGGTTATATTTGTTGAATGGGGATTTTGAAGAAAGACCGGAATTCCGGAAAAGATACAAAGGCAAGCATTCACTAGACGACAAGATGGCTGGTGGTGGAAAAACAATAGGAGAAGAACTGCTAACGCCAACGAGGATATATTCCAAGCTCATGGCGGAAATCGCCGGGGAGGATATTTCTGTAATTGGGATAAACAATACTGGTTATGGGCTTCATAATTTCAACAGGGTTGGAAGGGACGTCCAATATGTTATCACCGATCCCATGGAAGCGCAAGCCATTTTCAAGCTCATGCAGGAAGAATCAGGATTCGATGATGAAAAGATGTTCAGGAAATTCAACATGGGAATGGGTTTCTTTGTCATCACCGATTCGAAGAATACGGACAGGATATTAGCCATTACAAGCAGATACGATGTTCCGGCAGCAAGGGTCGGGGAAGTAAGGGCATATGAAGGGGGCCCGAGGGTACATATGCCGAGAGGTAGTAAAAAGCCGCTCAATTTTGTGGGTTACGGCTAGATCTAATTGGCAGCCGATTCGAATGCGTTCCCGACCTTGAGAATCTTTCCTTCTTCCAGATGGTTACCAAGAATGTGCATTCCTACAGGCATACCATTCACTTCGCCGCATGGGACTGACAACATCGGTATCCCTGCGAGGTTGGGGGCGACCGTCAGGATATCCATCATATAATTTTCCACTGGTGTCATCTTCTTGATCTCCGAGAACCTGGGAGCAACGACTGGCATGGTAGGAGCTATCAGGACATCGAAGCGCTTGAAGGCAAGTTTGAAATCATTTATTATCATGGTCCTTACCCTCATAGCTTTGAGATAATACTGGTCCCTGTATCCCGCCATCCTGGCGAACGTCCCGAGCAGGATCCTCCTCTTCGCCTCATCGCCGAAGTGCTTGCTCCTGACCTTTGAGAAGTATTCGTTGAACTCGCCCTCGACCACGCCCTCCGCGCCATATCTCATGCCGCAGAACTTGGCAAGGTTCGTGCTGGCCTCGGCAGTGGCTAATATGTAGTAGGCCGGTATGCTGTACTTTGTGTTGGGCAGGGAGCACTCCGTGCACTTCGCGCCCAGCTCCTGCATCATGTCGGCGGCGCCCGTGACCGTGTGCCTGACCTTTCCGTCCACGCCTTCTTCGAAATATTCTTTCGGAATCCCTATTTTCATTCCCTTCAAATCGCCTTTGCCCAAAAATTTAAGATAATCCTCAGGCTTCTTGTTGATCGTGGTCTGGTCCATGTGGTCATGACCTGCGATGACGGACAGCATCAGCGCAACGTCTTCAACGCACTTCCCTATCGGCCCTATCTTATCAAGGGAGTTCGCGTAGTCTATGAGGCCATACCTGCTCACCGAGCCATACGTGGGTGTCAGGCCCACGACCCCGCAGAACGAGGCGGGGCATGAGATGGACCCTCCCGTGGACTGCCCCAAGGCTATATGCGGCATGTCCAGCGCTTTCACCAGACCGGCGGCGCCACCGCTCGAGCCCCCGCAGCTCCTCGCTGGATCTATCGGGTTCTTTGGAATGTCATACCCACAGTTCGTGCTGAAGGTGCCGAATCCGAACTCGTCCTGTGCGGTCTTGCCAACGATCTCCGCGCCGGCTTGCTTGATCCTGTCTACGCAGGTAGCGTCGAATGGCGGCACATATCCTAGCAGAATCCTGCTTCCTGCAGTCGACTGGATCCCCTTCGTGCATATGCAGTCCTTGACGGACACGGGCAATCCAGCAAGCTTGCCTCCCTTCTTTGCATGCTTGCCCTCAGCTATCGTTATCAGGAAATGATATTTCTCATTCAGCCTCGCAAGCTCCGTGAACATGTCTATGTAGAACTCCCGCAGGTTCACCTGGCCCCTCTTGACGGCATCGATGAACTGCACAGCGGAGAGCTTGGAATATGTCATTTTTCCTCCTCCTTGAAGACCATGTCATGCAAGGGTATCCCCTTTTCCTTGCAGTATTCCGTGAAAAGCTCGCCATAGCTCAGAGGCAGGGCATCATGCATGTCCAGGCCAAGCTTTTTCGCAGTCTCCACTATCTTGTCTTCCGGACCCTCGATCTCAATGAAGTTGCCGACCGTTACCACATCCACGAGTACACCGACCCCGTTATATTCCCAAGTCTGCCTTTTCTTCTCGTATCTGAAATCCGGCTTGAAACCGAGGGCCTCCAACAGCTTTTTCCCCATCTCGAAGCTGTCTATGTTCAGTATGACCTCTTCCCTCACCATGAACTTTTCCGAGGGCATTCGCTTCTTGTACGTTATGTCAGCCTTGCCGGCGTATGACCTCAGTCTGAGCAATAAGCCGGCCTTGAAGAGCTCGCCGTCCTTGTCAAACTTTATGTTCCTCTCGAATCCCTCATCGACTTTCTTAGCCCCAACCTGCCTAAGCCTAGCGACTATCGTCTCCGGGTCATTTATCCTGAATTTCGCCTCTGTCTCGATGAAGTTGTCCGTAACCATGTCAATCAATCACCTGAAAACTCCCCGCTCTCTATCCTTTTTTGCATCTCTTTTAGAACCTTGTCGTATTCAGGTTCCATGTTTATGCCGTAATACTCAGCTATCATGAATATGTCGAACAGCACATCGCACAGGGAATCCACAAGGTCCGCCCTGAGCCTGTTCTTGGATTTGAATCCCCTCTCAACAAGAATCGCATTCGCAAGCTCGCCCATCTCCTCGGCCATGTCCGTCAGCATGACCTCGGGCTTCCATTCCATCTTCCTGGCTTCCATGAACTTCCTGTTCACAATCTTTGATTTTTCCTGGGCGGATTTCAGGTCCATCACACCACCTTCGGCCCCTTGAAATTGCCCTCTTCCTTGTTTTGTGTGTTCGCCAACGCCTCAGGCTGGGACAGGCCTGGCTCCACCTTATCCTCCCGCATCACGTTCTTGTTATCGACCGGCTGGCTCGTGGGCCTCACGCCCTTCGTGTCGACCTTCCCCAAGGCCTTGAAGGCCTCCAGTATAGAATTCATGTCATCCGAAAACCGGCCAAGCTCCCCCTCCGTCAGGTTGAGCCTGGCTATCTCAGCTACCTTTTTGACGGTTTTCCTGTCCATACCAATCCCAACATATTCTTTTGACTGATTGTATTAAATTGATTCCGCTCATTCCTGCACGTATCTCTTCCCGCTCCGCAGGGCAAGCTCCGCCATGGCGAGCTCCTTGCCCAGATAAGCCGCATGGTCGAGCCTGGACACAAGGTTCTCGTTAATGATCCTCCTGAGGAGCCCCGTCGAATCGTCCCCCCTGAACACGAAGCCTGTCGGCCTGCCGTCAGGGAGATGGTGCTGCGCTGCTATCTTCTTGCCTTCGATCCCTATGGTGAAATAGCCGAGCCTGTCCTCCCTCATGGCCAGGCTTTTACCTGAATGGTGCTTTTTCAATACTTCCCTTGCCTGCCCGAAGTTGTTCTCGTAGATGTGGGCGGAATTCGAGATTATGGTCAGGGCCCCCGGCTCCCTCTTGAGCTGGGCAGCCATCCTTAGCTGCAGCTCGCGCAACGCGCATGCGTTCATGGGCCACCCGCCGAAGATGTCGTGGGACCTGAAGACCGCGGTCTGGTACAGATTGCCGTACTTGATGTTCCATGTTATCTGGGTCAGGCACGGCGGGTTATCGGACATGCTGTCCTCGTGCACGTACCATGTAAAGGCGGCCGCCCTCCTCGTATATGGAGCCTTGCGCAGATGCCTGAGCGCGTTCTGGATCTGGTCGAACGTGGCTTTCGCCTCATGCTCCCATTTGGACTCGGACCCCGGCACGATGTACCCGAACAGCCTCTTGCCGTACGTGTAGCTCAGACCCTTCCCGGCACCTGTCCCGAAGAAGGTCTCGTAGTACTTAAGCAGCTCGTTTTTGGCGAACGGCAGCCATTCGGCAATTCCTTCATCTTTCCCGTCAATTATGCTCATTATGTTCAGCGCCTCTTTCTGTTTCAATCCGTGTTCGCTCTGCTTGTTCTCGCCGAATTTCATGACGATGTCCATGACGCGGAGCCAGGCCTTCCCTATGCTCTCCTCCTCTACCCTGAATCCCGAGACGTCCCGGACCTCGAGCTCCGAGCCCTTTTCTTCGCTCTCTTCGATGATGATGGGCTCTGCATAGGGGGGCCTTGGCTGGAGGGAATCTATCCTCTTTCCAATCCCATCTTCCTTCCCCCTCATGTCAATCAGTTGCACGTTCTTCCTGATCCTGTCGATGATCTCTGGGGTGAGTTTCGGGTCAAGAATTATCTTTGAATTCCTAATATTCCCGTTCCCTTCGATCCCGTGCCTGAACAGGTTGACGACGTCATTGCCGCTCCCTGTCCTGTCGTTGCCGCACACGATCAGGTATCTTATCATTGGGTTGGCGAGCAGGTTTCTCAACAGGTACCTGATGCCGTTCCCCGAGTAGAGGTTCCCCTTGATGGCGAACTTCTCTTTTGCGATTCTGATTTTGTCTGCCACTGTCCATAAAGTGCAGATAGCGACGTTGCTGGCAGGATCGCCTATGGCAAGGTTTTCGTTAAAGGATAAAGGCCATTCCATCAAACCCACCGGGAATTCTTAATAATTCTTAATAATTTTTTCAAAGAAATAAAAATGCCCTTCCGAGGCTTTGTATAGAAAGTGCGAAGCCCTTTCATCAACGAATGATGCGCATTTCTAAGTATAATTGGGTAGAAGAATACTTAAAATTTGCGCTTAATGCCCGGCGGGGGCACTTGATTCTTTAAAATCGATACCAAGGGGGCATAAAATGTGGTACATTTAACCGTATACATATGAAAACACCCCACTTTCTTATTTTTTAGAAGAGCGAGGATTGACTAACAATATATTAATATGTATAAAATATTTCATATATATGTATAAATATCTTCATAGTATGTGATTGAATGAAAACTATGGCAAGGATTATAGTTAATATTACTGGGAATTTTGTATACGACCCCGTTTCGAAATATATGCGACGAGAAGAGGAATTTATTCATACAGGATTCAGCGATATAATGCCAAAAGATGGCGGCATGCCAATAGTCCTGACAGCCTCGATGATTGAAATGAGCGATTTCAATCTCAACCCATTTATGGCATTTTCAGGGGGCTTTATATTGTCGGAACCGATACAATGGATTGGGGAAACGGTGGGACACTTTGTGCCGATACTTCAATGAGATGCCTGAAGTACATAAAGCGAGATTACAATATCAAGTAAGGTTAGAAATATGAAAGAAAAGTTGTTAAATCGAATAAACGGAATTGAAGACCGCTTCAAAAAACTGAAAACTGTATTTACCCGTGAAAAATGGGATGATGTAGATGACATGTTTTTTTCCTTTGAACCACTTCCGAAGCGGGGAAAAGAATATTGGTTTCTTTTTTTCACTTCAACCGAGCACAAGAATGGGATGCAGTTTCTTGTGATGTTTGGTGACCAGAACGTGAAAGAATTCCGCGTGGATGGCATAACAATTACCAGAGAACGTTTCAATGAAAAAAAGGTCAGGGGTGTGCTTTCTGCTTGGTATTACGAAAACGGCGTGAATTATCTTCCAACTTTGCCTGCAATAATCGAAATGGGGGATGGCAAAGTGCATTCAAGAGGCGGTAATATAGAGTTTTCCTTTTCTGGGAAATACCCCGAGTATAGAATGAGAATGATTGAAGAGGGTAAGGATATATGCGACCTGAAGCTTATGGAATCAAAGGGGGGGAAGAAATATGATGTTTCGGAATATTTTAAAGGGGGTTTGGGATTTGGAAATGTCAATTTGTATCTTGATTTTGCTGGAAAATTAAAAGGTTCGACTTTTAAAGGGCGTTGCTACGTCCAAAAAGTTGTAATCACTGCACCCCTTCCGAATGTGCCCTGGAACTGGGGCAGGATATATTTCCAGAACGGTTCCCTGTTTGAATTCCTGCATCCCTATGTGTCATTATCCAAATTCAAACGCAAATTCGCCACGTCCGCATATTTTTATGATGCGAAAAACAAGGAAAGCCATATTTTTAGCAAAGTGAACGTAATGAAGTTTGGGAGCAAAAAGCCACATTTTCTTGTGCGTGTGGAATCCGAAAATAAAGAAATGATTTTCATGCTAAAGCCATATGCTACTAAGAAATTCGAAATAGACTCGATAGGTAAACTTAGTTATGATGAACATCTGGTAAATGTCAGCAGTTTTTCGTTTGAAGACTCAAAAAAGCCAGTTGAACTCAAGGATTTTGGCGATGGTGTCGGTTTACTGGAAGATGGTCATGGTCTTGTAATTTAAAGCAGCTATATTAACACGCTTTTCCTTTGGAGAACCCTGTTAATCTCATCCAATATTCGTTGTATTTCACCCTTGACTTTTTTCCATGCCTCTTTAACAGGAATGGAACTGTATAAATACTTAAGTCTTTCACCCTGTTCCACTCTTTTGTTTATTAACCTTTCCTCATCAAGCCTTTTAATGTATTTTCGCACGGTTCTTTCTGAAATATTCAACTGTTTTTCAATTTGTTTTATGCTCATTGAGGACTTTAGTAAAAGATTGTATATCTTTATTTCTATTGCCTTGAAATTAAGAAAGCCCAAAATAATACTCAATAGCTCCGTTGGTTTCTTCTTTTCTTGCAGTGCCTTTTCTATATCCGCAATATAGTTCCTTCCTACCATATTTATGGTATGAAAAAAACACTATATAAATCTTCATATGTATGAATTTTCAAATACGAATTAACATTTAAATACCTTTTCCTAATAATAGCATATAAGCCTTTCCTAATAATAGCATATAAGCCTTTCCTAATGTGAACATTTTGTTCATTGCCCGGCGGGGGCATCGCACTTTTCGTGTCAATCCCTCCCGGGGCTTTGAACTTTTTTCAGATTCTTCCCAGAAGCATTAGAGAGCCTGTGAAAAGTGCGAGGAAGACGCTTGACATTGCAATCCTCATCTCGGCATCATCGATAGCAAAAATATAGTTCAGGGTGTACGCGAAGACGAACGCGATGGCCAGGATTATCAGGAACTGGAAGTACAGTCTCCCGATATTGCTCGGTATTCCTCTCATTTTATCCCCTTGATTTTCTTTACATGTTAACAGTTCACACCAGGCTGACCAGGCCCATCACGAAGCCTGGCGTGGCCAGCCTAGCGTACGGCACGTATATGTGCTTCACCTTGGCCTTTTTAAGCTGGGCAATCGTATCTTTTTTCGGTTCCGTCAGGATCACCAGATAAGGGTATCTCCTGTTCTCGCATATCGCCTTGAACCGCTTGAACATCCCCATGTTCTTCTTATTCCCGTCGGTGAGCAGGATTATCTTCCCGCTCTTGTGCAGATGCGTAAAGAACTGTTGCATGCAGTTCTTGAATATGTTCTCACCCTTCCATGAAAAGAAGGTCTTTTGCTTGCCCAGCCCCGAATAAGAGTAGACCATGGACAGCGTCATGTGCTTCTCCCTGCATTTCCTCTTCAGCTTATCCAGATCGGTGCCGAGCGCATCGTGCAGTATCAGCTCCACCCCCTTTGTGGAGATCTCGTACAGGGGCATGGTGACCTTTGTCAGGCCCGACAGCAGGCTCCTCTTGTTGACCTCGTAATCTATGTAGTAGAAACTCGGGCTGAACGTGGACAGGCCGATTGCTATGTCCTTTCTTGTGCACAGCTCTATGAAAATCCTGCTGAACTGCAACATGTTCTTTGTGCTGTCAGCGGCGAGGTTCGGGTTCGTCAGATCAAGCACCAACATCCACCTGTCCTCTGAGAATGACTGGAACTCCTTCACCAACATCTCCCCGCTCTTCGCAAGGCCTTTCCACCATATCCTGCTCAGCGGGTCCCCATAGGCGTATTCCCTCAAGCCGGCAAAATCCAGCGAAGAGCCAAGCTGTTTCCGGATGAGGGAGCCTGTCTCCTTGAAAACGGAAGGTTTCCTGATGTAGATCCTTGTCCTGTAATGCAACGGGGGGATGACAGAGATGTCGGCATTCGTATCGCATACCTTGTAAACGGTTGTGTGAAAAAATGGAAAGGTGAATATGCTCACAGGAACTATATCGAAGTTGTAGTAGCCCTCATGCAGCGCGAGCTCTTCCGTGTTCTCGACAGACGTGCATGACATGCCCTTTTTCGATTTCATCTTCCATTTCGTTCTATTCCCCTTGCTGACCGGGGCTGCCCTGAGGGACGCGTTCGGGGCGGGAAAAGAACATGACAGGCTTGTCTTCAAAACCAGCTTATCCCCTGCCTGGCACAGCTGTTTTGACACGTGCCTGCTGACCTTGATGTGGCGTCTGCTGAGACTGACCGTCATGGTGTGGTAGAAGAGCGGGGACATGAAAAGGGCGCATAAAAACGCATCAAGCCTTACCGGGGAGAAGATGTAGAGGGGGCTGATCACAAAAAAATTAAAAATAGCCGCTAGGATGGAAAGGATTGTGCTGATAACATCCCCGGCGTAGCCAGACATGATCGACACCTGGGAACCGGCCTGCATGACGGACTGGTCCAGGCTTGCAACGACATCGCCCGTCATACCAGGCTGGCGCATGAAGTAAGGCACGAAGAACAAGAGCAAAACCACCAGCGAGCATATGAAGAGATACTTCACCATGCTGCCCCTCTTTATGCCGAGGTAGTGCCTCTCAAGCTTGTGGGCCGGGAAAACCTTGTATTTCAGCAGAAGAACAGCAACAGAAAACAGGATCCCGTACCCGGTCCATGCGAGGATTTCCGGCAAAAAGGAAACCATCAAAACGTACACGAAATCCAGGAAGACTATGTCGAACTTCATGTCCAAAAGCGTGCGCTGGATTCCGAAATATGTTATCAGGTAGGAGGCTATGACAAACAAAACCCCGTAAACGATCCTCTTTATTATCCTGTTCAAAATTACCCTTCGCATACCAAATCCTGCAAACAGCCACTGCCAATAACCAAGGCTCAGATGGCGTCTATTTTCTCAAAAGACTTTTCCACTATCTCCGATTTTGTCAGTCCCTCAAGCTCGTATTCCGGTCCCAGGCCTATCCTGTGACCGAGGATGTAACTGCAGTGTTTCAGAACATCTGACGGGACCACATAGTCCCTTCCATTGAGCATTGCCATGACCTTCCCCGTGTTTATGCCTGAAATGCTCGCCCTCGGGCTCGGGCCCCACACGATGCTCGGATTTTCCCTCAGGTTTATTATCATGTCCGAGACGAATTGCATGATTTTCTCAGAAACCATGACGCTTTCAAGCTGCTTGCTTGCCCTAATTATATCGCTCTTGTAAAAAACCTTCGGGATTTTCGCCCCGGCCCCGGCACCGAATTTCGTTTGCAGTATCCTTACCTCATTGTCATGCGATGGATAGCCTATGTTGACTTTGAACAGGAACCTGTCCAGCTGGGCCTCGGGCAGAGGGAAGGTCCCCTCTTGCTCAACTGGGTTCTCCGTGGCTATGACCATGAATGGCTCCTCAAGGGGATATGTCTTGCCTTCTATCGTTACCTGCCTCTCCTCCATGGCCTCGAGCAGCGCTGCCTGCGTCTTTGGGGACGCCCTGTTTATCTCGTCCGCCAGCAGTATGTTGGTGAAAATCGGGCCCGGCCTTGTGCTGAACTTCTTGGCGGTCGGGTCGTAGATAACCGTGCCCACGATGTCCGTGGGCAGCAGGTCCGGCGTGAACTGTATCCTCTTGAATCTGGCGTCTACCAGACTGGCGAATGTCTTTGCCAGCATGGTCTTTGCAACACCGGGGGGGCCCTCAAGCAGCACGTGCCCCTTCACTATCAGTGATATCATCAGGCATTCCGCCACTGTTTCAAACCCCACGAGCTTGGTTTTTATTATTCCCTGATATTCCCCGTATTTTTTCAGCAGGTCTTCCGCCATTGAATCACCCTATATCTTTATCTTGATCAGCATGATTAAAGTTGCTATCGTCGCAGCCACTGCAATGACGTAGGCAAATTCTATCGGTATCTCCTTTACCCAGTCTCCTAATTGCTCGAGAAACCCTTCTGAGAAGCTCTGTGCCGCCTCCGTCAGCATTTCCATGAGCTTGGAATCCTCGAGCATCTCCTTTATCTCGTCGATCTTCCCGTCCCTGACCATATCCCTCATGTGCTCGCTGAACCCTTCCATGAGGGTTTCCAGCAACTGCTGCTTGTTTTCAAGCTTGTTGAAAAGATCCATCACCTTTTTGACCGAGTCCCAGTCGGCATGTTCCAGCATCTCCTTGACCGCGTCCTTGAACATTTCCTTTGCTTCCGGACTCTCAAGCCCCTTCTCTGCCAGATCAAGCACCTTTTCGAAATCTTCCGGATTGCTCTCCAGCATCTCAGATGCCTTGTCCGCCGCCCTCTTGAATTCTTCTGAGTCCAGCATCTCGGAGAATTTCTCGATGTCCCCGGCATCCAGGACCACGCCCTCATTCTCGGCCATTTTTTCCAGGACGTTCCGCATGAATTCCTCCAGCTGAATCTGGCCGATCTTTTTATCTTCCAGGGCAGAGTAGAGGTTTGACATGTCATAGGCCTCGTCTATGTCAAAGTTTTCGTTGAGATATCTTTCAAGGTCTTCCACCGCTCCATCAAGGTCGTTCATCCTGACATTTCGCCTGAGGGAATCGTAGATTTCCGGATAGTTTTTCAATTCATCCAGCGCGTAGTCAAACACGTCCTCGTAGGCATTCTCGAAATACGTGCTCCTCAGGTAATCTTCCTGGCTCTCGAGCAGCTGCCTTTCAAACTCCCCCAGGGCGTCGGGATTGTCGGCTAAAATGGTCCTCATAGAGTTTATAATATCCATGGAATCTTCGATTTGGCTGTTGCCCACGACCAGGGATTCAGGGAAAATCTCCATGTCAGGCCCCGCCGAAATGTTCAGCGTTTCTGACCCGAACACGTAGTTGTTCATGGTGATGTTGCTGCATATCCCCTCACATCCGAAAGTCTCGTTGGCAGAGTAATAGAAAAGCGGAAACCCGTCTTCACCGATAACAGGATACACGGACTGGTTATACAGGTATTCCAAGAAGGAATGGTGGAGATATGGATTGAGCAAGACCGTGTTATTAGCAGCCTCGATGAACGGATAAACCACCTCGGCAGAAGACCCCTCTGCGCACATGACGGGCTGGCTAAAGGCTAGCGTAGCGATCAAGGATATCAGAAACAACCTTGGCTTCATTGGATATCCTCCTGTTTCCATATGCCTTTGCCTCGTACAACTCGAAGAGGCTTTGCAGCAGCTCTTTCTTCACGCCCCCTGGGATGGCTGCCAAGACCTTTTTTCTGGACAGCAAGCCATCCTTGTCATTCTTGCTCAGGACGCCCTCTTTTCTGAGACTTTCCATCACGGACGCGTAGACCTCATCGACTGTTTTCATTTCGTTTTTTTCCCTCTTGGCCCTCATCTTCCACAACAGGTGGGAGATGTATTTTGCCGGATGCCTCTTTTTCGAGATGTAGAGAACCACCCTGACCATGATGTACATGACGATGACAAGGGCTATTACGAGGAGTGCGAAAATGTAGGGACTTTCAACAAGCAAGGCAAACAGTTCGAACATTATATGATTTTTGGTTTTTATTAATTAAAAATGTGAGGCTCATGCGATGTATAATTGTGGATTGGCTAATATCCTCCCAAAGCCGCTCATGCGAGGCGGGTTAAGGCAAGTCTCCGGATTTGAGGCGGGTTAAGGCAAGTCTCGATTTTTTACCATGGCTGTTTTGTTCTGCTTCTTCTGCTGAAATACAAAATCGTGACAATCAGTGCCGCCAGGGAAGCCATGGCAGGGAAAAATCCCAACCCGTACTCACGCTCTTCCTCTCCCCAGTCGCTCGCGAAAGCCCTGGCATAGTAGCCGACCGATTTCCCTGCTACCGCCAGGCCGATTTCCCTGTTCCTCATCACCGAATTCTCGTTCCAGTTGATGCTGGACACCAGCGCTATTTTGTCGTCTATCACGATCCCTTTGTTATGCACCTTGGATAAACCCTTTTCATCCAGATCTATTGCCTTCGCCTGAATCGGGATGCTCTCATTCGCAGCCAGGGAGTTCACATACTTGATCGTTAGATAATTGACCCCGCTGTCTTCGTCCATATTGTAATAGGTGCTGTCAAGCAGGATCCTGACCCTGACACCGGCCCTGGCCTTATCAGCCAGAGCCTCGAGCAAGGGGTTGGGGGCTGATTCAATGGTGTCGTACTTCACCGAGCCCCAGTGAGGGTAGACGTAAAACTGCTGGACGATGATGCTCGAGTTCGCTGAATTTATGAGGGCCAGCATGCCGTCCAGGGAATCTGGTGACACGACAAGCCATACTCTCTGGTTTTCGCATGTCTCTCTTCCGAATCTGGGGTCGTATGCCCCGGCGGGATCCCATCTCCGCAAAGTGTAGTTTTCTGTTTTGCAGACGAATGGTATTGAGCTTTTCTTGTCTTCTTCGTATATTGTCCTGAGTTCAGAAGAAATGTCCGCATCATGCACGATCGCGCCCCAGCCCCTGTTGCCGTAATCGCCGTCAGGGGAAAACCCTGTAGTTCCGAGATTCTCGCTCGTCACCAGAACCGCATCATCGTCGCTGATGATGTATTTCGCATGCATGTATCTCAGAGGGCCGTCATACAACATAACGGACACGTTGTTTTTTACGAGGCTGCACAGGACAGCGAGTTCCGTTTCTGACATGCCTCCTGCCGGGCTTTTTTCCACGAGAACTTCAACGTGAACGCCCTTGGCATGCTTTTCCAGAACCATGTCCATGATCTCCGGGGAACTGAACGTGTACGTGGCTATGATGAGCGAGTCCCTGGTCTCTGTCATAAAATCATACAAAGCGGAAAAGCCAGAATCCGGGGAGATAAAGGTTTCGACATTCGCAGCATGCGCAACTTGTACTTCACTGATTGTGAAAATCAGCGAAACGAGCAAAAACAGGGTAAAAAATTTCAGCCTCATAACAATTAGCTGCTTTTTTGCTATAACTTTTTAATCCGTCCCTCTCCTTTGATTTTCTTGATGAAATCGTAAACCTCGGGCGGAACAAGCTCTTTCCAATCCTTGCCAGCTGCTATCATCTTTCTTATGTTCATTCCGCTGTATTTCCTTTTGTGGTACAGCCTGTGTTTTTTCACGTGCATGCCGTTTCTTTTGAAGCATTCTATGGTCCAAGGATTCTGGGAATAAACGGCGTCGAATCTGTACGCGCGCTTTATGGCGGCGGTCCACATCTTGTCGTCGTTGAAATCATGCAGGGAATCGATTTCGAAATCACGTATACCCCTGGCAAGCAGGCTGTTTTTTATCATTTCTATCCTTTCCTCAACCGAGAAAGGGTTTTCAGGGGTGTTGCGCTGGCGAGCGGAGCCTATGATTATGATCACGCGGTCGTTCTTCCTCAGAATTTCCTCGATTGCGAGCAAATGTCCCAGATGGAACGGCTGGAACCGGCCAACGAACAACGCTTTTGACATAAAACACCATCCTATTCTTTACATCTTTACATCTTTACCTATTTTAAACCAAGAACCTTTAGGGCTTCTTCTGTGTAATGAATCATGTCATAATTTTGCATTTCTTCCAGAGAAACCCATCTGAAATCATCATGCTCATCGTCCATTCTCACGTTCCTGCCCTCCGATTTGCACAAGAAGGGCACGACAACGAATCTCCAGTCGCCGTCTTCAAGAGCTACCGGTTTCCCTGGCCTGACAACCTCGATTTCCAAGCCCGCCTCCAGCATGACGCCCCTTATCGCGTTTTCTGCAAGGGACCCCTCTTTAACCCTCTCGCATGGGAAGTCCCACGCCCCTGGATAATGATTCTTGGTTTTGGACCTTCTCATTATGAGTATCTTGTCATCATTGACCACTATTCCTGCCACGGCTATATCCAAGAAAACTGCCATATAAGGACATTGTCATATTTTTTATAAATTTGTGAATCCCTTTTCGAATCTCTTAAGGGTTGGGGTTGATAATCTTAATGGTTGATAATCAATTTTTAACAGAAAACGAATAAAATACTATGGACACGGTAGACATAAAACGGTTCGCTTTTCTGTCGGCGGTGAACGGCGGGGTTGTTGTCCTGGCCTTATGCATGTATGTCGTTTTTCTGAATAACGTTTTCCCGCTCATCGATCTTTCAATTCTGCTGAAACTCGAGGCTGGCATCGTCTTTGCGATACAAAAACTGCTTGGAATGCCGGTCGAGGTGCAAGGTTCAACGCTTTACTACGCTCCCCCATCCGGCCAGGCCTTTTATGTAAAACTGATACCTGAATGCGCGGGAGTCGTTGAGATATTGATCTTTGTCATCATGTTAACGGTTTTCAGGGGGGTTGGAAGAGAAGCAAAAATAAAGGGGGCGCTCATTTTCGTGCCGCTAATCTTCGTTGAAAACATCGCAAGGCTCGCGGTGCTCTATCCGATGTCAGTCTGGATCGGCGTTGATGCCATGTGGGGCGTTCATTCCATCATATGGCAATATGGACAGTTCGCGATTCTGTTGCTGCTTTTTGGAATCTGGTACCTCACACTAGCTAGCCCGGAGATAAGGGGACGTCTAACGCACACGCCTCCTCTTCCCCACACTTCCACCAACCATCCTAAAGGCGGGAAGAAGATCGAGAAAAAGCCCTAACCAAAGAAGTTGCCCTTTATAAAGTTAACGGTAGTAGAATATAGAAATTGAGGAGAATATTACTGGGTGTTTATTTGAGCGAGTTTGAACTCAAGGTAGAGAACGTGGTAGTCTTCGTTACGCTGGGGAATAAAATACCCCTGGATAAAATTTCAAATGAGCTCGTTAGTGCGGAGTACGCCCCGGAATCATTCCCGGGGGTCATTTACAGGATAAAAGAACCAAGGGCTGCGGCACTGATTTTCTCTTCAGGCAAGATAGTATGCACGGGCACGAGAAGCGTCAACGAGGCGAAGATCGCCGTGCACAAGGTCGTCGACGACATGAGGAAATTGGGAATAGACATGCCGAAAAAATTCGAGATAAGTGTGGAAAACATGGTGTGTTCAACCCAGATTTCGACGCCAGAGAAGCTGAGCCTCGAAGAGATTGCATTTTCCCTGGAAAACTCGGAATACGAACCCGAATCGTTTCCAGGTCTCGTTTTCAGGGTCCAGGATCCCAGAGTCGCATTTCTTTTGTTCGGGACCGGCAAGATCATATGCACCGGTGGCAGGAACATGGAAGATATACAGGCCGCGCTGGCAAAGTTCGAGAAAAGGCTCGTCGGCGTGGGGGTTGACTTTGAAGTAGCCGGCTAGAAACAGAAAAGCGGTCAAAAAATAACAATCATAAATTTTTTATACCCCTTTTAGCATAATGTATTATGCCGGGGAGGAAATCGTCCAGGAAAATTCCAAAATACATAGTGATAACAGGTGGTGTTATCTCCGGGCTTGGAAAAGGCATTTTTACCTCTTCTCTCGGGAAACTGTTGCAGTCCAGGGGCCTTAGTGTTGTCCCTGTCAAGATAGACCCCTATATCAATGTGGACGCAGGCACCATGAACCCTATAGAACACGGAGAGGTCTTTGTTCTTGATGACGGCAGCGAGGTCGATATGGACCTTGGAAACTATGAAAGGTTTCTGAATTCTAATCTTTCATCGGAATCCAACATAACGACAGGGAAAATATACAAGCGTGTCATAGAGGGGGAGAGGAAAGGCGACTATCTAGGTAAAACCGTGCAGCTCATCCCTCACATAACGGACGAACTCAAATCATGGTTCAGAAACGTGGCTAAAAGGAACGATGCCGATGTAGAACTGATAGAGGTAGGTGGAACGGTCGGGGACATAGAGAACCTGATTTTTCTCGAGGCGTTGCGCCAGCTTTCCATGGAAGAGGACGTTGTGTTCGTACACTGTACCCTTGTGCCGGTGATGAAGGTTGTCGGCGAGCAGAAGACCAAGCCCAGCCAGCAGTCCGTGCAGAAACTCAGGGAAATAGGCATACAGCCTGACTTTATCTTTGCAAGGTCAGAGACACCTTTGCAGAAAAAAACAATCAGCAAACTATCACTTTTTTGCGGGGTGTCCAAAGAGAACATCATATGCGGGCACGATTTAAAAAACATATATGAACTGCCCCTGGTGCTGAATAAGCAGAAGGTTTCCGAGCATGTGAATGGAATACTTGGGCTGGACACAAAAAGGGGCAAAGACCTTAAAGAATGGAGAAAGCTGGTTGAGCGGATGGTCGGGCCCAAAAAAACCGTGGAAATAGCCATAACAGGAAAATACACGGCCCTGCACGATTCTTACGTTTCCATAGAGCAGGCGCTCAATCACGTCTCTGCCGAACTTGACTGTGCGTTGAAGTTAAAATGGATCGAGACAACCGACATAGAGCATGGCAAAATCAAGGCCGATGATGCGTTGCTGGGCGTTAACGGCATTATAGTCCCGGGAGGTTTCGGCTCAAGGGGGACCGAGGGGAAAATCGCATGCATAAAATACGCTAGGGAAAACGATATTCCGTTCCTCGGCTTGTGCTTCGGCTTCCAGCTGGCGACCATTGAATTTGCCAGGGATGTGTGCGGGATGAAAAAAGCTAACAGCACGGAGATAGACCCGAAAACGCGGGACCCTGTTATAGACCTGCTTCCTACTCAGAGAAAGGTTTACAAGAAAGGCGGCACCATGAGGCTCGGGGGCCAGGACGTGATAATAAAGCCAGGCACGTTAGCGAAAAAGTTGTATGATGCGGCAAAAGTCAGGGAAAGATTCAGACACAGGTACGAGTTTAATCCGCACTACATGAAAAAAATGGAAAGGTGCGGCATGGTTTTTTCGGGTCACGATAGCAGCAGGGAAATAATGCAGATTCTGGAATTGCCGAAGCACAAATTCTTCATGGCGACGCAGTTCCACCCTGAGTTTACATCGAGTATGCTAAAGCCGAGTCCTGTATTCCTCGGCTTCGTCAAGGCCTGCCTTGCCTGAATTCATCAGGAATATGGCTTCCCACCATCATAATTTTTTATACCGGGCCCGCATAATTTATTATGCCAAGAAAAGTCTCAACGGAAAAGAAAAAAAGGCAGGTTCTCGGGTTCGATACACGGAAATATCTGGAGGCGCAGACCAGAGCCATTCTGGGCAGGGTCGAAAGATTCGGTAAAAAACTTTACCTGGAATTCGGCGGGAAGCTCTGCTATGATTATCACGCCGCCAGGGTTCTGCCAGGTTACGACCCGGAGACAAAAGTAAAGATGTTCCAGCGGCTTAAAAAAGACCTGGCAATAGTATACTGCATCGGGGCAAAGGATATCGAAAAAGGCAAGGTCAGGTTCGATTTCGGTCTGACATATGACAATCAGGCGCTCAAGGACGTAACCGATTTAAGGGAGAGGGGATTGCCCGTCCATGCCGTTGTCATAACCAGGTTCGCCGGCGAAGACAGGACCAGGAAATTCAAAAGAAGGCTGGAAAATCTTGGCATCAAAGTTTACGTGCATACCGAGATAAAGGGGTATCCCAACAATCTCGATGTCGTGATCAGCAAAAGAGGGTACGGCTCCCAGCCTTATGTTGAAATAAAAAAGCCCATAGTCGTCGTCACCGGCCCTGGTGGGGGAAGCGGGAAGATGTCGTTCTGTCTCACGCAGCTTTATCACGAGCATAAAAAAGGCCTTCTATCAGGATTTGCCAAATTTGAGACATTCCCGATTTGGAATTTGCCTCTGAATCATCCAGTGAACATTGCGTATGAGGCCGCCACCGCGGACCTCGGGGACGTAAGCATGATCGATCCTTTCCATCTGCATGCCTACAAAAAGAAAGCCGTGAACTACAACCGGGATATTGAAAATTTCGGCCTGCTCAAGCTGATACTGGAAAGAATTGCAGGAAAAGAAGCTGCTTTCTACA
Organism: uncultured archaeon; assembly: GCA_964559215.1. Taxonomy (GTDB): domain Archaea; phylum Aenigmatarchaeota; class Aenigmatarchaeia; order QMZP01; family JAFGSV01; genus JAFGSV01. The sequence continues at coordinate 104,279 of CAZLFZ010000002.1, forward strand.
AATCGCCAACCGACATGGGCGTTAACATGGCCGCGGCAGGGATAGTCAACGATGATGCCGTCCAGGAAGCTGCCAGGCAGGAGATCATAAGAAGGTATTTCAGATACAAGAAGGAGGTTTTCATCGGGCTGGAGTCTCCCGAAACCATGGAAAGGATGGAATCGATTATGCGGCGTGCAAAAGTCAAAGAGAGCGACAGGCAAGTTGTGAATCCTGCAAGACACGCAGCGCTGGACGCAAAGAGAAAAGGCAAGGGGGACAATGGTGTTTTTTGCGGGGCAGCCCTGCAATTGCCAGACGGCAGTATAGTCACCGGGAAGAATTCCCCTCTTTTGCATGCGGAATCTGCGGTTGTCCTGAATGCCGTAAAGGTCATGGCCGATATTCCTGATAAAATCCATCTGCTGCCTCCCTCTGTCATCCAGAGCATAAACAGGTTAAAAACCAGAACACTCGGGGGGAAGTCTGAAAGCCTGAACCTAGAAGAAACCATGATAGCATTGTCGATAAGCACATCCACAAACCCTGTGGCAGAGAGGTGTATTGCAATGCTTAAAAAAATCAGGGGGTGTGAGTTACACACCACTCATATGCCAAGCGAAGGCGATGAGGCAGGATTGAGAAAGCTCGGGCTGAATGTGACAACGGATGCAAAGGCAAGCATAAAATACACGGACTAGAACCGGTGCCTTCAATCCTCTTCATACTCTGAATTGAGCAGTCGCGATATGTTTTTTGCCTTTTTGTCCCCTATGCCGTCCACTTTCTTGATATCTTCCTCGCCAAGGCTGAACACCCTTTTCACCGTTTTGAATTCTTTGAGCAGCCTTTTGCTCAGGACAGAGTTGATGTTGGGCAGCCCCGCCACCAGGAATTGCTGCTGCTGGGCCATGTTCTTTCTCTTCTTGCATACCCTTGCCTGCAAGCCCCTTTTTTCTTTCCCCTGCTCCCGGCACGCCATCCAGTAGATCTGGGCCGCCGTGACCTTTGGGGAGTGGGTCCAGATTATCGGTATCCCGTAGTCCAGGGTGATGGACGACAGCACCCCATGAATCGTGTTCGGGTGTATGTTTCTGGCCAAGAAAAGCATTTTCTGGTCTCCCTCCAGTATCAAAAGGGGCTTGGCAAAAGAGGCGGACAAATCTTCCAGCTGCCTGAAAAGCCGCTGGTCTAACACGGACTGCAAAAAATCCTGAACCGTTTTCCTTTCTATCCCAACCGTGTCAGAGACTATGTAATCAGCAACATCAAGCTGTTTTTCAATTATCCTGGCATCAAAGCTGTGCAGCCAGGCGTACGTCTTTGTCCTTTTCTCCCGTTTGTCGGCTATTATGCTTATCTTGTCACCTGAGAATATGTGGTGGGCCTCGGCCATTTTGACCATTATTAGAATTGGACAGGGAAAAATAAAAATAAAAATGGGAAGGTGAAAGAAATCTGCCTGAACGCTGGGCTTACATGACCTTTGAGCCGACGCTGACATCCTTGTCTATGGTCAGCAGGCTAATGGTCCCGCCGTCTATCGCTGCCAGCAGCATCGCTTGTGATTCTATGCCCCTTATTTTGGCAGGGTCAAGATTGGCGACAACGATGACTTTTTTCCCTCTTAGCTCGTCTGCGGTGTAATGCTGCCGCAGCCCTGCAACCGTCTGGGCCTGTTTTCCTCCGACATCCATCTGCAGGACGTACAACTTGTCAGCGCCTTCAACGCTTTCTACAGAAACTATTTCCCCGACCCTCAGGTCCAAGGCCTGGAACTCTTTTATCGAAACCATACTATCTCTTTGGTTAAATAATATTTAAGTATTTCAAGTGAAACTTATATAATATGAGAAAAGTCGGATTGATGCTTGCTTTTGTATCGTTAATTCTGCTCGCGGCGAATGTCCAGGCTAGCAACATGTGCAATCTTGAGCACTTGCCGTCGTATCCGTCGGTAAATTCCAGCATGCTGCTTATAATCCCGACATTAACGGTTCAAACGAAATTGGCCAATCTTTCACACCCAATGAAGATAAGTTATTGGGTGGTAGACAGCTATTTTAACGTTATTGACGAAGGCGCTCTGCTAAAGTTCAACGACTGCTGGCTTTGTGAATTCTCAGGGAAAAGAGGTGACTTTTACGGTAACTGCGGTCCCACACCATTCAGGGGAAGCGGACAGTTCCGGATTCATTTCACTGCCAAGGATTTTTCCAGGGAGGTGGAGTTTAACAAGACCATCCTCATCCACCAGGAAGGATTGGCTGCGGGGGTGAATGTTGACACTAGCGGAAACGTCAAAATCACCGTGGACGCGCCGACAGATACCAATGAGGTGTGGATGTCACTTTACAACGCGGATGACGGGAAGCTGATTCAGGATTTCAACAAAACCGATTTAAGGGTAGGTGACTATCCAGGCCGGTATTTCATGGACATAACATCTCTCAACGTGGGGGTTTATTACGCCACGTTCGGTTTCAGGACGACAACAGCGAAAACAGGCGGCGGCGTATCGAAATTTGAGATAAAGACCAAGGAGGTTGAGCTAAACGTCCAGACTGACAGCGATTCTTACTGGCTGGGAGAGGAAGTGATAATATCCGGCCAGACAAAATACGATCAGGTCTCTGCCAGCGTGAGATTCCCTGGTGGCAGAACAGAGTCTCTTGGTACGAAAAATGTGATCAACCAGCAATTCAGCTACACATTTAAGTTGCTCAACAACTACGATGAGGGCAACTATGTTGTCACGGTAAACGCCGGAGGGGTGTCCGCCCAGTACTCATTCTCTGTGGAGAAGGTTTTGCACGTCTCCCCCACATCGCTCTCCTTTATCGTAACCAACCAGACCGGCACACTCGAAAAAACCGTGACTATACAGAACCTGGGCAATGCCAGCGTGTCGCTCTCCGCCAGCACTGAAGGCATAACCAATTACGTAACCCTGAATTTCGATATGAGTACTGTGTCACCAGGATCGACATCCACGCTTACCGTCAGGGTAAATCCCTCCGCCCTGAGTGGCAGCGTAACGGGGCGGCTCTTGATAAGCGGCAACAGCATTGTAACAGTCCCTGTTGACGTTAGCATAAACCTAGCTTTGCCAGGAGACGGTAAAGATGGCCCAGAGGTTGAGATCAGCCCCGGCTTTTGGGAGACAGATGACTGTATGGTAGGAGACTCCCTCGCACCATCTTTCACATTGCAAAACGTGGGGGAAGGCGAGCTTAGCGGCTTTGGCTACGCCCTGAGCGGCGACCTGGACGACATAACCGATGTCACCCTGCCCACGTCTTCCTTGTCGGCCGGCTCCTTCGGTTCTGTGGAACTTGAGATTACGCCAGACAAGGAGAAGATATCGGGATGGGTTAAAATAACAAGTAGCGGCGGCTATGAAACCGTATACATCAGCCTGGATTGTGTCCGGGACCTAGGCTATGATCTATCGACCATGCAATCAGACGTGGAAGACCTCAAATCGCAGTTTTACGATGCTGGCTTCGAAGAAGACGCCATCTCAAGCATATTCTACACGCTTGACGCCGAACTCGAGGATTCCGTGTCCAGCATAAATAGCGGTGAATACGCTGCGACCAAGGCAAGCTACATGAGCGCCCAGGCGAGGTTTGATACGCTCGGCAACTTGATAAATGAGATCGGTGGGGTGCCAGGTCCGGCGCCAGACGGCTCATGGGTGACCTGGGTGGTTGTCATCGTGGTTCTGATAATATTGGCTTTGGTAGGATTCATCTTATACAACAAATTCGGATCGAAGATTTTAGGCGAGAAAGGTGAAGAAGAGGCATACGAAGAGGAGCTTTATTGATTTTTAAACCCCTTCCCTCTATGGCTTTTTGTCTTCTATTCCACATATCGATTGAATTAAGCTTTTTAAGAGTTAGATGGTAAAAAATCTACTATGAGATGCAGAAGGTGCGGATTTGAACTAGAGGGAAGCTGGAGCTTCTGTCCAAGATGCGGAACACGGAAAGACAGCGACATGATGGACAGTTTCGGCCGGGACCTGTTCAGCCAGCTATTCTCCCAGATGAAGAAGTCTTTCAAGGATATGGAAGGTTTTGAAAAGATGTTCGAGAAGGACATAGAAGCATTGGACCTTTCCCCCTGGTTCAGGCATAAGCAAGGCGATGAAAAGAGATTCAAGCCCATACAAGGCAAGGGCTTCAGCGTGCACATTACCAGGGGCACTGGAATGAAACCGAAAGTGGATATCAAAACATACGGCGACGTGAACGGGGAAGGGATTGAGAAAGAATTGTATGACAAATTTGGTCTAGAGAAAAAAGTGCAGTTGGAAAGGGAGAAGCGTAGCCCCCGCTTCGGCTTTCCTTCCATAACCAAGAGGTCTGTGCCCAAGAGCACGGAAGAGCCCAAGGCGGAAGTTAGAAGGATTGGCGACAAGGTCACGGTTGACATCAACATGCCTAGTGTGAAATCACCCGAGGATGTGGAAGTCAAGGAACTGGAATCAAGCGTGGAGGTAAAGGCCATGACGGGGGACAAGGCGTACTTCAAGATTCTCACAAAACCGGCTCAGTTCAGGCTTGCCGGGAAATCATTAAAAGACGGCATGTTGCATCTGGAATTCTCTTAAAGTTTTCTCCCATCCAATCATAAAGCCTCGGGATGGCCTGGCACATAAAATCGAAGGATTGGCACATTTTGCCATTCAAGAATTTCCTGTTAATTCTGGGGTTTTATGAAATTTAAAACCTTTCCAACAATATATACCTACAGAGACGTATTGATAATGGTAGATTTTTTGGGCGAGTTCGACGTAAAGGTTGAGAATGTAGTTGTCTTTACGACACTGGGAAAAGACATACCCCTGTATAAAATTTCACGAGAACTGGTTGGTGCAGAGTATAGGCCTGAATCATTCCCGGGGGTCATTTACAGGATAAAGGACCCAAAGACTGCGGCTCTCATATTCTCTACGGGCAAGATAGTATGCACAGGAGGGAGGAGCCCGGAATTCGCCAGAATTGCGACGAAAAAAGTCGTGGATGATATGAGGGCACTGCAGATCGAGCTGCCGACCGAATTCCACACGGGCGTTGAGAACATTGTGGCATCTACACAGATTAAGATAAGTGAGAAGCTGAATCTGGAGCATATAGCGTACAATCTGGAAAACTCCGAATATGAGCCTGAATCGTTCCCAGGCCTGGTTTACAGGATAAAAGAACCTAGGGTAGCTTTCCTGCTATTCGGAACAGGAAAAATCATCTGCACAGGAGCGAGAAAGGTAGAGGAAATCCATACAGCTCTGCAAAAATTCAAGGTCAAACTCGAAGAACTGGGAATTCCTGTCAAGCCGATAAAACGGACCGAGTCCTCAGTGGGCTCCTGAAAATCCATCATCAGTTCAAGAAGAGAAGAAGGATGCTTGGGACAAATTTCAGGTTTTATGGTTTTATCACTCTTACTTTTCCTTTCTTTTTATGAATCAGGGAGACAAGTAGGCTAGCCGTACCTTCACCTACTATGATTATTTCATCGCTTACGTTGGCAAGTTGCCTTATCATCCCCATAAGGCTTTCATACCAAGGGAACACACCAGCAAGAGCGTGCAGGCTGTTGTATGAGAAGTGGTAGTTTATGCTAAATCCGGGTTTGAGTATGTCACTGTTGTCCCCCAGCGTGTTGTAGTCAAATCCCATTATCATATTACGGCCTTTGTCACCCTTGAGTTTGAACGGTATGGATATTATAAAAGGAAGCACGAAACCTCCATCGTTTATCAGTTCCTTAACCTTTGAGATATTTTTATCAGTTGCGGTTGATAGCACCAGAGTTTTTTTCAATTTCCTTGGACGAAATTTGGTTTTCCTTATTATTTCAGCCGTCTCCATTGAGCCATCGGATCCGCCTGCCTGTACTTTTTTCAAGGACTGCGCAAAACGCCTCCTGGCATCCTGATTTTTCATGAGTCTAAGCACCATATTTTTTAATTCATCGCAAAAGTTGGGATAGTAATTTATGATTCTGTTTAACTCAGGATCGATCCATTCGTCAAAAAAGCCTTGTGTCTTCCCTGTGACCACGAACGGCTTTCTCATGACAATGGCCTCAAGAATCTGGATATAGCCTTTTTTGCATATCCAGAAATCCGACATAGATGCAAGTCGATAGTAGTCATCCTTTTCAAGATAGGGAATGAATATCCTATTGCCACTGCTTTTTATTTTTTCTGTCGTAGAAATGACAAATACTGTTTCCGGCATTTCTTTCCTAAAAATTTTCGCAAGTTTCGTCACTGTCTCCTCAGCGTCACCATAACCAGTCGAAAATATTATTTTCTTCCCCTCAGGTATTCCATATTTCCTTCTCAGGGCACTTTCTTCAGATGTGTTAATATCGAGAAAATTAATAGGTGGAAGCACTATGCGAATGTTGTCTTTTTCATCTGATTTAAAAAAGTCAAGGCCAGTAAGGATTAGTGCATCGCATGTCAGTGCCGTGTTCTTATATACAATCTCACCCGTCTGCCCTCTTCTGTAGATATTCTCAAGAACTACACAAGGCATCTTTCTTTCTCTAGTGGCCATCAGAAGCGATGTTTGGTATGAGTGATTTGTCGGGATATCGCAGAATATAACACATTCCGTATTATCTGGAAAGACAATTTCCGTCGGTGGGACGAAAACATCGAAAGGTACATTCTCGTACTTGTAACCGGCCTGCTTAAGCCAGTCATCATCACCAGAATGGATAAAAAAGACATCTTCTTTTTTGAAATGCTCGGCTACTTTGAGTCCCCGAGCAAGGACTCCCCTCATCCCTCTGTGTGCATAGGTCACGAAAACGTACACAAGACCACAGAATAATATTTTTTTTATGCTATAAAAGTTTTAATTGGGGGGGGTCAAAAGAATTTTTGCACGACCTAACATCTTCAATCAAATTCTAGAAAGTTTAGGTATGCCAGAAAAACAAAAATACTGGCAATAAAAACTTGAAATAAAAAATTAAGAGTTTATATCTTGCTACTCACTTCTTTTTCGGCCTTCCTGGCCTTTTCTTTTGTGCCACTGCCGCTTTTACTTCCTTCGCTTCGGCCGGTTCCCCTGCGGATTCCATCTCTTTCTCGGCGCTGAGTTCGTCTGCTTCAAGCCAGACTATGAAGATGCCGACCAGTATGAGCAGCGCTGGTATCACTCCAGTGACCACAATTATGAAGTTGTTCCACCAGTTAATCCCTGTTATGCTATTCCATACACCGAGTGAAGGAGAGTCGATGAACAATCCAAAGCCTATCACTATTATTATCAGGCCAAGCAGAATCTTTACTGCAGCATGCATTTTATCACCTCATCAGTTTATAATTTATAAATCGGGTAAAGAGTTAAATATATTTATCGTGCTAATATTTATAAGTTTTCCAAACTGAAATGTGTTTTGTATGTATAAGTATTTGGCCCAGATATGGAAGAAACCAAAGGAAGGACTCGGAGAGGCCTATAAAGAAAATATTGTCCGGTGGAGGAACGAACTGGGTGTCACTAGAATTGCTCGACCGACGAGGCTGGACAGAGCCAGAAGTCTTGGCTACAAGGCAAAGCAAGGTGTTGCAGTTGTCCGGGTTAGAGTGAAGAGGGGTGGGAGGAAAACACCCAAGCAAGCTGGCGGCAGAAGGCCCAGACGGGCGGGCCGTTTCTTCACCCTTAACAAACCCAAGCAGCAGAACGCCGAGGAAAAGGCAGCCAGGAAATACAAAAACATGCAGGTGCTGAACTCATACTGGGTCGGGGAGGATGGGAAGTACAAATGGTACGAAGTCATCATGGTCGACATCTCTCATCCTGCCATAAAAAAAGACAAAGACCTGAAATGGGTCACATCGGGAAAACAAAGGGGCAGGGCCAACAGAGGCATGACAAGTTCTGGCAAAAAGTCGAGAGGCTTGAGACATAAAGGTAAGAAAGGTTGATGATAGATTCGGTGCATTTGTCCGCCAAAACTGGAAGGTAGTTACAAAGAACAATTAAAAAATTGTTATAAGGAAAAAATTATCCTGAGAAGTGGTACCTGAACTTTTCTTCCTTTTCACGCCCACTTATCCTCTGCACCCTGGATTTGATTTTTTTCGCCACATGGGCTCTTTTTACTATAAGGGTAACAGCTATAACCCCCAGGATTATACCACCGAAGAACATACCCGGTAGCTGTGTGCCCACAAGCATTCCGGTCATTTCGTTCAGTTGCCTGTTGGATTCCTCAAGGCCCTCGGACTTTACCTGTAGGTTTTTCAAATTCTGCTCAATTTCCGCCTTTTCCGATTCAAGTCTACTTTTCTCATTTTCCAGTGCAGTAAGATTTTTTTGATAAGCGTAAATATCTTGCATCTTATCCGAGACTTCTTCCTCAAGGGTTGCCAGCTGGACCCTCATGCTGTTCATGCTGTCCGTCAGGGATTCCACCTTCTCTTTCAGCCTGCCTACCTCTTCGTCCACGTCCGACAACTGCTCGTAAGCCTTCGCATCGCTCAGTTCCAAGGTCACCTTTATTTCCAGGCTTGACAATTTCTTCCCGTCCGCCTTTACACTTCCCTTGTACTCTGCCAGTTCCGTTTTAGCAGGAACGGAGATGGTTACCAGAACTATTTCGGTTGAATAAGAGGGGGAAATGTTGTACTCTGCTTTCTTATTTTCACCAAAGGTTATCCAGTCCTCGATTTCGCCATCTGCTCTCAATGTCACCAACTCTTCCACGTTGTTCACCAAGAGGAATAAGTGGTGTGATGACCCTCTCTCCATGGTCAGGTATATGTCTTCCTGGCTGGCGGGAACGCTCAGAGCGGAGGTGAGGGGAGGAAGTAAAATCAGGGATAACGAAATGCCCAAAAGCGAAAGAAGGAAATGATTGTCTATTTTTACCATGATAATAATTTGAACCGAAATTATAAATCCTTTTCCATCACGAATCTCTTGGTTTTATATCCAATGTCATGGTAAAGCGAGACTGCGGCTTTGTTATCCGATGTAACTGTCAATTTCATTTTTTTGATTCCATGACCCTTGAAATGCTCCTCCGCTGCTAACATTAATTTTTTGCCAAGGCCGTGTCCCCTGTATTTTTCATCGACAAATATGTGCTCTATTCTGCCGAAGGTGCCGACAGTGCTGTCCACTAACTTGAACCAGATGTATCCGGCCACGACTCCGTCGAGCTCTATAACCTTGACCATGTCAGGGTTGAATTTCAATTGCCTAAGCAGATGGCGCCTGAACATCTGTTCTTTGAATTCGCACTCAGGGAAGTTCAGCCTGGCGCTTTCCCTTTTGTAGCCGCAAATCTTATCCGCATCGTGCGGCCTGCCTTTTCTCACTTTTATCATATTATCATATAATGTAATTAGGGGCAACCCGTTAATTAATTTGAAGAATAACCCCAAGAACCTGATCTTAAGAACCAGTTGCCTGCAGGTAGTTTGTGATTTTCCGCATCGGTTTTATCTCG
>CAZLFZ010000002.1:113846-119838 GCA_964559215.1 uncultured archaeon
TTAAGAACCAGTTGCCTGCAGGTAGTTTGTGATTTTCCGCATCGGTTTTATCTCGTTGACTATGTCCAGTATTATATCAGAAGCCTCGTTCGGATACCAGTAGTTGAGAAAGGCGTTGGATTCTATGCTTATCACGTTCTTCAGGCGAAATATCTCCCTTTTCTGGCTCCGGCCGTGTTCACCCCTGAATATCGACTCGACCGTTACTTGCGGGGTTCCCCCGTTAAGCAGGGCGGACCTGACGGCGAGGATGAAGTTTTTTGGGGTGAAGTGGCTGGCCAGCCTCTTGACCCTTTTTTTATCCGCATACCTTTTTATGATATTCAGATCCTCAAGCACATGGTTTTTGTACTCGATCCCCATGTCTCTGAGATCGAAGCTGCCGTATATCTCGGTTATTCTCTCAGCCGCCCTTTTCTCTTCCAGCAATATCGCATTGGTGTAGTTGTCTTTTATCGATTGCAAAAAGTCTGCGTATTTCCTGTTTATCCGTTTTATTATCGGTGACAGGATCTTCTTGCTGAATCCGTAACCTTCGTAAGCGACTATGTCCATTATGCTGGGGAAGTTCTTCAGCCTGGTAAATTTCCTGTGAATGAAGACCACAGTCCTGCCCGATTCCCTCACCGCAGACCAGAAGTTTTTGTATATTCTCAGCCTTCTGGCGTAATCCCTCTTGTCGGCGGCGCAGAACGCGTATTTTTTTCTGTATTCCTCCAGCTTCTCCGGGTACTTGTTAAGCAGGAACAAAGGGTGGTATTCCAGTGATTTTTTCATTGGAGGTTTGTCCCTGTTGAAGTCTACCCCTAAAGCCCTTTTTCTCGGCATCGTGGACACCACAAGCCTGCCTCCGATCTTCATCCAGCACAGGCTTGCCACCGTGTCCGAATTGTCGTCTCTCGAGGTCGGGGTCTCGAGCGCTGGTCCTGAATGGGGAGTCACCCAAGTTATCTCCTTGCCCTTGGCAAAAAGCAGGAATCCGGGATTTACACGCATAATAATTTATTGGCGGCACATCTATTTGTTTTTTAATGTGCAGAAATGTTTTTTGCTACTTCTTGTTTTCCCTTTCGAGTGGCCTTTTGGTCAGCATGGAATTCGGCATGATTATGATGGATTTTCTTGTGTTCAGCTTTGTTACAAGGGGTTGTATTTCCTCAACCACGCCCGTGTATCCGGCCACCTTTATCCTGTCTCCAACCTTTATCCTGTTTTTGACCTGAATGCCCGATGTGATTTCAGGCAGCATATCCTTTATACCAAAGCTCGTTATGATTATGATCGTTACCAGCAACGCCGCAAGGAGAATGGCCAGAGCAGCTATATCCAGACCTATGAGGGCAAGAGACATTATAAGCACCACCATTCCTATCGTGTACCTGACTAAGCCTCCCACAAACTTTCCCAGATTCGCGTCAGCCAATACCTTGGAGCCGGCCTCCCCGAATACCTTCCCAAAAAAATCCGCTATGATGAAACCAACCACTATCAAAAGTATGGCCCCTATGAACCTCGGTACGAAGGTAGCGACCTGGCTGAATATATCGGCCACGGCTGAAAGGCCCACTGTCTGCAATATGAATGCGAAAAAAAGTATGTAGATCAGCCACTTCACAAGGTCCCCTATAAGCTCGACTATGCTTCCCTTGTATCCAGTAATACGCAGCACGTTTTCTGCCCAGGACCTGGCTGCCATCCTTTTCAGACCTACTATGCTCAGCAACCTCCTGGTCACGAATTTTCCGATACGGCCAGCTATGTAGGCAACTATGAGTATCAGTACCAGTTCGAATATGAGCCACAGGTTTGGCACGATGTATTCCGGTAGCAAGCTCTCTGAAAATTCCACCAGCCATGCCCAGATGGGCTGCCATAATGAGTTCAAATCCATACTCATAATTTGACGTTTATTTATAAATATACCCACTTTTCTACGCTAATATGCATGATGATGCATGATGCCCTTTTAGCTAAAGGTAGCTCTTTATTTCTTCTTAAGAACGTCTTTTACCACTGATTTCGCATCTTCAAAAAATTTCATCAGGATGGGCTTCTCAAGATTGGTCTTGTAGTTCTGGTAAAAAGATTGTATGATCTTTTCCGGTATGTTGATTCCGGTGACCTTGCTCGGCTCCATCAATCCCGGGTTCAGCTCTATGTTGACCACTCTCGGCTCTTTGTTCAGTGACATGTCCACCCTCATTATTTGCGTGTCTATCGCTTCAGCAACTTCCATGGCCAGATGCCTGACCTCTATGTCCAGCCGCTGTGACTTCAGCGAACCTTGGGCGAAAATGACATCATGTTCACGCGTGACTTTTTTGACCGCTGCTACGACATCGGGCCTGGCCACGTAAACCGAGACCATGTCCTTTATCAAATCTTCAATCAGCACGGGTTGCTGCAGAGAGCCCAGAGCCTCTATTATGCTTTTGGCCTCTGTTATGCTTTTTACGGTCACCCCTGTCTTCTGTGCCGGTACCCTGATCACGACCGGGAATTGCAAGCCCTCCAGAATCCTTGTGGCTGCAACCACAGACCTGGCAAGATACAGGTTCAGGGTGGGTATCCCCCTTTTTCTGAGAACCGTGAGCAAGAAAAACCTTTCGGATGCGAGCAAAAATGCTATGGGCGGTATGGCCATGAATGCGTCAGCCGGGAAAAGCGACAACAACTGATAAGCATAAGAGTAGAACCTTCTGGGTATTCTGGGCAAAACCGCCTTGAATTTGAGCAAATCGGATGTCCGGTATGTTATACTGAAGTCCCTGTTCAAGCCTACCCCTATGCTTTCTATAGGCACGAAGAAAACAGAACCGAACCTTTTTTTTGCTTCTTCCAGCAAGCGCAGATTGCTCTCGGTCTTTTCCTGGCCGAGGATGCACAGAGTCATTAAAATCCCCGTTATATGCCCTTAATTGAATTCGGGGTTAAAAAGTTTATGGGGTTATTTGTGGGATTATTTTTGATTTTGAGTTATCTATCTCCTGATAACGCTTTTCACGTAATCTATTATTCTCTGGGCAACGTTTATGTTGGTGGCCTTCTCTATCCCACGCAGGCCGGGATTGATGTTGGCTTCTATTACATAAACCTTTCCCTTGCTCTCCACCATGTCGATGGCGCATATCTTGCTACCTATGGCCTTCGCTGATTTGAGCACTATCTCCTGCATCTCGGGAGTGAGCTTGAAATCCACACCCCTGCCGCCAAGGTGTATGTTTGCCTTCTTTTCCCCGGCATTGGCTATCCTCTTGAAGGATGCTATCACCTCATCACCAGCAACTATGCCTCTTATGTCTTCCCCTGGATTTGGCAGGTATTTTTCTATCAGTATTTCCTGGCGCAGGGTTTTCATGGTGTCTATCGTGGCCTTTGCCGCTTCCTTGCTCTCCATTATCATCACGCCCTCCCCGCCGAAGCCCGACAACAGCTTCATTATCACGGGCAACTTTTGCCTGTCGATTATCTTATCTGCCATTTCCTTGCAACTCGTGATCCAGGTTTCAGGGACGGGTATCTCCCGGCTGACCAGCTCCATCAATGTCAAGAACTTGTTGTGCGCCGTCACTATAGTGGAAGAGGAGTAAGGCTTTTCTACACCAGCCCCGTCAAGAAAGCGGAACACATGGTATCCTATCTGTGCCCTTTTGGAGTCTATCCTCGGTAGAATGTAGTCGTAATCGCGCAGGCTCTTCTTGCCCCACAGGGCGTCCATTCCCTCGTTCACCTTAAGCATGACCTCGGCTACAGGAACCAGTTCGGATTTTTTAAACTGACGACTGGCCTCTTCCACCAGTCTCTTTGTGGTATAACCTGCAGCATCCTTGCCCGGACCGAGTATGGCCACTTTCATGCAACAGCAACTCGCAGAATTTAATTGAACTGCTGATTTAAAAACAACTACTCATACTCAGATAGCGTTTTCTTTTTCGTCGCAACGCGTTTGAATATATCCCTGTTTTTTCCCGCATCGACCAAGAAGTTACCTGTGAGTATGTTCCGGCCAATCAGAACAGGGAATGTCATGTGAGACCTGTCCTGGATGTTGACCTCTGTATCAAACCTTTTTCCAGCAATCTCGATGGTCGCTTCCAGCACAGGTCTCCTTGTACCGAAATTCTTTGAAGCGCTTTTTATCTTCGTAGTCCTCTTCACCGGACCGATGCCTGTCTCGGCCGCAAGATTTATATCAACGGATGTCAGCTTGGCTCCGGTGTCTACAAGGGCCATCGCTTCCTTTTCCCTTTCTCCGATGACCATGACTTTCTCGACCAGACCTATGATTTTTTTTGCCATACATTATTTTAATCACGATTCGTTTTAAAAAATATGAGCGATTTTGTTCAACATCCCATGATAAAGCCGGGGACTCTGCAGTCTAGGTTATATCAGCAGAAAATCTTGGGCAGGACCATCAATGAGAATTTGCTGGTAGTGCTGCCTACAGGATTGGGAAAAACGCCTATAGCCATAATGCTCGCTGCCCACAGGTTGAGAACCATGCCCGGCTATAAGATATTGATTCTCGCTCCCACAAAGCCTCTGACAGGTCAGCACTTCAACTCCTTTAAAAAATTTCTAAATGTCGATGAATATCAGTTTCAGGTTGTAACCGGGGAAGTAAAGCCTGAAGAGAGGAAGGAATTGTACAAAACAAAAAGTATCATATTCGCGACCCCCCAGACCATCAGGAATGATTTGGAAAAGAAGAGGCTGGAACTGGCTGATTTCTCTCTGATTGTCGTTGACGAGGCTCATCATTCCATAGGTGGATACGCCTATCCGTGCATAGCCAAAAAATACATCGAGCAGGCCAAAAACCCGAGGATACTTGCCTTGACCGCATCGCCTGGTGCCACCAGGGAAAAGATCAAGGAGATATGCGGCAACCTTGACGTGCGTGCGGTGGACATCCGGACAGAGCAAGACAGGGACGTAAAACCGTATGTCAAGCATAAAGAGATAGAGCACGTCAGGGTCTCCCTGCCTCCTTCATTCATGGAAATAAAAAACATGGTAAAGGAGGTTTATCAGCTCAAGCTGGGGCATCTCCGCAAATTCGGATTCACAAAGCCGACAAGGCTCATAACAAAGAAAGACCTGCTGGCCTTGCAGGGCGAGTTCATGGGCAAAATCAGATCGGGAAACAGACGCGCCTTTGCCGCCGTATCCATAGTTACGCAGTGCATAAAGCTGGAGCATGCGCTGGGCCTGCTGGAAACCCAAGGCATAAAGCCGCTGGAAGGGTACTGGAACAAATTAAAATCCGATCAGACAAAGGCGTCAAAGGTTGTAGTAAACGATAAGAAGATAAAAAATGCCATGGAACTCACACGTCACCTTTCCGCCAAGGGCTCAAGGCACCCCAAGATATCTAGGCTCTGCTCCATAGTGGAAGCCGAGATGCGTGTGAACCCTGCCTCGAGGATCATAATCTTCGCGAACTACAGGGCAAGCGTTGAGGAAATAGTGAAATCTTTATGCAATATTTCCAATGCAAAAGCGGTCAGGTTCGTGGGCCAGCGCGAAGGGGTCACGCAACGCCAGCAGCTGGAAACTGTAAAAAAATTCAGGGAGGGGGAGTACAACGTCCTTGTTGCAACCAGCGTAGGGGAAGAGGGCCTGGACATTCCCAGCGCAAACCTAGCAATCTTCTACGAGCCTGTGCCAAGCCCTTTGCGCTCCATACAGCGCCGGGGCCGGGTAGGCAGGGCGAGCATAGGCAGGGTCGTATTGCTGATAACGGAGGATACAAGGGACGAGGGCTATTTCTGGACGAGCTACCACAAGGAAAACCGGATGAAGAGAATTCTCAAGGGCATGAAGAAAAATGGAGGGAAAACAACGATCAAAAAGCCAAAAAGCTTGGAGGATTTTTATTAAACAGTGTTATAAAGGGCTTTGGTCAAAATTAATATTCATCATCAAACAATATCTGGCAACTTAATTTCAAGTCAAAATCGTCATCAGAATTAACGTCTCCGGTAAA
>CAZLFZ010000003.1:0-90464 GCA_964559215.1 uncultured archaeon
CTAGTATGGCTATTATCGGGGTTACACCCTTTTGCTTTATCATATAACATAATTGGCCTTATCTTCCTTATATATCTAATCATAAAGGAAGGGGTGTCTAATTAATCGGGTAAAATATGGATATTTTCAAGGGTTGGAAATCGATACGCACAGAAAAATGGAAAACTGCCAAATTCCGCTGTTTTTGATTGAAATCCCATTATTTTTAAACCGATATCAAGAGGGAATTATTAGACACGCTCTCATAAAGGACACGAAGAAAACTATACACTTCTTCTACCCGCATACAGGCTATGCGAATCTCAAGGAGCCGAGAGAACATCTTCTAAACGATTTCTTGACTTAAACAAATACGTGAATGGGGTTCAGGGGGCCTGCCCCCACGGACCGATACCAGCTTAACAGTTTATCGTCGCTTTCTGCACCCTGCCGCCAGCGATTATCGTGTAACGTACGGCAGTCACATTCGTGCTTCTGCAACAGTTTTTATCCGTCACTGTCACTATATCCCCTGGACCAACCTCTGTCGCCGGATCCCAGGTCAACTGCTTGTCTGCCGTTACATCACCAGTGCTATTCACACAATTGCCAGATACTACAACCCTGTCTACTTTTATGTTGGCAGTGGCAACCGTGTCTGTTCCTATGTTGTGCAGGTAGATTGTGGCTCCTCCTTTGAGGCAGTCCACGCTTGTTATCTCCAACGCTTCCCTCGTCATTCCTGTGTAATAGGTCGATATGTAAACCCATGCAGAACCTGTTATCGCTATGGTTATCAGCAATATCACTAGTATGGCTATTATCGGGGTTACACCCTTTTGCTTTATCATATAACATAATTGACCTTATCTTCCTTATATATCTAATCTATCCGTCTAAGCTGACTTAAAATGGAAAGAGTCGAATGATTTTTCATAAATTTTTTCATAAAAATGTACCAGGATCGGACGGCTATACGCGCGAGTCTGGAAAGGGATAACAAAAAGAAAGGGAGCTTGCTATCAACTCAGGTCTAAGCCGGAGCCAATGCCGGCTGGGGCTGAGGTCCGAACAGAGAACTTGCATATCCCCCCAGTTCTCTAAGGTATCTTCCGGCGCGGTGCCTAAAATTTGTCAGGGGACTGTTTCCATATTCCCTGTGGTATCTTCTAACTGGATCTTTATATACGCCTAGTTTTTCACCGCCTCCAAAAACTGTAGCCTCGCCTTCTATCGTTGCCACAGGGTCTGCTTTGTTCTTCATTGCCCAGTCTATCGTGCCTGCCTCATCCTGCGCAGCGTGAAAAAATTCATGCCTTGTGGCATTTTTTCTAACATCATCGTTACCACCAAGGTAATCACCAGTCATCAGAGATTTATCCATAATCACGGCTTTGAGGGAAGGGATGTACATTCCCAGCACCCCCAAGATTTTCTTTTTCGCGCCGTTCTTCAGCATGACATACAGCCCAGGCAGATCAGCTACACCAACCTTGATTTTGTTCCAGTAATATGGTATGACCTCCTGCGTCCTCGAGAACTGCTCGGTGAGGCTCTTGATGGCGTAATCGGCGTATTTGCCAACAATTTTGCCGGCCCTTCCTAGATACATAGGTTCAGGCAAATCATGTTGGCTAATAACACCATGCGCTACCTCGTTGGGTATTACACCGTATTTTCTCCCGAGGTCTTTGATATAGCTTCTATACCTTGCAACGTTTCCATGATAAGCATTCTTCAGCCTTTGCAGGGGGGTCTCTTTTGGCATAACATTAGGCATCGCCGACGGGGACCCCAGCAATGAAACTGCATAACTATCTTCTAGTTCTCTACTTAGTCTACCCAGAGCTGCCACTGACATAACACCACTTCTGTTTTTATATAAAATAGCAAACTTTTAAATACTCATCGCTGTAGTTGTTCCCCATCGATGAAGAAAGCATCAAATTAACTCCCAAATTTTAACCGCTTTATCCTGCAATCCTCTGGGGTTTCTTTGCAAACAGAATCAGCTCTCCTAGGTGCTCCATCATTTTGGGCTCGGCTGCTACCATATCCGTGGCCGTGATTATGCCCAGCAGTTTTTTGTTGTCAACGACGGGCAACTTTTTTATTTTTTTCTCAGTCATCAGCTCTGCCGCATCCTCCAGACTCTCTTCGGGTGTTATGTGTATAACTTCTCTTACCATTATCTCTTCGATGGGTATTTCCTGAGGCGACCTGCCTTCCACTACAACCTTCTTTATTATATCGTCCTCTGTAACTATACCCAGCAGTTTGTGGCCATCCACCACCAGCAGGCACCCGATATTTTCCTCGGCCATCTTCTTAGCGGCTTCTTGCACGGTGGTGGAAGCGGATATTTTTTCAACGTCTGTCTTCATTATATCTTTCACTATCAAGATATCACCTCTCTTTTTTCTCCCATCTTGGAACGAAAATCCTGTACCTGTCCTTGTTCTCAAGTTCGCTGAGTATTCTTCTCACTATTAGCTTTTCCGGATTGGGCAAGAGCGCAACCCTTTTTTTTAGGTCCTGAAAGGACTCAAACGGCTTTCTCTTTCGCTCGGTTATTATGGCCCACAGATGTCTCTTGCCAATCCCGGGGAGCAGCTCCAGCTGGTGAAGCCTTGTGGTAACGGGACCCGACCTGTTGAAAAATTCAAGGAACATGCCTGAATTTTTAACCACGATTTTCCCTACTATGTCAAGCAGTTCCTCTTTGGCAGCGACTGTCAGCTCTTCATAGTTAATCCTTTTTCTGATGTATTTGACACCCTTTCTCTTCCCGTCGCCTATGTATACCTTGTCTTCTGGCTTGAGGGTCAAGTCCTCTCTTGTTATGACCTCCAGCAAGGAGAAATACCTCTCACCAATTACCTGGGCCATAGGCTCGGATCTCTGCATTCCGTAGTGGCCCCGTGCGAGGAAATCCAGCACCACTGCCCATTCGTCCTTCTTTATAGGTTTAGCTATCATTTTCACACATTCCTATGAATAGAATAACTTGCTGTTTTATATTTTTATTTGGGGGAAACGGACTGGAAGGGGTAAAGCAGAAGAAAAACTTTATAACTAATTTCTACAATAAGAGTTATGGCCACAAAAAGTAGCAGCATGAAGGGTCTCAAGCCCGGTCACTATGTGATAATAGACGACGAACCATGCAAAGTCGTTAAGATAACATTGTCAAAGCCCGGAAAGCACGGCTCTACCAAGGCACGGCTGGACGCTGTTGGGATATTCGATAAGAGGAAAAGGTCAATTATGAAACCCGCTGATGCAAACGTTCAGGTCCCCATAATAGAGAAAAACAAGGCACAGGTGATTTCCGTAAGCGGTGAATTCGTCCAGTTGATGAACCTTGGGGACTACAGCACGTTCGAGGCGAACATCCCGCCTGAGCTCAAGGGAAAGCTGGAATCCGGCAAGGAAGTAGGATACTGGAAAATCGGGAACAAAGTTCTGGTAAAAGAGGCTTGAAACACTAGTCTTGACTGACACCGAACCCACAATCAAGCCTGATCAGATAAAAATTTAGCCAGCCGCACCCCTTTGCCCGGTTAAGTATTTAAATGTTAGCTTCAATTTAATATTGATTTGTTGTTGGAGGTCTTTATGCGGTCATGGGAGCAGGAAGGCTTTGACGAAGAGGAAACCGGCGGCGAAGAAGAAGAGGACTGGTAGTCGGGTAAAATTCCCCTTCCAAAGTTAATCGCAAAGTGGCGAAATTTTGTCAGTTTGAATCAGAACGGTTTGAAATGCTCCCTGTTTTTGTTTTGCCATGCTGTTCAACCGATTCTGGGGTTCATATTCCACCCACATTTACCCATAAAAAGCAAGACGGAATATAGCATGTACCGGATTAACTGGATCATGGGCCCATGCCAATGGGGGGTTCATGCAGAACAAAAACCATCACTAATCATAGCAATAACTGAAAAAGAGGACTTGGGGACCCGTTATTACTTTTTGTTTGCCAGCCAGACATTTTCAAATAAAGGTTCCAGCACATCCTTTGCCACGTGGCCACTGCCCGCCCAGAATGCCACATCCTGTGTGTGATGCACTTTATTCCCGTCCGTCAATGCAATCATGAAGTGCTCGCCGTCTATTGTGAACACCCTGCCCAGCGGCTTTTCCATCTTTCTTAGTTCGGCTATTTCCGAAAAGGCGTCTGTCGGCTTTGAATCGGTTGCGGGTGCCAGTATCCTTACTTGCACGCCTGCTTTGCTGGCCTTCTTCAATACATTGTAGTGCTTGGAATACAACTCGCTCAAGCCGTCATCGGTTGTTATTACGTTTATGTACTTGCTGGCACGCTTGAACAGCATTTTCATTTGCTGGTTTATAGAGTATCTGCCTTTAAGGGTTCCGGCAATGTCGAAGGGCTGGATCATGGTGAAGCCTTCCTTGTATATGGCTTCCAGTTCTGTCACTACAGCGGATTTCACCAGCCTGTCCATCCTTTCTACCCTCTCGTTGTGCTTCCTCTTGAGATTATCCTTCGCCCTTGATAGTGCGTCTTTGGGTGCCAGGGCCACATATTTTATTGGCTTTGACGACTGGGAAACAACAAATCCCTTGTCTGCCAGTGATTCAAGAACATCGTAAGACCTTGACCTGGGAACCTTTGCTATCTCTGAAACCTCTCCTGCCGTTGCAACACCCTTGGCAAGCAGTGCTACGTATATCTTCCTTTCGTACAGATTCAGGCCAATATTCTTCAAAGCGTCCAATACCTCTTGTGAACCTATCATATTTCCCTCTATTTGTTACTAATTACTAACTATTTATACCTTTTTATACTTTTATTATACCTTTGTTATTTTTAAATGTTTTCGTCTTGTATGCAGGTCGTATTGAATGCGCGGTATCAAGCGCATTGTTATATAATATTAATGCAAAGATATTTAAATTTTTCCCACTTTTTAGTGGTTTAAATATATTTTGAAAAAATAAATAACATTTTGAGTTTTAAATTCAAATGAGATAACAAAAAGCAAAAACATTATCTAGGAAAAGAAAATCAAATCAATGATGATGGCAAATGGCCGAGTGCGAAATCTGCGGCAAGCCTCTTCTTGAGGAAAGAAAGGCCAGGATTGACGGCGTCATTTTCAGGGTTTGCGAGGGGTGCGTAAAACTGGGTAAGCCAATGCCGGTTATTAAGCCTGTTCAGAGAAAAAGCAAAAGCCCAAATGAACCAGTTTTCGATGACAGTTACGTCTTGATAGAAAATTTCGGCGAAAAAATAAAAAATGCGAGGGAAAGGAGGGGCATGTCCCATCTGCAACTGGCAACCAGAATTGGAGAAAAGGAATCGGTGATCAGCCGGGCCGAGCACAATGTCGGGCTGGAAGAGAAAACATCGAAAAAGATAGGGCGCTTCTTAGGCATTTCGTTGTACGAAAAGCGGGCGCCAGGCATGGTCAAAAAGATTGAAAAGAAAGAGCTGGCTGCAGGGTTGACGCTGGGAGACGTGGCTACCGTAAAGAGAAAACGCGCATAGGAGCGGCCATTCCCCACCAAACCTTTAAATATGTTTATTGCATATTACTATTCGGTGAATATCATGGGTGAATTCGTTCACAAGCAGAGAAGCGGTTGGAGACCTGCTTAGACCTGATTCTAGAATAAACTCTAAAACAATGATATTCATCAAAAAAGTCCGTCTGGATTCTAAGGGGAGGATTTCATTGCCCGTAGAGGTGAGAAGAAACTTCGGCCTGGACAAAGATTTTGCGATAAGTATAGTTTTCAGTCTGGACAAAAACCTAGTTCTTTTGGTTATTGGCCAGGATAGTGTAGCGGACAGCATGGGAGCCTGTGGTAAGCTTTTTGGGAAAAAGCTTAAGCAAAAGAGTGAAAGCTTGCAGAAAGCTCCCGGCCGGGGTTCAAAAGAGTTTGGACGGCCTGCTAACTCCGATTCAAGCCGTCAGTCTGCAATTCCCCGTCCTGACCCTGAAAAATTTAACGAAGGAGGCGCTAAAGATGGGTGAGTATGTTCATAGGGCTCTCGAAGGGGGAGCTTGGGAAAGACATCCAGGAATATCTCAAAAGATACGGAACAGAGGTGGATTTGTGCGACAGGGCGTATACCAAAAGGCAGGGAAACAATATATTCAGGGTGCTTCGTTCCAGAGATGTGCCAAGATTTGTGGGTAAAGGTTATGATTTTGGCATCACGGGAAAGGATTGCTGCGAGGATGAAAAACTGGGAGGGAATGACAACTTCGACTATCTTGATGAGCTGGATTTCGGTAAAGGTTCTCTGGTATTCTACGGGACTGGGAGGAAGGTTCCTGGAACCCCCAAGGTCGTTACAAGCGCATACTACACAAACCTCGCGAAAAAATTTTCTGGGGAGATGTTCAGCGAGCCTGAGATACTGGTGGTAAATGGTGCTACCGAAGGCTATGTATCTTCCGGGGAGGCTGACATAGGATTTGATTCCATCTTTAACGGAAAGACACGTGACGCGAATGGTTTGTCCGTAATCGAAGAGGTGATGCCAACCTGCGCTGTTATCATAGGGAGAAGAGGTTATATCAGAGACGACTTCGATAACATTGTTCTGGATGGCGGGTTCGATTTCGGGAAAATGGGGGATCTCATACCAGCCACAGTTCAGGATTACAGGACAGGGGAGGTTTTAATGCTCGCTTATATGAACAGAAAAAGTCTCAGCAAAACTCGCGAGACAGGTTTAGCAACGTTCTGGAGCAGGTCAAGAGAGGAGTTGTGGACGAAGGGGGCGACATCCGGCAATTACCAGTACGTCATAGAGATATCGAAGGACTGTGATGGGGATGCGATCTTGCTCAAGGTTGATTCAAAGGGACCCGCGTGTCACACTGGAAACATGACCTGTTTTTATAGGCCATTGCCAAAATAATTATTAGGTGATTAGTATGCCGTCATTCCAGCTGCCGAAGGGGGAGCAGGACCCACAACTTATTTAAATAATTATTACAAAAATGAAATAATTATTACAAAAATGAAATGGTTTTATGAAAATCGAAAACATAGTCAGAATAACAGGAACGCTTGGAACCAACATATTTGAGGGTTACAACATAAACCAGATATCCAAGCGTTCTGGAGTTGACGTTGCCACCACATACAGGACATTGAAACAGATGGAAAAGAGAAACGAAGTCATAAAAAACAGGAAGGGTAATAACCTCTTCTACAGACTGAACCTCAGGAACTCAACAGCACTCAAATACTGCGAACTTACATCGATAGAAAACAGAAAAAAGCTCCTTTCAAGGCATACAGATATATCTGAAGATATACTTCGATTGAGAGAGAAGGCAGATTCCATGGTGATATTCGGTTCGGTTGCAAGGAACGAACAAAGGCCCAAGGATGTCGATACACTACTCCTGTTTGAGAAAAAGCCGAGAATCAAAGAAATCCAAAAATCACTGCCTTTGAATTTTTCAGCCATCTACATGGAATTTCAGGAGTTCGGAAAAAAAATTGCTGGAAGAGAAAATCTCGTTATGGAGATATTGAAAGACGGTGTGGTAATTGCTGGGGAGAATAAATACTGGGAAACCGTCAGGGATGCTGTATGAAAAATAAAATGGAATGGTGTCTGCGTAAAGGAGAAATATGTGGAAGAAAACACAGAGGGCTGAGAAAAACAGACCCCGGCATTGAACAGTCAAAAGAGTATTTGAAAAAAGCTGAACATAACCTAGAGTTTGCGCACGATGTGAAGAAGCTAAAGAAATATGATGACTGGGTCTTCCCGGTGGCATTCTATGCAATGTATCATGCATCTCTAGCAATTTTGAGCTTTTTCGGATACGAAAGCAGAAATCAGGAGTGCACCTTTACGGTTTTGAAATACCTTAAAAGTGAAAAGAAGATAGACATCACGGACGAAGACCTGAACAGTTTGAGGAGGGCAAGAAAAAGCGCCGGTGAAGATACAGATATGAAAACCCTAAGGGAAGATTTCCAGTACGGGAGTAAAACAAAAGCTGACACAGAACTGGTGAAAAATACAATAAAGGCAGCCAATGATTTTGTAAAAAATATTAAGGGCCTGCTTTATGTAATGTACGGAGAAATATAAAAGGGGAGACGAAAATGTCCAAATTCCAGCCGCCAAGGGGAACGAGGGATTTCCTGCCGCATGACATGATCAGAAGAAGGGCCGTCTTTGAAAAAATCAGACAAGTTTTTGAAAGCTACGGGTACGGCGAGGTGTGTACGCCCGCATTCGAGGATTTTGAACTGCTCGCAAAGAAGTCTGGCCCCGATATAGAGGAAGAGATATACGCTTTTAAGGACAAGGGCGGCAGGAAGCTTGGACTGAGGTTCGATCCGACCGTTCCCGTATGCAGGATCGTGGCATCAAACCCGAGCATAGCAAAGCCGATTAAGTTTTACTATATAACCAACATGTGGAGATACGACAGGCCTGGAGCAGGCAGGTGGAGGGAATTCTGGCAGGCTGGCGTGGAGCTCATAGGCTCGGCAAAACCTGAAGCGGATGCTGAAATACTTGCGTTGGTTTATGATTCTCTGCTTGCTGTAGGAATAAAAAATTTCTATTTTAAAATCAGCTCTCGCAATATCATCGAGAACCTCATCAAAAAAGCAGGCATTCCAGCTAAGAAAAAATTCGATGTCTTTAGAGCGATAGACAAACTCGATAAAATCGGCGAAGATGGGGTAAAAAAGGAAATCAAAGGTTATGAGATACCTGCCAAAGCAATCAACAAATTTCTTGAATTGATTAAATCCAAAAAAGTAGCCAGGGATGAGCTAAAGGAGCTGGAAACGATAAGGGACAGCGCAGAGAAAATGGGAATTGATAACATAAAAATAGATTGCAGCATCGTTCGCGGAATTGATTATTATACAGGATTCGTATTTGAAACGTTTGTGAGAGGTTTTGAGAATTTGGGTTCGGTGGCATCTGGCGGCAGATACGACAGCCTGATAGGCATTTACAGCGGAAGAGAAACCCCTGCAACGGGATTCGGAATAGGGATTGAGAGGCTGATGGAAATTCTCAAAAGCGAAAAAACATCCTCGATAGCCAAGGTCTTTGTGGTTTCGGTAAACGAAGATGTGAAAAAGCAAGTAACAGGAATCGCTAAAAAACTGCGCCAGAACGGGATAAACACGGAGACCGAGATAACCGGAAGAGACCTGAGAAAACAGCTTGACTATACAAACAGGCGACAAATACCCTACGCTGTCATCGTGGGCCCACGTGAAATAAAGGCCAGGAAGTTCAAGCTGCGGGACATGGGAACCGGGAAGGAAAATAGCCTGAGCATGGACAAAATAATGAAAAAATTAAAATAAAAACCAAGAATTATTTTCTTACAAATGTAATGTAACCAGTGTGCATAATACCTTTTATCTGTGGCCGCGTTCCCCGCTCATGCAGCACCATCTCCCGAATCATGCATTCCACGGTTTTTTCATGTCTGAGTCCGTTTTTCCCACATTCAAGCACGAAATGCCTGACCTGTTCTATCGTTGGAACATAAGAAACCAGAAAACCGCCTTTTTCAAGGGCGAGCTTGGAACGTTTAACCGCGCTCCAAGGCTCTGGCAGATCAAGGGTAATCACGTCAACATTTTTTTCATCTATGCCATTGAAAATGTCTTTGTTCTTTATCTCAACGTATTTCTCAAGGCCGGCCTTCTTCACGTTCCTCTTCGCGAGCCTTGCAAAATCGGCTCTCCTCTCATAAGAAATGACCCTGCCATCCGGCTTTACCAGATTTCCCATGTAGATTGCAAGGAAAGCAGATCCAGACCCAGCGTCCACGACCAAATCCCCTGACGAGATTCCGGTGAATGCGGATATCAATGCGGCGTCCTTCAGGGTTATGATCTGCGGACCTCTGGTCAGTTTAGGCAAGATGTCTGGCAATCTCATAAATAAACTAATTCGCACGATTTATTAAAAGTTAAGTTAGATTCGTTTTAAATGATCAATGAGATTTCTTTTTCTTTACCTCTCTTATTAAATTCTTCAACTTTTTTATCGGAACTTTTCTTCGCGTTTTGAGAATAACCAGAAATCTTCTTTTTTTCAATCTTTCCTTTTGAGAGCTCTTTCCGGCTTGTAGTCTAGCCAGTCTTTTATCGACAGCTTTCCAATCCTTTTCGGCCTCGCGCTTCAGTTTTACCTCTTTTCTAGCACCCTCCTCAGCTTCCATTTTCGCTTTACTCTCTTCCTCGGCTATCCTCTCAGCCTCTTCTCTTGCTAGCATCTCCTCCTTTGCGTGTTCCTCAGCCTCTTCTCTTGCTAGCATCTCCTCCTTTGCGTGTTCCTCAGCCTCTTCCCTGGCCTTTCTAATCGCTTCTATTTTAGCCTTAAGGGCGGCTTCCTCCTTGGCCAATCTCTCCTCCTTTAACTTGCGGGCAGCTTCTTCCTCCACCCTCTCCTTTTCTAGTCTCTCTTCCTCTACTTTCCTCTCGGCCTCCTCCCTCTTCTTCCTCTCTTCCTCTACTTTCCTCTCGGCATCTTCCCTCGCCTTGCGAATGGCCTCCAGCTTTGCCTTATGGACAGCCTGTATCGCAGCTCTCCTCTCTTCCTCTGCCCTCTTCGCAGCTTCTATCCTGGCCCTGATTTCTTGCTCAACAAGTTTCTCAATTTTGACCTTCGCCTCTGCCTCTTTCTCAATCTTTTCCCTTTCTCTCTTATCCCTCTCAATTCTCTCCTCAATCTCCATCCTCAACCTTCTATCCCTCTCAGCTCTATCCTCTGCCTCTCTCTTAGTTCTCCTCTCAGCCTCGGTCCTTTCCCTTGCCAACCTTTCCCTCTCAATCTCCCTCTCAATTTCTTCCCTAGCCTTTCTCTCTGTATCTTCCAAAGCCTTTCTGTAAGAGTCTATCTCAGAAAGCTTCTCTGTCTCTCTCCTAGCCCTCCTCTCTTTCTCGGCTCTTCTTTCAGCCTCTTCCCTCGCCCTTCTTCCCTCGGCAGCCTTTCGCTTAGCCTCTTTCATAGCCGCTCTTTCAGCTTCGATATCCTGTTCCACGTAATCGGAATACTCTGTAGCAGCATCATCACTACCTCCGTATAACTTCTTCAACAGGGATATCAAAGAATAATTTATCTTAATGATTTGCGAACAAAACAACCCCTTTCCGAAGTTTCCGAAAAGTGTAGAAAATTTCATACTAAGATATAATAGTAGAGGCTTATAAATTTTTTGGATTAGCTTTTCTTGTTCTTCTTCAGCCTTTCACTGGCCCTTTTCTTAGCCCGTTGCTCTCGCTTTTCTCTCTGTTCAGCCATGAGCCTAGCCTTTCTCTCTTCCTGGGCCATACTCTCAGCCACCAACCTGGCTTCCCTCTCCCTCTCCGCTTCTAGTTCGGCCAGCCTCCTCTCCCTTCTTATAGCTTCCAACATTTCCATCGGCCTTTCTGGTAATCGTTTCAGTTTCTCGATCAAAATCCTTCTTGTTATATGTTGTTTATATAGCACGGCTACCAGTACGCTCACAATGATAGCCACTGCGATAAATGTTGCTTCAGTCCATGGTAATTCTGGAGGTTTTGGCTTCTCAGGCTCGACCACATTTATTAGGCTGGCACTCGCAGCTGTCTGGTTTTCATATTCTAACCTCGAATAAAATATGTAGAATCCAAGCTCCAGGTCAGGCGGAATGGTCACCACCCTTTTTACCAGTTTTTCCTCCTCAACAGCCAAGGTAACATATTCATAAAGTATATCATTACCGGCAAAATCCCTCAGTGCGTAGTACAAGGTGACATCCACAGGCATGAGATCTCCATAGTTATACAACATTATGTCTGCCTCAATCTCGTCCCCAGGATTCACAATTTTTTCAAAAATGCTTGTATCTATATCAAATAAAGCCCCCCTCGCTTTAACTTCGATAATGACGTTGACTATCTCGGTTATCCCGTCTCCTGTAACTAGTATTCTGCCGGTATAAGCGTCCGCAACTTCATCTTCCCTTGCGAATATGTCTATGTTGATTGTTTTGTTTTGGCCAGTCAGCAAGGTAAAATTCTGTTCATCGATCACCACGAATCTGCCAATATTTCCCGGGTCTATCGTTATGTTCAGATCAAGATCCCCGATGTTTTTTATCGAAAGCGTCTTTCTTACGCTCTTACCCTGCTTAATCGAAACCTTTATCAAATCAGGTTCAACCGTAAAGTTTTTGACTGGAACTGGTCCTAGAGGGGGTGGACTAGGAGCACCAGGGCCTGGTGGGGGCGGAGGAGGAAGCTCTTCTACCAAGAATGATCCGATTTCGGTCCGGTTTGCATTCCCATTAATATCAACAGCATATATTCTCCATCCTACAACGCCGATTATAGAAGAATTCTCCCACGTGAAGTTAGACCAGTCGGAATTACCAACCAAATTGTAAGGTGAACCGTAAATCCCTGAATGATTTTTCCATTCGCCAGTTTCATTCGTTGCAAGCCATGCATAATCCAATTCTACGTTATCGGTCCACTGGGCAGAAAGCTCAACCGATCCACCTCGTGTAAATTTCGATAAACTTTGTTGCACATGTTCATAAAACGGGGGTTCGCCATCAGCGATGAAGAACACACCGTACAAGATTTGTGACGCATGACCTGCCAAAACGAAAAGTCCCTGAAAAATCACTGGGGATAAAAACAAGAGTAAAATGATCGAAAGGGACAAAACAAGAACTAAAGAAAGCGGCTTAGCTTCACCTTTTCTTCCCGAATTTGATGTAATATAAGACACCAATTACTACTATAATAATTATTATTATGGCAATTATCATTAAATACGGTGGCGCTTCGAGTTCGGGGCGTGTTATTTCTCTGATTTCTCCTTCCCTCGTTTCGACAACCTTTACGTTGAAAGGAGAATCACCGATAGTCGTCATCACTACCGAGCCAGAAATCCCTTCTCCCCCCTCCGAGACTGCACCACAACTTACGGACAATTTCCCCCTGTAATCTTTATATGATGCATCGTCAGGAACCGTAACGGTACCGTAGACCCTTTTTACCGAACCCGCGTTTATCAAGGCTTCCGGTTCCTCAAATTCTATTTCAAGGGGATCCAGATCAGCAATTGAGTATGAACACAAGATTCTGTTCGTTGAGGTTGTAGCCTGAATTTGAAATGTGAAATCTGCCGATTCCCCCCTCATTAATTCTATATCGTAAGGAACGGGTCTTGTAACACCGAGCGAGTAAACCGATTGCAGATTTAGCAACAAGGCAAAGACCAGGATTGCGCCGATTTTTGAATATTTTGAACCAATCATCTAATTACCTCAATGATCTTCGCTTTCAACTCCTATCGAGTTTTGATAGCTGTCCTGTTTCAGCACTTGTGGAATCAAGATGTGCCAGTAAAGGTTGAAGGTAGCATTTGCGTTGTCACATGCGACGCTTGAACATCGCACAAGTCCAGTTCCCGGCTGGAAATAAACCTGAACCAAGCTGCTTTCGTTGATGAAAACTTCCGGAATGTTCCCGGTATCATCAGGGCTCAAGGCATCATCGTCTATTATATAGTTGTCGCCTGTTAAGTTAATTTGTTCGCCGTAGGCTTGCCCTGTAAAGTTGCTTGCATTCCATTTGAGGTCAAGTACAATGTTACCGGAGTTTTTCATCTGATCACCGGCCGTGCCGTTGTTCCATTCTCCTAGATTCAGTGTTCCCATGTATATTGTGTTTCCGGCCGGTGGATAGATGAATGCCCTCAACTCGCCATATGTCCAATTCTTAGGTAAGTCACTTTCATTTATGCCATCAGTTACCGTGACGTTGACCCTCCATGTCCCATTGATTTCAAAGAATTGTACATCCTCTAACTGTCCAGTCATGTTGCAGTACCTATTACCCGGTCCCCACTGTCCGTCCCCGGAGTCATAATTCATTATGATGGTGTGATCCGCGGTGTTGGCATTGCATGGTCCGGTTCCATTGCACAAGTAAGCCGTCCCATTATCTCCAGTAAAGGTGTCGCAATCGCCATTCAAATCAGTGATTCTAGCCTTAACCAATACAGTTGTCGTTGTGTTTTCAGTCGGGTCGATTATCACGTCTGCCGGGTTATCGGTGCAATTAGACCCATTTATATAAATATAGTCAACAGTCGGTACGTAATTTCCTATGCCCAACTGGCCGAACCTCGTTACATAGCCTACCAACTCTGAAATATTACCATAAAAACCCATAAAAATTGAAAATAGAAGAATTAAAATCAATATTAAGGCCACTTTCTCGGTCTTCATCAGGCAGGCACCAAAACGACTTATGGTAAATAATTGGTTAATTGGTGTTAAATAATAAAATATAAAAGTTGGTCACATCTTTGGGAATTTTATTTCCCTTTCTTGACTTTGAAATTATAATATAGAACTATTATCACTATTATTATAATGAGCACTGCAATCAGTATAGTTGTATAATCTATACCAGGACCGGGGGGAGGACTTATTTCTCTGATACCCTTCTCTCGAACTTCAACTACCTTAATGTTGAATGGGGAACCACCAACAGTTGTCTTTACTACAGAACCTGAACCTGTTCCCTCTACTACTGGACCACAGCTAACAGACAAATGTCCGCTGTAAGTTTTTATTTCAGCACCAACTGGGGCCGTAATGGTCCCGTAAACATTTTTTATCGAACCCGCATCCACACTTGCATAGTCTTCCTCAAAATTTATTTCCAATGCATCTAACCCGCTGATGGAATACGTACATAGCAACATCTCCGTAGAAGTTACAGCCTGGATTTCAAATGTGAATCCTGCCGACTCCCCTTTCATCAATTCTATATCATAGGGTACAGGCCTTGTTACACCAATAGACTGCACGATTTGTACACTGAATAAAACC
Source organism: uncultured archaeon (assembly GCA_964559215.1). Taxonomy (GTDB): domain Archaea; phylum Aenigmatarchaeota; class Aenigmatarchaeia; order QMZP01; family JAFGSV01; genus JAFGSV01. The sequence goes on from CAZLFZ010000003.1 coordinate 14,838, forward strand.
CCTATAGTTGCGACTAGAAAAACACACCAATACATTGAATTCTTCGAATCAAACTTCATTTTAGACCTCAGTGATATGAACTTTCAACCTCAATCGAATTTTGATATGTATCTTCTTTCAATCCACCCGGAATGTAAATGTGCCAATACACGTCAAATGTTGCATTCTCATTTCCACATGCTACACTTGAACATCTAAGCAGACCTGAAGCAGGAACAAACGACACTTGAACATCGTCGCTCTCATTGATTAAAACTTCAGCAAGGTTTCCAGTATCATCTGGGCTCGATGCATCATCGTCTATTATATAGTTGTCACCGGTCTTATTTATGCCTTGGCCGTAAAGTTGGCCCGTAAAGTTGGTCGCGTTCCAATCCAAATCCAAGATTATGTTCCCTGTATTTTTCGTTTCTTCTTGACCAGTTCCATTGTTCCATTGAGCAAGGTTCAAGGTCCCCATGAATACAGTTCCAGTCGGGGCATAACTAAACGCAGCAAGCTCACCATATGACCAATTTTTTACCAGCGGACTGCTGTCGTTTATGCCGTCTGTTATCGTGACGTTAACCCTCCATGTCCCGTTAATATCAAAGAACTGCAGATCTTCTGCTGGTCCACTCATGTTACAATATCTATTACCAGATCCCCATTGCCCATCTGTAGCATTATAGTTCAGTGTAATTGTGTGGTCTGCCGTGTTGGCGTTACAGGGTCCGGTCCCATTGCACAAGTAAGCCGTCCCATTATCTCCAGTAAAGGCGTCGCAGTTTCCATTCAAATCCGTTATTGTCACCTTCAAATATACAGCTCTGGTCGAGTTTTCAATCGGATTAATCGTCACGGCTGCGGGGTTGTCGGTTGTCATTTGGCTGTTTAGATAAATGTAATTAACCTCAGGTGCCGAATTACCTATTAGCAACTGGCCGGTCTTTGTTACAAACCCAGTCAAATAATCGACAGAAGGAGAAGCCACAATTAAGACAGCCAAAACAACCAAACATAGTACGACAACCGGGGTTTTTGTCCGCATTAGTTAGCACCATAATTATTGTTGGTAATAATATTATGTTGAAAAAATATTTAAATGTTTTAATTCGTGGTACCTCGGTAGAAAAATGTGGATAAAATCAGAACCGACATGATGCAAGCGATTCCAAGAAAATCGACACCACGAGACTTCACAAGGGAGTTCATCCACACCAATGTAGTGGAATACCCAATTCGTCAAATCCTTCAACGTTTAGCTTGTACTTATTTCGATGTAGCTTTGATAATCTTGTGAGATGAAACCTACCGGCAAATAGGCTCTGAAGTATAAGTTTCTCGCCACAGCGGGCGATAAATTTTCAAAAATTAGCACGTAATCATATGTAAGTTGTTTGAAGGCGCCAGTCGTAGTTTCATTATACGTTGCATTGCCCACTCCAACTACATAACTTGAATCGTCCATGCCAGTAAAGTCAGTTCCATTAAGGCTTATATCAACGACCTGATTTCCGGTATTTTTAATCTCCAAAGGGTATGCATCGATTGAATTAACAGTTTGGTCTGGTATTCCCGTGAAAGTAATGGTTGAGGTGTTTACATCGATTGAAGTAAGAATGTTGTATGTGAAATTCTGTGAGGTAAAGTTACCGACACCGTTTGTAACGTTGATATAGACCGATACGTTCCAGTCCCCATCATTCCTCCAGTATTCCATATCCCATTCCCTGAAGCAGTCACAGGTCGTTCCACAATTCTGTATCACACCAGTGTAATAAAACACAGGATTAGTATAGCTTGTAGAGGAATTGAATATTCTTATTTCGCATACGTCTATATCTGTTGAATTATCCACGGTCACTGTAACGTTCACGGTTTTGTTTGAATTCTCTATCGGGTTTATAATTATCCCCGGATCTCCCTCATCCGGTTGTATTGATATTGATTCTATCGATATTTCTGCTTGAACTGTGAAAGTGTATTCATAGTTATTGGAATGTGCATTCGATGCCCCAGTGTTGTCGTTTGCCCACTGCCTTACATAATAGATACCATTACTCAGATCAGGTGTAATTGTGAATTCATCAATATCACCTGAACTTGTATAGGTGTTACCAGAATCCGTATATCCACCCGAATCAACAGAAACATATTGCGTAACTGTATCGGTTGGGTTTGCATCAGTATCCGTACCCTTTGTGAATGTTATGGTCGGGGTGGAATCGCCTGTTGTCTGACCATCCAATGATGCAGCAGAAGGTGCAGCTGGCTGAGCGTTTGTCAAGGTAAACGTAAAGTCGTAATTTGTTGAACCAGCTTCCCCGTCGGTCGCTCTCAATCTACCGTAATAGGTTTCCGATGCTCCATCGTATGTCAGGACAACGTCTGTAACAGGGGAGTCCAGTCCGCTGCCGGAATAGATATCGCAGACCTCGCTGTCCCTTCCGGCCGAATCCTCATCTATGCATAGAACAGATGTCACTCCGTCCCCGTCATCGTCGCTTCCTTCGGTCCATGTAAAGTTCTGATTAGGATCGTGTGTAGTGCCCGGATTCCAATTCGAGTCTGGATTTGGCGGCGAGTTTTGTATAGTTACGGCGGAAGAGTTCATAGAATCCGCCTCCCCACTATCATCATACAAACTTGCTTGACAGATGAATTTGTAGGTTTTGCTTGTATCTGCCGGTTCAATATCACCGACAGCGGAAGTATTGACGTAGGTGTCGTTGCTGGTAGCGACTTCATTCTCATCATCGTTGTGCCATTCCTGATAGCCGGAACCAGTGTCCCTGTACCAGGTGAAATTCGTGCGCAGAACCTCACCGGCATCAACATCGTAACCGATTGAGCCACAGTCAAGGGTGTCCGTCGTTTTAGGTGAGAATGGTGTTATATCAACGGATGTGAGAACCGGTTTAGAGTTCTGAATGGTTAAGCTTGCATTGTTCCACTCCGTTTCATTATTCACTCCGTCGGACATCTTGACAGAGCAAGTCCATGTTTCTCCCTTTGAAGTATTCCCAGAGCCGAGGACTGCAATCTCGGTCAAAGTCCCGTTCTGGACGGATGTGTTGCCAGACAGGACAGGCTGGCTTCCATTCCACCACTGCCAGTAAGCGTTCAGATTTTCATCTTCAGGGTCCTCGCCAATAGCCCAGCAGTGCAAGTCGTCTGTCGTGTAATTGTTCCCGCTCGTCGAATTCAGAACCATTTCCGTCGTGTTTGGAGGTATCAGATTGGAGCTCGTAACGTTGATGTAGATTGTGCCAGAATTTTCATTACCGACCGTGTCATTTACTGTTATGTTCAACCAGTACATCCCTACATCCAAGGATGTCGCATTGGTAAGTAATCCTGAACAGTCAATGGTAAAGTTGGTATCGTTCACCTTAAAGCAGTCTATTCCGCTAGAATCGCTGGCGTCTATATCGTAACTCAGGGTTTCGTTATCCATTATAGTCTGGTTGGCAAGGTCTATGAATGAAGGTGGAATAGCATCAAGGTAAAATTCATACGTTTTGTTTATCCCGTCCAGCGTGTCGTTCAATAGGACATCTCCAGTAGGACCTGTTAATGCCACATAGACCATGTAATATCCAGTCGGGTTATCACCAGTATCCCACGGATTATCCTCCCATACAGACGAAAGGTTAAAAACTTCACCGGAATTAACCGTTCTTTTGGTTTGTGTGTTAGAATCATTTATCTGCGTGGAAATAACCTCATCGCTAGTTGCATTTTTAACCTGCATAACAGAATAGAATGAGATGTTGGTAGAGCCCACGTTGTTGACTACGCTGTTGACACTTTCTTCTTCAAGCAAAGCAATCGAAGGTTCTGTAGAAACAAATTTTCTAACCCTTACATCGTCCCAATATGAAACACTCCCAGAAACGCCGCCGAAAGCTATTTCATTTGTATAAGTAGTGGTTGGTCCTGGGTCTGCATCCTCACCCTCTAAATCACCATTAACATAGTAGTTACCCTTCCCTGCCGATTTCTTGTACCAGATTCTGAAGTCAAAGTAAGTGTTGGGAGAATACGTTTTTGTAGTGTCCTCAAAAGCGGTCTGGTTAAGATATTTTATTTTGCCGTCAGAACAGAACAAGATAGTCAATCTTCTGTTATTCTGCTCGCCGAAATAGTTTGAGAAAACATTTTTATCCGTTTGACTCGCATCCCCTTTGAATTCCACGACATAATCCCCATCCGGTTCCAACATTGTGTGATGAACCTGCTTCCAGTATGCCCCGGTAGATGACCCAGAACTTATTTTCAACTGGTTATTTTCAACACTTGAATATGCCTCATAACCACCATCTTCTATCCAGTCATTTCCAACTGTGGCATTGTCAGGTCTTTTGAAATCGTCGCCGAAAACGAATGTCCCGCTTATGTTGCTCTCGCTGGCAGCATCTGGATTTCCATAGTACATGTAAATCGAAAGGTTCGAATTTTCCTGCAGCAGGGGAATTTTAACCCACACGGTTGTGTTGCCTTGGTTGCAGTCGTCGCCAATCCAATGATAAAGTCTTGTGTTTCCTCCCTTGCTTACCGAATCATTGAAAAATACGAACCTGACATCACTACAGTCATTATTCATCCTGTTTCTTTGTATAAAATCAGTGGTGTTCAGGGTTATGTTCACCTGATAGTCCGTCAGATTGCTTCCAGACTCTTCGGTTATGTTGATTTTTATCCTCCACTCCCAAGATTTGTTCCACCAATTTTGGGTATCGATGGAAACATACTGATTCGGGCCATAGATTGTTTCTTCGGTCTGCAAGTCGATACTCGCATTCACCCTCAGATAAAACTCCTCAGGCGAACCCGAAGTCTCGTTAGCGAAATCCATCGTATTGTTCGCCCAAATCCAGTACGAATAATCACCCCAGTCCCATATGCTCTCAAACACACCTGAATAGATATTCCCTGATCCGGAATAATCCAAGTCCAGCCATGTCCAGGTGCCGTTGGGGTATGTGACGTTCGCCCTGACCGTGTCTATCTCGACCCTTGACCAGACATCCGCAGATATTGTTACGTTCTGAGCATAACCTTGAATTTGTGGTATCGCAACAACATTATCTATGGTAATCTCGTCTTGGACACTTACACTTACAGAATCATTCTGTTTCGAATTGGTATATACCAAATCAGAGCCAGCATAACTAGCATTAACCGTGTTGGAGCCAATGTTAGCATCGTAAGGAATCATAGTGTGCAGAGCAGCATAACCACTACTATTCGTATCGTCAGAACCCAACACATTCCCATTTAACTTAAACGTTATCGATTCGCCTGTCACGGGGGAGGAATTGTCGTACAAAAGCCTTGCCTGGATTAGGATAGATCCGTTCCTGTACGGGTTCGTATCGTTGACCAGAACAATAGGTATCGATGTGTTTGCATAAACCGTTACACTTTTTGTGTCCCAGTCAGCTTCTTCTTCCTCGGACTCCGATCTCAGCTCTATTTCCTTTTGTCCAAGTCCCGCATCGTAAGACAGGTTCGCAGTTATGTTATTCCACAACAGACAGCCTGCACATAAAGTCTCATTGGAAATATTCATATCTCCCGTTATGTTCGTCCATTCAGGCGGAAGGGTCCAGTTAAGGGTTACGTTGTTCGTAATCTCCTCTCCTGTGTTGTTAACATAACCCTTTAACACATAACTCTGACCTCTCGTAACCTTTACAGAATACGCACTTATGTTAACGCTTAGCTTGGTCGGTCCCCTCACGCTTAGTATCTGGTTTTGCTGTTCGGCTAAAGACCTTTCCTCAAGACCGGGATTTGTATAGTTGACTGTGGCGGTGATGTCATACTCACCGGGCACGGTCGAGGAATTCGTTGTAATGTTGAAGGACGCTGTTTTATTCTCGGTGCTTGAGACATTGCCCAAATAACAATAACCTATCTGGTTTAGTTGCCCTGCCAAGGAGCAGTTACAGGTCATATTCACATCACAGCCAATCGTAACATTCACAGAAGTCATGTTGAGCGACCAGGGATTGACTATCGTTATATTGTAAACGGCTGACTGGTTCTGCTGTACTTTACTTGGAGATATAACCGAGGACAGATTATCAGGTACATGGTGAATGATGAACGTGCTCGTTGCATTGTAATTGGGCGGAGAGCCGCCGCCGGACCAGTTAATCGTCACATTCCAGGTATATGTCCCTGGGTCAGCACCTGTCTGTATGGTGTCCTGAGCAAACTGGACTTCACAAGTCTCCCCCACAGACAGCGAACCGCATAAGATTGACTGCTCATCAAACCATGCCGCCAGATCATTCTGCGGATCCAGCAAATTCAAGGTCACGTTCACATCATAAGCCGTGGATCCACCAGTGTTGTTGACCGTAACGTTGGCCCAGTCAATCGTATCCCCAGTCTCGTACTCATTGACAGAATTATCATACTCGTTCTCATGCTCCAGCTCAGTCACGTTCAAATCAGGGACGAGTATGGTCAAGGTAGTATACGCATTGTCAACCGAGCTCGCGCTGTAATACAAACTCGAATTGTCACCTATGGTGCAGTTGACCGTGTGCATCCCACCATCGACATCGCTCGTGTTCCACTCATAAACGGCATAACCGCTCTGGTTCGTGTAATTCGCACCGAGCTGCCCACCCTCGTGCCAGAACATGACAGAATAATCCTCAATTCCCGTCGAATAATTCGCATCACCGACCAGACATGTCAGGTTGATGACAGAACCCCTGGGACAGCTCCCGTCGTCAGGATCAATCCAGGTCACGTTAGACCATCCGTAAACATCCCATGTAACCACAGAACCGTTATCCACATTAGCAGAAGAATCGTTCGCATAAACCGTTACGTTGTAGGTGCCCCTCTCCGTCGATTTATAGGTCAAATTATACGTATCACCAGACAGTAAAGTCAATGACCTGTTATCATCAAAACCACCACTTGGCATACCAATATAAGCCCAGCTGGCATTCACACCGCCAGAATTGTCCGTTATATCAGCCGTTATGTTAACAGTCTGGTTTATGTTAATCAAGTCAGGGGTCACATCCTCGTTGGAGATCACAGGTGGGGTCACGTCCTGAATGTTTACGTATTTCATATCCGTCGTGTTGGAGTTCCCTTTCGTGTCATTCGCCACGAATCTGTATGCTATGGTTTTCAGTTCAGCAGAACTTGGAATCTGCCTCGTTATGTTGCTCCAGTCAGGATTTCCAATGAACGAGCCAGAACCGTTCTGTTCCATAGACCCGGAAACATTCCACTCAAAAACCCACGAATCCAGCTCACCGTTATCCGACCAGTTGCAGTAAAACTTGATCCATTCCAAAGGCTTAGGATTCGTGTTGTTTGCCCCCAGATTGTTCCATTCAGGTTCATCCCGGTCAATATAGAACGTATAATAACCCGAAATGTTATCTCCCGTATCATTTGTCAAAACATTTCCGTAAGGGTCTGTCAAAGTCACTAAAACGTTGTAATAGCCAGTCCCGTTTTTTGTTGTGTTCCACGGATTGGCATTCCAGACGCTTGCTATATCCAAAGTCTTACCGGCACTCACATTCCTCTTCGTCTCTGTCTGAGCATCATCCACCTGCGTCGCGATAATCTCCCCAGTATCATTGACCTGTACCTGCATCAGGAAGTAAAGAGAAATGTTCGTAGTCCCTGTATTTTTCACAGACGCCGCCGATAAGTTGACTAACCCGTCATCACCATAAACCGAATATTCAGTAGTGAGGTTCACCGTGACGTTGGCCCTCACAGAAAACTGATAGTTCGACGAAGTTTCATTTGCATCCCCGAAATTGTCCTGAGCCCATATGGAATAGTTGTAATCCCCCCACTGCCATGTATAGCTGAAATTACAAGCCCAGGTATCACCTTGTGTGTTCACCATATCCACTGAGGTAGTAGAACTGTTGGGGTAAATTATATTGATTTTGGCCTGAGCTACACCTGCACTGTCCGTGATTGTTGCCGATATCGTCAAATTCTGGTCATAACCAATTATTTGCGGCGTTGCCGTCACATCTGCAATATCAGGTCCTTCCACCTCAATTCTGAATACATCACTTCCGTTAATAAAACCACCACTGTCGTTTTTCAGAACAGCTCCATCCAACCCTCTGAAGGCGGTGTAAACCCTGTAATATCCGGTTGTGTTTCCGGTGGTATTCCAAGGGTCAGAATTCCAGATGTTGACAAGATTCAAACTATCACCTGCATTTATAGTTCTGGTAAATGTTTCATCCGCAACTACGCCTATGACCTCCCAATACCCACTTCCATTGCCCTCCACCTGCATCAACAAATACCCGGAGATGTTTAACGACCCCGTGTTTCTTATGCTGTTCCCAGCAATCTCCTCGCTCATGTTCGAAACCGTAGGATATGTGCTTAAAAACTGCCGACCGTATATCTCTACAGGTCCGGCAAATACCATCCAGCCGACGGTTTCATCTGCACCACCCTTTTCAGTACCAGAGCATGGATCTTCCTCCACTCCGAAATCTACAGAGCTTGTGGTCGGGTTGTTATATCTAATATAAGCATTATCCCCACCTCCTACGGTTTGCATATTGGCTATGAGAACAGGTGGGTTGGTTACGGGGATCGAGAATGTCTGGGTTGCCCAGGGGCATTCATAAGGCGATGCACAGTAATCAATATATCTGTCAGCTACTGTTGTTCCAAAATTGTAATCAACACCATTAACAGAACCGTTTCCAGGCTCGACTGCGATCCACCCAACCATTTCGGGGCCATGGATATCTGACTGGCCCTCGTCCTCGTTGTGGGAAATCCGGAAGCTGCTTGAAGTTACGTCCATCATCCTTGTTTTATCATAGTCTGAATCGTCATAGCCCATTGTCTGTGAGACGACGACAGGCGCAGAAGAAAAGCTCATTCTGTACGATATAAGGTCATAAGCAGCGGGGTCAGCAGTATTATCACCACCTATAGCCCTCCCGGTGGTTGTAGAGGTGGAATAATTACCCGCCTCTAATTTACGTCCGTCCGACAACACCCATGAGCCGTTCTCGACGACTATGTAGCTTATATTCTCGTCTGGGTGCACGTCGTCTCTGCAACCTCCCTCATTTGGCTCCTGCAACTTGAATTCAAACCCGTCCGAAGACACATTTGTTACCCTGCCAACAACTTCCTCATCCTGATTGGCATCGAAGTCGGCCGGACCGTGAACCACAACCGGTGTGGTATAGCTGTGTTTCAGACTAATTGTATGCCACGTCGTGTTGACCTTTGTTACGTTGGCCTCGCCAATGACTTTCCATGCGGCTGTGAAGTTGCTTTTGTTCTCAGCGTCAAGATTGCCGTAATACATGTAAATCGTCTGATTTGACAAAGCATCGAGTGATGGTATTTTTACCCATATTGAGGTATTGGTGTCATTGCAATCCGATTCGAGCCAGAATGGCAGCTCATCTCCGGTTGAGTTTGTAAATCTGATGTCGCTACATGAACCGTTCATCTTGCCCTGTGAAATCAGGTCTTTTGTATTGACGGAAATGTTCAATGCATACTCGACCAAGTCTGCACCCGAATTTTCGCTTATGTTAAACGGCATCCTGTAAGGCCAGTCTAAATCCAACCAAGTTTGATTGTCGAGCAAAACATTTTGGTTTGAACCATAAAGATATTTTTCTGTCTGGACACCAACGCTCGCATTAGCCCTGAGATAAAAGGTCTCAGGCGAACTTGACGTATCGTTCCCAAAATCCACCGTGTTGTTTGCCCAGATCCAGTACGAGTAATCCCCCCAGTCCCAGATCCCAGCAAAAACACCGGAGTAGGAATTCCCGGACCCCGAGTAACCCATATCAACCCAGGTCCAGGAACCATTGGGATATGTCACGTTCGCCCTCACGATACCTATCTCAATCCTTGACCACACATCCGCAGATATGGTCACGTTCTGGCCATAACCCTGAATCTGAGGCGTCGCAGCGACGTTGCCTATGCTGATATCATCCTGTACGCTGGCAACGAGAGAATCGTTGTATCTGGGATTCGTATAGATCGAACCAGAGCCTGCATAGGTTGCATTTACCTTTTTTGAGCCAAGGCCCGCATCGTACGGAACAGTAGCATAAAGAACAGCATAACCGGTGCTGTTCGTGGAGTTGGAGCCGAGCACGGTATCATTCAGCTTGAACATTATAGACTCCCCTGTGACGGGACTCGAGTTGTCATACAAAAGCCTTGCCATAATCTTGACAGAACTATTCCTGTAAGGATTGGTGTCATTCACCCAAACCTCGGGTATCGACGTGTTCGCATAAACGGTCACGGTTTCCGTTTTCCAGTCAGGCTCCTCTTCCTCAGACCCCGCTCTCAGTTCTATTTTCTGCTCACCAAGTTCAGCATCATAAGAAAGATTGGCGGTTATGTTGTTCCACAGCAAACAATCAGCACACAACGTTTCGTTCGAAACGTTCATATCCCCTGTTATATTCGTCCACTCAGGGGGCAGGGTCCAGTTAAGAGTCACCTGATTCGTGACCTGCGTCCCCGTGTTGTTCACATAACCCCTCAGACCCGTCGCAGAACCCCTCGTCACCTTTACCGAAAAGACCGTTACATTGACCCTCAATTTCGTCGGCCCTCTGACACTCAGTATCTGATTTTCCTGCTCAGTCCACGACCTCAACTCAAGTCCGGGATTCGTATAATTAACATTTGCATTGATGTCGTACTCCCCAGGCACGGTTGACGAATTCGTCGTGACATTGAACGATACCGTTTCATTTCCGCCATCAGAAACATTCCCCAGATAACAATAATTCAACTGATCCGTCTGTCCCGCCAACGAACAGTTGCAGGTCATATTCGAATGACAGCCAATCGTAACATTCACAGAGGTCACGTTCAGCGACCAGGGATTGACTATCGTTATATTGTAAATCACCGACTGCTTCTGCAGAATCTTGGTCGGAGATAATGATGAAGACAGATTATCAGGCACGTGATGTACAAAGAATGTGCTTGACGTGTTGTAATTTGGGGGACTGCCACCGCCAGACCAGTTAATCGTAACGTTCCATGTATAAGTCCCGGGATCAGCACTTTCGAGTATCGTGTCACCCGAAAACTGAACCTCGCACACCTCCGAAACAGACAGCGAACCGCACTCCTCAACCTGCTCGTCAAACCAGGTTGCCAAATCCCCAGCCGGATCCAGCAAATTCAAGGTCACGTTAACCTCGTAAGCGGTCGATCCTCCCGTATTGTTTACCGTAACGTTCACCCAGTCGATAGTATCCCCTGTCTCGTACTCATTCACAGAATGGTCATGCTCGTTCTCATGTTCGAGTACCGTCACGTTCAAATCAGGCACAAGCACCGTCACACTAGTGTACGCATTGTCAACCGCCGAAGCGTTGTAATACAAACTCGAATTGTCACCTATGGTGCAGTTGACCGTATGCAACCCACCATCGACATTACTCGTGTTCCACTCGTACAAGGCATAACCGCTCTGGTTCGTGTAATTCGCTCCAAGTTGGCCGCCCTCATGCCAGAATGTGACATAATAATCCGAAATCGCACCTGAGTAATTCGCATCCTCAACCAGGCAAATCAGGTTTATGACGCTCCCCCTTGGATAGCTTCCATCATCGGGATCAATCCAGCTCACGTTTGACCATCCATAGACATCCCAAAACACAACGGAACCATTATCAGCATTCCCTGACGAATCATTCGCATAAACCGTAGCGTTATACGTTCCCCTCTCCGTCGACTTATAGCTCAAGTTATACGTGTTCCCCGACAATAGGGTCATGGTCTCATTCTCATAACCGTCTCCAGGCACCCCTATGTACATCCAGCTCGTATTCACCGCCCCCGAATTATCCGTCACATCGGCCGTTATGTCAACACTCTGATTTATGTTGATCATACCAGGACTGACATACTCGTTCGATATCACCGGGGGCGTCACGTCCTGCACATCGATATACTTCGTATCGGTCGTGTTATCATTGCCCTCGGTATCATTGGCGACGAACCTGTAAGCAATCGTGCGTATCTCCATCGAGCTCGGGATCTGCCTCGTTATGTTGCTCCAGTCAGGATTTCCAATGAACGAGCCAGAACCGTTCTGTTCCATAGACCCGGAAACATTCCACTCAAAAACCCACGAATCCAGCTCACCGTTATCCGACCAGTTGCAGTAAAATTCGACAAATTCCAAGGGCTTCGGATTGGTGTTGTTCGCTCCCAGATTATTCCATTCAGGCTCAGCCCTGTCGATGTATAAAGTATAATAACCCGTTATGTTATCTCCCGTATCATTTACCAGAACATTCCCGTCCAGATCAGTCAGGACAACCAAAACGTTGTAATAACCCGTGCCATAATCATCGGTGTTCCAAGGATTCGCATTCCAGATGGGGCCCAACTCCAAATAACCCCCGGTGCTCACGTTCCTCATCGTCTGGGTTTGACTGTCATTCACTTGGGTCGCAATTACTTCCCCAGTATCGTTATCCGTAACCTGCATCAGCAGGTATCCAGAGGTATCAGTCGTACCTTCATTATCAACAAGATTTGTAAGTTCTTCTTCACCTAGATTCATAACGGATGGAGCCTGTTCCACATATTTTCTCCCGTAGATTGTTGAAGTGTTATCTATAGCAAACCAGCCAACGGGCTCTATTCCGTGACCTCCCGTGAAATCTGGGGTTTCCTCTATGGTTATATCGAATTGTGCAGTGCCAACATCCTTCATTCTTGTGTTCGAATTATCTGTATAACCGTTTTCGTTCATCATCGCCCCTATCATACCGGGAGTATCACCAAAATTATTTGTGAACGACAGGGTCAGCCATGCAGGCGAACTTCCAAGATCCGGCCCACAATCGTCCCAGCCGGTTTCAAAGTAAACACCATTTGTATAGGTTGTATTGGCAACGCCTTCTTCAATCGCCAAATAACCGATAGTTTCATAAGTATGGGAGCCGCTATCATTTGCTTCCTCAACCCTTATCTCCATGCTTGAAGATGTGGGGTTGTTTTGCCTGGTGTGGGCTCCTGCTTCAGCAGTCCCTGAATCACCCCCCTCGTTGTAGGATTGTATATCCGATATAACAGCTGGCGTGGAGCCGAAATCAAATCCAAAGTTTACCGTTTTATAGTTACTGTCTATTGAATCGGTTCCAACATCAGCCCTTAAATTTCCTATTATCCAACTCCCATTTTTTAAGGCAACCCACCCAAAGATCTCTGTTCCATGCGGACCATCCAAATTGTGGTATTCTTCCACCCTGACATCAAAACCACCTTTTCTGGTTGCGTTTATCCTTGCAGACATTTTCGCGTTGTCATTATAAGTCATGGCATCAGCAAAAACCACAGGCGCTTCGGAATACATATAATTGAAATTAACAGTTTTCCAGTTATGATCGGTATCAATCGTTCCGGCCTCACCAACGATTTCGTATGTTGAACTGATGTTGCTTTTACTTCCCGCCTGCTTGTAACCATAATACATGTAAATAGTCTGTTTTGCTGAACCCTGCAGTAATGGTAGTTTGACCCACACCTTCGTATCGGTTGTGTTGCAACCCGATTCCAGCCAGAATGATAACTCGTCATTACTTGAATTTACAAATCTTATGTCGTTACAAGAGCCGTTCATTTTCCCCTGAGAAATCAAAGACTTTGTGTCGACAGAGATGTTTACCTGATAATTTGTAAGGTTGACTCCGAGATTTTCGGAAATGTTTATCGGCATCCTGTAAGGCCAAGATTTGTTCATCCAGCCTGCCCATTCCGTGAGATATACATTTTTATTCGCACTATAAGTTTCTTTTTCTGTGTTTACCAGCACAGTTGCGTTCACCCTTATTGAGAAATTTTCTGGATTATCAGAACTTGAGACTGGGAGTGCCGATGTGTCTTCTGCCTGCACAAAATACGAATACTTTCCCCATTGCCATGTATCGTTGAAATCCAGCTCCCAGATGTCACCCGACTTGTAGCCCATATTAAGAAGGACCGAGGAATTGTTTGGAAAAGTTACATTTGTTTTGACACTGCCCGAATCCACACCTACATTATCAGTAATATTCGTGGCTATGGTCACGGTTTGTCCATAACCAGTTATATTGGGTGTCGCGTTGAACCAATTTATTTGGGGCGGTTCGGCATCAATTTTCGACTGTACCGATATAGTTTTTATATCGGTTGCGTTTAGATTCCCCCGGGTGTCATTTGCGTAAAATCTGTATCCAATGATTTTTCCAGCAGAGTACGCTGGAATTTGCAGCGTTTTGTTTGACCATTTTCCTGTACCAGAAAAGCTCTCTGCTGACTTGTTCTCCCAAGAATCATCTACCGTAGCATTCCAGGAAAATATCCATGATGAGAGATTGTAATCATCCTCCCAGTAAGCGTAGAATTTAACATAATCGTCAATCGATGGGTTCGTTTCGTTGGCACCGACATTTGACCAGGCAGGTGCTGCCGGATCATAAACCGTGAGCAATCTCGGGGTCGAATTTGATTCGCCTGCGTTTGATGCATTGCACTGAACCCTGAAGTAATAGTTGCCTGTTACCGGAGCGGTTATGTTGAAATAATTCTCTGATGTCGTACTTGCTGTTATATTTCCTACAAAATAATAAGTAGCGTTCGAATAGATATCCTGTCCGCTTGTGGGCGTGTCGTTCCAAACTTCGGTGCGGTTGTCCTGCAGAATTATATAGACGTCCGTTGCGTTGGTGTCTCCGTCCACTTCTGAACAGTTTCCCTGAAAAAAGACGCTCTGGTTGAAAGCGATTGAAGGAAGACCGATGAAATCCCCTTCCGCAGTAAGGTTTGTCGGGTATTCGATAGTCTCGTTCGAATAGATGAAACCGCTGCTTGAGTTGAAGAAAATCGCGAGCCACGGCTCGGCAATATGGCCCTGCTCAGCATCCCCGTTCTGATCCTCTTCTGCGAGGAAATAACACATGTTGCTGCCGGCGTCATAATCCCCTGCTGGATACAGGCCGTTCCCCCCGTCTATCTCTGTGCTTGAACCGAAGCACGCCCCGTCAGCATAACTGGCAGAAAGGGTGACGTAATAGCTTCCGATATCGTACGGGTCGTTCTGGGAACCCAGGACACTGTCCGACTCCCAGCAGAGTTCGTATGTGTACGTGTCCGTCCCGTTACCCGTCTCATAAGTGTTGCACGCCTCGCTGTTGTAGTCGTCGTTTATTTCCCATGCAATGTAACCGCCTTCCTCATCCAGGGTATGCAATGCGCAGGGGTTGTAGCTCCCCTGGCACTCGAGGCCGTTAAGTCCTATCTCGACGCAGGAATTGTCCCATACGTTGGCCTGGGTGCCGCACTGGTGTATGTACCAGATTATGGTGTCGTCGTCGTCGGCTGTCTGGACCGAGGCCAGGACCGCCGGCCTGTAAGTCCACGAATACTGGAAACTCCTTTCGTTCTGTACGTAATTCCAGCCGGAGGGGGTTCCCGCCCCGCTGCCGCAGTAGTCCTTGTCAAGCGTGAAATTCTGAACCTCGACCATCCTGGAATTCCCTCCGTCATTGTCCGTTACATTGTGGATGCCCTTCTTCATTGCCATCCAGTACATGCCGACTCCCGTCGAGGGACAGTCATCGTCCTCGGTACCGGAGTCCCACGACTCCGCCCTGGCATAAAACCCTTCCTTGGTGACGTTCTTTATCCTCGTGGCGCACGGGTTGTCGTCATAGTTATAATCATATTCCACGTAGTGGACTACAACGGGAATACCATCAAACTCATTTTTGAATTTCACTTCAGTCCATGAACCTTGCTGCAAATCCGTTTCATGACCCCACTCACCAACAATCTTCCTTTCTGTTGCCTTGTTGCGTGCATACGCGACATACTCGCCGAACCTGAATTCAAGGGTATGCACCCCAGGCGTCAGGACCTTGCTGATCTCATAGCCTGTTTCATTGCATGAGTAGTTTTCTATAAATACCGATGAATTACCAGGGCCGTTGTCGATCCATTGGTATTCCAGCACAGCGTAACCGCATTTTATTCCCAAAAATTTCAAATCATAATCTTCATTGACGTTGCTCCAAGTAGTTCCGTTTACCGCTGTAATCGTGAGATTCGCGGTTCCATTCGTCTCGAAAATCACGGTCCATTTCCCACCTACTGTCGGATAGGATTGGACGTTTATTATGTTTATGTCCGCTCCTGCGTATCCACTGAATTCCGTAACTGTAAAAGTCACATGAGTCCCGTTCTCTGTGAAAGGCATGCCCGTTTCAGTCCATTCCCCTTCACATTCAAAATTGTCAAAGTCCCAGTCGTCGCATCTCAATATCATGCTGACAGGACCGTGCTTAGGCAGGGTGATTTCAGCATCCGAGAAATTTATGGGATTGACGGCAATCACTTCCGTGTTTATCACTTTCTCTTCCACTTTCTCTCTCACAAGTCCGGTCTGGATGTTCTTTAACTCGGAAATGTTCCTCAGGCCGAATAATCTTATCAAACCACCCCTCCCTCCAACACTTCCGTCAAACTGGACATCGAGATTGAATCTCTCACCAATCTTCTTTAGTTCACCAAACTCTATTTTTTTAGAGTGTTTTCCTAATCTGAGTGTGCTGAGACTGTTCTTGAGCCGAGCCATTTCCATTTCTGCAGCCGTGATGTTTTCGGCAGATGGAACGACAATCTCTTCCAGCATGGAATAAACTATCTCATAAATTTCCAACCTTGTTCCAGGCTCGACTTCGAAAACTAGTATGTAAGAGCTTTCCTTGAATCCAAACAGCGAGCATGTCTCAATGCACTCCTCATCAAATGTTATGACAAATTCTTCGGTTATGTTCGGCATTTCTGTTACATTCTCTGTTATGTTTTCCAGAAGGGTAACATTTTCAATGACAGTCGGAACCGTTAAATTCTTGGCGACGGTCACATTTTTGGATGATGTAAGATTGGTCTCATTTTGATTCGTTACATTTTCGATTAAAGGCACCGTGACATTCGTTACATTTTCTATTGTCACGTTTTCGATTATCGGGGCGGTAAAATTCGTCACATTCCCCCCCGTTTCATTCAACGTTTCATCAATTTCTTCTTCGTCTTCTCCATTCCCGGTATTATCTGTTTCATTCGTCAACGTTTCATTTATTGTAACATTAGTCAAATTTGATTCATTAGAACTGATTATAAAACCTGTTACAGAGATGGTGTTTCCAGCCAGTCTGTATTTGTTACCCATTCCGGAACTGTCAAGAACCAAGTATCTTTCACCGTCTTTTTCAAGATAAACCCTGACGGTTCCGTTCCCTTCAATTTTCCCATTCAACTTTAAAGATACAAGTTCTCCTGCATTCTCCGGCTTCCATAAGTATTCTCTAGGCTCTTCATATGAAAGCCCCAGTTTATCAACATGAATTGTTTCCCTTTCTTGAATAAAAAGCCCGGTAAAGTTGATGCTAAAGATTCCAAAGAAAGTTGTGGAAATGGAGATAACCAAAATTAATAATAAAACCCTTTTGTTCCACTGACCCGCAAAATTTCTAATTCTCAAAGTAGTGGGAGAAGGGGGTTTTGTACCAAGATATTTTGTTTTAACTTTATCTCCCACCCTATAATTTTCATAGTAATAAGGACCGAAAACCTTGTTGCCACGCTTTATGTATTTCTTGTGGACCAATCACTTCACCAGTTAACCTATAGGTGGCATGCTACCGATTTATAATTGGAATAAATCAGTTAACCTACACTATATTATTCGGGAAGGTTGCTTAATAATATAGCTTAAGAAAAAACCAGAAACATGACGAAATGTTCGGAAAAGATCTGATCAAAACGGAAATTTGTTTTACCCAGCAGGATGGTTCGAATGAAATTTAAGTTCGGAAAGCCTTATAGAATACTTGGCAGGGGAGTAGAAGTTATTTCGGGACAACGCACGTGAAAAGGCGGACAGTTAACTTTTTAAAGCTTTGCTTACATCCATATAGATTAGAACTGGAAAATACTGCTCCTTCTAGGCAGGTTAACCAGAGCATAAAGAATATGCGAAAACAATAAGAACAATGAGAAAATAAAACATATTGAGAACAAGATTAAGATTAAATATAAAATCATGATTATCGATTAAGGAGATGATAAAGTATGATAAATGCAAAGAAGATAGTCCCGGACACCAGCGTCCTAATTCCTGGGACAGTATCGGGACTCATAAAAGCTGGTAAAATCAAGCGCGCCAGGGTGATAATACCAATGGCCGTTGTCGACGAACTGCAGGCGCAGGCCTCGAGGCACAGGGACATCGGCTTTTCCGGCCTTGCTGAGATAAAGAAAATCAGGGAAGTTGGAGAAAAGCAAGGCGTGCGTATAGAATTCGTGGGTGAGCGGCCCACCATGGAAGAGATACAGCTTGCCAAGAAGGGCAGGATAGACGCGCTAATCAGGGACGTCGCCAAGCACGAGCATGCGATGCTGCTAACGTCTGACTATGTGCAGGCATTGGTGGCCGAGGCAGAGAACATCGAGGTAAAGTACCTACCAAAGGAACCATTGAGAAGAATCAGACTCGAATCCTTTTTCACCCCGGACACACAATCGGTTCACCTGAAGGTCGGGGTTAATCCTATGGCCAAAAAAGGCAGGCCCGGCAACGTGAACCTCGTGAACATCCGGAACAAGAAATGCACAGAGGAGGAAATAAAGGGCATAATAAACCAGGTCATGTCCAAGGCCAGGACAGATCAGGAGTCATTCATAGAAATAAGCAAACAGGGAGCCTTGGTTGTGCAGCTCGGAGATTACCGAATAGCCATAACCAGGCCTCCGTTTTCGGATGCGCTCGAGTTGACAGCCGTCAGGCCTATTGCGAAAGTCCGGCTAGCCGACTACAAGATGCACAAGCAATTGGAAAAGGACATAGTCGAAAAGTCTAGCGGCGTGCTCATAGCAGGCCCTCCCGGTTCAGGGAAGTCGACTTTTGCCGCGAGCCTGGCCGATTACCTTGTTTTCCACAACAAGATAGTCAAGACATTCGAGCAGCCCAGGGATTTGCAGGTAGGGCCAGAGGTGACGGAGTATGCTCCCCTGGAGGGAGACTGGGAGAAGACGGCAGAGCTGCTGCTGCTTGTCAGGCCCGACTATACGATATTCGACGAGATCAGAAAAACAAAGGACTTCAGGGTTTTCGGGGACATGCGCCTTGCCGGCGTTGGCATGATAGGCGTGGTTCATTCCACCGGCCCTGTCTCGGCGATACAAAGATTCATAGGCAGGCTTGAGCTGGGCATAATACCCCATGTCATAGATACCGTCATCTACATAAAGGACGGGCATATAGAAGAGGTTTACGCCCTTTCGCTCACGGTTAAGATACCGACGGGCATGCAGGACGAGGACCTCACCAGGCCAGTTGTGGAGATCAGGGATTTCGAAACCAAGGAGCTCAAGTATGAGATATACACATACGGTGAGGAGAACGTAATAGTTCCTGTCCAGGCAGATGAAAAGGAATCGTCCCTCAAGAAACTCGCGAAGGAATCCATATATTCCAAGCTCAGGCACTGGGACCCGGCCATGCAAGTAGAATTCCTGAGTGAAAACCGGATAGCTATAAGGGTAAGAAACGACGTTATAGCCAAACTGATAGGCAAAAAAGGCAAGAACATAGAGCAGATAGAGAAACAGCTGGGCGTGCGTATATCTGTGGAGCCCAAGCAGGCAACGCTGAAGGGTGAGATAGACTTCGACTGGGAAGAGACGGGCGCCAATTTCTACCTGCTGGTGGACCCGAAACTCACGGGCAAGAACTTGGACATATACGACGGCGAAGACTTTCTATTCTCTGCGATAGCTGGCAGAAACGGCAGGATAAAAATCAGGAAAAGGACCGAGCTGGGAAGAAAGGCCCTGCAGGCGTATCTGAGCAAGAACCTGAGGGTACTAGTCTGATTCACCCCCTTTTTGAATAGTGATATTTCATCAAAATCAGCGTCACGTTTAGAACAACACCTACAATATTGGCCACCACGACGGCGAAGCTGCCTATACCAAGGCCATAGACGAGCCACATCAGCATGCCGAAACCCAACAATATGTTAAGCCAATATGACAGATCGTGAAGACTCTTCGTTTTGTATCCCCTTACGATTTGGGGCAGGAAGCCCGATGTTGTTATGGCGGCAGCAAACAGACCGAACAGTTCCCAGTTAATCATATTAAAAATATGATTCGCACTTATATTATTTCACCACAGTTTAACACGCATGTTGCCAATCGTTAACATCGATCGGATCTTAAGCTTAAAAAACCACCCAACAATAATAAAACCATGAGAAAATCACCTAAGCTTGTTGCTTGGACATTGGCGATTTTTTTATTCTTCGTTCCCCTTTCCAGCGCTAGCTCATACACATTTTACTTGGAACCGACGGATGGGATGGTCGAGCTGGAAATAAGACAGCCGGGGGTTTCCCTGAAAAGGATGTATTTCAACATTCCAGGGCAGAACAAGAGATTCGTGGTGAGGGTTGACAGGATAGACGCCGATGTAGACTGGGTTTACGATTATTTCATGATCTCCAGCACGGGTATGCAGGGCGAACCGGAGTCTGTTGCTTTTGACATCAGGGTGAACAAATCATGGGTCAGCGATAACAACATAGACCTGAAAACGATCGCCCTTGGCATCTACGACGAAGATTGGACCAGGCTGTCTGTTATACCGGTCTCGGAAGATGCCGATTTCTTGCACTACAGAGCGGATCCGCCAAAACTGGAGGGTTTGTTTGCCCTGTCGGGAGAGCCGGTGCTTGTAGACATACGAGTCACAAGCCCCTGCAACGAGAACGATGTTTGCGAGCCGGAACGCGGGGAAGACAGGGAAAACTGCCCTGACTGCATCAGGATCGTCCCAGGCAGATGCGTCCCCTCGGAAAAATACTGCATTGATGACTACCTTTTCAGGTGCAGCGCCGACGGCTCGGAATACAGCCTCGAGAGGTGCGAATTTGGGTGCGCTGGCGATACGTGCCTGTTAGCGGCAGGCGGAACGTCGGCCGGTATGGCCATTGCGCTGAATCCTGTATTCGTTTCTGTGCTGGCTGTCTTGCTGACTGTTGTAATTTACCTGGCATTGCTGGTAAAAAGGATGAGGAATGAATTGCTGAACGTAGAGGAAGTAAAAATCTCGCACGAAGACGTCAAGAAAATCGTAAAAAGAAAAGCGTGAATCCCTTTTTGGCAGAAAACAAAGCCAAGTTCAGATAATTTCCCTTCTTTTCTCGATGTCCGCACTGTAATCTGCCAACATGTTAAGGTTCTTCATCAGAGAAGTTTTCATATCTTCCTTTGTGCAAAAGAAAATGCCCTTGACATCGCTTTTTCTCAGCTTGTTGATAAGCGAGTGGGCAAATCTTATTACCATCTCCTCGTCCTGATACGCCAGCAAAGTTGAAATCGAATCGAAGATCAACCCGTCAAACCTTTTGCTTTGCAGGCATTTTTCTACCGACAGCAAAATTTCGGTCATGTCAGATGGACCCGTGAGTTTTTCATAGTTTTTGCCCTTGGAAACGGTTTCACCCTCAGAAGAAGCATCTATGAAATAGAAACAGTCGGTCTTTATCCCGTTGTTTTTCAGGATTTCTATTATCGAAAAATACGGCTTGTTAACCGTAACGAATATGATTCTTGGAATGGCCTTGGTGACAGCCTTTATTATCGACAGGGAATCCACCGGATATAGCGCGTTTGATATCAAGAAAGTCAGTACCTGGTTTTTTTCGGTTTCCCTTTTAAGGTCTATCGAGTGCCTTCTGACCAAGACCTTGAGATCCCTGTAGGAGCTTAAACTAACACTCTCTTCTTTGAATTCCTCGTCCATGGCAGTGATGATGTCGGTGGTGGTTATTATGCCAGACAGTTTCCCCTTCTTCATCACAGGCAGTTTTTTTATGTCATTCGCTTTCATCAGCTTTACGGCCTCTTGCAAGGTCCTGCCTTCGTCAATGGTTATGACGTTTTTAGACATAACCTCCCTTATTTTTATATTGTCCGGATTTTTTGCAGACATCACTACCTTGCTGAGTATGTCTCTTTCAGTGATGATGCCAACGACATCAACCCCCTCGACTATCACTATCGAGCCCATCCAGTATTTGGACATCTTCTCTGCGGCCCGCTTTATCGTATCATCAGGGCCCAGGGTCCTTACATTCTTGTTCATTTCCTGCTTTACAAGGGCAACCATAACAAATAATATCAATTCCTTCTTAAAAAGCTGACTATTTCAACTTCAAAATTTGTAGAATTCCCGAAAATTTCAAATCATAAAAATTTGTCAAAGAACTATTTTAATAGATGGCGGATTTCTCATGATACTTTATATCAAGGTATCAAGGTTTCGGATAGGAAAACAAAATAAATCTTCTGTCACTAGCGAAAATTCGACGGAAACACAGCTTTTCAGAACAAGCTACTGTCGAATTTTGTACAATTTTCTTTGACACTTCAGTTCTGATACCAAAACCCCCCTTAGTTCTATCTCACGCAGATATTCGCTGCACCCAGTCCTCGATAATTTCAGCAATTCGCTCAGTTGGGGGGCACCCAAGCTTCCATGCTGCTGAATTAACATGATTATCATTTCTTTTACCCTCATTTTTCTGACGCTCGGGCTGGTTTTCCCTTGACTGTTCGACTGGTACAAAAACATCAATTCGTCCATTTTCTCGGCAACTTCCTCGAGTCTGGTGTTCATCTCGTTAGTTCTGTCTTCAAGGCCGTGCTCCCTCACGTTGCCACTCCTGATGTTGTAGAGAACAATGACACCATCAGCCAGGAACTCCTCCACTCCTGTTGGACTGTATATCTTCGGGTCCTGGTTGGTCTCTGATATGAGGAACGTGTTGACATTCATCTCCTCGAAGAATCTGAAAAGCCGGTTTATGTACAGCCTGTAGGTCTCGCCCTTCATGTCTTACGCATCGTTGCTATAGTCGGCGTCTTTATCTTAAGCAACTCCAGTCCCTTTTTGGTTATGGCAAAGGGGTGGATAAATGTTGAATGATCTGTTCTTCTCATCTTACTGATTAGCATAGTTCTGTTGTAGCGCTCTGCAACAGGAACGAACTCGAGGCCGATGACAGCATCCACAACGAATTCGGTCAATGCCTCCTCACCAAGAATTACCCCTTGTTCTGCTATCCCTTCTGTGAACATGGTCGTTACTCCAAGTTTCTTTAACAATTTAGTAAGACTCATCAACGTAACTCTTGACGTGTATCGGTTCTGTATAAACATTTGCAGAATCGACACAGAATCGATAACCACCCGCTGCGCTTTCATCGATTTAACATCTTCAGCTATTTTATTGGTGAATTCAGATATGTACGCTTTTATGAGGCGGTCAGTCTTTTCCTCTTTGCCAGCAGCTAGGGGCATTACTGATACGAACTTCAACAGCCCCTTTTTCTCCAAGGATTTCAGGTCCCAGCCAAACATCTTTTTAATATCCATCCGAATGTCATCCTCTTCTTGCTCGGTGGTGACATACAATCCCGGTTCTTTATTCAAAGCACCAGCATACAAGAAGGAAGAGCAGAAAGCGGTCTTCCCCGTCCCTGCTTTGCCCCTAATCAAAACAACACTGTTATTTACAAATCCGCCTTCTATCTTTTCGTCGAAACCGATTACCCCGCTCTTCAGTCTTTCCTCACCCTCAGCCATAATATTTTTTACTCTAGATGATTAAAATAGTTTTATTTCTTACCCTTGTTTTTCCCCACATCTTTCGCTTTTTTCTTTTTCTCTTTCCGCTGCTTGCCATAGTCCTTTTGCACGCGCTTTGTGTCCTCAGCGGTTTCCAGCAGTTTAGCCATACTCTTTTCTGCCTGTTCTTCTTTCTCAGCTTCTTCCTTGATGTGTTTCTCAATCGCCCTTACATCCTCCAGCTCCTCGAGCAATTCCAATCCCTTTTTTTGTTCTTCAGCATCTTTTTTGGTAAGCTTTGGGAGCTTTTTCAACTCCCCCTTTTTCTTCTCGTAGTCCTTTTGCACGCGTTTTATGTCCTCTAACTTTTCCATTAGTTCGTTTTCCCTCTTCCATATTTTTTCCTGCTTCTCGGCCTTCTGTTCGGACTCTTTTTCCAGGGCCTTGGTATTCTCCAGCTCCTCGAGCAGCTTCAGCTCTTTGTCCCTCTTCTCGATTTCTGATTTCTTCAGTTTCTTTACCTTTATCCTTGTTCCGGTCTTTTTCAACCATTTATCGTATTGTTTCTGTACCCCCTTCATATCCTCAGCTTTTTCGAGCACAGCAAACCATCTTTTCTCTTTCCTTCTCTTAACTTTCCTGTCAGTTTCTTTCTGAACGGCTTTTACATCTTCAAGCTCTTCAAGCATCTGCTCTGTTGCTATTTGCTTTGCCTTCTCCTTCTTTCTCGGCTCCCTTGTTTTTTTCGGCAAGCCGGAGGGGAGTCTCGCCCCTGACAGTTTCCAGGCCCACAATATCCAGAAAATGAATGCAAGTGCTATGAGTATGAACTGCCACAGTTCGTCAGGGATGTGTGTCACTATTTCCCATGTGTAGGTTTTCTCGATCCAGACGATACCGGCGATCATTGCCAGATTGCTGAGATGCATGAGCGGCAGGCCAATGACCAATCCCAGCGCCCTCTTTCTGCCCGTGACACCCACCGTAGCTAATACAAGCGCTGCGTAGATGAGTAGGGACTCCAATCCCGTCACCTGCACAGCTCTGGTGACGGCATCAGCAAGTGGGATGAAACCCAGCACATTCGTGATGAAAAGTACTTCTTCCCTGACGACTGCCTGCACAATGCTCATGTCGGGACGCAGCCAGCGTATAAGATACACCGGGATGCAGAACACGAGAAGCCGGAGCGCAAAGTACAAGAGGTATACCCCCTTCCGCTGCATCGCACTCGATTTCGTTGAGGCGATGGCCCACCTGAGCGAACGTAAAATCAGTACGGGGAACTTAAAGAGCTGCGAAAGAATGTACCGGGGCCGCACGATTTCGTGTAGCTTCTTTCCATTTTCCTCTATTAGACTGCTTATCTCAAGCAGCCTGTCATGCTCTTTGGTGATTATCTTCAGGTACGTGGCTTTATCGATTTGCCTGGTGAAATACTGAGCCTCTGTTGATTCTTCTGTTTTGGCAGTTATTTTTGCCTCTTCTCCCAACTTCCTGGTCTCTTTTTTCAGCCTGTAGAGGGGGATGAAGAGCTGGGTTGTAAAGAAGCTTGCGAAGAAGATGGCAAGTGCTATTCCTGTGATGTACCATTTGTTCTCAAACAGGAACTTTTGAATCCCCACCCTGGCTAATCCAAGTCCAATTTCATTAATCCCCATTTCTATCCTGGAAATTGAAATCCTTAATTCTTCCAGATCGTCCATTTTTATAGCATCCATTGACTCCGAAATCGTTTTTTCGATGTTCTTTACCTTTCCATGCAAGGCGCCAACATCAACGCCTGCCTTGGCATACTCATTGACCCTTAAAACCAAGTCTGGTACCTGTTTTTCCAGCCCATTTAAAGAAGTAATCAAGGGGTTTTCAAGCACAACGATATTTACACTTTTACTTTTCTCCAAATCAGCAGTGCCTATTCTAACAGTTAGCAAATACTCTCTCAACTCTGTGTTAAGGGGCACGTGGATAATTACCGAAAAATCTATTTCGCCCTTAACGGGCAAATAAAATTCTTTGTCTATGAAGACAGCACAACACTCCTTTGTTATGTTAGAGCTCAGGTTGAGATCAAGGTTTCCCATGTTAGCAATGGAGCCGATAACCGTCCCGTTCTCACCCCCAACTATTTCAATAACCCTGGTGTCAACTGTCACGTTAAAATTCTCAGTCCAAATTATGCATGCCGGGTCTCTGGCACAGTCTGTGTCACCGCAATCCACAAATCCGTCACAATCGTTGTCAAGCCCATCAGAGCAATTCTTTGGAGTTGGGACACATGTAACATTGCTTATGTTGCCGACAATGCTGGGTCCTCTTCCCCTACTTGGCGGGGGCTCTGCGGCTTCCTCGGCTTTCGTTTTAAGTGATAAAGAGCCAGGTCCTGTGTTGTTATACTCGTCTGTTGCATTAGCCGTCAAGTAAAATTCGATTCCTGGTGTTGAGGATGACCTGCAGTCAGCGGAAATGTTGTAATACAAATCACCGGTTCTTTCCAGTGAAAAATTGCCGTTGGGGCAAAACAGGGCCACGTTCACGGTGTAACCCAATAGTTCATTTCTTGAGTTATACACCTCTATCTGGGGTATGGGGGATATCCCGGAATTGGCAGAATACTCGGTCCCGGCAGGGGGCTGGGTGAATACGGGAAGCAGGCTGGAGCTTACGTTGAAATACCATGTACCGTTTCCCCTATTCTCCTGTTTTGACACATTTGCAAACATGGTGCAGTTTCCAGCTGGGTCGCTTTCATTTATCTGATAAGTATAGGTTGTGTTGGTTTCGTTGAATATCATTGCTTCGCTCTGGTTATATCTCGTCAGATTAACGGTCCAATTAACCGAACTTACCAAATTGTCATTAACATCATAAACCTTGAGTGTCAGGGTTTCCCCTCTGCTATAAACAGATTCGTTCGTGGTCAGATTTAACGTGTACGAATCACTGACGTAGAAGGTGAGATTTTCCGGACAGCCCACATCCTCCCCGCTCTTTTTTTCATTATTGCCAATATCTACCGCTGTTATTCTTATCGTACAATTCCCTGTTCGGTTTAATTCAAGGTTTTCTACATTATTTCCAGCACCGAATTTAAATTGCCAGATATCACTCGAAATCTTTTCCAAAGTCCCATTAACGCTGATGTTATCAGGATAGGTGATGTTGGCTCTTACAGATACGAGACTCACGTCATCTGTGGCATTCACAAAAATTGAAAGGGAAGTGAAAAGATTTGTTTTGTTCACCCCTATCCCACTGTAGTTGAACCAGAAATCGGTCACATTTGGTGGTATGGGGTCTTCCAGTATAACATCTATTGACAGTGAAGAATAGTTAAACCCTCCCTCTCTGGTGCTGGAATTCACATAAGTCGTTGTGTTTGTCACGCCAACAGCACTTGCGTTTATGCTCCAATTAACAGAAGAAGAGGAGCCACTCGGGATAAAAGATATGTTTTTCGTCCAATTTTCACCAGCGCTTATGTTCAAGATAGTCTGATTCTCGATACTAAGGTTTATGGTTAAATTCCTGAGATCGCCATTGTCCGCGGAAACCAGGGTTTTGTACGTCTTTGTTTCGCCCTTAATTATGACTTCCGGCGCATCTATCGACACCAGGGACTCTCCAAAATTGACCACAAAGCTTGCATTATTCCTGACAGAACTATCCTGGGTGTAAACGGTGGCGTTAACGATGTGAGCACCGGACAGTGTTATGTTCGTGTAATTAAACTCATAGACATAGCACATGGAAACTCTTTCCTCTGCTGTAAATAATCTGAACTCATAGATTATCAGGACAGCTGACGAGGAGTGATTTACCCTTATTTGGTTTGTTCTGAAGGGCGAGAATCCGGAAAATTCAGTCAAATTCTTGTCGTCGGGCGGGTTCACATCGGTGAAAAGAGGCATCCATGCACCGCTTTTTTTGTATAAAATAGAAACATTTGCCTGACCGGCGCCATCCTCCCATAAGGCCTCGATTCTATCAAAGGTATAGCTGTCATTCAGCGTTATCTCAAGCCATGATGGGGTTTCATCGCCAATCCAGGCAGTGTCAGTATTGTTGTCTATAGACAAGTTGCAGGACCCGACGTTGCAATTACCGCTTGTCCCTAAGTCAAGTAGCGCAACATTTTGACCTGTTCCTGTCCCAGCTTCTACACATTCGCTTTCATTTAGAATAGCAACCAATGCAGAGCTTGTGAAATCAACCCCAGCTAAATAGGGCTTTTCTATGCTGAAGTTCAGCATATTTATGGGTGTCACATTTCCCACCACCTCTGTCCTTAGGGTTGTGTCGCCTGTGATGTTTATTGTGCTTGGAAATACAGTAATGTCTGGTAAAATAACTTCGTGTGAAATAGAATCCTCAGCACCAGTGCCATTGGCAGGGGTTGCATGCAAAGAGACACGTGTAAATCCTTCCTGTTTTGACTCTGCTTCCCATTTCACCGTTATTGTTGTCCCGTTTGTAATATTATACAGCTCCGGTTTGGACCACGTTCCCCCGGGGGTGAGGTTCAGAACACTTCGGTCCGTGATATTTAAAGTCAAATTCACCTGCATCAAATCCCCGTTTATAGCGGTAACGTTTACAGTGATGTTGCACGTTTGATTAGCAAGAATTCTGAAATTTGGAAAGATGAACTGGAGCTCAGTTGAGCCAAAACCCACCTCAAAGGAAAGATTGGTATAATCTTCAAAGTTTATATTCCCCAGGGTATCGTTTGCCCAGACTTGCATTACATTATATGTTCCTAGCTGAGAAGTATCGTTCCACTCATAGATCCAGAAATCAGTGCCACTAGAATTAGAAAGAGTTACATTAACCTCTGTCCCATTTGGATACATAAAAGTCGCATTAACCGCGCTAACACCACTCGTGTCGTTTACTGTTACATTGAACAACACTCCATGACCAGGCTGGATTTTCGTCTCGTTCAACTGCGGGTTTGAAATTGTTGGACCTGTTGTATCATAGCTTAGTGTCTTCCATGCAGTACAATTATAGGTACCAGAGCAGTAGAATTCCATCTTTACTGGTATACCACCAACCCATTCAAGACACTCCCATTGTTGACAGACCTTCTTTGTTTCATCCCAAAAACTACAGTTCCATCTGTCACAGTAGTAGTCTGTTTCTGAGAATGCTCCATCGATTGAGCCTAAACACTCCCATTGATCGCAATAATTTCCATTCCAAGCAGAGCAATTCCATCCATTTGAACAATACCTGTCATACTCCTCTGAACTTTCAGCCCATGCTGTGCAGTTCCAAGCCTCGCAAACATCTCCATTCCAAACTATACAATCCCATACACCAGAACAATAAGAGTCTGCCTTTTGAGTTGATCCCTGAGCCCATTCGGTGCAATTCCAAATGTCACAATTAGTTCCGTTCCAGTTTGTACAGTTCCAGATGCCAGTAGAATAGTAATCAGAGTCGTCATTTTCACTAAGAGACCAAGCTGTACAGTTCCAGTATCCACAATACCCCCCATTCCACTCTAGGCAATCCCAGTCACCAGAACAATACATAAGTCGTCTATCTTTTCCGCTGTTTGTCCACCCCTCGCACTTGTATTCTGCACAAGTAACCCCATTCCAACGTGTGCAGTTCCAGTTGCCTATACAGTATTTTGACTGCTTGTCATCATCATATGTCCATGCCGTGCAGTTCCATAATTCACACTTCTCTGTAGTCTGTCCATAATCATTTAACTGGATTGGGGATTCATCAAAATTATTGCCATCTGCCGGTCCCTTATCACTTACCCAAAAACCTTCAGACGACATAAAGAATGCGAGTGTCGCTTTTGGAGTAGCTGATACTAAAGGAATAAAGAAAAAAATGGTAAATAAAGAAATTAAGAAAACACCGAAAAACATACCTCCTTTTTTTCTACGCAGGATGTTTCTAAAAGGTCTCCGCCTGGGCTTGTGTTTCTTTCTAATTTCTTTCAACTTTTTTGTTGCCCCAGAGAAATCCTGACCAAGATAAACGTTGATGACCCGGCCATCCTTGTCCCTGAAGCTTTCATAATAATAAGGCCCGTGAATTTTTTTGCCTCTTTTTATATACTTCTTGTACACCAGCTCACCAACTACTTGCCTTATTTTCGCATCCAGGAATAGCTAATTGATAGCTAATTATTACTAATTATTATATTGTAAGTAACCTTTAATAAAGAGCTGGTTAAACCCACATGTTTGGTGAGCTTTCATTACCTCATAATCGGGCGCATTCACCTGTTACTTACATTAATGGAATGGGTAAGAAACTGAAATGTTCGACGACTGAAACGTTATCAATTGGATGCTATTGTTTGTCAAAAAGGCTCTGCGCCTGGACATCTATCCCTTTGTTGGTAATCGTGAAATTGTAATACCCTTCGGTGAACGCAGAGCCACGTATCTTTTGTATGCTCAATCCCCTATATGCTTTCCCCTCGCTATGCACATAGTCTAATTGTATGACCCCGTCAGCAATGAATTTCAACTGTTGCCAGTAGCCTGTTTCCGCCTCAACGGTAACCAGGGCGGTGACACCCAATTTTGCTATGTGTTTAAAGAAGGTCATGGCTCCCATCCTCGCCAGCGACTCAGAATCTGCCATCAAACTGATCGCGGTCAGGGGGTCTATGACCAAGCGTCGTGCACCAATTTCATTGACCGCCTCCTTGATAAGTTCAATGAGCGTATTGGTCGAAAGAAAATGGACACTTTTTTGGGCTTGTGACGTTGAACTAGTATATGCCGATAAAGCATTCTCAATATCACTAGAGACCGCCCTTATGTAAGGGATCACGCGGACCAAGTTTTCCCTTTCCAGTTTCTCTAGATCCCAGCCAAAGGATTTGATATTGCTTAACATCTTTGGCTTATCTTCTTCCAGATTGACGAGGACGCCCGGCTCCTTGAACTTGGCTGCACCATTATAGATGAACTCCAACCCAAATATAGTCTTCCCTGTTCCGCAACCGCCAGTAATCACATAGATTTTCTTTTCTGGCAACCCTCCGTTTAAGAGTTCATCTAACCCTGCTATCCCGGTTTTGACCCGTTTCGGACCTGGTCTTTTTTCGCCCATTTTCCCTTCACCTACCCTTTTCCTTACCCGTAAATATAATTTTATCAGAAAACATGCCCAAGTTTTTTATGAAATCTTCGTGCGCATCTTCTTCGAGACAGATAAAAATGCACCCCTTCTCAGATATTCTAAGCTTCGATACCAGCAAGTGCGTGAACTTGATGGCACTTGCCTGACTCCCATAGACCAAAAGGGTGGACAAGGAATCAAACAAGATGCAATCCACGTGCATGAGCAATGCCTTGGTAACCGTTATGCTCAATTCGGTGAGCGCATCAGGAGAAGATACAAATAACACCTGCCCTTCTTTCTGTTTTTCATCTACCCCCTTTACACAATCTATAAAAAGTATCTTCTTCGTATCGATTCCTCCCCCTTTAAATTCCTTTGTCAAGGTCGTGTACGGCTTGTTAAGAGACAAGTAACATATCATATTATGAATCTTTGTAGCAGCGCCAACAATCTCCTCTAGGGCGGTTCTATAGTTTTTGCTGGGAACAACAAAAACAACGACTTGATTTTCCTTCATCTCCATCTCTAGGTTTATTTTCAGCATCGTTACCTCGCGCTTCTACAGATCACGATTCGTGTTATGTTTTTCGTATTTTATTTTTATATGCTCTGCTTAATTAAGTTTTGGTAAGAAGCCTCATATTTATTAACGAAGAGAATACTTAAGATTTAATATGAAAAGTTTGGAAAGTTTAAACAAAATCCTTGAAAATGTGCTGAAAAAGAGGGCAATAATTCTGCTCTCGTTTCTAAGCAAGGAATACAGAACTGGGATGACGAATCTAATAGCCTTTGCGACACACACGTTCAATAAGACCTGCTACGTCACGCTTAATGATCCCTACGAAAGTATAGCCAGCAGGCTGGATGAGGAGCAGAAGTCCAAGCTGTTCTTCATAGACTGCATGACGGCTACGATCAAAACACCGGAGACAAAAGAAAATGTGGTTTTCGTGTCGTCACCCCACGCTTTGACGGAGATGAGCATAGCATTAAAAAAAGTCATGGAAAAGGAAAAAATTGATTTTGTCATATTTGATTCAATTTCAGCTTTGCTGGTTTATGAACAACCCTTATCGGTCCTGAAATTCGTTCATAGCCTAATCCTGATGTCCAGGGAAGCGAATCTGGGTAACTCTTTTGTAATCCTGAAGGAGGATGTCAGCGAGCAATTGATGAAAGACCTGGCCATGTTTGTTGACAAAATTGTGGAGGTGGTATGAGTGGTCGAAGGGATTGAAGATTTGATGAAAACCAGGGAAATCTACAGGGAACTCGCCGATACAGAGGGTGACGCAATTATAATTTTGGATTCAAAGGGCAAATTTGTGTTTTTGAACAAAGAGGTTGAGATAAAGACTGGTTATACGGAAAGCGAATTGATAGGAAAAGTGTTTACGAAGCTGTTGACGAAGCCCAGTGTATTAAAAGCTCTCTCCACTTCCCGAAAGGCTTTGTCAGGTGCACGGGTTAACCCGTATGAAATCGAAATCAAAAAAAAGGACGGAAGCATTATACCTGTGGAGGTTCAGGCAACGCCGATAAAGAGGAAAGGCAAAGTAATCGGGTTTCTGGTGATTGCAAGGGATCTCACCGAACGGAAGAAAGTAGAGGAGGAACTGAGGATTAAGGAAAGCGCCATAAAATCGTCCATCGATGCCATTGCAATGTCAGACCTTAATGGCAATCTGACATACGTGAATCCATCCTTTCTCAAGATGTGGGGATATGATAACGAAAAGGAGGTTCTGGGGAAGCCAGCTGTAGGGTTTTGGCAGACGGAAGAGAAGGCTTCAGAGGTAGTAGTGGCCTTGCGTGACACGGGAAGCTGGAAGGGTGAACTGGTCGCCAAAAAAAAGGACGGCTCAATGTTATATGTCCAGCTTTTGGCAAGCATGACTAAAGACGAGAATGGCAAACCCATCTCCATGATGTCTTCATTTATAGACACCACTGCTCGCAAGAGGGCTGAGGAGGAGCTAAAGAAAAAGACAGAAGAACTGGAGAAATCGAAGAAAGAACTGGAAGCAAAGATTCATGACCTCGAAAGGTTCAGCAAGATGTCTGTCGGCAGGGAACTGAAGATGGTTGAATTGAAGAAGAGGATAAAGGAATTG
Source organism: uncultured archaeon (assembly GCA_964559215.1). GTDB lineage: Archaea > Aenigmatarchaeota > Aenigmatarchaeia > QMZP01 > JAFGSV01 > JAFGSV01. Next base: position 47,762 of record CAZLFZ010000003.1, read on the forward strand.
AAAAACGGGGGATAATAATAAGTAAATAATATTAATTAATATTATATTAATAATTATTTAAACAAAGTATAACAAAGTATAATGAGGGGCGTCAATATGAGCAGGGAGGTAAAAACAATTGCCTTTTTCGCATTGCTTTTTTTAACAATATTCATATCGGGATGTGTAACTCAGGAAGATGTTTCCCTTGGGGCTGGAGAAACGCAACAGCCAGAGGTTCAGGAAAAAACAAAACTTGTCTATGCAGTCCACTGGATGGATGAAACCCAGATAAACGGAACTTATGAGAATGGTGAACTGAAATCAAAGGGTTTAGTACATTATCTGAACGAATATGAGGAATTGCACCCCGAAATAGAATTCGAGATAATGCAAATTACATACTCAGAATATGAAAGCAAACTCAGAATCCTGCATGAACTTGATGAGGTTCCCGACATTTATCAGGTTTATTCTACATGGGGGGTTTCTCACCAAAACTTAGGCATATTGGACGAACCGCCTCAGGAGATAAAGGATGATGTTGCCCAAAATTACACATCAACCGCGGGTGTTACAATAAATGGTGATACATGGGGTATTCCCACGGAAATCAACGTCTTCGCCCTCCTTTATAACAAGGCGCTTTTCAAGGAAGCAGGAGTTATTGATGAGCAAGGGGAGCCAAAGATCCCCGTGACCTGGAATGAACTGATTGATGCGGCATCGAAAATAACAAAAAAAGACAGCGAGGGCAATATTATACAATATGGTTTTGCTTTCTCAAAAGGAATGGACTGGGGTGTGGTAGATCCTTTCCTATGCCTGTTAGTCAGTAACGGCGGAAAATATCTATCGGATGATAACAGCCAGTGTCTTGTCAATAGTTCAGAGGGTGTCGAGGCACTGGAAAAGATATTGGAATTGTTTAGCAAAGGTGGAACTGATGCGTACGGTGATGTTATCAGTGGTTTCGGAGAAGGCAAGACAGCGATGATTTTAATGCCTCCTTGGGTGGAAGGAATGTTTAGGGACGCCCTTGGTGATAAATTTGATACGGATGTGGGCGTTGCCCCTGTTCCCTATCTGAAAAAACCCGGTACTTTGCAGTATAGCTGGTTCATGGGCGTATTGAGTAAAAGTAAACATAAAAAGGAGGCGTGGGAGTTCCTTAGGTGGTTCACTTCAGAGATTCAGCCAAAGACAGGTACGACAAGGTATGGTGATCTGTTAACAGATCCTATTGGCGCTATCCCAAGCAGGAGGTCAGATATTGAGGGTAATAAGGATAAACTAAATACACCATTCAAGAGGGTATTTGTTGAAGAACTAGAAAATTCTGTCCCAGAGCCAAACATAATGCAGGCTTCCCAAGTAAAGAATATATTGATGGGCGAGATTGAGTCGGCATGGGCTGGTGAAAAAACTGCTAAAGAATCTTTGGACTCAGCGTGTGCTAAAATAAATGAAATTCTGGCGAAGTATTATCCGCAAAAGTGAGAAATTTGAAATTCAAAATAGGCAGGTTAACGATTAAAATAACTCTTTTCATAATCTCTTTGATATTCCTGTCTTTATTTGTTTTTTCCTTTGTTTTTTTACTGTCTGAGCAGAACAAAATGTCCGAGGAAATACTGGAAGATGGGCTGATTTTCGCAGAGTTCATTACGCGTTCTATATATGATGACTATGTGAGGGAGTATACCCATATTCATTCGCAGGAAGGTTTCGATGGATTTAAGGAGGGTGTAGAGCAAAAACTGGACAAAAACAAGGATGTAACCAAAGTCTCTTTAGTTGGTATAAACGGAAAAGTTATTTTCGATTCTGATGAATTCAAAGAAGGCAAAAAATATAACGGGTCGGGGAGATTTATTGAGGATTCTGTTACTTTGGGGCTTCTTAAAAACGAAGATGTGTCTTACTTGAAAAGGCAATTAAATGGCGAAGATATCATTGAAATAGTCATGCCGATAGAGGAAACGTCAGGAGGCCATCTCATGTCAATGAGATATATCGTTTCTTATAATTCTCTTATAGAAAGAATGGCTGAAGTATACCAGCAAATTCTTTTGATAATTGTGCCCATATTCATAATTACTTTTGTTTTGACAATCACCTTTTCGATAAGTTTAACCAAACCAATTATTATGTTAAGGGGGTTGACCGAAAAGGTAAGAAAAGGTAATCTGAGTGTGAAAATTAATCTAAAAACCCGTGACGAGATAGGAGAGCTCGCATCCTCATTCAACCAGATGACAAAGGACCTGAAGGAGTCTAGGAAAGGGCTGGAAGAATACAGCAAGGACCTGGAAAAAGAAGTAAAAGAGAGGACTGTTGAACTTGAGAAATCCAAAAAAGAGCTGGAAGCAAGAAACGAGGAGCTCGAACGGTTCAACAAGATGGCGGTGGGCAGGGAACTGAAGATGGTTGAATTGAAGAAGAGGATAAAGGAATTGGAAAACGAACTTAAAAAGAAGCAGAAATAGTATCAAGCTGCGTTTAAACAAATTCTATTCGTGTTTATTTAAATATCATATAAAACAAAAATATTATAGGTAACATGGTAGCAGAAAAATTGGCTAGTGGTTATGGAAAAGTCATAATACCTGTCATATTGATATTGATTATCGTTGCTGCAGTTTCGTCTTTTTATCTGTTACCTTTCGGTGAGGAAGGACCGCAATCAGCGAGTGGAACTTCGGGGGTGCCTGCACAAAAATTCAAAATTCTTCATATCATGAGTTACCACTCTCCTTGGAAATGGACCGACGATCAGCTTGATGGATTCAAGGATGCCATGGCTGGCATAGATGCGGAATATCGGGTATTCCAGATGGACACCAAGCGGAAAAGTAGTGAGGAATGGATGCAAGAAGCCGCCCGGCAGGCGCGAGAATTAATCGATACGTGGCAGCCTGATTTGGTATACACAAACGATGATAATGTCCAGGAGTATGTTGTCAAACATTATGTAAATTCTGATACACCGTTCGTATTCAGTGCGGTCAACGCGGATCCGTCTGTTTACGGGTTTACAGGAAGCAGCAATGTTGCCGGGATACTTGAGGAGGAGCATTTCGTGCAGACTGTGAATTTGCTGAGACAAATTGTGCCAAATGTCAAGAAGATAGCGGTTATTTTTGACGAGGGCTTGACATGGATAGGGGTACGTCAAAGGATGGAAGAAAAGGCGCCAAAACAGCTTCAAGATATAGAGTTCGTAAGCTGGGACACGATTCACACCTTTGAAGAGTACAAGCAGAGAATAGGGGAGCTCCAAAACGAGGCGGATGCGATCGCACTTCTGGGTATATTCACGTTCAAGGACGAGAACGGCACCAATGTCCCCTATCAGGACGTGCTGGAATGGACGGCTGAGAACAGCAACCTGCCCGACTTCAGCTTCTGGGAAGACCGCATATCTTATGGTACACTATGTGCCGTAACTGTTTCGGGGTATGAGCAGGGCCTGGCGGCAGGTGAGATCGCAAGGGGCATTCTGGTTGATGGCAAAAGCCCGCCAAGCTTCCCATTCGAGCCAACAGTCAAGGGAGAGCCGGTCATAAGCCTTGCAAGGGCGAATAAATTGGGACTCCAAATAAGCAGCGAACTGCTTTTGTCTGCGGATATCATCGAAACGTTTGAATGGGAGAAGTAAATGAAGAACCTTAGCGTTCGCGCTAAGATAATTTCGATTTCAACACTAATAATGCTTTTTGCACTTAGCTTAAACAGTTTTTATAGCGGTAATTTCTTCGCGGCTGAATATTCCAAAGCCCTCCATTCAAAGTCATTAAACGTAGGGCAGGTTTTAACGCAACGCTTAGGCGTCTTGCTTGAATTGGGAATAGACATAAATGGAATTGTGGGTTTCGAAAAACAATGCAAAGATGTAGTCGAGAACTACGAGGAAATCTCGTATGCCATGGTCGTGGATTTAGACGGCAAGATAATTTTTCACAACGACCCTTCCCAACACGGCAAAACATTGACTAATCATGAAGTTCTAATGGTGATAAAAACCGAGAATAGTACCACTAGACAGCACTCCATTGAAGGGGAGAAATTCTATGGCAGCTTTGTCCCTGTCTTTGGCAAAGATAAAAACCACATCGCAGCAATTATGGTAGGGGTTCCTGTGAGTTTTATTGAAGAAAAGATGCGAAACATGTTCATGAACTCTCTCATGGTTACGATTTTATTTCTGGTTATTGGCATATTGTTGTTGATTACTACGCTTTCCATGTGGGTAACAAAACCGCTTGGAAAATTGGTCGATGTGATTCGGGAAATAGGGGAGAAGGGCAAACTTAGCAAAAAGGTTAGAATCAATTCCGATGACGAGATAGGACAGCTCGCCTCCGCATTCAACCAGATGATAGATGATTTAAAGGGGTCGAGGATTAAGCTAGAGGAATACAGCAGGTCTCTGGAAAAAAGGGTCACCGAGAGGACAAATGAACTGAATAAAAAAGTCGAGGAAGTGACAAAGACGAAAACGGCCATAATGAACATGATGGAAGATACGGACGAGGCGAACAAACAGCTTATAAAAACCCAGAAGGAACTGAAGGAAAGCTTGAGGGAACTGAGAGAAATGGACATAAAGAAGGATCAGTTCATATCAATCGCAGCGCATGAACTCAAGACTCCACTGACATCCATTCACGGATTCTCGCAGTTGCTTCAAGATAGGAAAATTGCAAATAAGTTCACGAGGAGGAACAGATACCTTAAGATAATGGAACATGAAAGCAAAAGGCTTGCCGGGCTTGTGAGCAATATTCTTGACCTATCCAGGCTAGACCTCGGGACGGTGAAGCTCAGTCTTGAACCAGTTGATATGAACGAACTAATGGAGGATTTAAAAAAGGAAATGAGTATACCGGTAGAGGAGAAGGGGCTGGAATCGAAATATGAAATAGAAAAAGAGTTGCCAAAAATTTTAACAGACAGGGAGAGGGTGACCGAGATATTGATAAACTTCATAAACAACGCTTTGAAGTACACGTCGAAAGGTAAAATAACGGTAAAGGTTTCCAGGGAAAAGAAAAATCTGCATTTCATGGTCAAGGACACGGGAATAGGCATATCAAAAGAGAACCACGAAAAGATATTCCAGAGGTTCTATCAGGTGGATTCATCCTATACAAGAAAGGCAGGGGGGACAGGTCTTGGCCTGTCCTTGTGCAGGGAATTCCTAAAAATACTCGGCGGGGAGATATGGGTAAAGAGCGAACTGGAAAAGGGGAGTGAATTCCACTTTACACTGCCCATCAGAGGCGTTTCAAAAGAGCATCTCTGGGAGGAGGAAGCAAAGGCTAAAGAGAGTCTCAAAAAAGCAGAGGAAGTGATAAAAAGTGTGGAAATACTGAGCGGAAAATAAAATCAGCCTGATTTACTCCAGCGCTTTCTTTACCCTTTTGACGAGGTCCTGGTTGTCAAAAGGTTTCGTGATGTAATCCAGAACATCCATCTTTTCCAGAACATCCTTCCCCGCCTCTGAGAATTTTGCCACAGTGAGGAATGCGATTTTCAAGTCCTTTGTTTCAGGGTCCTTCCTTATACTTTCACAGACTTCCCTTCCACTCATCCCTGGCATCATCATATCAAGCAAGATGAGATCGGGTTTCACCGTTTTCAGTTTTTCCAGGCATTCCTTTCCGCTCATGGCCGGGATTACTTCGTAGTTCTCTTGTTCCATAAGCGCCTTAACAAGCTCGACCAAACTTTCCTCATCATCCACGATCATTATTTTTTTTGCCATGTTATCATTTAGTTATTGAATTAAAGTATATAAATTCTTTATGCTCGGGTACCTGATGTGTCCCAATACCGCTCGGGTGTCCATTACACGCATCAGGTCTTCAGTTCCCTGGATCCTAGCCTGATGTGTCCCAATGCCCCTAATCCGGCTTCTCTGTCATGTCAACAGTAGTGTCAGCAAACATACACAAGTCTTTTATCATACCCTGATTTTCTCCACCTGGCAAACCACTTCCTTTAAGGACGATGTAGATTTTCTTGGTTTTTTCCTGCATCTTGTCAGTCATTATTTCGTGCGTGAACCTAACGATGGAATAGCTCTCCTGGTATATCAGCAGGGACGAGATGGTATCAAATATTATCACGCTGCATTTTTTCTCCATGATGACCTTTTCTATCGCCAGTCTTATCGAAACCAGTTCTGGTGGTGCTTCCAAAAAGATGCAGTTTTTAACGGGTTTTGGCTTAAAGTAATGCGAGCTAAGGATATCTATGAAGAAGAAGTTTTTGTCATTGACGCCTATTCTCTTTAAATCCTCAATAACATCCTTGTAGGGTTTTGACAGGCAGACATAGCATATTTTTGTTTTGGTTTCCCCTATGTTTTTTACTATATCTTTCAATTTCATTTCATACTGCTTCTCTTCAAGCAGCAGCATCAGAAACCTTGACTTGGTTATTTCTTGCAGCAAATTCATACCATCCTGCTCCATCTTTATTATGTGATATATTTTTATTTAAAAGAGCTTCTATTTAAAATAAGTTTAAACATATAATAAAAATATTTAACTAATTATAACAATTATTAAAACATGACTCGATTCTCTGATATCAAGATTCACGATACCACCCTCAGAGACGGCGAACAGATGCCTGGTGTTGTCTTTGATTTTAACGAAAAAATCAAGCTTGCTGAAAAAATAATGCAATTTGACGCGGATTTGATTGACATAATGCCCGTGGTTTCCGATTCAGAGTTCAGGGTCACAAAAGAACTCACGGATATGTTTGGTGATAAGGTTTCTGCTACATGCAGAATCAAAAAATCGGATGTAGATATAGCCATGGATGCGGGTGCCGAAAGGGTCACACTGTTCACACCGCTTTCTGATTTGCACATAACCCACAAACTGCGGATAAGCAGAGAGGAAAATCTCAAAAAGACGTCTGAAATGGTTGATTATGCAAGAGCCCACGGACTGATCGTGGATTTCGCAGGGGAAGACACGAGCAGGGCCGACTTCAATTATTTTAAGCGATTTTTAAAAGAAATCCACAACAGGATATCCGTATTCTTCATAGCCGATACTGTCGGCTGTCTTACCCCCAAATCTACAAGAAACTTGGTCTCTTACCTTAAAAAGAATCTCAACTGTCAGGTCGGAATCCACACGCACAACGATTTCGGCATGGCAACCGCAAACGCCGTGGAGGGCGTGCTTGCGGGGGCTGATTATTTTTCAGGAACCTTTACGGGGATTGGAGAAAGGGCTGGAAACGCAGCAATCGAAGAGGTCTGCATCGCATTGAAGCACTTGCATGGAAGGGACCTTAAAGTGAAGTCCGAAATGCTGCTGGAAATATGTGACATGGTCCAGGAATTCTCAGGTGTGAAGATTCAGCGACACAAACCTGTTATAGGGGAAAATGCCTTTGCCCACGAATCAGGGATTCACGTAGATGGGGTTCTTAAAGATCCGAGAACTTATGAGTTTTTTGAACCGGAATCGGTAGGGCAGAAAAGAAAGATTTGCATGGGCAAGCATAGCGGGAGGAGTATTCTGAAGCACATGTTCGGTGGGGGAATCCTTCAGGATTCCAGCGTTGCCATCAAGGAGATAAAAGCCATCTATGAGGCCAAGGATGTTCCTTTCTCACGCAAAGATGCTGCTATCAAGTTGTCATGGGTGAAGAAGCGTCTGGTGACTGTATGAAGGGTAAGGCTGTTTGGCTCGTCTACAGGAAGCTGAGGCCGGCATTCGGGATATCTTTCGCCTTCATACTCCTGTCGGGAGTGTTCTTGGGAGTCATGAATTTCAAGGTCATCATGGCTGCACTGGGGTTCCTTTTCATAGAGCTTTTCGCGGCTTTCTACAACGACTACTGGGATTTTTCCGATGACATAAAGAACGAGAGAAAGGACAAATTCACGACCCTTGGCCTCATGAGCACGAGGTCGTGCCTGTACCTGTCCCTCATCCTGGCATGCCTGTCCTTGATCTTCCTTATGTTCACAGACACATCTTTCCTGATGATTGGTATACCGTACCTAGCGCTTGGGTTCCTCTATTCCCACAAGAGGGTCAGGCTGAAGGGGACGATCACCGGTTATGCTATCCTCTCATCCCCCTTCTTTATCCTCCCGCTACTCATCGCGGGTGCAAATGGCATTCCGCTGACGAGAGCCATGCCCATATCCACCTTCCTCTTCTTCCAGTACATGTACATACTCTGCCAAAAGGATTCGACAGACATGAGGGACAAGAAGAATGTCTTCATGGTCTATGGCTGGAAGAGAACGAGTATGTCTGTAACCCTTTTCAGTATCTCGGCTTCTATTTCGTTGTTCATCATTTCTTTATCGTTTCCCCCATTGATGCTGATATGGTTATTCAATACGGCACTGAAGTCACTCAACATAAAAGACATAGCAAAGGGCACCGTAACGAGAGGAAGGCGGGGCAGAATCATTCTGCTCGACTATACCACAGAATACCTTTATATCTTAGGTGGATTACTGTGATTAACGAAATGCTGGATTTCATCAGATTCAGGATATGCCTCACTATCTTTTTCACCTCCGCATCCGGATACCTTTTGTTCAATCCGGTGGGCTTGAATTTGCTCATTGCTGCCTTGAGCTCTTTTTTTGTTTTCTCGGGAGGATATGCATACAATAACATATTTGACAGGAAGGAGGACATCATAAACAGAGGGAGAATAAACCCTTTCGTCAAAAGCGGGAAGAGCTACCCCATAGTGTTTCTTTGCTTCGCCGCTGGGTTCCTGCTTTCCCTGCTTTTGCCCCCACATTCCATTCCTTTCTTCATTCTGATGTTAGGAGCAAACATTTTCTATTCGTTACTCAGAATCAAAAGATACACCCTTTTGAAAAATTTGTACACAGGTTTCGGCATATCACTAGCCTTCCTCTTCGGTGCCATAACGGGTTTTGAGCTCAACGTTGAGGTCATGGCATATTATTTTCTGATGTCGCTCCTGATTTTCATTGGAAGTGTGATCTCGGACCTGAGGGACTACGATGGCGATGAAAAGGCAGGCATAAATACGATTCCCGTGACCTTTGGTTTCCACAAGACAAAAAATATGGTATACATACTCCTTGCACTGCTTTCCTTCCTGGTCGTATTCTTCCACAGGGTTATTGTCCTGCTTCCATTCGTGTTCGCAACATTCATTTATCTATATAAAAACAAGATCTCATTTGCACACTCGTTCGGAGGGCTCTCCTTGATAGCTTTGAGCATATGGTTATTGCTGTAAAGCTGAATTCATATTTTGTTGATGGTTCGTCATCGGAGAATCTCTACCGTGAGAAGACTATCTCGAGGTTCCTGTACGACTCCTTTACGTTCGATATTTTCAGTTTGTTGTCTATTAACCACAGATACCCCAAGATAACATTTATCAGGAAAGTCCAATCATCCTTTTCCCTTTGCAATCCGTAAGGTGGGTTGTAAATACTGAATGTTATCTTGCTGCTCAGCTTTATTTTTATGGTCCCCCAACCAGTAGAGTGTAGAACGTTTTTCAGCAAATTCAGCTTTTTGTCATCTGTCGTATCCTTATCTACTATCTCTCTGAAAAATTCATGTGAAAGGAAAGGGACACTATCCAACAGGACACTCTCGGCTGAAAAGAGATGAAAAAGAGTGTTTTCTATAGGAATGAGGGATTTCCCTCGGAAATACATCCTGTTGTTTTGTTTCAACTGAATGATTCCGGCCTTAAGAGCCTTTTTGAGGGTAACCCCACCCCCACTCTTAAATTGGTTCAATCTTATGTAAAGGTCCTTGTCTTTGGATTCCATGTCTTCGAAAGGACTTTCCCCCAACGAAAATACATAAGTGCATTTCTCCTTTTTTTGAGCGGCTTCAATACGCTTGAATTCCAAGTTGAAATAAAGCCTCAGAAAAGCGCCCCACCCACCTACTGAGAACCTGTTTTTACCTATAACCCTCGTGATGTACTCATTTCTCGTTTCTATTTTGATGTTATTCTCTTTCTTTTCCACTTTGAGATTATCCATCAGCCCTATGTTCGTCCAGATCTTTTTCCCGATCTGATTAAATAAGAAACCCAAGGGCAATTTATTGAAAGTATGAGGAAGGAAGCACTTCGCTGTCAGATACATCCATTTGTTACCGACCCTTTCAGTCATCTCTTCTTGACCAGCCTTTTCACATTCCAATATGTATTTGGCTAAGATGTCCTCGAAGAACAGAATATCTCTCCTGCTTTTCACCTTGAACTTGTTTATAATACCCCCGACTACGGTCTCCATAATACCCCTTCTCAAAGATTCCGACAGCCTCATGTTTAACTTTTTTATCCAGATGTTTAAATTTTATATGTGAATAGGTACTTTTTCAGCAAGGCTGTAGAAAAAATCCAGTTCTCCAAGGCGACTGGTTATTTTGGAAAGGTTCACAGAGATATTGTGGATTTTTCCTTAGGAGAACCAAAAGACAGGCCTCCAGATTCAGTGATAAGAACATACGTGGAATCCTTGCAAGACGGGAGTAACAGATACGCCCCTGTTCAGGGATTAACAGAACTGAGGGAAAAGGTTGCGGAAAAGCTCAAAGAGCAAAATAAAATCGATGCAAATCCCGAAGAGATTTTTATAAGTGTTGGGGCCACCGAGGGTATAGCTTTCTCAATCATGTCTTTGATAAACAAATCTGATGAAGTGATAATAATGGAACCGAGCTATCCCATAATAGCCCCTATGGTAAGTTTCTGTGGAGGAAAACCCATCAGCCTTTTCCTAAAAGATGAAAACAGCTTTTGCCCGGACCTTGAAAAACTAAAGGAAATGGTCAACAATCGCACGAAAATGGTGGTGCTAAACACACCTCATAACCCGACAGGTTATGTGTTTGATAAAAAATATCTAAAAGCGATATCCGAGATATTCGGGGGGCTGATACTTATGGACGAGGTTTACGAGAATTTCGTTTATGGAGCGGAACACCGTTCGCTAGCTTCCCTTGCGGATATACCTGAAAACATCATTACAGCCAACTCGTTCTCAAAGACCTATTGCATGTGTGGCTACAGGGTTGGCTATCTGCACGCAAGAAAGGATATAATAAAGCAGTTACTAAAGCTTAAACTTTGCATATCGACCTGTACCAGCAACCCTGCCCAGCGGGCTGCCATAGCCGCACTGGAAGATAAGGATTTCCCTAAAATGATAAGGAAAAAGTTCGAGCTAAGGAGAAACCTGATGGTGAGGGGACTCAAAGCACTCAAGATGCCGCTAGTTGAGCCAAAGGGCGCATTTTACGTCTTCCCTGATATAACAGAATTCGGCAGCGATGAGGAGGCTTTCGATCTTTTCCTAAAAGCAGGTGTTCTAACAATGCCAGGAAGCGTGTTCCACAGCAACTGTAACAAATATGTGAGATTCAGCTTTGTCAGCGACGTGAACGAAATCATGAATGGGATCGAAAGGCTTGAAGGTGTTTTGGCATAGGAAAGAAAATTTGTAAGATAGATAGACTTAAAAAATTCAGTCCCTTTTTACTAAAGTGTTATGAAATCGGACACTTTGCTGATGAAGAAAATGATAGCTAAATTGAGCAGTATAGAGAAGGAAATAATAACAAACAAAAAAATCGACGGTCTGCAGAAGATGTTGAAGCCTAGATGACCTTGGTTTCTGTAAGTCTTATGTATTTGTTATCTATTAAAAGCTCGTGGGGCAGCTTGGCATCGAAATTTGTGTATCTCATCTTATGCACTACCAAGGCCCGCATGGGCTTCTCCTCGAGCTCCAGGAATATCAACTGCATCACGCCATCACATTCAAATGATTCATGACCGCTTGAATCCAACTTTTCATCAGAGTCTGTTTCGCACAAAAGCAGCGAGGATTTTGCGTTTTTCAGGCTGTTGATAAGCTCTATGAAGTAGGCCCTGTAAGATTTCTTGCTCTCAGAGAACATCAGCAGCTTGTTGACATTATCTATCACTATTCTGTCTATTTTTGGGTAGCTCGAGATAATGTCTATAAACCTCTTCATGGACAAATTGCTCTGAGCCATTGGTATGTATTCTATGGCCAGGTTTTTCCCCATGTATTTTTTCACACTGTTCAGGGATTTTACGGACTCGCATGCCTTGATTAACTCCTCTTTGTTTTCATTTAGCGTTATGTAACAACATTTCTCACCTTTTTTGGAACCCTCTAGCATAAATTTTAGACCCAGCAGCGTTTTTCCAGTTCCCGGACCTCCGGAAAGCAAAATGACCGACTTTTCTGGGAACCCTCCGGCTAGCATGCTGTCCAGTTTTTTCAGGCCTGTTGTGACTCTCATATCAATCCTCCTCAAATTTTGGTATACCAAGCCTGGAGCTTTTTATTTTTATCAGCAGGAATGCGTCACCGTCCAAGGCAAAGATGTTTGATGGCACTTTCTTTTCCATCATTTCAATGCCGAATTTTCCCAGTATCTTTTTTGGCAACATTATCCTGTTGCTGTTGCCTAATTTCCCTGTTGTGAGGCTGTAAGTGAGCGAGTCTTTCCCGCAAGGCAGGAGAAGAATGTCAGTCACGTGATCTTTCAGAATTTTATATTCAGCCATGTTGATGGAAAGCTTTATTTCAATCCCACCGTCATGCATATTAATGCCTTTTATCTCGGCCATAGTAGATTAAAACACCCAAAAGATTTAAACTTTTCTGTTTTTTGTATATTTTTTCGATTTAAATAAAAATCTTTTTAATCCCAAAACGAATTATTATTCATGCTAAAAACAATAAAGGGGGGGGAGGTGCAGGAATTAAAACCCGAAAACGAAAGGGCGCCAGCACAGAAAAAAAGGACCGCTAATAAAAAAAAGGTACCAGAAGCGAAACTTCAGCAAAAAACAGATCAGCACGAGTTCATAAAAACAGGCATACCGGGCCTCGACGCCCTCTTTGAACACGGGATACCAAAAAAATCTAGCGTGCTTATTGCTGGCGGTGCCGGTTCCGGCAAGACCCTGCTCTGCTTGCAGATTATGGTCAATGCTGCCAAGGCCGGCAAGAAATGCATGTACATGTCCTTTGAGGAGTCCGCCGCCAGGCTGAAAAACCACATGGAAGAATTTGGCTGGATTTTAGGGAAATATGAAAAGAACGTTGTTATAGAGAGGTTCAACCTGTTCGACATTACCAGAGTCATAGATGCGCTGCTTGCGAAGCAATCAGGGGATTTGCTTATAGATGTTAAGCCTGTCCTATTCCCGGAAAATTTCAAGCCGGATATTATAGTTATTGATTCTCTGACAGCCATAGCTTCCGCTTTTAGCAAAAGAGAAGAAACCTACCGGATATATATAGAACAGCTTTTCAATTATTTCGAAGAGTTGGGGGTTAGTACATTCCTTATATCAGAGACTGAGCAGGAGCCTAGAATATTCAGTCCAACGGGGGTAGAAGAGTTCCTCGCTGATGGGGTCATTATTCTTTACAGCATAAGAAAAGCAAATGTCAGGGAAAATGGACTTGAAGTACTCAAGATGCGGGGCGCGAAGCACAAGAAAAAAATCGTGGCCATGCAGATACTTGATAAGATAGGCATAGAGGTTTATCCGGAGCAGGAAGTTTTCGGCGTGTGAGCTTTCTCTGTGTTAACTGTGTTAAAACTGAATGCTAATTTTTATAAATAGCAAATTGTAGAATTTTTTCAGGCAAGAATTTTCATAAAACATTCTTTAATTTTATGTACCAACGTCCTGTCTCGCTTCTCTTGACTTTCCCTGTCAGGGTGTATTTGCCTTTACGTAACTCCTCCATGCTGCTTACCAATATCTGGCCTGTTTGATCTTTAAGCTTGTACCAGTAAACAACAGCTTCGCCTATTTTTATTTGCTTGAAAAGCTGCATGTTACCTTTTAACACGACCTCTTTTTCAACCATCGGGGTGGCCTTTGCAAGCAAATCGGAAATTTTTACGATTTTGGGTTTGGTAGGTAGGGTTTCGGCCCCTCTAACGAAACGGGGTGACGCACCTTATAGCCAGGCCCTGTCTTTACTTTGGGGATCGGTTTGGCTTTATGCGTTTTAGTTGAGGTTTTTTAACTTTAGCCTTGCGTGGTTCACGCCTTTCCTTTTTCACTTTTTCAGGGACTGGTTTTTCAGCCCGGGGCAACCTGTATTCGCGGTGTTCTTTCTTGAGTATCTTGACTTTTTCAGCTTCCAGCCTCTCCATCGTCCTGCCAAGTTCTTTTTTGTATTTTTTCATCCGGGTTTCATAGTCTTTTTTGCCCAAGCTTTTCTTGTTGAAATAACCTTCCTGCAAGGTCTTCATCGAGTTTTTTATGTTGTCGACCTCATTCTCCAAGCTTTTCATCATGCGGGCTTTTTTCACTTTTTTCAGCTTTACGAAAGCAGGAACAGACGCTAAAACAAGCAAAACAACGCAGGCAGATATAATCAGCCTGTGTGCATAAATCATTTTACCAAATACATCAACGAGATTCTCTCTTGCAGCCATGGAAAGTGCGGCCTCCCTTTCAATAGAGTCCAACCTGTCCATCGCCTGGGTCAGCAATGTCTCTGCCTTTTCATAATTTTCTTTAGCAAATTCGTCTACTCCATTGCGGAACAAATTCCTAGACTCAGAGACATCGTGACCCTCGGAAGAAAGCTCATGCATTCTCAGCTCCACATCGTCTATCATTTCGTCAACTACGATTGCTTTCTGTTTTATCACAAAAACGTACCTTGCTGTGGTCAAAGCAAGGTCGTACTTCCCGCGTAAAAGCAGCACCTTGGCTTCTCCCAGCGTGTGATTGGCATATTCTGTTCCAAAGCCAAGAGCTTTCATTTCGTCTATAACTGTTTCGGCCTGAGTCATGGCAGCCGTAGCATCCTCTTCCGTCACGTTTTCCAGGGCTTCCAAAACAGAGGGGAAGACCGCCACACAAGCCAACAAAACCAAAAACCAAATCACACCCTTAGATCGTTTTGGTTTTTTAAGCTTGCTTAAATCTCTTTCTATTTCTGCAAGCTCCCCCTGCAGCTCTTTGATGGTTTCTTTGTACTCGCTCTTGCTTATTTTTCCAAATTCGAAATAGTCACGTTGCAGGTCTTTCATCCTCTTTCCCACCTCATTCTTCTCCCTGTTAAGGCTTTCTCTCCTGTCTCTGCCTTTCATCATTGCGATTTTTGTGGCGAGTTTTAGCTCGAGTGAGCCTAGTTTGGCAAGCCTTTTTTCGTAATTCCGTTTCCTCATGTCATAATCAAGCATTGATATTTTTTTCCTGTTGAAATAATCATCCTGCAAGTCATGTATGAGCTTTTTCAGACTCCTTTTATCCCCCCTTATACTTTCCAGTTTCATTTCCATTGACCTTATTTTCAACCTTCCTCTGAGAAAAATGGATATTATCGCTGCCGATAAGAGCAAAGTAACAATTGCGTACCAGTATTTGTAGAGGAACTTGATCAAGGGCAAGATATATTTGGTCTCAAGCTGGTATGCATTTATCGCTGCCTGGATCCTTTCCTCAGCCCTTTCATAGTCGCCCCTGTCGAAGGCGGATTTCGCCAAGTCCTGCATCTTTTTTGCTCCCTCAACTCTTACACCGTATCTGGCGGCATCTGCTATCATGTTTGCAGACTGTTTAATGAGATCAAATACAATAAAGGCCTTTTCCTTGAGTTCGATTATTTCATTTGCTATTTCCTTGGCTTTGTCGAAATTCAAGCCAGAATAAGCCTTTCTAGCATCTTGCAGCATTGAGGCCAGGACAGAAACGCTGAAGTTCATGCCTTTCATGTCTTCCAATGCGATTTCGGCACTCTTTATAGAGCTGAAGCTCACGTTTTCGACTACACCATGAACCGAAAATACAATCTTGCCAGAACTCAGTAAAGAGCTGTTACCGGCAGCGTAATAGCCAATCGCTGAAAGGGAGATGTCCACTATATAGTCCCTTCCTTCGATATAGGTTGGTGCACTGATTTCCAGGTAAAAGGTTTTGGTTTGATTAGGAGCAATGTACTTAATTGTGCTCGGTATTTTTTTAATCAGGGTTTCAGGATAACCGCTTATTTCAAGATTGACTTGTGTGAGGTTTGTGTTTTCTACAGTATTCGTTACTTCTATGGTGAAGTTGTAGAAACCGCCTTTTAGGAGATCAATCCTATCAGGCATCGCGACATCCATTCTCGGTTCTTTTATGATAACCTCACCAATGCCTACGTATTCAGTCACCCCCCTCCCAACGCTTGGTCCTTCGCAGTCAATGTCTGTGAAATAGTTGCAACCCGCTCCACAGACACCATCCGAATTCGAGCAACTAACCTGTACGATATCACAGTCAGAGCTGCTCAGGTTCCCTTTACCACTGGCATTCACGCATACACTTGATATCCCGCTTAAAGCTGATGAACTTACTGCCACAACCAGATCGCTTGTGTTTGTTGACTTGGAAGTGATATTACCAATGTACAGGTTCACGTTTCCGCTGGTGTTTGTCCAACCAACTGGAAGCGTCCAGTTAAACCAGACATCTTCAGCAGTTTCATTGCCAATGTTTTTAACAGTGGCACTCAAGTTTACACCTGTTGTGCTCTGCGTCACTGAAACAGGACACGTAACAATGTTTAGATGAGGATAAGGCCCGCCGCTATAGGAATTCATGGTCACGGTGGTATTCAATGCACTTGGTGTCGCGGTTTTTTCAGGGGCAGAGGGCTCAGCGGACATCGTTATTGTCATATTCTTTACGCTGTCAGAACTTGCATATTCGGCAGTGACGTTGATGCCTATTACGCTTTTCCCATCTATTGCGAATTGTTCCGTTGTGTTATAGTAAACATCTAGCAAAGGCCGCCAGTCGTCCGTTAGGGTGATTATGAGAGTGTCGTCTCCGGTATTGTTTACGGTTATAATCCCTACGTTGCTTATACTATTCACAAGCCCGTATGCATCAATAGAGGAAGGGTTTCTATTCCATGAGTAATCCCAGGTGACATTCACGCTGTCGTTTTGACAGGTGTTGGCGCGTCCTAGGGTGTCATTTGACCATATCCTGTAATAATATAGCCTTTCAGAGGATATGGTGGTAAAAGACGCATTCCATAAATTGGTGCCTATTTTGCTCATAGTCAAGTTGATCCAGTCTACATCGTATTTGTATTGAAATATCGCACCGCTTACATTGCTGGGGTCTGTTATTTCGGCGGTGACATTTATCGTTACACTGGGGTCAATATCGGCAGCGGAACTTGGGGACATGTTGATGTAATTTACAACAGGACCGGAGAAGACATCTACACTGAAGGTATAGTTGTCGATGTACCATGATTTCTGGGACTCGTTGTCATAAACCAAACAATTCCAGGTATAAGTCCCGTCAGGGATGCCGGTCAAAGTCCAGTTTGCAGATTTATTTCTGTAATCACCAAAGGCTTTCATGTAAGAAGCGTTTATCTCGTCTGGGCTTTTTGGTATGTTGGATATTCTGAGTTCATCAAAAGTGGAATACGCTTGATAGTACTTGTTTGAATCACTTCCAAGATACATGTCATTTCCAAATGGAGCGTAAGAATAGAATCCACCAGAGTATATGACAGAATCATTGGAGCCGTCCAGGAAAAGATCCAGTATTCTCCCGCTGCCGACCAAGTTATACACATCCCATATGCCTGCCACATGGTGCCATTCTCCAGGATTCCAGGTGCTTATATCCCTGTACGCGGTTGTTTGAGAAGCGTAGTCATCGTTATAGTAAAAATACAGTGTTCCATAATCAGCGTATAATTGAATTTCGTCCGTGCCTGTTTTACCCGTTGAGAAAAGCCAAGCCGTATCAGAATAAGGATCGAAACCGACCTTTAACCAGAATTCGACAGTGCCCTGAGCGGAGTTTATGTTATTTGAAGTTTGATATTTCAAGGAATCCGATTCATCATTTATCATGACCCCTTGCATGAACTTGCCGGTCACGAAGCCGGTGGAATCGTTCACACCCACCTCCCCGTCCTCACATGTATAGTCGCCATTAAAATGGCAAAGAAGCATGGTGTCTGAATCGGGATCAAACTCCATTGTCCGCTTTGTGCCATGGAAATCAAAGGTGCCGTTTATATCATGGTAAAAAGAGAAACTGAGCACATTTTCGTCATCCGTTCCGTTGCAAATAAAGGTTAGGTTATTTGTAGAGGTAGAAACATTCCCATCAACCGGTGAAACCAGGGTAACATTGGGATAATTGGAAGCTGCAACGCTAGGTAAAAATGGGAATAGAAGTAGTATTAGAACTAAGATGGAGAGATATCCGTTAGCCATATTTATTATGTTTTCTTTTACCTAATATAACTAGGTTTAAACTTTACCTCTCTGGACCTCCCTGATATAGTTTATAATCTGACACGAATACCCAATCTAAGTTTAAATAATGCTGCATTTATCTTCCAAGAAAAGTAAAAATTCATTTACCTGATACCTGATTCACTCCACCAAGAATTCATACAAATTTATCATGCTGCGCTTTATATGAACCCTCGGGTCGCGCTTAAAGCTGGAAACCAGCTTAAGTTTCAGCCCTTCGCATTTTTCATCCCCTGCTACGGAGAGAACTGTTTTATTCACCGAGAGAAATTCTTTTATCACTTCACAACCAGTTGTTGTGCTGGACACTTTCGTCAGGTTTACCTGGTAATAGGTAAAGTACTTATAGGCAAAACCGCTTAAAACGATAATGCTGTCTGGGCCGTAATTAGAATTAACGTAAGAAATGAGCTGAACTGGGGGAGCTGGTTTGGTGCTAATCTCAAATGCCAGAAAGAGGGAGTGGGTCAAAACAAGCACGATGAGAAAGCCAAACAACGCATATCTTTGAGTTGCCCTTTTCAAACTCCAGATGGCTTTTGTGAAAATCAAGGAAAGCAGGGGAACGAGGATTATAAGATACCTGGGATTGAAAGGAGGAAGGAGCATGAAAATCAGGAGCAAGTAAATAAAAATCCCTGAGGCAAAAAAGAGCGCCCTCTTGCCCCTTAGATTAATGTTTTTAAGACAAAAAATTGCCAGGACGGCCATTAAAAACAAAAGGATGATGCTGAATATCCCAAGACCGGCCAAGTTGATTCCATAGCCGCCCAGCAAAAAATAATAAAAGAAACCGAACAATTTCAAGGCTAGGATGTTCGAACTGTAATCAGTGCCAAGGAGTGAAATATCAGGTTTGCCGACCCTGAAACCAAACTGGTTTGATGCAGAAGAGACATACTCAGAAATGCCTGTTATCAATAACAAGGGCAGCAACCACGCCAAAATAGCGAGAAAAAAGAGGAGAAAACCCTTAAACCTAATTCGGGCGTCTTTTTTGTGCGATAAAGACACGTAAACAAGGACAGGCAACAGTATAAAAAATGTGTGAATTCTCACCCCCGTTGAGATTCCTGCCAGGAAGGCCCCAAGGTAAAAATGGCCAGGTTTCTCATACTTGACGTACTTGTAAATTAAAAGCATCGAAGCGAGTGTAAAAAAGAGCCCGGTGATATCAGACATCGCCTTTACGCTGTTAAGCCAAAAAAGAGGCGTAAAAGCCATCAAAACGGATGAGGCCAAGGCTATTTCCATGTTGAGCATATCCTTGACCAGTAAATAGAAGACAAAAACGGACAATGTGCCGAACAAGGCGCTCATAAATGTGAGGCTTAGCACCTCGTTTTTGAAGAATGTGTTAAAGAACATGCCCAATGCCATGTATACAGGAAATCCGGGAGGGTGAGGCTGATACTTTGTCACATTGAACTCTTTAAGTCCCAAGGCGAAATGGACAGCATCTTCTTCATCCAAGGATACGCTAAGAGTTGAAATATAAATCAAAAAAATCAGTATGGAAAAAAGAACCGCAATCCTATCCAAGTCATTTTTTTTCAACATGCTTCTCCTCATGTATAAGAATCAGGTTTCTTGTGTATATCAGTATGCCGAGACTCTGGCCTATGATAAACACGGGGTCCATTATGTGTATGGAGTAAATCAACAGCCCCAAGCCGCCAAGTGTACTCAAATACCAGAAGTGTGTGGGAATTACGCTTTTCTTTCTCCGTTCGGATGCGATCCACTGAACAAAAAACCTGAGGAAAAAACAACCTTGCGCCGCAAGCCCGAAGATCAGCCAGAAGCTCATTTGCATTTTAACAGCACCTTAACAGTTCCCTGTGTTTAAATTTAACCATAAACAGTGTTTTAAGATTTCCGAACAAACGGTTACCTATGCCATATTTGGAGGTTCCATGAATGCGAGGATAGTGATTTACCTTGTACTCATTTATTCTGAAACCCTGCAACTTTATCATTGCTGGGATGAATCTGTGAAAGTTTTCAAAGTACTGGATTTTTGAGACACACACTCTTCTAAAGACCTTTACGGGGCAGGTGTTGTCGTGCAAATTTACACCCAGCAGTTTATTGTTAAAAGAGTTTCCAATCTTTGACGAGATATTTTTTATAAGACCATCCCTCCTCTTATACCTCCACCCAAAGACGCAGTCGTATCGAGTGCCGAGTATCTTGACCATTCTGGGTATGTCCCTGGGGTCGTTCTGCCCGTCTGCGTCAATCGTGGCTATAATAGTACCCTTCGCCTTTTTCAACCCTTCGTACAGAGCAAAGGATTTCCCCCGATTTTTATTCAGTCTTATTATCTTGAGTCTCTTGTCTCGTATCTTTCTGATCTCAACACAGGTTTTGTCGGTAGAGCCGTCATCAACGGCTATAATCTCGTAGTCTTTTCCTAGCATAGCTTTTTTAACCCTTTCGTACACCTGAATTATGTTCTCCTCTTCATTATAAGCCGTGGTTATTACAGATACTTTCATAATTTTTCGGTATCCTCCAGCTATGCATCAAATTCTTTCCCAGTTCTTTCACTTCTTTCTTGATTATCTTTTCAAACCAGATAATTAAATTAATAACAATAATAACGAAATATAAATACCGAAATTCAGAAATTTCAAAAAATAAGCAAGAGTTTAAACAAATGGCGAATTTTTATAAATTCGCAAAAAAATATATGACATGAATTCAAGATTCTTAATTCCGGTGTTTGTTTTAATATTCATAGTTTTAATACCCACCAGCCTCTTTGGAGGTCTTGAGACAGCGAGGGAGATAGCAAAATTCTTCGCACCCCAAAATCATCCGGGTGTAAGCTACGCATGTCCAGACTGCAATCTACTCATCTTCACAATTGACACCCTCAGAGCTGACCACATTTCATCTTATGATTATTTCCAAAAAACAAGCCCTGTTATCGATTCTGTTGCAGAGAAGGGAATAACCTTTACTAACGCATTTTCCCAAATTCCTCACACCCCCCCATCCCATTGGTCCATATTCACATCTCTTTATTCGTACAAGCATGAAAAATTCTTGCCTGGAGAAAACGGAACAGGACTCACCACCCTGTCCGATATTCTCAAAGATAACGGCTATTTGACAAGCGGTTTTATAAGCAGCTGGATACTTATCGGATTCAACGATGAATTTGATTATTTTAACGGGTACGGATACAAGGACAAAAGAAGAAACAAGAGATTCCTTTCAAAGAAAGCGGTTGAAACTACCGAAGCTGTTCTGCCCTGGCTGGAAAACCACTCCGGTGAAAGATTTTTCTTGTGGGTTCATTATTTCGACCCGCACAGCCCTTACGACCCGCCCGAGGAATATGACATCTACAATTACACCGTCACCAGTGTTTATTCTGATGCAAAATACGAGCAGATCGGCCTTTCAAGGACAGGACCAATAAGAGGAGACATAGCAAAATATGACGGTGAAGTGAGATATTCAGATGAAAACATAGGTATTGTTCTCAAAAAACTGGAAGAGCTTGGGCTTATAAACAACACGCTTGTAATAATTACCGCTGACCATGGAGAATGCTTTGGTGAACACAATTTTTCCAACTTCGGATACGAGGAGGAAAAGCCGTGCATTTTCCATGGAAAAACATTGTACGATGAAGAGATACACGTACCCTTTGTAATATTCAATCCGCACTCCCCGTCGAAGAACGTGAAAATAAACGATTTGGTGGAAACCGTAGACATTATGCCAACGGTTCTGGATATTCTGGGCATAACCAATGAGCCTGAAATTGACGGCGAAACTCTTGTTCCCCTTATCCGCGGGGTTAGAAAGACGAAGAATTACAGCATATCACAGACAAGGCCGATAAAGAACAGAGCCTTTTCGATAGGTATCAGAACAAATGAGTGGAAGTTCGTGATCATGGCACCTGGTGAACTAGAACTGGAGAAAGACATTGCAGAACAGGAGGGTAAAAGTGTAAACTTCACAGATTATGAGGGGGAGGCGGGGGCTCCAGTAAAAAAATTATTATTCAATGTGAATGAAGGGGAAAATAAGAATTATGTTGAAGTCGAAAGAGACGTGGCCGGGGCTCTTGAAAGTCAACTGAGAGATGCGATTTCCGTTAGGGGATTTCCCAAAACAGTTTCAATTGATGAAAAAACGGAGGATTTGTTGAAATCGCTTGGTTACATTTAATTTAATTTCATATTAAATTGTCGACCGACATTTGACATTGAGATTTGGTTTTCATGGAACTGTTTTTGAACCCATGTGAATCCATGTTTAATGTGTATTATCCCATAACATTTCGGGACACCCCACAGTTTTTAATGCAGGAATCATAATGCAGAAATCACATATACCCAAGCGACCGCAGTCGCCTCATCGTGAACTCCCGCTCTTTGTCCTGCGCCCTGCCGGCTCTTTCAGGGGTTTTGGTAATTTCCAGTTCCTGGATTATCTCATCGATACTAGACGATGCCGATTTTATGGGTGATGTGCAGCACCGGCATCCGAGTGACCTGTACCGCAGGCCATTCCTCGCGAAGTAAAGTGGATTTACAGGAAGATTCTCCCGCTTCGTGTATCTCCATACATCCAATTCAGTCCAGTGCAGTATTGGATGCACCCTAACATGTGAGCATTCTTCACCAAAGTCGGTCTGGTACAAGTTCCACAGCTCTACAGACTGCAGAGACTCAAACGGGGCATCACCCATTTCTCCCCTGGTTTTTGGCCTTACAATGTGCCATTTGAACTCTTTGTCTCTTGGCGAGAAATATCTTTCTATGTTTCTCATATAATGCTCGTCCCTTCTTATGGACAATATCAAAGCGTCGAAACCATGCTTTCTGAGAACCTGCTTTAGCGCTTCTGTTTTCAAAGCCGTGCAACAGAAAAAATGGCCGTCCCTTTCTGGAGAAACGCCTCTTTTCATTGCTTCCCCGTTTTTCCCTATTATAAGATTAAGGTTCCATTCATTCGCTAGCGTGTCCCTGAACTCGTAAATCTCCGGGAACTTGCGTCCTGTATCCAAGTGTATGACGGGAAAGGGGATCTCACCAAAAAACGTACTCCTAATCAGATGGAGCATGCACGTAGAGTCCTTGCCGGTTGACCAGAGCACCGCGGGATTCTTGAACCTTGATCTGACCTCTTTCAGTATGTACTCTGTCTTGGATATCAAATCTTTCATAGGTCCATTAGACTTTGTCCAAGCACTCATATTAACACCCACATTTTTATAAAGTCAAGTAAAGTTTCAAAATCATCAATGCCCCAAGTGACGTTATGAAAGCGCCCAGTATAGGTTTGCTGCGCTTGGATTCCATCCGCTTTGTCAATAATGTGCCAAAAGGCGTAGCGGCAATTGCGCCTATACATAACACAAACAGCAACCCCCATTCTGCTATTCCATTCAAAAACACATAGGAGAGAAAGCCTGCGAGACATATAGGCGATTCAGCCACAGTCGTACATCCTATGGAATCCCTTTGGCGGTTTCCTGATATAATCTGACCTCCAGTGACTACCGGGCCAAAACCCCCGCCCGACAGACCTTTGTTGAATGCTGCCAGAATTCCAACACCTATCATTTTTTTCCATGAAAAACTGAATTTTTTATTTATCAACATTATTATTCCCACCAACGTTACCAAGAGACCTATGTACGCCATCAGGACCGCCTTTGGGATACTTACTGCGACAAATACAGAAATGATAGTCGCTGTTACACCAAACAACGTAAATATGCATACTATATAAGTATCCCTGGAATGCTTGCTGAAGTATATGTTTTTGCGCTTGTGATGCAAAATTCCTGCCGCAAGGCCGCTCAGTCCCTGAGACAGAAGTAAAGAAGGTATTACAAGCAGGGGGTCAAAACCGGCAATTATCAGTATCGGTGACAGCATGGTCCCATATCCCATCCCGAGCGAACAGTCAATGAGTTCTCCTATGAATGCCAAGATTGCAATCGCTATTTGCTCCATTAACTCCACCATCTTCACGTGTGCCAATTTGCACCCGATTTTTGCCTCATAACATCATATTGCTTGCCCTTTGACCAGAGCACCGCGGGATTCTTGAATCTCGATTTGACCTCTCTCAGTATGTACTCGGTTTTGGCTTCCAAATCCTTCATTTGACCACCAGACTTTTCCCGTCCATTTCCTCTGGTGTATCCAGACCCAACAGAGAAAGCACGGTCGGCGCTATATCGATGAGGCTTGGATTTTCTTTTTCGATTAGAAAGTTGGTAAATATCACCCCCGGAACATAATTCCTGTCAATCAGGTGATCACCGGTCCACACCTTCTCATTATCAGAAAAAATTTCAGGGCTTACCCCTCCAATCGCATTCTGCCAGGATATCCTGTAGCCCGGCTTAAAACCAATGACAATATCCGGAGCATCTTTTGCATACTCCCCCCTGTAAATCTCCTCCTTCCTGTAAAGGTTCGCAATTGCCCTCATGCCCGTTTTTGGGTCGGTCAACCCCTTTAACCTTTCAATGATCTCGTTAATAAGCCGGTCCTTGTCCTGGTCTTCGACTATTCCTTTC
Organism: uncultured archaeon; assembly: GCA_964559215.1. Taxonomy (GTDB): domain Archaea; phylum Aenigmatarchaeota; class Aenigmatarchaeia; order QMZP01; family JAFGSV01; genus JAFGSV01. Next base: position 72,650 of record CAZLFZ010000003.1, read on the forward strand.
CCTTCCCTATCTTTCAGGTTGATGTATAAGCTGGCGAATCCCAGCGAGTATGCCTTGGTTTTGCTCCAATCTACGTATTTAAACAGGTTGCCGGAGTCGTTTTCTTCGGGCTTTTTAGTTAATGTCATGTATCCATTCTTAACCAACCACGTGTTGATGCTAACAGCCCTTTCAAAGGAGCTGAATCCGTGGTCTGAGAAAACTAACAGATAAGTGTTATTGTCTATCCTGTCAAGCACTTTGCCTAGGAATGAATCTTTCTCTTTGTAATAGTCTTCTATAGCCTTTGATATTTTCAATTCACTTTTGTTCCCGGTCAGGTCCTTATTTTCCCAGCAAATGTGCTGCAGCCTGTCGCCAGCATCAAAGGCAAACGCATAAACCCCTCCGGTAAACCTGTCAAATTCGTACCAAAACATCTTTGTCCTCTCATCTTCGATATGTTTAACCTGATTCAGGAACACATCTTTACCGATTCTGCCTTCTTCCAAGGCTTTTGTGTCTTCAGGGATACCCATAGTATAGAACAGCCCTATTTCATTTGCAAGTTCTTTGCCGTATTCCCTTGGATAGGTGATGTCAACTACCGGATTCACCGGGTCTATCTGTACGGATGTTACATACATGTTAAACTCTGGCTCGATACCCAGCAGGTAGACTTTGAATATCCCGTAAACATCTGTCAGGAAATCGATTTTGAATTTAACCCTTATCCAGTCACTCCAGTTCTTGGCTCCAACTTTATACGCTGCCTCATCAATCTCTATTACTGCATAATCATCGTGCAATTTAATTTTAATCGGGACAGCGGATTCAACTATATCTTTCCCACTTTTAACGAGAGGTCCGAATATCTCGGTTTCAATCTCCCTATTATGTTCGCTTACCTTAATCACCTTCCCTACATCATCCCGATTTTTTTCATAATCCCCACTAGTGTAAAAAGAGTAGCTGTTCAAGAACCCTTTGATATCCACAACACCCAATCCGGAGAGCATTCTCCCCGTAACTTTTTCGGGTGGGAAGGTGGCGGGCCACCTTATCACAGTGGTTGGGATGCCCCCTTCACTTGTTATTCGCCAGAAGGGTATCCCCTTCATTGCGGATTTGTATGTCGTCCCAAGCAACCCTTTGCTTTGTTCGGCCAGGCTTAATTTCGGCAAATAAGTAGCAGTGTCCCTGCCAACATAATCAAATATGCCATACTTGCCTGGATTGGAACCTGTGGCAGCCGCGCTCCATGCAACGGGGGATTCAGGAGGGATGGTAGTTTCTAACCTAGAGTAATCTCCCCCTTCTTTCAGTTTTTTGAAATTCGGCAACTTGCCGTCTGCTACCATCTTTTCAACAACTTTTGGGTCCATTGCGTCAATTCCTATGACGAGCACCTTCTTTCCCGAAAAGGCCATTTCCTCCCCACCACCAAAAGTTCCTATAAAACTCTTTGTAATCCAGATATTATAGGCAGCAATTGTTATAATTATAATTATTATGATCAGAGTAAAGATAAACTTTCCCTTCTCCCCCCCTGACAATTTCCTGAGAAACCTGACAATTTTCGTTAACGCCTTTTTTAACGGTTTGAAAAAATAGGTCATTAAGAAAGCACCGACCAACGCCAAAATGCCGGCAACAAGACCCCACAAAGAACTAAACACAAGCCCCGCTGTTCCGGGGTCTATGTAAGCAAATGGGCAATGCGCTTTCGGAATCATTAAGAAGTTTAAGTTTTTGTTTAATATTAATATAAAGGCAAAAGGCAATTTAGAGCTGGATATGGATAGGAAATAACACAAAATTCAAAATTCTACTGTCGAATTTTGTACAATTTTCTTCGACACTTAAGTTCGGACTCTAAAACACCCTTCAATCCCATCTCCTTCAAATATTCGCTACACCTAGTCCTTGATAAATTCAGCAATTCGCTCAGTTGGGGGGCACTCAAGCTTCCATGCTGCTGAATTAACATGGTTATCATTTCTTTTACCCTCATTTTTCTGATGCTCGGGCTGGTTTTTCCTCGACTGTTAGATTGATATAAAAACATCAATTCATCCATTTTTTCTGCAACTTCCTCGAGTCTGGTGTTCATCTTGTTGATCCTGTCTTCAAGGCCTATCTCCTTGAACTTTTTGAAAATTATGCTTTCTAGCCTCTGGTTTACGGATTTTTGCTTTTCCAGCTCCCGGATTTTTTCCAGCTCCGAAACAGAATCGAGCTTTTCCTTGTCCATTTTACGCAACTTAAGAAACTTCATCATACTATCCAATTGTCGGTCGACAATTTAAACTTTTCCCTGTTAACAGAATATAAAAGGTTCGACAGTTATTGACATTAATAGTTGTGTACATTAATGTATAAACTGTCAGACAGGTGCGCGCGTTTGACGAACAATCCAAATTCTACAGACCTCAGGAAGGCTATAATAGATGCATTGCGCCAGCATCCCGAGGGCCTGACACTCAGGGACATAGCAGAAATCGTGGGCAGGCACAGGCACACGATAACGAAATACGTGTACGAGTTGATTGGGGCGCGGGTTATCTACCAGAGGGACGTTGGTGCCGCCAAGCTATGCTACCTGAAGGAGAATTACAACGGCCCAGAGAAAGGGAAGGGCGTGAAAATTTTTAGCAACATGTCTAAGGGACAGGTCCAGCTGATGGCGCTTTTCATGCTGCTTTTGCTGGTGCCTGCAACGGTTATCGTTGCCCAAAATGTGACAAATTCTTCAAGTGGCCTTGAAGGGATGGCAACGGCTATGGACATAGAACTTAATGAAACGCTCGATGACGTTTTGAATGAGACGATCCTGGATGAAAATGTATCAGGGGATATACCTGAAGGGGAAGCCAATCACCAAGTCCCGGGCAACACGACCGAAGAAGAAACATCCGAAGAGGAAACAGCCCCCCAAGAGCCCGATAACGTGACCGAAGAAAATATAACAGAACCAGGACTCAACATCACACAGCCTTCCGTCAATGTCACAATCAATGTCACAATAAACGAAACCCAAGAAAACGCAACCACGAATATCACACAGCCCGAGGAAAACGTAACGATGCCGGAAGAAAACGTTACCATAGTCAATGAAACCAACGTAACCTACCCTGAAGAAAACATAACAATACCCGGGCCACTCGAACCGGAACTCTTTGTGAACATCACATCGCCGGATAATATCACAAGAGGGGAATCGGCAAGGCTTGAGGCGGTCATTGAAAACACAGGCGGCGAAGCCGAGGATGTAATCCTAGAATGGATACTGCCCGATTTCTTCGTTGTTGTCGCCGGGTCTGAGCGTGAAGAAGTAGGGACTTTGGCTGCAAATTCGTCTTTTGCATCTGAAATAACGGTTTCCAGCACGATCAATGTGAGTTTGGGCATAAACGAAATCAAGGTGAGGGTGAGCTATGAATAAAAGAGAAATGGAAAAATTAATCGGAAAGGGGGAAAATCGGAAGCTGGAGTTCAAGCCTTCATTGTCACAATCCAACGAGATTATTGAAACAATTTCCGCGTTTTCAAACACAAACGGTGGGAAGATTTTAATTGGAATCTCTGATTCCGCTAAAATAGTTGGGATAAAAATAGGGAAAGATACGATAGAAAAATTAACAAACAAAATTCTCGGCAACAGCGAACCCAAAATTTATCCCAAAATTTCAGTTGAGAAAATCGATGATAAGACCGTGATTGTAATCGAAGTCGAAGAGAAAAAGTTAACAGAACTTAACGCACGGCAGAAAGGGGCGATGGATTACGTAAAGGAATGTGGAAAAATCAGTAGAAGGGAATATTGCGACATAAACAAAGTTTCTGTGAGAACAGCATTTCTAGATCTGAAAGATATGGCCAAGAAAGGCTTTTTGCGTGAGACTGGGAAAGGAAGGTCAGTTGTTTATGTATTCAGGTAAACGATTAGGTAAACGGTTGGGTAAACGATTGGCTCAGATCCGTTTCGGTTGTGCACCAAGGCTGAAAAGCCAGAGCTCTGTCTATATACTCAGTTTCATCCTGTCGTTAATGGCTGTTGCGGTGTCGCTTGTTGTCACTTATGCAATTCCAATTTTGATACTCACGCTTTGCCTGGCTTCAGGCCTGGCTTCAGGTTTGCTTCTTTTCAAAAAGAAGGGATCAAGCGGCCAGACCGAGATTCTTGTTTCGATTATTCTGATGCTACTTGCTGCGGGGTCTGTTGTCGCATACAGTGCGTACAACTCGACGATAAACTCGAGTTTCACAGGGAATTTCCTCGCTGTGGGTGTAAATGGTACGCAAAATGAAACCCCAACAATAAAAATAATAGAAAAGACGAAAACGATAGAAGTCTGGGCCAACACGTCCTTGGAATTGGGCTATTTCAACAATTCGGTAAATACAAGACTGCTGCTGGATAATGGCTCAGCCGTGCCAAATCAGACAATAAATTTTTATTTGAATAATTCTCTAATCGAATCGGATTTAACGGATTCTGACGGATATGCAGAGATTGGATTAAATCTGGAAAACGGGACGCATTTTATTAGAGCGGAATTTACTGGAAATCCTAAGGAATATCTCAATCGAGCCCAGGCAGAAATTCAAGTAACAATCGGGTTGCCAGAAGAGGAAAATGAAACATGGCCGGATGTTGATTTATCTATCCCTGAAGAAGTGACCAGGGGAGAAAATTTAAGTATTACTGCGACAGTAGCTGGATTCAATGTCACAAATATCACTTTAGATTTGATTTTGCCTGAAGATTTTGAATTGCTTTCAGGGAGCAAAACAATAATTTGCGACGTTATCGATTCCTGCATTAACAATCTTTTGGTTTCAACAGTAAACGCAAGTCTTGGCGAGAAAGAAGTAACAGCAACAGCTTCCTCGGGTAATTTGAACATTTCAAAAACAAAAACAATCAACGTGACAGAAAACATAACGCAACCGGAAATAAAAATATTGAAAATAGAAGCCCCTGATATAGTGAACCAATCAGAAGAATTTGAAATAAAAGCCTTTATCACTTCTCTTTACGCAGATTCAACAAATGTAACAGTCCAAATAGGAACATCTCCTGAATTTGAAGTTGATGAATCTGGAAAATTAATACAAGAAATAAAGGAAAACGAATCTGTTACTTTAACCTGGGCATTGAAAGCAAATTCTTGCGGAAATTATACACTCACTGTAAATGCAGAGAACCAAGATGGAAACAAAGATTCTAAGAGTTTTGAATTAGAAGTGAAATGTCTACCGGCAGAATATGATTGGATATCTTATGACACGGAAACTGACACAATAAGAATTGTCGGTGACGAATTACACTGCACTGCTTCTAATCCTTGTACATTAACTGACATTTATAATGCAGACCAAGCAAATGGGTGGAATCAAACTGAAAAATTAAACAGCTTCTTCAAGATTAATGCAAAATTAACAATTGGAGATGGCATAAACGAAACAAGTGTTTCATCACAAAATAAATATATCTTCTTAAATAAACCGATAGAAGTACTCGCAAAGGGTGACTTAAAATTTGGAAATCCTATTACGGGACAGGGGTGTTGGTTAGATGTAAATGTTTCAGAAAACGATCAATTAGAATATGACTCGGCTATAATAGTTCGTGACGGAGGTTCCTTATCTTTCTTTGATTCAAGTTACAGAGTTTTTCATCCAGTTGAATCAAGATGCGCACCAGGATATCCGAATTGTACTTATGAAAGAGATATTTGGATAATTTTGAATCAAGCCTCGATGAGTAACATATATGCTGAGGAAGGTGTAAAAGTAAAACTCAATAGATTTGACATGCAAAGAAATGAATTTAATTTTCCAACTGTTTTCTTCTTACCTTCGGACGCCGAAATTAATGACACTTTGTTTACTCACGGAGGAATGTACATAGAGTTAAATGGCACGGTTGATATAAACGATGTGATTAACGAGATTAAAAATAGTGCGGTGTTCCCGAATAAAAAAAATAAGTCAGAGGGAGGACGATTTACTCTTGCAATCACGCAAACTGAAAATGAGAATATATATCCCAGAGAAGAGCTGGTTAACCCATTCGATCCAATTACAAAGAACACTATAGCTTGTGGTCCACCGATTGTAGTTACTGCTGGTACTGAATCCAATCCTGAAACAATAGAGAATATAGCTGCGGCATGCGCTTCAGTAACTAAAAGTGGAAATTATTTTGAATTTAGTGCAAACTTGGAAGTTGGTAATGCTGCTGATACAGTAAGCTGGCTTCAGTCATTAAATGATTTTATAAGAATAAACAACAATTGGCGAGTACTGGAAAATGCACATTTAATGTTTGGTAGTTTATCTGCTAGTGGGCAACCACAGCAAGGTTCTTCAATGGAAACTGTTGTTGGGACTCAAACCTGTGACCAGGCAGCTGTTTGTGCTTATGACGATTACAATGATGCTGATTCAGGGGGTGAAATACGATTATATGATACTAACTACGATGTTGCTCATACTACCAACAGAAACAACTTAGATGTTGGTTCAACAGATTCTATGGACAATGAACCTTATGGTGGAGTGAGTACAGCGCAACTGAGAATAAAAAGATTTACGATGGAAAGATACGAGAAACATTACAATTATATGATTCTTTACGTCCCTTCGAACACAACCATGGACGATTACTCATTTTATAGTGGAAGATATGGTATGGAGATGGCGGGTGAACCAGTACAAGAATTTACCACCGTTAACATTCACGATGCATGTGCAGGAATAAGGATATGTTATTCCAACGGAACAGTCAGAGGTTATAAGGGTTATGACAACTATCTGGACGTAAGAATGGGATTCCACCAGTTGATACTAAAAGATTCTGAAATTAACGAAAGCGGTTTATATGGGTGGGCACAATGTCCAGATACTACTAATTACGGTGATGCTTGGGATACTTGTGGTACTGGCGCTTCTGGTGGTACTCGTTATAAAAGGCTTTTGAAATTACAGAATTCGTTCAATGTTAAGGTTAAAGACCTGTCAGGTATAGGTATAGTCAACACGTCCATAAAGGCACTGGACGTGAGAGGTGACACAAGTTTTGGTAACTTGACTGACAGTGACGGGATACTAGAGGAGCAGATGCTAAGTTACAGAATGTACTGGAATGATACAGATGATAACCCTGGTGGTTCAGCTGATGGACCAGTTTTTTTGAAAAGAGCAACTTATACTCCACATACGATAACTTATAAGAAATACGGTAAGATGTTTATCGAGGGTGTTCTATCTTTTTCAGGTCCGATAGCTCTCGAACAACAGCTCTTGGATAATCCGTATACAACATTACTAAGTGAAAGTGAAGCAAATGCGCAAACAGGAATAAAATACGACCCGCCTGGCATGGTAACATATTCTGATAATGAGTATGGGACGGTAAATGCTAGCTATCAAATTAAACTTGAAAACACGCCCGTTACACAGTCAGAGTTTCTATCTCTGTTGGACGAAAGTTGGCCATTGGAAGACGGTTACACGTATCAACAATCAAAGCAGGTCCCTGCAGGGAACATAACAGAAATAGACTATGAAACAGGTGTTGTTACTTTTACACCTGGATATGAGGGGAGGAGCGTAAGGGCTGTTTACTCACATGGGGGGAGCATCAATATCACAGGAACCAAAAACACAAGCAACATCTATGACTATATGCAGGCAAATCTTTCAGACGTTTTCAGTGCATCCACGAAAACTATCTATAATTCTTATGTTGATATAATCTTGGGTAACTCTACGAATTCCGGAGTGATAAACGAGACCGAAGACATTACTATAAACATAAAGGAAGGTTATGGATTTTCCGCAAGTTCCCAAAATGGGACAATCGTGAATGTTCTATCGGGTGACTGGAACTTCAGATGGTTCGCGGATAACGGGACGTTTAGCAGGAAGTACACGCTTGATGTGACAGTTCAGAACCCCGATGGAGAGCCCATAGAAGAGGCAAATGTCACTTTAAAGGATGAAAATGGTAATACTGTGTTTTCTATAAACACATCATCTGATGGAACAATATCCCAACAAGCGGTTACTTATGCTGAGTATAATTATACAGGCAATCAAACCTTTTTCCCCTTTACCCTGAGCGTCACCAAAAGTCCATATAACCCGTACAGCGCTCCCCTCGATCTGGACAGGAAAACGTCCACGACTGTAACTATGTCATTGCCCTGCGACCCAGATTTTAGCTACGAATATGAAGTCTTAACAGGCCAAGATGAAAACACGAACAGGAGCGCGGGTGCCCCCAATCTAACCTTGTCAGTCATTGTATATTCTGGGATGAAATTTGATTCGGAGAACCTAGAGCCGAATGGATTTGAAATCAAGGCTCCTAAAGCATCATGGACGAGTCCGGACCAGGAGCCAGGGGAACAGGAAGCGAAGGTGGGGGATTGTCCTATCTTTGATTCACTTTTTGGCAGTTCAAATTCCTATCAAACAATTCCCGAAATTGAAGACCCATATCCCAAGTCTGAATTCGGCCAGACCTCAGAAGAAAATGAAAAATCAAGCCCATTAAATCAAATCTTAGAATCTGCTTTTAAGTATATTGAAAAAGATATAACTACTCTTTTCAATTTCAATGAAGAGCTTACTGTAGAAGAAAAGCCAGCTTATCAGAAAAATGAAATTCTAATGGAGCCATTCGTCCCTAGACAAAGATATAAGAAAAGTGTGATTGTAAACTCAGACGAACACCATGAAAATGTCGAAACTTATAGCAATATACCAGAAGAGCTTTCACAAGAAGGGTATACGATTAGACTTTATCACGTTGGAAACGATTCTAGAGTTGACATAACCGACGATGAGAAATATAAAGTTTCCTTTATCGATTCTGATAGTAACGGTTTGATTGATAGAGTAGATTGGGTTATACCTCATCTGTCCGAAGAAAAATTCGAGGTGGAAGCATATATCACAATTATCAATGTACAATCCTATCCAGCTCTTTATGGAAATTGGACTGTCAGGTTTAACACCACCGGCACGGCCAATTTGACGATTACGGCCATTGATGGAACTGCGTTTGGAAGGGACATAGAATTTTTAGAGTTAAGATGCGGAGACAATATTTTAACAACCGGGCTTACTGATGGGGTTATTTTTGTCGAAAACTATAGTTGCGATGAAACTGGATACGAAATCAGCAAAGTTCTTATAGCAGGCAAGCACACCTTAGAGTTCAGGTTCGGGGATGATGTTGAGTATGCGTATAACAGCCCAGATGAACAGGCCACATATAATTCAACTCTGGGTGCACCTGAATGTACGACTGGAGAATCAGCTTGTACTGCTGGTTCATTAGTAATATGTATGGATAATACTCTTACTACTCCAGAACCAAACCAGCCAAATACAATAGATACTTGTACAGATTCTGCTGAAACAACTGAGAATTGTGGAGAAACTCAAGAAGTAGATAACATTACAATAACAAAAACTGGTGGAGGTAATTTCAATCCTGGAGATGAAGTTACCATAAGTGCCATGGTTCACTGTGATGTTGCTTCAGATTGGGTGAATTTTTTCTACACAAATGATACCGGAACCATAAATTGGCAAGAATTATCTGTTGATCAAGGTGAAGATGGTTGTCCAGGTGCAGGTGATATGGAATTTACCAGAACTTTCAATCTTAACGATACAATAGGCAAACATGCCGTTAGGGCAGTTATTGTCTATAATGCACAAATAACTATACCATGTCCCACTGAGTCTGACAGGGACGTAGATGACCTTGCCTTTCAAGTTATAGCTGCAGGAGCCCCGACCCTTGATAACATAACCATGAATGCTCCAACAACAGACTTGGTTATTAATGAAAGTGACAGCTTTGCAATGAACTGCACCGCTTTGGTTGGTCAGGATACGGGAGTTAACATGTCCTTCCAGTACAATTACACAGGACAATCTAATTTTGTCAACATACCGACTTCTGGAGATAATTACATAGACTCCCCGAACCCTGAAGTTGATGTCAGTAACAACACGATGTATAATCATACAGTTAAGTTAGGAATAAATGGTACTTATTATGTCAGATGTCAGATTTACAACAGCACATCAACACTCAACTCAACAGTGCGAAAAGTGACAGTGTTTACCCGGCCGACCCTTGATAACATAACTTTGAACGCACCTACCACAGATTTGGACATTTCAACCGGGCAAAGTTTCGCAATGAACTGTACGCCTCTCGTGGGTAATGACACAGGTGTTAACCTGCCCTTCCAATACAACACCTCAACTATGTCATGGACGGACATTCCAACAAGCGGAAATGAAAATTTAACTATAGATGCTCCCAACCCAGAAACAGACGTTAATAATAATACAAGGTATGACCATACAATCACAGCAAAAAGCAATGACACTTATTATGTCAGATGTCAGATTTACAATGGGACAGCAACGCTTAATTCATCAGTACGAAAAGTGAATGTAACAGGTCTTCCAGCCCCGCAGGTTGTTTTGCAGGAACCTAAAGACCAGGAAATTGTTTACTCGAATATTGTGAACTTTACCTGCGAAGTAACCGAGATCAACAACATAACCAACGTTACCTTGTATGGAAACTGGTCGGGAGGATGGCACGCAAACGAAACGAATGATACCAGCGGTTACTCGGGAAGCGTTAACTATACATTTGCAAATAAGATAATAAGCCCTGATGGTGACTATGTATGGAACTGCTATGCGTGCAACAACCAAAGCCTGTGCGGATTTGCAGGCCAAAATAACACATTCACTGTTTGGACCACGGAAGCCAATACGAGCTGGGTCAACTATTCATTCACAGAAAGTTATAATTTCAGCAATGTAACCCAAATAGAAATAAAAACAGAGGTCAGCTATTACCTGCCAAACGGTTCCCGCGATGCCGGCAATCTCAGGCCTGATCTGGAGATACGGCTATGGAATGGCTCCGAATTTGTGGGAGGATATTTCTATAACATAAACGATACTATGGGCTCTGATGCCGACAACACGACAGACACGAATTTCACGGTTTCCGTGACGGACCAGACAATTCTCGATGCTTGGGAGACAGCATCGAACAGGAACGTAAGCATAAGAATGGTTTATGGAGACACGGTTAACGGTGTGGACGACATCATAAACTGGACAGGTGTTTGGGCAACAATGGATTACGGGCCCGATTTGGACAACGAAGGAAATTCCACTTGGATTAACTACACTATCGGTGGCTCTGATTTTGAGAGCAACATATCACAGATTTTGATTCGAACCCAAGTCAGCTATTACAACCCCAACGGTTCTTATAATGCAAACAATGCACGACCGGATCTGGAGGTAAGGGTATGGAACGGGACAGATTACGTCACAGGTTTTTATTATAACATAAATGATACGATGGGATCAGAGGGGGAAAACACAACACCAACAGATTTTTATCTTAACGTGACAGACTCCGTCATCAGGGAGGCATGGGAATATGCGGATAACAGGAGCATAAGTGTGAGAGGCGTTTACTTTGATTCCGAGAGCGGCTCCCCGGTTTACAACGATACGATAAGGTACAACGGGATATGGGCAAGACTCAGTTCTGAGGGCTTCTCTCCTGCTGCAGGACAAGCTTTGACACTGTATATATCAAAGGTGGGTACTGGTTCGGGGGCGACATGGGACTCTGGGCATTCCCTGGCAACGGACGGGAACGGAATCGTCGAATACAACTTCACGGCAACCTGCGACAATATCAGCACGCCAACCGTTGATGAGGAATACGAAGTGGGTGAACACAATTGGTATGTTATAATTACAACAGCCCAAGACCCGAATTTGTGCGAAGACCAGACGTCTGAGTATTATGATTTCAACGTGACTGGTACACTGGCCAATTATATAGTTTTCCCAGACGGCTCGACAAACTACACCACGGGGGACACGATACTTCTGCAAGGTTACGTTGATAACTACTGCGGAGAGCCAATAACAACAGACACCAGCAATGTATGGTTTAATCTGACATCAGGGGGATATGGTGCATCATGTACGGACATAACCATAAGCGGTGCAAACGTTTACTACTGCAACTGGCAGCCGACGCAGGAATCCGTATTTGGCTGGTACAATGTCTCCATGTCATCCCAGGCAGAGAATCACTGGCCAAACGAGACCATACGTTTACCACCAAACGACACCTTTTTCTTATTCACCAAACCAGATTTATTCGATGCAAACGTAACGCCGAGATTACAGCCATGGGGCAAGGGTTTCAATTTCAGCGTGAACGTGAGCGACAATCTGGGGGATACGGTAAACGTCACGCTTGAAACCCAGGTTCTTGGGGGTTCGTGGGAAACCATAGGATACAGGAACTGCACGGACTGCAGTAATATTTCTGCCGGATATACGGTCTTAACTTGGGAGAATGTCAATTACACCTGTGCCGGTTATGCCGATAATTATATGAAGTTCAGGTTCGTTGCAGAAGACAACGAGAGTGAATTGCACAATACATATACCGATCCTCTGAATCCTGGTGATTACTGGAACAACGACGATACATTTTTCATTTCAAAACACGATGTCAGGATTGATTACGTGTGGGGAAACGAGACCCAAGCAAGCCCAAGCTCGCCTGCAAAGTTTATTCTGAGAGTATGGGATTACGATCTTGAAACATATGACCTGTCAGATACGATGGCCTTGGCGTTTAACGTTACGACAAACGGTTTAGGAACAGGAACCTACAAAAAGGTCGGAACGGAACCTTCAAATTCGACAGGCCATGTGACATTCTATTTTACCCCAGACGGCGATTTCCAGGAGGGTAAGCAGAACTGGGACGGCTATGTGGACATAACAGAAGCCTGCTACAACTACAACGAAAGCGATGTCTTCAATGTTACCACCAAGCCGGCCAAGTACATCAATCTGGAGAACGCGAGCGTAAATCCTGAGTCAGGGGAGTGGGGATTTAACTTCAGCTTCAACGTCACCTCGAGAACCAATTCATTAAACAATGTAACTTTCACCTTGTACATAAGCAAATCCGTCTCTGGCCCCTGGAACGAGATAGACAACGTTACAGAGAATGTTACAGACCAGTGGAAGACCATGAACTTTACCTGGGATCCTGAGTGCCCTGACAACGGTACCAACTACTTCAAGATCAAAGCCGATGACGGTACAAACACAAACGAGACTGATCCTATAGATTTTACCGTTGAAAGAGACACGGTCTCGCTTAACTACATAAGCGGCAATAACACGGAAACAAGAAGGGGCAAAAACCAGACGATGTTCCTTGTTAAGGCGACCGACCTGAACGGATCCTTGATTTCAGGTCTCAACATAACCCTTTATGTTATGAGGGACGATAATACATGGGATTCGGGAACAGTAAATGATACCAATTCTTCCGGTTATGCCACGTACAACTTCTTGGCGGGATGTGATCCGAAATACAGCGTGGGCTACAGGAAATGGAAGGCCGTCATATCAGACGATGGGTGCTACAAGGATAACTCAACGGATGATTATTACTATCTCATCGTCAATGTTACTGGAGACGTACAACTCGAGTTCAGCAAGCCCGATGGAGATACGAATTATACCCAGGAGCAAAAGGTTCCTTTCCTTGGCGCGACTTGGGATGACTGCAACGACCCCCTGACCGTATCCACAAATGATGTAATCTTCTATGCGAATTACTCGTCAGGAGCATATTCCTGCACCGAAGTAAACAAAACTGGTGCAAACGCCTACACCTGCGACTGGGAGACAGACATCACAGTACAAAAAGGATATTACAACACAACAATGTATGCAGAATCAGATGGTTATTATTCGAATGTGACCTATAATCTGGAATCACCAGGTCTGTTTTACCTTTTCCCGGTATACAAACTGGAAAGTGCCGATATAGTTCCGACCTATCACGGATGGGGATATAGAAACTGGAATTTTTCTGTCGTAGCATCAAGCGGTGATACGGATCCTTATGACGTCGAAGTTTCGCTGGCAAAAACTTCGCCAACCGGCTATATACTATGTTCGGACTGCGTCAACCAGACAGAGGTAGCATGTTCTTACCCTGACTGCATAGACTCAACAATCTACTGGTACAAAAACTTCAGTGCCCAGGATGTGGGGACATGGTTTTACAAGTTCGAACTGGCGACGGAATCAACTGGCGGTTATGACAGTTTCACGCTCGTGAAAGACAATATAAGTGTGGAGTATGGGAGTGGAAATGAAAGCTTTGCAAGTTTGACGCAGGCTGCAAACCTTTCTGTCAGAGTTAAAGACACCATTGCCGATACCTACAATCTTAGTCCAAGCACAACCGTTTACTTCAACTTGAGCTATGACGGAATCTATAATAAAATTGTTAATTCCACTTCCACCGATGGGAGCGGTTATGCCAATGTTACGTTCACCCCAGACTGTGATTATAACCCAGGAGAACAGATATGGTTTGCATGGATCGCTGAGGATTCTGCTTATTATGGCAACAGGAGTGAAAACTTAACCATAACTTTAGACTTAACCGGTTGCAATCCGAGCCCGACCATAACCCAGACTCTCCCCCCATCAGAAACTTTCCAGTACAGAAACTTCACGATCAACGCAACCATTTCAAGCCTGGTATCACAATCCACCGATATTTATGTGACTTTGAACCTTTCACCGGAATGGCAGACCGACGGAAAAACGAAGTACTTAGGCAATATAGATATTGGTGATACGAAGGATGTTCAATGGACCGTTAATGCTACAACCCATGGAACATTCAACATTTCGATCTTTGCAAACAACTCTGTTGCAAACAATGACACCGCTTACATTGTGTTAACGAACTATAAACATGCCAGCCCGATCCTGCAGGAATCCTTACCGACAACAATACAACCTGGTGAAGAAAAAGCATTCAGCTGGCAGTGTGACGCAGGTGATTATAGAGCAGCAAACCTAACAGTCACTTGGAACGGAAATGAAACATATGCAAGAGTCTATTCTTACAACGGAACTGGTTGGCTTGACATTTTGCACAGTTACTGGTTAAACACTTCGGGTACTGATGAAAGCAAATTCGTTTCGATTTTAAGGCGGCAGATAAACGCAAACGAGTCTGGTTATTGCACAGCAAAAATCGAAAATGTAGGCAACAATGACATATCGGTCAACTCTTTGAGTTTCGAAACTTATTACCAACCTTCCCTGCTCATAGAAGATATAATACCGAAGATTAACGGTTCAGAAACGAACGGGATGGAAACCGGTGACGCAGACAGTTATTTGAACGTTACGCTTAGAATAGTTAATAGCTTGAACGATAGCTACACGGTCAACATAACTTTAAACATAACAAACAGTTCCGGTGATGTTGTTAACTCAACCACCAAATATGACGTTTCAGTTCAAGAAAATTCGACCTATCTTGAGAATTTCACCAATATCGATACTTCTAGCTGGCTTGAAGGAACCTACGCACTCTATGCATTCGTGAATGGTGGAAGAGAAACAAATCGTAGCGAACCGTTTATGTACAGAAATGTCAGCATAAGTATCACGGGCATCGAATACATGTGCAACCAGACAACAGAGGAATTCAACGTCAGCGTTGCCAGCCCGTTCAATGCGAGCATCCAGTACAATGTGAGTCTGCAAATGCCATCCGGGTGGAGCTGTGCGCCGGCCTTCGTCCTGCTTAATGCAACCGAAGAAAAGACATACACGGCCACATTCAATGTGACGTCGAGCAGCGCCGGCAGCGAAATGGTGCAGATCAATGCAAGCGTCAACTACACATATCCGGACAGCCTGCAGAAAACGAGAAAGTCGGGATATACGATAGAGGAAGGCAATGATATACCGGTCCTTGAGGTTGTCAGGGAAACACCCACCTCGATGGCAAATAACACGGAGTTCATATCCAGGCTTATCATTTACAATAAGGGCTGCGCATACGCGGACAACATAGTGTTCGTGGAGCATGTCTCTTCCGGCTGGACAGCATACGGTCCAAATTCACCGGGTGATCCAGACATACCTGGAGGAAAAATCACATGGGACTACGATACTGACAAACTCTATCCCGGCTTTTACTGGATTGCTAGCTATAAAGTGTTAAGCAACCTGCAGCCGGAGCAGACAGGTACGTTCAACTGGAATCTCACATTCAGTTCGGAGCAAATCGGCTCGGGACAGAGGACAGAACTGAGCGCCCACGAAGCAGATACGATGCAGTTCACTAGCGAGCCGCATCTGGCATTCGATTTGGATGTAGTGAACGGATGGGACACCAGGGCAGCGAACCCCTCCTATATTTTCAACGCCACCCTGACAGCCAAAAATATAGGCGATACCGCTGCCCTGGGAAACGACTGGAACATAAGCCTGTATATACCAAGCGCGTGCAATGTGACATGGAGCGACGGGACCGTTGTAGGAGATGTGGTAAAGTGGCAGCTGCCTGCTCTCCCTGTCGGTGATGAAGCGGAGTTCAACATGTCACTCAACTGCAGCGACGGGCAGTATGTTTTGGTTGCGCGTGGAGAGAGAGACACGATAAATTCGACGGATTATGAAGAGGATGTTTATTTCTCATGCACTGGCCCGGCTTGTTCTCCGGTGAACCACAACTTCCAGCATCCGGGAGAATCCTATGAGAGACTGAGCAGGTTAGACTTCCTTGTTCAATACAACTTGACTGGTTACAATCTCACAATCGGGGAAGCATCAGCGAAGTTTACAGACGATTACGATGATTATCACAGGGCCTGGCAGTATTATAACATGGAATCTTCATCGGGACAGGTGTGGTCAAACCACTCGATGGACTCAGGTGAAGAATGGCAATTCACATCGCCTCAACAAAGCATAGGACTGTATTCTTATGCGGATGCCACATACAGCGAATTCTCAAACCTTACGATTTCAAAACTGGCATATGAATGGAAGTACGGCAACACATTCAACGAGCCGGAAAACCTTTTCCTGAACATAAAAGCATACAATACATACCCCCAACTGGAAATGCCCAATGTCACCGCGAGCGGCTGGGGCTGGGATGATGAAAACAACTGGTCGGTCGGCGGCTGGGGCGAGACATTCAACTTCACGGTCTATGTATGGGACTTGGAAGGCGGGTCGGTTCTGGCAAAGGCGTACTGGGCAGAGCCTCCATATGGTGATAGTGATTGGAATTTGATAAACAATGAAAGTCAAGATGTGCCGCAATACTCTCCAGGAGCATTGTTCAACTTTACGACAAACTACTCATGCTCAGAGCAAGATACACAACAGGCAGACACCTACCTGAAATATAAGTTTAAAGCTAAAGATGGAGGCGGATTGGAAAATGAAACCAAACCAAAAACCTTTTATGTCGAAAAAGATGACGCGAAAGCTTATAATATATCGCCTGCCTGGAACGCGACAATCAACAGAAGTTCCCCTTACACGATATTCCTTGTTCAGGTGAATGATACCGATAACAATGAAAGTGTTATAAACCAGACAGATTTCGGTAAGATAAGGATTTCATTTTACAACGATAACTCATCATTCGACTCCCCGGGATTTAGTTCGACCAATGACACAGGCTTCATGCTGCGGAATGTTACACATGACGACGATTGGTGTAAGGATTCACGCTATTATCTGGGCCAGGAATACTGGGAAGCGGGCTTCTACGGGAAAAACTGCTACAAAGACAACTACACTGACGTGATACCATTTATGCTGGTAGGCGAACTTTCCCCAGACATGCTAACCCCGGATACGACCGCCAACTACACAAAATCCGACA
>CAZLFZ010000004.1:0-71687 GCA_964559215.1 uncultured archaeon
TGATTTGTGGGTATTATGAGTGGCGGATTAGCTGGTAGAGCGGTATTTCTTGCTTTCTTTGTAGCGATTTTCTGCTCAATTTCTTTCTTGCCATCGGTTTTTGCTGTGCCAAATCTTACAGTAACAGACCCAGCAAATGATTCATTCTATGAGCAAGTGAATTTGGATGTGCCTCTTAATTACACAAATTCATCGGATACTCAAAGTGTATGGTATGTACTAAATGGGGGAAACTCGACAATTTTGACTGGAAATACTTCAATAACTGGAAGATATGGAAAGAACTACCTTTATGTTCTTGCTAATGATTCTGGTGGGAATACTCGAATCGTTTATCTTGAGTTCCAGATTTTCGATTGTGGTGTTACATTTGATATAGGCACATCATCAGATTGGATTGAGCTTGAGTTGAATCATGATTGGTGGTGCAATACAACCTATGCAGTAACCTTTCAGGGCTATAACAAACTAATTGGCAATGGATATGCATTAAATGGCTCTGATAGGTCAATACAGATTGGACTGCATTACACACCAGCTACTGGGTCTCATATTTTCTTGGAGAATGTTACTATCTGGAACGGTATTAAGTTCAACGGGAACTGGAATCAGTACATGAGTAACATTACTTTGAGAAATATTGTCTGGTATACAAATGGTCATGGGACTGGTTCTGGTAGTATTGGTTATGTTGGAAGTGGTGTTAAGAGTTGGTGGGAGAATGTGACAGTCTATGGTGCCTTGGGCTGTAGCAGTCTGGAGTCTCATAATATTGAAGTTGATAATTTCTATATCGATTCAAGAAATGTTTCTGGCACGACGGCTTTGAATCTGGGAGGTGGGAATTATTTCAACATAAATAACGGCACTGTTTATGGTGGAATTATTGGTGGAAGTGGTGGAAATTATTATAACGTATCAATAGACGGGCTTGGCGGAGAGTATTGTCTGAAGAAGGGCTCGTCTTCCAATTCGTTTATTGATGGCAATATGACAAATTGTTATTTCGGTTATAAATCTGCCCGTGATAATACATTGAATTTTTACTTTGAGAGGAGCTTTGTAAATTCTACGATTGGTGCAAATGGTTATGATGATTTTTATGGTTTTAGATGGATACAACCTTTTGTCAGGTATAATACTTTTGGCTCAGGGAATATCCTTGCTATATGGAGACCGTCTTCTGACCAAACGTGTTATTATAATGGTAATGTTCAGGATGGAAAGAATGTCTACGTAAAGATTTATGGTCATGTAAATTATATGCAGACTTGTGATGATGCCTACGATATCAACAATGCTTCCCAGTTGATTTTGGGAGCTGGCTGTAATTGGGATAGACTTTATGGTGGATATGTGGCAAATGCTACATTCAAAACTCTTTCACTGCAAGATGGCGCTTATGGGCATAACATAACGAATGTGACCATGGATTATTTCTATGGCATCAGATACGGGGATAATCTGATTGGGAATTCCTTTGTGAATGAGTATATCTATCTTGAGGATGGTCAGGGTAATCTGACCTTCCTGAATGTCACTGCCCCAGTCATAAACAATACAGATAACAATTCTCAATACTACCGAAAGTGGAATGTCATCTACAAGGTTATTGATGAAAACGGAAACCCATTAACGGCTAATGTTAGTTTGAGTGATAGATTTGGAACTCAAAGATACAGCAAAATTGCTTCAAGCGATACAACACCACAGCCAGAATATTATGACAATCAAGGTTCATTAACTTATTACGGACCGTATACAATTGTTTCCTCAAAGCCTGGATATACCTCAGATGCACAAACATTTAACCTTACTGGTGACGCTCATGTTGTTTTACAGTTAGCTAAAATATCCGATGTCATTTTCATAGAGCCTACCCCGAGCAACGGAAGCACAATTTACGTAAATCATGTTTATGTGAACGCTTCCGTCAGTGAGAACGTTTCAAATTGTTTGCTGGTTTATGAACAGGATGGTACGTCAGGGAACAACACGATGTATTTTGTAAACGCTAACGAAAACACTTATTGCTATCTGAACAAAACAGGCTTAAGACGCGGCACGTTTGCCTTTAAGGTTTATGCTAATGACACCAGAGGAAACCGGGCTGTAACCGAGACGAGGTGGATTTATATATCTGTCAACACCCCGCCAGCCCAGTCAAATCCAATCCTGAACTCAACAAGCGGGAACAATTTCACGACAGACAACTTAACCTGTTACAATCAATCCACTTACGACGCGGACAATGACCCGGTAATAAACATCTACAACTGGTACAGAAACGGTCAGCCTTTAACCCTTCTCAATCTCCCCTTCGAGGGCGGCTCCAATTCAACGTGGACAAAGGACTATTCCGGTCACGGCAATGATGGAATGATTTCAGGGGCAAATTGGGGCAGAAATACCGGAAAAATTGGGGGAGCGTACCAGTTCGACGGTGCTGACGATTACATCAAGGCCACGAAGAACTTCGGAACCTCATTCAACACATTTTCGGCGGAAGCCTGGGTAAACCTGAAAACCATTGGGACGCAGTACAGATACATACTCGAAAGGGATGACACCCATTTCTACGTCGCTGTCAGCCCAGACAGGAAGATAAGATTCAGGCATGTCGACCTGACCAGCGGCTCAACAGAAACAGGGCCAAACGCCATAGAATTCAACGAGTGGACCCATATAGCAGCCGTTTACGACGGGACAAAGACCTACGTCTACGTGAATGGGCAGCTGGAAAAGGAGCAGGCAGACAACGGAACCATCTCCCTTTCCCTAACGAAACCGCTCTACATAGGCTCTTCGCAATACGCACCGTCCTATCCTGACAGAACATGGAACGGTACCATAGACGAGGTAAAAATCTACGACAAAGCCCTAACCCCGCAACAAGTCCGCCAGAACTATCTGGACACGAAAGACGGCCACACAAGCAGCAGGACAATAGTCAGCCAGGAAACGGCAGGAGGGGAAACCTACAAATGCGAAGTAACGCCAAACGATGGATTTGAGGACGGGGAAACAAAGGAATCGAATGATTTGACCATATTGTGGAATATAACGTTCAACATATACAGCGGAGAAACAGGGGAAAGTTTAACCAACGTCAATATCTACTGCAACAATTCCTGGAGTGTCACCGGAGTGAATTCCCCCTATTCGCATGGATTCTTGCCTGGGGATTATAGTTGTACTTTTGAAAGAACAAATTATTTTGATCAAACAAAAGTTTTCACCGCTGACTCGGACAAAATAGTAGATGTTAAAATGTCATTGGCGGGAAAAATGACTGAGGAAGAGCACGATTGGCTGGAGTGGCTTTATAACTGCTGGAAAACTGGAGAATGCAGGCAAACGCTGAACAACATATACCAGACAGTGACTGTTATAAATCAAACGACAGTTGATATTAATCAAACTGTTAGCGAGATTTGGGATCAATTTAAACAAACAGACGAATCCATAGTCTTATTGGAAAACAAAACAAGCTCTATAGTAAGCAACACGTCGAATATAAGCATAGACTATTCTCTGAGCGTTCCAGTAAAAGAAGACTACGAATTTCTGCCTATAAGAATATTCTACTGGTTCTTGGACGAAACCAATGCAACATGCTTTAACCAAGCCAAGAAACCTGATAATGCAGAAAACCCATTCTGTAACCCATTAATAGCCCATACAATAGGAGAAGTTAACACTGTTATAAACTTCACAGTTGACCTCAGACCAAGCCTGCCAGCAGGCAACTATACGATAGTCAGGAGAATAGACATAGACCCTGCCAATATCTGGATTAATTATGGACATGAAATAATAGGAAGGATAGAGGTTTTGGAAGCAAATAATAAGTCAGGCATTAATTTACAATTGGCAGAAAAGCAATCGACTTTAGCTTTTGAACCAGAGAAGACAGAAGAATACAAAACACATGATGTCACTGGGACGCTAATAAAAGAAATTGTCCCTTGGATTCAAGGATTGGCACTTCTGGTAACGATTCTGATTATTTTGGTAGTTTTCGCTATTAAAAAAAAACTTCAAGTACTTCGATTAAAATAGTATTATGGTTGTGCTTACTTATTTCATTTTTTTCTAGCTCTGCAAATGCACAGCCTTATTTGACCGAAAATGCGACTTGGCAGGAAAATTTAACGCTAACAACATGCGGTTCTCTCGCCTTTGGTGATATAGACAATGATGGTGACTTAGATTTAGCTTTGACAGGATGTAACGACTTGGATGAGGCCACATGTACTGGCTACGTGGCAAAAATCTACATTAATAACGGAACAACGCTCACAGAAAACCAAACATGGGAACAAAGTCTCACAGGAGTAAACAGAGGCTCCCTTGCTTGGGGAGACGTGGATAACGACGGTGATTTGGATTTGGCATTGGTGGGGTGCAGTGATGGTGGGGGGGCTTATGCCTGTAATGCTTATGAAGCTAAAATCTACATTAATAACGGAACAACGCTCACAGAAAACCAAACATGGGAACAAAGTCTCACAGGAGTAAACAGAGGCTCCCTTGCTTGGGGAGACGTGGATAACGACGGTGATTTGGATTTGGCATTGGTGGGGGGGAGCGAAACGGGGAGAATAGCTAAGATTTACATTAACAACGGCACCACATTAGTTGAAAATTCGAAATGGCAAGTAAACTTAACGCCATTAGATTACGGCACAGCTGTAGCTTTCGGTGATGTGGATAACGACGGTGATTTGGATTTGGCTTTGGCTGGAAGCACGGGTGAACCCTGGTATGAATTCACAGAGGTCTATATAAATAATGGCACAACTTTTGTAGAAAATCTTACATGGAGCGAAAATCTCTTAGATGTAGAGGAAAGTTCACTCGCTTTCGCAGATTTTGATAACGACGGTGATTTGGATTTAACACTAATTGGACATACCACAGGTGATAATCACTATATTTATATAAATAATGGCACAACTTTTGTAGAAAGTCAGGGAAGTGGACCGACCGGCGATTTGGCTGGCATATTTGATGGTTCTGTTGCCTTTGGTGATTATAATAATGATGGTTTTTTAGATATTGTAGCTAACGGATATGAGGGGTACACTACAATTTACAGATATAACACTTCTGAGTCTATATTTACAGATTATACAGAAGATTCTGAAAATGTAATGGACCTCGAATTTGGTAGCGTGGTCGTATGGAGCGATATAGACAGCGATAACGATTTGGACTTGATGGAAATCGGGTGGGGCGGTGGTGGAGATTGGTTTCAGGCTAAAATTTATACCAACAACATAACTCCTTCAAATGATTCACCAAGCCCACCAAGTAGCAATTTTAGTAACAGTTACTCAGATGGCAAATTAACTTTATCGTATGGTAATGGCTCTGATACAGAAACCCTCACAGTAGGTCTGTATTATAATTTAAAAGTAGGCATGTGCTCTGGTTGCCACGACATTGTCTCAGGGGTTTATGGCAGTTCAAGCAACCCAACAGCAGGATACTTCGGCAACATGATGCAGAGGAAGAGCATCACTCTCAACAGATATTTCAAGCCGGGGACAACGATTTACTGGGCTGTTCAAACCATTGATACAGGACTGGCAAAATCTGAATGGTCAGAAGAGCAGGTTTATACCATACTAGATACAGTTCCACCAAGCTTGTTTAATGTAAGGAATGGAACAGTCAGTTGGAGCAGTGCTCTTGTACTGTTTGACACGGACAAGCAGGGCAATGCAACCGTTAATTATGGTGTGAATAAGACTAACCTGAATTTAACATATTCAAATTCAACATTAGCCTTGAATCATACTTTAACTTTGACCGGTCTTGAAGATAATACAACTTATTACTACAATGTCACTTCGTGCAATCCCTATGATTACTGCAACACTTCTGGGATATACAATTTCACGACTCTTGTCTGCGTTCCAGAATGGTCATGTACGGGTTGGGGCCTCTGCCAGCCGGACAATACACAAAGCTGCAATTCTTGGGTAGATTCAAATAATTGCGGCGTTCCGTATACTGGTTCTGACACGAGGAGCTGCTCATATTCTCCCGGTGGTCCTTCAGGATATTCGCCTCCGGCTGAAACTCACACGTTTGATAAGATAGTGCCTGGAATTCCTGCTACGAAGGAGATAACAGAAGGTATAACGGTTAAGATAGACGTTAAGACCAGGGTCAACAATGTGGACTTGGCTGTTGCGAAACTTGCCGAGAAGCCAACGGTCATTGCAAAAAGCGTGAAAGGAAAGGTCTACCAGTACCTTGAAATAAACAGTTCCGGCATTGATGATTCCGATATACAAAGTGCTGTCATAGAATTCAGGGTGAGCAAGGACTGGATAAGCCAGAACAACATAGACAAGCATTCTGTCACCCTGTACAGATACTATGAAAATGTATGGGAGGCTCTGGAAACAGAGCTGATTGAAGGTCCTTCAATCACCGGCTCGATGATTGCAAACTTCTTCAGGCTGGTAACAGGGCTTATAACAGGATTTGCAGCAGCAAACAACGATTACTACTATTACCGGGCCCAAACTCCCGGATTCTCTTATTTCGCGATAACCGGAGAAGAAACAGCGACTGCTCCATTAATCTGCAACAACAATTCGGTTTGCGAGCTGGAACTCGGGGAAGATGAAACGAACTGCCCGAGCGATTGTGCTCTGGCTCCAGGACAAATCTGCAATCCCGGCTCGAAACGTTGTTCCGGCAACGAACTGCAGGGGTGCAATCCCTTGGGAACCGTGTGGATCGCCAGGGAAGCCTGCGTTCACGGATGCAATTCAACGGCACTGGCATGTAATCCAGGGCCCGAAAGAAAGGGTTGGGAAGTTGAATACATTCTGCTTCTCATCATAGTTGTCGTTGTTTTAGCTTTGGCAGTACTTGGCCTGCATCTGAAAAGCTTGGGAGAGAAGGCTATAATCACGCCCCCAAAACAATAATTTAAGTTTCCAAGAATAAGAATTGAATACGAAACCCGTTAAAAATCTTTTGGATGTACTTTCTCAACGTAACGTTCCATAAATGCGTTTGCGGATTAATAAGCTCCCAATGTCAGGAAATCAGCGCCCGACTCCAGGCTGAAAGAGATCGTATAATTATTCAGGAATTCGTAAGGCGTGTTGATGTGCGCCCTCACCTCCCCTCTTGGGAGGCTGTAGCCTTCCAGGACCAGTTCCGTGTACCCGGTGCCGTTCATGGACTCGGGGATGTTGTCAACCGATATCTCCAGCCTTTCCATTTCCATCCATCGCAGCATCTTCTTGTTGTACACGGCCAGCAACAACTGGCTCGTGTTGTACGGTTGCGGGGATTCACTTGAGCCTATCTTTTTTATGAAGACCCCCAGATGCTCGTTTTCCAGGACGTAGGCATCCTGGCCGCCGTAGTTGCCGGGGTATGCCATGGTGTTCAGGTTCGAGCCTACTATGAGGTTCCCTATCTGCTGCATGCTCCTCGGGGAAGCTATCAAGGTGTCGGTGTCCAGGACCCATCTGAGGGTATCCGTGTCAGCATCAAGCGAGGTCGTGCCCGCTCCCAGTGTCACGTAAAAGCTCCTCCTGCCGCCCTTGCCCTGGGATGCAACATCCTGGATTAGCTCGTCCAGCGTTAGCATCATCGACTTCCCCTGTTCGAATGCCGAGGATACCTGCATCGTGTATATCATGGGCGAAGCTATGCTGTAAACCAGAAAAATCAGCGATATGATTATCGCCAGGAATATCACCTCGGTTATGATGCTTATGCCTTTCATCCATGCCTCCCCTTTCATGCCTTTTTATATTTAATTCTTTCAGGCTAATATCTCTTTCCTGACCACGTTGCCCGCCCGGTGCAGCGTCAGGCTGCCGTAGACGCTCGTTTTGTCCGTGAGCAATGTGAACGCAGCCGATTCGTCATCCACGAGTATGGTAACGTCGAACGTGTAGCCGGATACGGAAAACAAGGTTGAATTGATGGCTCCTGGGCCCACGTACAGGTCTTCGGTAACGCCTGAAAGATTTATCTCAAAGGTTTTTGGCGATCCCATGAAGTTGCCTGCGCTTACGTTCACCTGTCCTCCTGCTGGCTGGAATACCAGCCAGTAGCATCCGGGGTCTATCCTGCGTTTTTTGACGGCGTCAATGGAAAAGAGGGTGAAGTTGTGCAGGATCCCCAGCTGGTCCGAGCTGTTGATTCCTATGTTCAGGGCGTGCGGCATTTCCTTTTGCAGATTCTTGCCAAGCATGTTCATGTCGCCTGTTGCCGTCCTGGTTATGCTGATCTGCGGTCCCATGCCGAAGAACAGCAGTATGCATATGAAAAGCGCCCCTATTATGAAGAACTGCCCTTTCATTTTTCTACTCCTGCCCCTTGCTAATATACAAAATCACCTCGACCGGCCCATATTCCTCGCCCCCCGCCAACACGATGCTGGATACCCACACGTTCTCTTTGGTGGGGATTTCGCCGCAGCAGCTGTCCTGTTCGTCGCAAACCTGGACGCTGTGATCGTAGCCATGCAGGTAACCTGTGCCTGACACGAGCGAGTCTATTGCGGAACAGTTCATGGCAGCTGCATAGGCCCTCAGTGTGCCCTTTTCATACAAGGCGTCCAAGGCCCTGTAGCCCTGGACAGGTACCCTGGGCGAAACCTGCAAATTGGTTGCTCCCAGGGCTGCCACGAACAGCAATATGATCACGCCCGCGATGACCGATTCCACGGTCTTCCATACGCCTTTCATAACCACAACCTCACGCTGATGTTCATCCCGCCGCCTTCGAACAAAGCCCCGGTTGCCGGATAAACGAAAATCTCTCTCCCGGTCTTCGGGACCGCGGAACCGCAGGTCAAGACAGCCGAATCCGTCTCGACCAGAACGTTGAAGCCGAATGTGACTCCTATCTCATTCTTCGTGAGCGCGTAGCTGTTGTTCATCTGGCCGCAGACCTGGGCATTCTTGGCGGTGGAAAATATGTCTTTATACTCAACGGCCCACAACGTGGTCTGGTTCTCATCCGATTGGGGAACATTCTGGTTGCAATTCAGGGATTTGTTCAGTTCCGCATACTCTATGAAGAAGAAATTGTTGCCGGTGCTCAGGCTCGCATTCCAGTACACCTTATCACCGGAAATCACGCACGGCAAGCTTTCATTTGATAGATGCTCCTTAACGATCCTGGTCGAGTTTTTTTCGTTCCCGTTCCAGTCCATGTATGCCCACAGCGTGACGTTATCAAGGTCTGAACTCGAGTTGAAACTGGCAGGGACGCTGCTAAGCTCCGTCTGCATGTAATCGATTATTTTCTCGCCCGCGAGGAATGCGGACTCGGACCTCGACACGATTTTCCCGGCGCTGAACAGGGAGTGGTAAGCAAACGCCCAGCCTGCAAACATGAGAAATATCACAACGGCTACTATCCAGTCAATGCGCATACTTTATTTTTCTTTTAGCTTGATTATATGCTTATGCTGTTTTGACTTTCCCCTTTTCCATTGTTCCCAAAAAGAAACGAGAAAGGATTGAATATCTTCCCATTTGAGCCAGATGAGCCACGCCGAAAGGACGAGGGCCATAAGCCCAGCCTGCCATAGCCAGTCATGGAACACCAGGGCCGCCTCAAGGCCATAGCTCCTTTCTATCAAAACCACGATGATTATCCTTGCCAGATTGCCCAGATAAATCGCCGGGATACCGAAAACTATGCCCAGAATCCTTTTCCTCATCCTGACGCCCAAACTCGCAAAGACCAGCGCGATAAAGCACAACATGGACTTCCATCCGATGCAATCAGGCCCTATGTAAAACAGGAACGGCTTCTCTGCACCTGCGCCCAGTATCAGGTCGCTTTTCGTCACGGTGAACGAAAGCGCGCTGAGCGCCCAGGTCGCGTGGTCCGCAACGAGGTGCTGTGCGGGCAGCATGCTAAGATTCAGCCACAAGACAAGATAGAGGGGAATGGAAAGGAGGGTGAACCTTAAGACGAACTGCAACGTCTTCCACAATTTTTTCTGTTCACGCGTGAGCCTTTTGATTTTCATACCGCACCTGCATAACACGTTATTTTTAAATTCGAACTTAAATTATAAAGCTGTTATAGCTTTCGTGGCATATAGTTTTCATAGCGTAATTGAAACTGTATTTGAATGTATTTGAAACGTTTATCACGTGGGTGTCTTCCAAATGAGGTGCAAGTGCGAGGTGGCTGTGCAGGATATCATGCCCGTTGCCAGGGCGATGATAGCGAAAAGGCTGATGGATGTTTACGGCTTTTCCCAGACTGGTGCGGCTAAGAAGATGGACATCTCCCAGCCCGCCATATCCCAGTACAAGCAAAACATCAGGGGGCGCAGATCCGGCTCTTTCAAGGACAATCCCGGGTTCATGGAAATCGTGAACGACGTTGCGAAAAGGCTCGCCGAGGGCAGCATAGCGGCAAAGCAGATGGCAAAAGAGATGTGCAGGTTCTGCCAGTTGCTGCAACCTTGAGGGTCATACGGGGAAATGCGAAGGTTTTGCCATACATATTTAAATATCAAAGGTGTAATTGTTAATCTATAAATGAGCAAAAGATTCACTCTGGCGTGGTAACATATGTCAAAAAGGGGCAGAAGAAAGGAAGAATTGGGATCCAAGGCCGATGCTGATGTTGAAGACGTTAGCGAAAAGGCCGCACCAAGGCGTGATACCGGGGCCAAGCCGGGGGCTGGCACAGGCCTTGGCAAAATGCTCAATAACAGGAAAATTATCTATGCCGTGATTCTCGTTGTCGCTGTTTCGATTGTAGCGTGGAGGCTGAGCACATTCACTTTACCCGCGGGCACAACAACAGACATCACCGGTCAGGTTGTTCAGCAGGGCACGGAGCCTGCATCCCAACTCGGCGATATCGTGAAAGCGGGGAAGAACGTGAAGGTGGAGTATACAGGCAAGTTGCTCAATGGCGAAGAATTCGATTCGGGGGACATAGAGTTCGTGGTCGGCGCAGGCCAGATGATAGAGGGTTTTGAAGAAGCCGTTGTCGGGATGCGCGTTGGAGAGGAGAAAACCGCGACCCTGCCGCCGGAGAAGGCCTACGGAGCAAGGGATCCGAGTCTTGTAATGATCATGCCGGTTGTTTTTGCTATGGAAAGGAACCTGAATATCACCAATGAACAGTTCGAGGGAGCATTCGGTGAACAGCCTGAGGTTGGTAAGACGTATGAGGCAGAAAACGTCTTGCTGCCTTTGATCGTTATAGACGTTGTTAGAGACACCGTTTTTCTCAAACGGACGGCTGAAGCAGGCCGGTTGATTCCAGCCAGCATGGAGCCCTGGGACATGGGAGTGGTTTCCGTTAACGAAACGTCCATCACGTTGGAGAGGAAAGCCACGGACGGCATGAAAATACAGACCATGATAGGAGAAAAGGAAGTTTTGGTGAAAGATGGCGAAATGACGATAGACATGAATCACGAACTGGCAGGCAAGACGCTGGTCTTCACAATAAAGGTTCTCAGCGTAACAACGCTCAGTCCGCTGGATAAAGTTTGCAGCGAAGTGGACCTGCCTAAAGTGGACAGACCTCAGGTCGAACTGCATGTTTTCTCTTTCTGTCCCGCAGGAACAGGAGCGCAGAAAAACCTTATACCAGTGGCTAGAATTCTGGGTGACAAAGCGGATTTCAGAGTAAGGTTCTTCAGTCACATGCATGGGGAGCATGAAATGGTAGAGAACATGAGGCAGGAGTGTATACAGGAGAAAGAGCCTGCCAAATACTGGGACTACCTTGACAAGTTCATAGCGAATGTTTTCCCTTCATGCAGAAATGTTGATTGTCTCAATGAAAAGGATGCCGTTATAATGCAAGAGTTGGGTATTGATGCCGGTGCAATAGACAAATGTGTGGAGAATGAAGGTGAAGATTTGTACAATACGGACAGGGCCATTGCGGGAGCGCTTAGCCTCAGTTATTCCCCATCCTTTATAATAAACGGTAAATACCTGTCAAATATAGACAGAAGCCCCGAAGGCATAAAGAATACTGTTTGCTGTGCATTCAAAAACCCACCCGAAGAATGCTCGCAAACACTCACCGCTTCTTCTGCAACTCAAGGTGTCTGCTGATTTTGGAACTTGCTGGAGTAGTATTCACTTTTCTGTTATCAAAAGGTTATTGTTGAAGAAGGAGTAAAAGCAAGCGAAGTAAGAAAATTTATGATACCCAAATTTATTATAGATGAAAATCATATATGTTACTTATGAGGGTGACAATTTACCTTTCTGAAGAATTGGCAAAGAAGCTTGATGACGAGAGAAGAAAAAGAAAAAAAATACCAACTCTTTCTGCTGTTGTCAGGGAAGCATTAGAATTTTACTTTTCCAAATTTTCCAAGTCCAAGAAAGATAAACTTTAATAGTATGAATATCATATATATGATATGAAGCTGAAGATTGAGTATGAAGAGTTTGTATGTCAATATCCTGAAAGATACTACTCAGCATTATTTTACCCTAAATTTTTAAGCTTGAAAGGGGATAAGACCACTTTCCGCAAAATAAAAGAAGGGCTACCACAAGTGAGAGAGTCTACCCTTTACCAATGGATCGCTGGTAGAATGCCACTTCCGTTCAAAGAGTTTTCTAGGATTAAGAAAATATTCGATACCGAAGATATAGACTCTCTAGCTACTATCATTGGCCACGTATTTGGTGATGGAGGGATTACAAAAGGTATGTTTCTAGGTTATTCGAATACAGAAAAATTTTTGATTGATGAATTTCGACATGCTATGAAAAAGGTATTTAGTACAGAACCGACAACTTGCTATCACAGTGAATCCTCTGGGATAATAAGATTAACATACCCACGTTTATTTGCACGAGTCTTGTTGTGTTTGTTTGGAGAGTTCTCCCTGGGAAAAGATAGTAAGAAAATTACTCCACAGATAGAAAATATGCCAGTAAACTGGAAAGCGAAATTGTTATGTGCATGGTATAACGATGATGGTTCTGTTCCAGATTCAAAGAGCTATAAATGTGTTACATTCAAACAAAAAGATAAAAACCTTATTTTATGGATTCAAAAAACTTTGAAAGAACTAAACATAAAATCTGAATTAGATAAGGATGGGAGCCTTTGGCATTTAAGGATTTTAAATCACTTGGATATGATTAAATTCAAAAACAAGGTTGGCTTCTCAAAAGGGTACAGAAAACAGGCGCATCTAGATAAAATCATAAAAGAGGCGAAATGCCCACATTGGAAAACAAAAATGGATATTATTAAATTGTTAAGGAAAAGGCCAAGAACAGCAAAAGAGTTAGCTAAATACTTAAATCTCGAAACCGGCACTATTCATGGTCACTTACACGGGTGGAAAAGAGGTAAGCGGGCCAAGAGAAAGTCTACATCAGGATTGATTGATATGAGCTTAGTGAGAGTAAAAAGGGACGAAAGAAGATATGTCTACTTTTTAAATGAAAAGGGGTATAAAAAATTCGGTAAAATATTAAACCTGGAAAAATTATTTAGATAGTTTCCGAGAAATTTCAAAAACACCGTGTGTTGTGCTTTCAACAATCCTCCAGCTGAATGCTCGCAAACTTTGAGCGAAGCTAATCCTTCGTCCGGCTTCAACTGGAGCGAGGAACTAAATGAAGGAACAGAGGGATTTTGTTAGGTGTCTGATTTTTAACACGTTGAAGACTCATCCCCTTTTGAAAATCTTCTTCAGCTTACCCACGACCCCGCCGGCTTCCGGCGCGTAACCTGAGCCGAGTTTCTGGTATCCGGCTTTGTACGAAGGGGCGGTTCTCTTGACTATCTCGGTGGCTGTTGGCCGCCCCCTGACACCCGTAATCTTGCCCTTTACAAGAAACAGGGCACCTTTTATCCTGTTCGTAATCGTTGCTTTGCCTGCCGCTGAGTATCCCTTTCCCATTGCATATCCCTGAGGAGGGACAAGCATGTATATGAGCAGGCCTACCGCTCCTATGCACACTATGCCAACGACCAGCCACATGATGACGGCGTTCCAGAAGGATGCGGCCACCGCCTGTTCGGCCACGCCAAGCTCTTCCATCAGCGTTCTTGTCTGGCCCACGAGGGTATTTATCTCATCCAGCAGGGTGGATGCCTGTATGTAGTTCCCGGCGTCCATCGCGGCTTTTGCGTTATCAAACAGCCTTTTGGTCGCGTTTACCTTGGCCTCGAGCATGGTCATGTTTTCACCCGAAAGAAAGCCTGATAACTTGATGTTGTTGAAATCCGTGACCAGCTGCTCGACTATCTGGGTGTAGTTCTCGTACGAGTTCTTGATCTCTTCTATGGTTCCGGCAAGCGGCTGGATAACAAGGATGAAGCTCGCCGTGTCCTTTGCCGTGGAACTCGTGGTCGCCTTGTACTTCGTGCTGTAGTTGCCTATGGACGTGTTCTCCGGTACAACGAATGTTATAGAAAAGTTTCCCGTGTCGCCAATGTCTATGTCCTGTGACGCTGGCGTGACAGAGACGTTCAGGCCGGCCGCGTCTGTCTCCACCTCCAGCATCACGCTCAGGTCCTTGTTTCCTGTGTTCTTTACAGAAACATTTGCATCAACGGTGCCGCCCTGCAGAACGTACAATGCCGGCTCGTACCCTATTACATGTATTTCATAGACCGGCGAGAGCTTGCACTTATGGCTTGATGCGTAATATCCCTCCGGGCAGACAACGTCCACGCATTCAAAATCATAGCACCACTCGTCGCTTGCGCAGCTGGCGTTGGTCGCGCATTCATACTGCTGCTCGTCCCCGTCGCCGTCTCCGTCGCCGTCTCCATCTCCGGTTTCGTTAACGACGTCTATGGTAAGTTTTTTCGTGTACCAGTAGAGTTCCGTGTCGTAAGTCGCGGAAGCGTTTATCTTAACCTCTACGTCTTCCCCGACCTCTACAGCCTCGATCGCCACATCTTCCTCAACCCATGCTTGACCTGCATCCAAACCATTAATGTTGCCTATAGTAGCCATGGTTATTTTTGCCGGGGGGTCGATTGGTTGATCTACGTCTATAATCCCTGTGATGTTGGCCAGCCCCTTGTTCCAGAATGTAAAGTTCCTGTACGCACTATCCCCGACGTCTATTGAGCTGATGCCGGTGTCTATGTCTACCCGCAGGTAAGGAGCGAACAGGTGGTAAAGGCTCTCCCCTGCCGGGCTGGTTCCGCTATGATTATAGCCCGTACCAGTTTCAGCCGCCTTGACCTTCACGTAGTGCAGGTCGTATTCCGCGTACCGCTTGGTAGAGTCCGCATCCATGCCAAGCACGCTGTAGTTGAAGGTATAGATTCCGCTGGCGTTCAGGCTCCCGTTGAAGGCTGAAAGCTTATTCGCCTGCGGGTCATAGCTTCTTTTGCTCTCGTTCTCCCAGCTGTCATAAACCGTGAAATTTGCAAAACTGATGTTAGGAACCACAGTGCCGTTATCGTACTGGACCTTGACCTCGATCGTGACGTTTTCTCCAAGCCCGGGATACGCTGGATATTCATCGCCTCTTGTGATGTTCAGTATTGTCACGTTAAGGTTTGTGGAGAAGTGGTCTGTCAGGCTGTTGTCGTCTATGGACGTTGCCGGCGCGCCTCCGTCGTACTGCTCGTCGGTTTCGTTGTTATGGATGTCCGCTGTCGCTTTGATGTAATAGACGTTATGGCTCTGGTTTACCGGAACCTCGTAGTAGACGCTGTGCTCGCTGCCGCTGGTAAGGGGTCCGGCAGCGATCGAGACTGTGGTGTTGATGACTATCTTCCCTGAGGTGCAGGGGTCTGAGCCGGTGCCGAAGCACATCTCGACCCAAGTGTCTTCCGCGACGTCTGCGGTCCCGTTGTTTTTTACCGTTATGTTGAGGGTGATGTTCATTCCGGGGTACGGCGTCGGGTCTTTCACCCAGTCTATATCCTGAATCATCAGGTTCGACCTGTCGCCGACGTATAGATTGAAAACGCTGGAGTTCGCGGAATTGTTGGCAACGTCCCAGCACTGCACCATCCAGCTGTATGTGCCGTTCTCGTTGGTGCTGCTGGAAAGACCGGAAACCGTGAAATTGTTGGTCTGGTTGTTGATGACATCTGAGCTCGACTTCTCCATATGCCAGTTCTGGTTGGTTTCGTTCGTCATCCACAGGCTGCACTTTGAGATGCATGACAAGGCGTCTACAACGCTATAATTGAAAAACACGTCGCCGTCATCATCCCATCCCGATTTTGGCGATATCAGCGTGACGCTCGGTAATGAAAGGTCCACGGTGAAATACCGGATTGCCGAGCTCTGGTTCCCGGTCGTGTCGTTCGCGTACACCGTTATGTTGTAATAGCCCTCACCCAAAGGGGAGAGGGTCGTGTTGTCGCAAGCCATGGGCGTGGAGTTGGACGTGCCGTTTACGTTGTACCAGCATTTGTCCGGGTTGTCGTCAACGCTGTAGTTCAACGGTATGCCGGAACCGTTGCCGTACGTTGTGTTTCCGGGGGAGACGATGGTGATGGAAGGTGCGGTGATGTCAAGCGTGATGGTTCTCGTCGGGGTCGCGTTGACGTTGCCGGCCGAGTCGTTCGCGGTTGCGTTGAGATGGTAGGTCTCGTCCGGCAGGCTGGTGAAGTTTGCGGAAAAGGGCGAGCTTTGTTTTGCCGTGGAATTGACCAAACCCGAAGAGTTGTACACGTATATTGTGATGGTGTCAAGATACGTGTCGCTGGCTGTCACATTGGCCTCTATGTAGCTTTGCGAGTAGTTCCCTGTGTCGGTTGTGTTGGCGGGGACGAACTGGATGACAGGTCCTGTTATATCAATGACGCACCAGTCGGGAGATGTTGCTTCATTCGAATGGGCGAAGGTGTCGCTGGCGGTCACGTTAAAGGTGAAGTTGGTATCCGACGGTGGAGGGGAACCGGGGTCTACCCATAGTAAAGCTGTGCAGTTCCATGAATATCCTACTAAAGTGTCACAGTCCATAATGAAGCTACCGGGAAAGGCCTGACTGGGATTGCTGGCGTTCAGGAAAGACAAGTTCACCCCTGTGTCATTGAGGCTGGCGTCTGTGACATTCACCCAAATATTTATGTTGTCACCAATCTTGAAATAGCTGCCGTTTATCCCGAAATCCGAGAATCTGGGTGCAAGCCCGTCCACGCCTGAAGAGAGGTTCTGAGTAAAGTTATAAGTTCCTGTTGTGTTTTTGACTGTGACATTCCACTGGTAGACATCTTCAGATGAAGCCGTGGGGGCCGTGGCATTGAACCATATGACAAGTTTTGAACCGTTATTCAGCGCATCACCCGCTGATGTGTTGCACCTTATCACCGTCGTGTTTCCCACACCGTCGATGGTGGCATTCGTGCAGTTCCACGGCAAATCGTCCCATATCGTATTGGTTATCTTTATGGTGCTTACATCTGCTATGAAGGTCGCATTGCCATCGCCGTCTAGTGGCATTGATATGTTTATCTCATCCAGGGAAAGCGAAGCGTTTGTGTTATTCACAAAGAAGTTGAAAATCTCATTGCCAGCGCTGACTGTCCAGTCGTCGTCGCCAAAGGTCATGAGTTCCAGGTAAACGCCGCTTGAATCGGATGTGCTCGGCGAGCCTCCGGCAGGCAGCATGAAGGCCATGCCTAATGCCAAGATGAGAATGAAAGCGCCACCTATTTCCAGACGGGCGCTGCATTTAAATTTTGCCATTATAACTCCCTTTCGAAATGAAGTCGTATATTATATTTATTGTTTTAATTATTATTAATTAATTATTTCTTTGCTTTGCCAGTCACCTCTCTGGGCTTTTTGGGCTTTTTGGACTTTTATAAAAAAGGTCCCTCATTCTATTATCATGGCCGGGAAAAATGGAAGGGGAGAATCGCTTTTCTGGGCGGACCAGATCGCAAAGGAGATAGTAACGAGGAAGAAATTCCGCTTCACTGATGAGCGCGTCCCCAAGCTCAAGAAATACGTGGTCAAGAGCGCCGCATCGGTTTCCGGTGTTTTGCACGTAGGCAGGTTGAGCGATACCATCAGGTGCGACTCCGTCTTCAAGGCCCTGCTTGACACGGGGTACGATGCAGAGTTCATATGGACCGCGGACAACGTCGACCCGCTCAGGAAGATACCCGAGGGGGTTCCCAGCTCCTACAGGCAGTATATAGGTATGCCCGTCACCGATATACCCGACCCCTGGGGCTGCCACAAGAGCTATGAAGAGCATCACAAGGCGGCTTACTTGGAAGTGGTTTTCAAATTCATACACGGCAAGATGAAGACCTATTCCATGAGGGAGGAGTACCTGCGCGGCACGTTCAGCAACGAGGTGTCGCTGATCCTGAAGAACACAAAGCTGCTGGTGGACATACAAAACAAGTACCGTCCGCCCGACAGGCGACTCAGCCCGGACTGGAGTCCCTGGCAGCCCATATGCAAGCAGTGCGGAAAGATCATAACCCCCAGGGTGACGAATGTGAGGAGAGACGGCAAGGTGGAGTATGTCTGCAAGGACTACCAGTTCAGGACAGAGAAGGCCGAGGGTTGCGGCTATGAGGGCGTGGACGATCCGGCAAAGGGGAACGGCAAGCTGATGTACAAGGGTGAGCTGGCGGCCCAGTGGGCGCACTGGAAAGTCGCGACCGAGGGCTTTGGCAAGGAGTACCAGGTACCGGGAAGCGCGCTGTGGATAAACGGGGAAGTTACAGAGAGGCTGTTTCACTTTCCCATGGCGGTTCCAATACTTTATGAGCACATAATGATAGGCGGCGAAAAGATGTCGGCCAGCCTGGGCAATGTCGTTTACCCCAAGGACTGGCTTGAGTGCGCCCCTCCCGAGCTGCTGAGGTTCTTCTACAACAAGAAGCTCATGAAGACCAGGAGTTTCTCATGGAGCGATCTGCCCAAATTGTATGACGATTACGACATGCACGAGTCCGTCTTCTTCGGCAAAACGAAAGTGGAGAACAAGAAAGAAGAGGAGCATATGAAAAGGCTCTACAAGATCTCGCAGAAGAGAATGCCGCGATCGATGCCTGCCCAGATCCCCTTCGACTTCGCCGTCACCATAGCGCAAATCGTGCCCGATTCCGATTTGCCGGTAAGGGGCATGGAGATACTGAAAAGCACAGGGCATGTCAAAGGCAAGCTGTCCGAATCCGAGAAAGAGGCGATAATGGGAAGGTTGAGGCTTGCAAAGAACTGGGCAGAGCAGTACGCCCCCGCCAAGTACAGGTTCAAGGTGCAGGACAAGGTCAAGGCGAAGATCGGCCCTAACGTCAAAAAGGTGGTGCATGCGCTGGGAGCTGAGCTTGCCAAAAGGAAGTGGGAAGAAGAGGATCTGCTGAACCTGTTCTACGCCCTGTGCAAAGAGAAGGGTGTGAGCCCCAAGCTCTTCTTCAGGTCGATGTACAATATCATGATCTCCAAGGACTACGGCCCCAGGCTGGCGCCATTTATTCTGAGCATAGGCAGGAAGAAGGTTGCGCAACTCCTTGAACAGGCTTGAGCAGCTAGCTGAAAGTAAGCTACCCACAGCTAAAGCATGTGAGCTTCCTTGCGGGCTTTAGGTGATGAAGCCGAACTAACAAATTTAAACCCTCTTATATAATATTGTAATTGGTGATGAAAAATGGAACTTTCTACAAAAGAATATAAAAAAGGCTTGAGCAAGCGCGAATCTTTTCTTATCTCTTCTCTGGCAAGGCAAGACAAAACCGTATTCAGCATCGAAGACGCAAAAAAGATCGTACATGAAAATGCCAAAAAAAGCATGCACTCATTAATCGAGAAAAAGTGGGTTCTGCCCCTGAAAAGAGGCTTGTATGCGATTGTGCCCTTGGATGTGGGAGTCAAGGGAGCGGACAGTTTTATCATGCATAACTTCGTTATCGCCTCTTTTCTCGCAAAGCCCTATTATGTTGGATACTGGTCCGCACTGAATCATTATGGATTTTCAGAGCAGATTCCAAGATCAACCTTTGTGGCCACGACCAGAATAGTGAAGCCCCTGAATATTCTAAACTGCACCTATTACTTCGTAAAGCTGGTGGGGAGGAAATTCTTCGGAATCAGGAAAATAGAGATAGAGAAGCATAAGGTGAACATCTCCGACCCCGATAAAACCATTGCAGACTGCCTTGACCATCCGGAGCATAGCGGGGGGATTGACGAGCTGGCAAGAGCGATATATTTTTCTCATGGGGAGCTTGATTTTGCCAGGATAAAGGAGTACGCAATGAAGATGGGCAATCTGACCATCTTAAAGAGGTTGGGCTATATACTTGATAAAACCGACTTGCTGGAAAATTATGAGGGGATTTTCAGAGGTTTCAGGGCCTCCAAGGGATATCCGCTTCTTGATCCCATCTCTCCAAAAAAAGGAAAGTATGATGCAAAGTGGAATCTCCTCGTCAATTGCAAAATCAGCGCTGATGGGTGGGTGTATTGATCGATGGAAGAGATCTCTTGGAGCATGCAAGACGGAGGAATTTAACCTTAGCGATAACGGAAAAGGATTATGTAATGGGCTGGCTGCTCTATGGCCTTTCCAAGATTCCCAATCTTGTGTTCAAGGGAGGGACGGCCCTTTCAAAGATTTATTTCCCGAAAACGTGGAGGCTCTCAGAAGACATAGACTTTTCCAGCACCGGCATGCAGACGGAAATAACAAGCGAGCTGGATAAGATATTTGCCCTTATAAAAGAAAAGAGCGATATCAGATTTAAGCTGAAAAGCAAATACTCGAACCCCGATTATTTGCAGTTAAAGGTCCAGTATGCAGCTATCCTCGGTAAGAACTGGATCAAGGTAGATGTTAGAAGGGAAGCACCTCTTGATCAGGTATCAGCTAAAGCCCTTAAGCGGGTGTACTCGGATTATCCAGCATTTGCAATTAAAACAGCCTCGCTTGAGGAGATATTTGCCGAGAAGCTGAGGGCGTTAATAGAACGGAGCAAATGCAGAGACTATTATGATGTCTGGAAGTTAACGGGATTGAAAGTCAACCCTGAAAAACTCGGGCGCATTTTCAGGAAGAAATGTGATGTGAAGCGTATCGATTTTCAAAAGCTAGACCAGTTCTTTCCGCTGGATATAGCAGAAATTCTGCAACCTTATTGGGAAAGGGAACTGGGCAGGCTCGTTTATCCTCTGCCAAGCTTGAAGAATGTGTTAAGGGACATGAAAGATAGACTGGACTTCCTGTTATGAAAATTATAAGTCAGGATGGAGGTTCTTCAAATCGATGTGCAATATCATGATCTCCAAGGACTACGGCCCCAGGCTGGCGCCATTTATTCTGAGCATAGGCAGGGACAAGGTTGCAAAGCTGCTTAAGGGAATCTGAAACCTCATTGTTCAGCGGGCTTTTTCTTTTCCTGCAACTTCTTTATCCTCATCTCTACTCCGAACTCGCGCTTCTTTATGTCATCGACTATCTCATTCAGCTCCCTCTCGCCTATCACCCTTTTGTAATATCGCTTCAAGGCCTCTTCCTCTTCCCCCTTAAGCCCTGACAGCTTATTCTGCAGGTCCTCCTCGCTTTCCCTGCTCAAGAACCCCTCTATCCTGCCGGCAAAGGGTTGGTATTTCAAGAGTATGACTATCGCGATGATCACAACCACGAACACCCAGCTGAACCTTATGAAGAATATCTCCTCAGGATTATCTTCGGTGCCGGGCTCTCCTCCTAGCTCTCTGTCCCTGTCCGTCGGTATCCCGAACTCTATGGGTGATGTCATTTTTGCTGTTATGCCAATCACGAAGTAGGAGAGGCCGGGGGAGAACGCCTCATAGTGAACGTTTTCATCATCCTCTGATACCTTTTTCGTCGGCAGTTCTGTCCAGTTATCGTGCTCCAGCCTGTACAATGCAACCAGGGAGTGGTTCGTGATGTTCTGCTCTGCCAGCCAGGATTTCTCGACCTTGAATTTGATGCCTACGTCGGATATGTCCTCGTTGGTTATCCTCTGCTTAACGATCTGCAGGTATTGGTACACTTTTGGTGGCGGTTCGGCTTTTATTGCCGGGGGCCTTTCCGGCAACTTTTCTATCCTGACATCGACGTCACTGACGTTGTTCTTGACAGCGATGTCCAGTGCCATCACGCTCATTTCCCTTGTCTTGTTGATGGTTATTCTGACTGCGCTGTTTGCCCCGATTGCCTGGATTCTTACAGTGACCAGGGAAGGTATGGCCGTTACATTGACAGCCGGTGCCTCATAATTTTGCCCCAAGGCCGCGCGAAAGGCTGTATAATTCCTGTAATTCGGCCATTCACTTTTCAACAAAGAGTAGTTCTGCATGTATGCTATGCTGTTCAAGGCAATCTTGTCTGTCGGACTCACGTTATACACGCTCCTGTTTTCATCGTATCCGGTTGAATCGTTTAGAACGGCACCGGTCAGGTTCGGATATGGTTCTCCGGTATCATTCAGGGTTATGTCAATGTCGATTGTGTCTATGTCCCCACTTCGGATATCCTTGGAAGTGGTGGGGGCATTGCTAGTGTCGTCGGTGTCTGTGTCTCCGCTATTGTTGCCGGTATCGGTGGCGGGCTGGCTTTCTACCAGAACCATAGTTGAAACTGAAAAGGCTATGAAAGCGCAGGCGAATAAAACCAAAAAGACCAAGGATTTTTCATTCCCCATAGATATGGATATGTAATCTATTCTATTATAAAATATTGGATTGAGGCCGGATTGGAAGCTTGAGAGGGGTAGCTTAAGGTTAAGAGGGTCAGCTTAACTTTCGGGCGAGCGGGAAATCCCACGCTCTTTAGATGTCGGGATGAGAGCGAGCCATTCATAACCTTTATATAGTTGCCTATGTATCTATTATGTATGGAACAAAGAACAACTATACAAATAGAAAGGGAAACACTGGAAAGAATGAAAGCTCTCCGTATCACAAAAAGGGAAACCTACGATGAAATAATAAACAGGCTGATAAAAAATGCAAAGGACATACAAGTTCAGGCTCTACCCGACAAAGGACAATGAACGGAAACTGGACTGGACGCTGGAGAAGTGCAGGCTTGTCTACAACGATATGCTTGATGGCCTTAGCAAGCAGGACAAGCCTAACAGGTATGAGCTTCAAGCAATGTTACCCAAGCTCAAAGAGCAGTTCCCGGAACTAAGATGCGTTCACTCGAAGGCACTGCAATACGAACCGTATCGCCTGTTCTCCAATCTTCGGGCGTTATCTGAACTCAAGAACAACGGCAGGAAGGTAGGCAAGCTGCGGTTCAAGGGCAAGGGCTGGTTCAAGACGTTCACATACAGCCAGACAGGGTTCAGGATAACGGAACACAAGACAAGGTATGACACTCTACACCTGTCCAAGATAGGGGACATACCGTTCATCAAGCACAGGGACATAGAAGGCACGATAAAGCAGGTAACGGTCAAACGCCAGCTATCGGGAAGGTGGTTCGTTTCAATAGCCGCTGAAACGAAGGAACAGCCTAATAAGAGGGGAAACTCGAAGAAGGTCGGGATAGACTTGGGGCTGGACGGCTTTGTCCACGACACCAACGACACGAAGACCGACCATCCAAGATGCCTGCGTAAGTCATTGGACAAGCTGAAAAGGGAACAGAGACGGTTATCCAGAAAGAAAAAAGGCTCAAACAACCGGAAAAGGCAAAGGACAAAGGTCGCGAGGGTTCACGAAAGGGTTGTGAACCAGAGGGACGACTTCCTGCACAAGCTGTCCCATCACTACACAACAAACTGCGGTTTCATAGCTGTCGAGCACCTGAACATATCGGGCATGGTCAGGAACCACTATCTTGCACAATCCATAATTGATGCTTCATGGTCTCGGTTCATCCAGATGCTGAGCTACAAGGCTGAAAGTGCTGGTAGCCAGCTTGTGATGATTGACCCGAAAGGAACGACGCAGAGATGCAGCCATTGCGGAAGGATAGTAAAGAAATCGCTGGCTGTCAGGCGGCACCGATGTCAGTGCGGTTTCGTGGCTGACAGGGACTACAACTCTGCTATAAACATACTAAACAAGGCATTAGGGCGGGAGCCGTCCGAATTTACGCCTGTGGAGACGGAACCTCTACCCCCTTCAGGGCAAGTGCTGTCGCAGAAGCAGGAAGCCCACACCCTTTAGGGGTTGGGTAGTTCACGGTGGTAAAGATTACAAGCTGGGATGGAAGTTCTTGATTTCCAGGAAAACCTGCTTGCCTGCTTTGGTTTGCCGGGCAATGCCGAACAATGTTCCGGGGCCGTTTTCCAGCTCCTTTTCACTCACGGCTGTAACCATGCCGCTCCTGTCGCTGAAGATGTGCCAGTGCTCCCCGAGCTTGTTCCTGCTGTAAAATTCAAGCTCCCCTTCGATTATGACGCTTTCCCCCGACCATTTCTCGGAATCCAGCAGAACGTCCTCGATCAAAGGCGTCAGCAATGACGGCTCTTTAACGGGGATTTCATCCGGCTGCTCTTCTTTATCCCGCTGGGCTGCCAGTCCCTTCAGATACAGGGACGATTCTCTCGAAAAGCGCAGCCAGTCAACCTCTTTTTTCAGTATCCCAACGTCTTCCGATAATGGATGCTTGTCCACCTTCCCTTCCCTTTCCGCCATGTATTTCGTAAGCTCAAGCTCGCTTTGCAGACTGCGATGTAGGGAACGGACCTTCCTGCCTGACTTGACGATTTT
Organism: uncultured archaeon; assembly: GCA_964559215.1. Classification (GTDB taxonomy): domain Archaea; phylum Aenigmatarchaeota; class Aenigmatarchaeia; order QMZP01; family JAFGSV01; genus JAFGSV01. The sequence continues at coordinate 24,644 of CAZLFZ010000004.1, forward strand.
GAAGACCATGGTGTCTCAATATCTCATGGTATCTATAGTGTTGTTGACGCCCCCGGAGGGAGTTTCCTACAGCCTTCCCATTTTATACTTGTGCTTCACTGCTATTTGAAAGCTGTGCTTTGAACCCACGATCTTTGGCTTGCTTCTCTCACAGGTATTGCAGTACCTCGAATCTTCCAGTCACGGTTTTCATGGACTAGAAGGCCAACGCCTTATCCAAGCTCGGCTACGGGGGCAACCTACTGATTATTTGGGCTTTGAATTTTATATTTTAAAAAACAATGTTAATGTATGAAAACCCCCCAGGCTGCCTTTTTTTTAATTTCGTTCCTGATTTTCTCATTCATCGCCTCAGCCCAGCCCTGCAACACAGACGCGGATAAAGACTGCAACGGCATTGTCAATATCACGGAGCTAAATGCCCACATAAACGCATGGTACATGTGCTCCGCCTGCGTGCCTGACCTGTTCCAAGCTATTGAAGCTTATTATGGCATAATCCATTGCGTCCCCGATTGCACTGGCAAGGAATGCGGTGATGACGGCTGTGGGGGGAGTTGCGGCGTCTGCGATGAAAGTTATTATTGTAATGGAACAGGGCAGTGTGTTGAAACTCCTCCCGCTTTCCCGCAGGATTATGTTTCATGGTGGAAGTTTGAGCAAGAAACAGTTGGCATAACTCCTGATGAAACGGGGAGGAATAATGGTAGTTTGATGGGTGATGCTTCTATTGTCAGTGATGCAATAAGAGAAGATGTTCTTGGTCTAGATGGAAGCGGGGATTATGTTGATGTTGCCAATGAGGCAATGTTTGACTTTGCTAGCGGGGACTTTGCAGTCAGTGCATGGGTTAATCTTAACACGGGTTGTTGCGACGCATATGCAGGCGTTGTGTCAAAGTGGGGTCCAAATTCAAATTCGGGGTGGAGTTTTGAGTTTGAGGGTACAACCGAGAAAATAAGATTGGCTGTAAGGACCGCTGCCTGGGATCGGGCAATAAGCGATTCGGCACTGCCGGCAAATCAGTGGATGCATGTTTTAGGCCAGTTAAAAGGTTCAACGCTGGAAGTCTATGTGAACGGGGTTCTGCAGCAGACAACAGGTACGCTAAGTGGGAGCAGAGTTACAAATGACAGGACAATTAACATGGGTCGGGAACAGGATGATTATGCTGTCTTTGATGGTTACATAGATGATGTAATTATTTTCAACAGAAGTTTAACTCAAACTGAAATTAATCAGATTATGAGCATAGGAATAGAGTGTAGTGATATTGGTGATTGTTCTGCAACAGAATGTTACACCTTGCTGGCTTGCGATCCTGAACAATTGGGAGGATATGATTATTATGATTCAAAGGGTTGTGCGTATAACTATAATGATAGTGCAAGTTGTGATACTTTATATTGCAAAATCGGACAAACCTGCTTGTCAGGAAGCTGTCAAGGAGGAAGTGATAGAGATTGTTCTGAAACCCCCGATATTGCATGCACAGACGATGTTTGTGATGAATTAATGGATGTTTGTGAGAATATCGCCAATGATAGTAAATGTAACGCAGGAGAAATTTGTGATGTTTTATTTGATTGTATACCAGATCCTTGTTATGGGATAGATTATTGTAGTAATTATACCGATTCTGTTAATTGTAATAACAATCCTTGCGAAATCAGCGGGGGATGTCAGTGGAATTTAACATCAGGACAATGTGAGCTAGCTCCTGTTGATATGTGCAATAGCATTTCTCAGTTTGGTATAACCTGGACTTTTGATAAAAGTTATCCATGCGGACAATTCACTAATAATGATTGGTGGGTTGTTGGGCCTCTTACTATCATAATTATAGATCCTGTGTCTACGGATATTGCTGGAAGGGTAATGCATGGCTCTATGATTAACCCCTCGCCAACCTTGGGAGCGCAAGGATATGATAGTTCAATGGTTGGTCCCGGTTTTAATCCAAGTCTAAATGTTGCCCGTCCTAATGGGCAGGATCTTTCTTCCAGTAATACTTTAGTTGTTCAACCCGGTTCTTCCTTGATCTCCAGCATAAGCATTACAGAAGCTGGTTATCGGCCACAATTAAAGACAGGAGTGGTACTAACAGTCTTAGATAATCCTGCTCCTGCTGGAAGTTTTAGGCCCCCGTTTGTTAATCTTTCAAAAGATATTAAATTCAATAAAAGCCAGCTGAATTACTCATTACTTTCACGGCTTGCCCCTGCAGCTAGTGCACCAAGATTAAAGCAGCAAGTAGGTGATGAACAGTGGGATTCTGTAGAGCGCATGTTTGAGAGGCCTTGGTTAGATCATGCTGGTGGTTGGACAGGTGCCTATATTCATCCAAGTGATAATATGCCCAATTATGGCCGGGATCTTTCCGATCAAATCGGTAATGGCGCCTTGATGTTACATTTGGATTTTACAGACCAGGAAAAGGAGACTCTCCTTATTCGTTTTGTCCAGTTAGGAATTGACCTTTATGGTATTGTTCAGGATGGAGGACAGAATAATTGGGCCCCCAACGGCGGCCATGCCAGTGGCCGTAAATGGCCTATTCTTTTTGCAGGATTAATTCTAGGTGATCCTGAAATGAAAGCAATAGGAAGCAGATCAGGAGATTATCTTTACACCAGTGGTTATAGACCAGACAATCCTCCTCCAGACTATGTTCATTTTGGGGAAGATAGTCAAACTTTTTATGTTCAAGAGACAAGTCCGGGGGTTTACAATTATGGCTATGGCGGTTATCAAGCAGAAGATGTCGGCCTTCCTGAGTGGGGAATACGCCATTCACCTTATATTGGTCAGGATGGCAAAGATTGGTACCTTTCTTATCGACGGTGCTGCACTGCCAACTCCTGGGCTGGTTTTGTTCTTGCCGCCCACAATATGGGAGTTAGAGATTTGTGGAATCACGATAGACTCTTTGACTATGCTGACCGCTATCTCGACATAGAAGAACAACTGGGCAATAAGGGAAGTTACATAAGGCAGTGGACCAGGTTCCCTGAAAATATGTGGGATACTTACAGGGCAAATTATGGATGCATCTGGACAAGGGATGATGGAACTGATTTATATTCAAATGGTTACTACAATTGCTTTGGGGATGTTAATTACACATGTGAAGGGGGGGGCTCCTGCACTAGTGGCAGTTGCATTGAAGCCGGCAGCTGCTCTGATTATGGAAATAATCAAAGAGCATGCGAATACGACCCTTGCGGTCTGGGCTCGTGCAACTGGACAGGAAGCGGTTGTGCCTGATTTCCAGAAATTTACAATAAACTAAAAAAACAATAAATAATTAACATGAAGCCTTTTTGCACAGCATTTTCAGTATCAGTGTTACTCATATTTCCGAATAATTTTTCATTTTCCCTATAGAGTGCCCGCCATTATTGCAGTTTAGTTCGTTTTTGCTCCGCTACCCGCATAGCATTTTCTTTCCAATGATTCCTCATGGCTGGGTTCGATGGAATCCCGAGAAGATATGTCTGCTCAGCGAAATACACTGAAGGGAGTGATACGAGATATCTGATAAGGGAAGTGACTTCAACAAAGATGGGAGATGGGTTAAGGGAGGCTGTGATTAACCTGTTCGTCTCGGACCTGGTAGGCGAGGGCGGGACGAATCAGGCAAGCCCGAGCGAAAATGAGGGCAAAGCCAGGCAAATGACCAGGGCCTATATGACAGGGAAGCTGACTGATCTCAGCATTGACGAATTGAAAGAAAAAAGCACATCATTGAGGAAAGAAAATCATTGATTAAGCGATTTAGATATATCGAGAAGAATGGAAATGCTTAGACATGGAAATATTCCCAACCGTAAACCGTCGCCTGTTGCTTTAATTTTATAAATTGGTTGTCATTTCTGCCAGTTCCATCTCTCTTTATCTTATCGGTATAAATTCTAAATTCTTATCAATACCGTTACCATGTCCAATTCATTTCAGTGAATTGTAAATGTTAGAAATCTCCTGCTCGGTCAAGGCCCTGTCGTATAGCATGACATCGTCTATAGATCCGTCGAAAGAATTCCCCCATGGATCCTTTCCAATATAAACATCCCTGGTAGGAGATTCCACAACATTTCCTGAATAAGAATCGCTCCAAACGGAGCTGCCATCCACGAAAAACTTTGCAGTGGCTCCATCATACGTTAATGCATAATGATGCCAGTCTGCATTGGATATGTTTTCCGTTGTTATTGCCGGGTACTTGCTTTCCGTTTCTGTAGTGGATAGTCCAGGGTAGATTCTATTATTGCTGCTGGTGCTCAGTTGTATGTGATAAGAGGTGTGCTTCCTTAACAATTCCCCGCCTGAGTCAGGAGTGCTCTTCTTTGCCCACATGGATATTGTCAACTCGCCCATGCCGCTCAATGTCCCGTCCCTTTCAACAAGGGCATAAGGACCGTTCTCTGTTCCATCCAGGTAGATGGCCTTCCCTGAGACGCCATCAACGAATGTCCCGTCGCCATTTCTCCATTCCCCATAATTGTCTTTTCCTGAAAAGTCATACAAGGTATCATCAAGGGAAAGGTAAAGCACGAGATTCGGAACGGCGGAGGGCAGTACATTGATGGTTTTGGTCACGCTGTTGGATTTATCCAAAGAATTCGTGACCGTCAGTGTCACGACATAGGAACCGGCATTGAATGAATGGCTAACCTTCTGGCCTGCAACTGTTCCGCCGTCTCCGAAATCCCATTCATAGCTCTTGATTTCGGAATCGCAGCTAAGCGATTTTGATGCGTCAAAATTGACCTCGAGTATTTCATATCCGCTTGTCTTGTCAGCATCAAAGATTGCCACGGGATCATCTCCCTGGCAGTCAATGCAAGGAAACGCACCTACGTGATCACCGGCAGAAGACATGTAACAAGGGTCTGCGGTCTTTGGGGGCTCACCAACTATCACGCCTCTCTTTAGCCTGTAATCCAAATTGTCATAATCCAGGAATATCTCTCTTGTATCTGGATCATATATTCCGGTATTTTCCAGTTCTCCCTGATCCCAGGCCAGTGATGTATAAAGATTGTGGCTTGCCTGGACCTGATCATTTTCACCATATCCACCAAGGATGTTATCCTTTAACATTATGTTCTTCACATCCCCGGCAATCGTGAGCCCTTCCAGGAACGTGTTCTGTTTTACTGTAAAGTTCTCCGGATAGCTGTCTGCGCTGCTGCCCCACCAGCTTATACCACCGGCCAGGTTACGTTCAATCGTGATATCGTGGGAATTCTGGAGCGTGATTCTGTTGCCATAAACCCTGTTTCCTGACATCAGTATGTTTGAACTATAGAGATAAACGGTCAGACCGTTGGCGTGATGCCCATGAACCGCTTCAACAGTGTTGTTGGTGATATTGGAGTGATGGGTGTAATAATAATCTATTGCGGTGCTGCCTGTCCTCCTGACATAGTTTTTTCTTATGGTCGTGTTATAATGACTGGTCAGGATGATCCCTTTCCCAAACTGATCATAAATGGTGTTATTTTCAACGACTGAATTGTTACATCTTGTAAGGGTAATTGCACTTGACTTCCCGCCCCAGATAACATTGCTCCTTATGATGTAATTGCTATAAGGCCCGCTGAAACCGGCAGGATTGACGAAACCCGTTCCACCCCGATAGTCGGTTGGGCTTGCCCTTGCTTGTTTCCTTACTTCAAATCCCTCTATTCTCAAATATCCCTGCCCTGCCAGATAAAATGCATTGTTCAGGTCGGAATACGTGATTTTGTTATCATCGATGTTGCCGGCATCGCTTGGCCATACAAAAATCCTCAGTTCCCCGGTGGAGTTATCAATATGATATTCTCCTGGTTTATCCAAAGCATCCATGTGGTTCAAAACAGAGTACCTGTCATAACCAAGACTGCATGCAAAAGGCAGTTTGCCCTCAAAGAAAACCTCATTGTTTGAGGGGTTGAATGAAGCAATCTTTTTGTAAACAACGTTATTGTTCCCGCCATAATAGGCAACATAAGCACCATCCCAATAATTTGGATCGCTTTGTGTAAAATACGCAGGATCCCTGGCAGAGACATTCGAGCATGTTGGTCCGGGAACAAATATGAAATGGTCCCTATCATCACTATAGAATTCATCGGGCTGGTTGGGATCCTGAGCGAGTTTCAATAATTTATCATCTTCATAAACAACCGTGCCGAGCGGATAGATTCCCTCAGGTATTGCAGTGTAATAAATATTCGACCAATTCTTATTGCCCAGGCATTCAGGTTCTGAATCGCATTTTTTCCATCCGAATAGTTCCATCGAAGCGTCAACAGCAGGCCTCTCTCCGGGGTATGCAAGGTATGCAATATATTTTCCTGGAGAACCGCTGGTTTTGGGCCTGATCTCCTCGTGGTATGCTCCTTCCCTTACATACACGGTGTCTCCCGCAGTCAAAACATTTGCTGCCCCCTGCACCGTCTTGAAAGCTATGCCGTCGCTGCCGCTGCAATCCCGTCCGGCAATTGAGTAGGTGTTGCAGGAATCGATGCCGATATTCGCATCAACATAGTAAACATCCCCAGGGGGCCGTTGGCATTGCCCGCCCACGCATATCTTGCCGGAGGAGGCGCAGTCCTCCAGATCAATCCTGTCCAGACAACCGTCGCTTTCATTCATGGTGCAATTATAATGCATCGAGCCATCGCAGAAGTCACCATCCGCAGAGCACCCAGGATCATTTGTGCATGGCGCCTGCCCTGTGAAAAATGCTGTGATTGCGTCAAACAAATCAGGCACACAAGCGGAGCATTTGTACCATTCGTCTATGTAGCTAAAAAGCTCCGTGCTATTGACGATGCCATCGCACGGTTGCTGATCCGCTCCGGTGTTGCAGGCCAGGGCTGTCACGGTTGTGATGGAGAAAAGGAATTCGAAAATCAGCACTGCAACATGAAGAGGTTTCATAGTGAATTATTGGTTTTGGCTATTTTTATCTTCAATTTTTTCTATGGCGTGGAAAAAATCGAGATGATGCATTACAATGAACCATGGCTTTGACCTACCTTTGACTTGCGCTTAAATATCTGATGCCCCCATATAAGTTAATATGTCGTTAACAGGCAAGGCACACACCTTATTTGAGTTCGATTTCTTTAGTGTAGTTTCTCTGGTCTTGCTTGTGGCAGTGTTGGTGCTCTTGTAAAAGAGCTTTTCATTCGTTTCCGGTTTCTGGACTCTAATCCTTTTTCGTGATTCTGGTGAAAAGCTGCGATTCTTCTGGTGAAAGGAGATTGGGTTTTTGTTTTATTTTAAAAGCGGGAAGGAGGTTCTCATGTCCTGGATAAACAGAAACGGGTATAGAGGCAGCTCCCTGGAAGAATTAAGGCACGCGTTTGACGGCAGGTATCGGGTAGAACCCGATGTTTTGGACAAGCTTGGAAATGAATGGGTGCAGTGGGAGCGGTCGGAGCCGGGGAACGGAAACGCGCACAGAAACGGTTTCACGGTCAGTTATGAGGAGAATTTCTGCATGGTGCGCTTCTCCAAGTCCGTGTTCGCGGGAGGGGTTGAGAATGAAAACTTCGTCGGCAGAGCGTCAAGGAATATCGCAGTTTATCGCGACTGCATAGCGCCAAACGATACAATTTATAAGAAAAAGGCTATGAATAGATAGATAGGGATGGATGTAAACTACCACCCAACAAGTTGAGTGGTCTCAAGCGGCTCTCTGGTTAATATGCAAAAGATAAACTTCCAGCTTATCGAAAGGAAGTGGCAGGCGAAGTGGAGGAAGGCTAAGATTTTCGAGGTGAAGGAAGGTCCGAAAAGGAAGCCATACTACGTCCTGGAGATGTTTCCATATCCATCTGCGGCGGGTCTGCACATGGGGCATATCAGGAACTACGCGATGGGCGACTGCGTGGCAAGGCACAAGAGGATGCAGGGGCTTAACGTTCTCTATCCGATGGGATACGATGCTTTCGGGCTGCCCGCTGAGAATGCTGCGATAAAGAACAAGACCCATCCAAGGGTCTACACCGAGAATGCGATAGCCGGGATAAAGAAGAACCAGCAAGCACTGGGCCTTTCCTATGACTGGAAAAGGGAGATAGCCACTTGTCATCCGGACTATTACAAATGGAACCAGTTCTTCTTCCTGCAGATGTACAAAAGGGGGCTTGCGTACAAGAAGCTGGCGCCTGTAAACTGGTGCCCCAAGTGCGAGACCGTTCTCGCAAACGAGCAGGTAGAGCAGGGCAAGTGCTGGCGATGCGAGAGCAACGTGGAGATCAAGAACCTGGAGCAATGGTTCTTGGGTATAACAAAATATGCCGACAGGCTGCTGCACGGGCTGCGCAAGATTGACTGGCCTGAGAACGTAAAGAAGATGCAGGAGAACTGGATCGGCAGGAGCGAGGGAACTAGGATAGACTTCAAGATCAAGGACTCTGATAAGACGCTTTCCGTCTTCACCACGAGGCCCGACACGTTGTTCGGTATCACCTTCATGGTATACGCGCCAGAGCACCCCGATGTGATGGAGCTTGTCAAGGGAACCAGGTACGAAGCCAAGGTCAAGAAATTCATCCGCAAGGTCATGCTGGAGGAGAGGTTTGCCAGGACTTCTGAGGAATCAGAGAAGAATGGGATGTTCATAGGGAGATACGTGATACATCCCGTGACCGGTGAAGAGATTCCCATCTACATAGCGAATTTCGTCCTGATGGAATACGGGACCGGGGCGATAATAGCCGTTCCGGCGCATGACCAGAGGGATTTCATGTTCGCGAAGAAATACGGCATACCCATAAAGGTCGTGATACAGAATCCCTACCATGAGCTGGATCCAGATGAAATGAAAAGGGCTTACTGCGAGCAAGGCAACATGGTGAATTCAGGCCAGTTTGACGGCATGAATAACATCGAAGCGATAGAAGAGATAACCAAGTACCTCGAAAAGCTGGGTTCGGGAAAGGCCACGGTGGAGTACAAGCTCAGGGACTGGCTGATATCCAGGCAGAGATACTGGGGGACCCCGATTCCAATAGTCTATTGCGACAAGTGCGGCATCGTTCCTGTACCTGAACATGACCTGCCTGTAATATTGCCGACCAGTGTCAAGTTGACAGGCCATGGCAACCCACTCGCTTCTCTGGACTCCTTCATAAAAACGAAATGTCCGAAATGCAAAGGGCCCGCTAAAAGGGAGACGGATACCATGGACACCTTCGTTGATTCGAGCTGGTATTTCCTCAGGTACTGCTCTCCCAAGGAAAGGAAATTCGCATTCGGCGAAAAGGCGGTACGTTACTGGATGCCCGTCAACCAGTACATAGGGGGCGTGGAGCATGCCGTGATGCATTTGATGTATGCGAGATTTTTCACGATGGTTTTGCATGATATGGGTCTGGTTGGTTTTGATGAACCCTTCCACTCGCTGTTCAATCAGGGGATCGTCTACAAGGACGGCCACAAGATGAGCAAGTCCTTCGGAAATGTCGTGACGCAGGAAGAGATGTCAAAGCGATACGGCATTGACACCGCGAGGCTGTTCCTGTTGTTCGTTGCGGCGCCGGAAAGCCAGCTGGAGTGGAGCGAGAAGGGCGTTCAGGGAGCTTACAGATTCCTCAAAAGGGTCTACAAGCTCGTGCTTGATAATCTGGACAAAATATCGTTTGGCAATTACAAGGCCGTCGGCGTCCACGATAAAATACTCGAGGCAAGGCTTTGCCTAGCAATCGAAAAAGCCAGCGGGCAGATCGGGGCCTTCCAGTTCAACCTTGCGGTGAGCAGCATCATGGGGTTCGTAAGCTATTTGCACGGATATGCTAAAAGCGACAAAGTCAATCGTAACCTTTTTGGCGATTCCGTAAAGATCCTGATACAGCTCACGTCTCCATTTGCGCCCCATCTTGCGGAAGAGTTGTGGGAAAAAATCGGCATGCCCGGCTTTGTTTCTGTCTCAAGGTGGCCTGCTGGCAGGAAAGCGGACAAAAAGGCGATAGCGATCGAGAACTTGATTTCTCAGCTCAATGCGGACATAGCCCAGGTTCTGTTGCTGGCGAAAATGAAGCCGTCCAGGATAGAATTGGTCGTAGCGCCGGCATGGAAATACGAGCTGTTCGGGATGGTGAAAAGGAAGATGAAAAAGACGAGGGATGTGGGCAAAATAATGAAGGCTGTGCTTGCCAGGAAAAAATTCAAGCAGCTTGGAAAAGAGATGGGCAGGCTGGTTCCCGGCCTCGTCAAAAGCCCTGATAAAATCCCGGCCACGATTCTCAGCGGAAGGGAAGAGTTCGCTATCTTGAACGAGTTGATCGGAGCGCTGGAAGAAGAATCCGGTTGTGAGGTTGTCGTGCAATTGGCCGAGCATTCTGCATCCAAAAAGGCCAAGCAGGCGATTCCGGGAAAGCCTGGGATAGAGGTTGCCTGATAAGAATTACATGCATGCAAAACAAAAATTCGAGATGTGATTCAGGGCCTGCCTGATTCTGGTGTCCTAATGCAATTTCTCGGTCAAGATGCCGATCAGACTTTTCTTCTCTCCCCTGTGAATCCCGATAACGCCCAAAAGCAGCAGTCCCACCCCGATCCATCTGGGCACCGGCACGTATTCGTTGAGGATGACAACCGCGAGCACGACAGGGGTTATGATGGCGAGCGAAGAGACCGCCGGCTCAACAAAGGATATGTCTTGCTTGTGCAACGCAAGCTGCAAATAGGCGAAGCCAAACATGCCGAACGCGCTGGACAGCCACAGAAAGGGGTTAAAGAGGAAGCTGTATACAAACGTGAAACCCGGACCTGCGTTGATCATCGCTATCCTTGCAAATAGGCCTGAAATCCCGGTCAATGTTCCGCTCAGTATGACTTCTTTGTTTTTCATAGCGACAGCATCAATACCCCCGCGATTATAAGTAATATATGAACCCATCTGAATCCGATTTTCTCGCCAAATCTTAACCATCCGACCAGCACGGGTATCGCTATTGATATGGAAAGCATGGGCTGGACGATGGAAATTTCTGCGTAACGCAGGGCTGCCAGGTAGAAAAAAATGCCAGTCAGACCGATCAAAAGTGACAACAGCCATAACTTGTTTTTAATGACTTTTTTGAAGGAAAATCTTGGCAGTCCACGCAGGCAGTGCTTCTGCAAGACCGTGGAAAACCCGAATAATACAGCAGCGAAAACCGACAAAAGCAATCCAAGCATAAAAAATATTATAGGGACCCCGCCTTTATATTAAACATGAAGAAAGTTTTTTTGCTGGCTTTGGCGGGCATCGCTGTCCTCTTTTTCTTGCTGTTCGAATGGGTTGGGATGCAGGACGTGGCAGCAGCTCTTCTGAGCATTGACCCGGTCTATCTCCCCTTGATCGTTGGCCTTCCATTTGCAATGATGTTTGTTTACAGCGTCCGGTGGAACCTGCTGCTCAACTCCGTCGGGGTAGATACGAGCTGGCGCACCGTCATCAAGTACGCTTTCATAGGAGCGGCTTTCAACAACATAACCCCTATGGTAAGGTTCGGGGGCGAGCCAGTAAAGGGATACATGATTGCAAAGGAGATTTCTGCAAGAAAGGGGGATGTCTTCGCCAGCATGACCACGGATTCCTTCGTAACTGCAACAAGCCTTCTTGTGCTGATTTATTTCGGGGCCGTAGGCCTGCTCATTTTCAGCATGCTGAACTGGTTCTCGCTTATTACGTTATTGTCAGCCATCGTCTTACCCGCCATGTTTGTCTTTTATGTATTATTTTTCAACAAAAGGCTGCTGGCCCTCTCTGCCAGAAAAATTTCAGGGTTGGTCTCTAGATTCTCTCCGGAGTTTGGGAAGGAGATACCCGAGAGTGTGGTGAACTTCAGGGAGAACATCAGGGATTCGCTGAAAAGAAAGGACGTGATGGCTGCCTCGCTGTTGTTGGGGCTGACCGAAAGGATGCTGGAGGTCTTATGCTTTTATCTGATTCTCTTGTCAATGGGGATTGAGATGAGCCTGTACTCCTGTGCCATGGTGCTGGGGGTAGGCGTGCTTGCAGGGCTGATCCCCCTGTTACCAGGAGGGCTCGTAGCATATGAATCAAGCACCATGATCATTCTGGGGTTGATGAGGGTGTCCCCTGCCACGGCAGCGACGTCCATCATGCTGTGGAGAGGCGTGAGCTACTGGCTGATCACCGGGGTGGGTATGGGAATCGGGTGGTTCCACGGAGTAAAGTCTACTTTTAAGAGATATTTTGATTCGGGTGGAGCTCAGCGTCCATGACAGCCCCACCCATAAATGGTGTGGGTTTTCTCGCAAGCTTATGATAAATTTAAATAGCACTGAGCTATTATAGCTATTTGCCCCTCGTGGACGGGGCACAGCGCAAGGTGAGAAAATGAAGAGCGGGGACTGGATCTTGATAAATTTTGTTGGAAAGGTGAAGGCCACGGGAGAGGTCTTTGACCTGACAAAGGAGAAAGATGCCAAGAAATGCGGCTTGTATGACCAGAAGAAAAAATACGGCCCGGTTCTGACAATCCTTGGCGGTGGCATGATAATCCAGGGTGTGGAGCGCGAACTGCTGGAAATGAAGCCGGGTGAGACTCGGGAATTCGATGTCAGCCCGGCCGACGCACTGGGACAAAGAAGGCCTGAACTGATTAAGATCTTTTCCATTGCGAAATTCATGCGCCAGAAGATCACGCCGTTTCCCGGTATGGTCCTGAACATAGACGGCAGGAACGCACGGGTGCAGTCTGTTGCCGGAGGCAGGGTGAGGGTGGATTTCAACCACCCCCTCGCGGGAAAGGAGCTTAACTACGCCGTGGAAATCGTTGCTGAGATAAAGGACACCAAGAAAATGGTGGAGTCGCTGCTTGAATACTACGGTGTGGCCGGAAAGGTGAACATCGCCGGCAAAAAAGCCGGCATATTGCCCGATAAGGACGTCAATCCCATGATAAAGAAGCTCATCGAAGAGACCTTGCTTAAATGGTGCCCTGGTGTTGACTCCGTGAATTTCAAGGTAAAACCAGATAAGCCGGCGGCGGAGAAAAGTGATGGTAAAAGAATCCCGCAGGGAAAGGCTTAAATATCTAACTTCCATTTTTATTCTTATAAACACGCCTACAAGTTGACTGGAGAATAGTTAACTTTAAAAATCTTGAAATCTTAACCGAATTACACAGTTTGGATGGTGTTAAGATAATGAATATTTGGGGGGTACTGATATGACTGCTGAATCGATAATCAACTCCGCTCTGGAAGAAGCTGAAAGTCCGCCGGAAGTGACGGAAAGGGTGGAAAGAGACGATGAAATGGACGAAGAGCTCAGAAGGATTCTTGAATCCAGAAAGGCCGAAATCAAGGTCATTGGAATTGGAGGTGCCGGAGGCAACACCATATCAAGATTGATGCAGGTAGGTATCGTCGGTGCAGAAACCATAGGCATTAATACCGATGCACAGGACCTGTTGTACACCGATGCCGACAGGAAGATTCTCATAGGCAAGGATATAACAGGAGGGCTTGGTGCAGGAGCAGACCCGAGCATAGGAGCCGAAGCCGCAAAGGAGTCCAAGGAGGAAATAAAGAAGGCTCTCGAGGGAGCCGACATGGTCTTCATAGACTGCGGCCTTGGCGGAGGGACAGGAACGGGCGGCAGTCCCGTAATCGCCGACATATCCAAGAAGGTTGGTGCCCTCACGGTGGGTATAGTCACTTTGCCATTTGCCATGGAAGGCAAGCAGAGGAGCAATAATGCACAGGAAGGCCTGGAGAATCTGGAGTCCGTCGTGGACACGCTGATAGTGATACCAAATGACAAGCTGCTGGAGATTGTCCCGGACGTCAGCATCCTGACGGCTTTCAAGGTTGCTGATGAGATCCTGGTGAATGCCGTCAAAGGCATAGCAGAGTTGATAACCAAGCCTGGTCTGGTCAATCTGGATTTCGCGGATGTAAGAGCAGTGATGAGTTCAGGCGGCCTTGCAATGATAGGGATGGGCGAATCTGATTCCGAAAACAGGGCCGTTGAGTCTGTGGAAAAATCGCTCAGCAACCCGTTGCTGGATGTCAACATAGAGGGTGCCAATGGTGCCCTGATAAACGTGTCCGGCGGGGAGGACGTGACCATCAAGGAGTGCCAGGAGATAGTCGAAGCAGTGAACAACAAGATAAATCCGGAAGCCAAGATAATATGGGGAGCGCAGATAGACAAGGCGCTTGGTGAAAGCGTCCGGACCATGCTCATCGTCACCGGCGTCAAGTCGTCCCAGATATACGGCCCGGAAAAGACATACACCCAGCAAAAGCAAAAGGAAATCGAAAAGGTTCTTGGCATAGACTTCGTTGGGAAATAAGGGGTTCCCCCCAATTCCCTTTTTATTCACGCCAGTGTTTTATATTAACTTATTTATAACATAATATTTAGGTTATTCAACTGGATAAAATCTAGCGGGCTGGTAGAGTGAAAATCAACATCAAGTCAAAAATACTGGAATGGAAAAGGGTGCTGCATGTGGCCAGAAAGCCCAGCAGGGATGAGGTGATAAACTCATCCAAGATATGCATGCTTGGGATAGCGTTAATAGGAGTCATAGGTTTCGCGATATTCTTGATGTTTGCCTTTTTGGGGATATAGGTGGTTATGGAAATGAAAATGATATACACATTGCGGACAACATCGGGCCGGGAGGACATCGTAATGGACATGATCAACAGCAGAGTGAAAGCGGATAATCTGGACGTGCAAGCTGTGATTCACCCTGCGGAATTAAAGGGCTACATATTCATAGAGGGCAGCACGGGCGACATACACAAGGCACTCAGGGGCGTGATGCACACCAAGGGCCTGATAGAGACCCCGGTCAAAATCACCGACATACAGCACTTCATGGAAACCAAGACCGCCGAGATAAAGGTTAGCGAGGATGACATTGTTGAGATAATAGGCGGTCCTTTCAAGGGTGAAAAGGGCAAGATAAAAAGGATAGATAAAACGAAAAACGAGGTCACGATAGAGTTGTTGGAGGCCAGCATACCAATACCCGTGACCATAGCCATGGAATTCATAAAAGTCATCAAGAGGTCAAAGGGAGTGTAATGGAACAGACAGTAGCTGTTGTGGTGGAGGGAGGCAAGGCCACCGCGGCGCCTCCCCTGGGATCGGCACTGGGCCCCTTGGGCGTGAACATACAAGCCGTCGTGGATAATATCAACGAAAAGACCGGGGAAATGGCCGGTATGAAGGTCCCTGTGAAGGTAATTGTGGACACCGGCACCAAGGAATTCAGAATAGAAGTCGGCAAGCCCCCTGCATCGGCGCTGATACTCAAAGAATTGAATACAGAGAAGGGCTCGGCCTTGCCCGGAAAGGACAGGGCCGGCGACCTGACCCCTGAGCAGGTAAAAAAAATAGCAAAGGCCAAATTCGGCTCTGATGAGGAGCAGAGCGTCAACCAGATAAAAGGTACCTGCAGGAGCATGGGGGTAACAATAGGGGAGGGAGCTGTTACACAAGAAGAGCTCAGAAAGGCCGAAGAGGACAAGGTGCACGTGATGGAGGAAGAGGCTGCCGAGGAAGGAAAGGAGGAAGCCGCCCCGGAAGAAGCAGGTGAAGAGGAAAAGAAGGGAGAGGCTGCCGAGGAAGGAAAGGAGGAAGCCGCCCCCTCCAAAGAAGGGACTCCGCCAGAAAAGAAAGAGGGAAAAGAGCGGGAATGATGAAATTAAGAACATCTTTTTTCTAAACTTTTTCTAAAAAAATGCGATAGAGGTTGCTTGTTTTCACCGATAAACTTAAATTATTTGCTCCCAATTAATGGTCATGAACAAGTGGGATAAAATATTTTGGATGCTGTTTGTTTTGCTGCAAATTTCGATAATATTGGGCAATTTGTGGTTTTACAGCCCCATTGGTGTTATTCTGGGATTTGTCGTGATCGTGGCCGGATTCGCGAAGGTTGGAGATTACGTCTTTCATAAGAAAATGAAGCAGGAGGTTCTGGAAAACAAAGAGACGATGAAAAAGATGACAAACTGGCTTAACAGGCAGTACGAACTGACCCAAGGGATAAAAGATATCCATGAGCGCAGGTTGCACAAGCTGGACAGGAAAAGGACGGATCTTGAGGAGAATGTTGAGCGCAGGTACACGATGCTCACGGGCAAGATGATAGACATTGAAAACAGGCTGAGCCTCGTTTCAAGGGCTTTGTTGTCTCAAAAATCGCTGGGTGTAATGCACAAATCAGCAGAAGCTGTCTGGAAAGACATAACAAATCTGGCCAGCGGTAAGAAAAGCATATCAACGCTTTCGAGGGGTGTTAAAAACAAGATACTGGCGGTCCATAAAGACAAGATAGTGCTGCGTTCTGAGCTGACAAAAAAGGAAAGAACCGTTCTTAAGCAAGAATTTCATCATTTCTGGGAAATTCTCAGCCAGCATAAAAAACTGCACTTCCCACATGACATCGAAGACCCGAAAATGATAAGATCCGGCTCCATAATAATCTCTTTTTTGGCTAGGCTGCCATATGTGGAGCACAGCGTAAAGCCAAGGGTGCTTTATCTCACCGAACACGACACGCACACCCTTGGAACGCTCAAAACATATGCGAAAACAATTTAAATGTTTACCGCCATATTTAACTAATTCCGTTAAACTACTTCGGTAGGAGGGATGCAGCATGAGCATAACAGAAAAACTCAAAGAAGCTAAGGAAAAGTCCAAGCCCAGAAAATTTGCACAGTCATGGGACCTGATATTCGTTCTAAGGGATATTGACTTGAAGAAGCCCGAGAACAGGCTAAACCTCGAGTTTTTCCTGCCCGAGGGTCTTGGAAAGGGTGTAAAAACAGCTGTTGTGACTGATTCTCTCTCAAGCGAGGCAAAGAAACACGCAGACCTCGTAATCACAAAGACGGAGATACAGCCCCTTGGCAAGGACAAGAAAAAGCTCAGAAAACTTGCAAGGGATTATGACTGGTGGTTTGGCGAGGCACCTCTCATGCCACTCATAGGGAAGGAGCTTGGTGCTATCCTTGGTACAAGGGGGAAGATGCCGAAGCCCGTTCCCCCAAAGATAAATCTCGAGGGGATGATCAAAAGGGCCAAAGGTTCTGTCAGGATAAGGCTCACGAACACCCCTGTCATACAGGTGCGGGTTGGCACTGAGACCATGCCTGATGAGCACGTTTCCAAGAATATAGAGGATACTTATAATTTCGTCAGGGATCACTTGCCCAAGGGCAAGAACAACATAAAAAATATCATGGTGAAGCTCACGATGAGCCGCCCCGTCAAGCTGGAGTTGTGATGGACATGGTTTCAGAAAAAAAGAGGGCAATACTGCAGGAGGTTGCAACCAGCATTGAAAAATACCCAGTCATAGGAATAGTGAATATGCATAACCTGCCGGCAAGACAGTTGTTTCAGATAAAGCAGCAACTGAAAGGGAAGGCTGTAATCAGGATGGTCAAAAAAAGGGTAATAAAGCTTGCCCTGCAACAGTCGAAAAAGACCGGCATAAAGCACCTTACCGAAAAAATACAGGACCAGCCGGCCTTGCTTTTCACTGATGCAAACCCCTTTGAGCTTGCCCACACGATATCAAAGTCTGTTTCAAAAGCGATGGCAAAAGCCGGGGATATCGCTCCAGATGACATCATCGTTCCGGCAGGTCCGACGAATCTTCCTCCCGGGCCTGCGATAGGGGAACTGCAAAAGATAAAAATACCGGCAGGCGTCGAAGGTGACAAGATAGTAGTGAAGAAAGATACACGCGTTGCCAGGCAAGGAGAGGAAATTTCAAGTGATGTTGCCGACGCCATTGCGAAGCTTGGGATCGAGCCCATGGAGATATCCCTTAACCTGCTCGCGGTATGGGATAGTGGGATTGTCTTTGACAAGGACATACTGTTCATACCGGCCGAACACTACATATGTCAGATAAAATCGGCATACTCCAACGCATTCAACATTGCATTGAATATCGATTATCTCACTGCAGAGACTTTGCCTCCGCTTTTGTCCAAGGCCCACCAGCAGGCCGTCTCGCTTGCAATGGAGGCAGAGATACTAACAAGCGAGACCGTCGGGAACCTGCTCGCAAAGGCACACGGCCAGGCGGCAAGGGTCCAAGGCATGATAAATGAGGAAGTTGCTGAAAAACCGAGTGAAGAAGGTGCCGAAAAGGTTGAAGCGGGTAAAGAGGTGAAGGCACCTGCCCCTGAAGAGGGAGAGAAAGAGGAGGCTGCCCCGGCCGGAGAGGTGACTACTCTTGGTGAGGAAAAGAAAGGGGTAAAGGAGCCGGCAGCGGAAGAGACTAAAGAAGAGGGTGAGCCTGTAACCGAGCACCCTGCCAAGGAAAAGAAGGGAGGAGGTTCAGAAGAACAGGAAAAGGGAGCAGAGGGCGACAAATCAGAAGGGAATAAAAAGGAGGGAGAGCCCGAATAAGTTTATATTTGATACGGGTATATATCTTATACCCGTTCAATCAAAACAACGGAGGTATGATATGGAATTGATATACGCGGCTTTGCTGTTGCATTCACTGCATAAACCTGTGGACGAAGCCGGGATAAAGAAGATCGTGGAAGCAGCGGGCGAAAAGGCTGATGCAGCAAGGATAAAGGCGCTTGTAGGGAGCCTCAAGGACGTCAACATAGACGATGCCATAAAGCAGACTGCGGTAACGGCTGTTGCGGCAGCACCAGCAACGGAAGAGAAGAAGCCTGAAGAGGAAAAACCCGAAGAGGAAAAGGAAGAGGAACGCGAAAAGAAGGCCGAAGAGGCAGCTGGCGGATTGTCGTCTCTTTTCGGATAAGCTTTTATTTTTCTACCCTTTTCTTTTTTGCCCCTGGGTAGATTTCGGTATAGTTTTCTTACCTTCTCTTGTACGCAGCAACGGCTTCTCTAACGCCGTCGTCGTACAAGCCTATGATCGTTGCGGCAAACAGAGCGGCGTTCGATGGGTCGAGGACCAATGCGGCAGGAGGGTTGTAATCCCTCTTGAATGATCCCAGCGTTTCCCCCCATAATCTGATCCTTTCGCATCGTGGGCGGGGAGACTATCAGCGGGCTGGGTGTTGACTCCAATGCCTTGTCGATTGACGTGTCCTCATTCCTTGTAGCGGAACAGGACGCATACGGGAGCATCTCCTATATCATCGTAGCTGGGCCTTCTCGCCTTTACACCCGAACCGATGTCTTCCAACGCCTTTTCAAACCTTTCCGTCACATCGCTCTCGGAACCTATGAAAGGTACGGATGTGTCGGACGGTCGCCTTTCTTCTATCGCAATAATCCTGCTCACATACGTCGCCGTCGATTCCGAACCGAGCACGGCACCAGGTGCAACGTAGCTGTTGTGTAAACGCTGGAGAAGAATATCATCTGGAGGGATTCTATGTCCTTCCAGTCGGGCCTTGATGAGATGACAGGGTTATTAGACATGAAGGCGGCGCATCCGGAAAGCGCATCAGACCTTCCCGCGATGGTTATCAGCGGGAGCCTCCAATCGTTGTACCCGTGGACGTGCTTGGCTACATCATCGGCTTGCTTGTGGGCAGAAGCTATCTCCCACCTGCTTTCTATGCCTGATTCGTGCAGCAGCTCCTTGATAACACCTACATGTTTCCCGTCCTTCATCGAACCAGATAGTATCAGGACTGTATCGTCCATAAATATTATTGGAACAAAAAAATTAAGCTTGCCCGACAGCGCACGATGTTTCAGGTTATTCCACATAAGAATAAAAAATTTATTATCTATTTAGATTAATGGGATACGCATTACCGCCTGTGACTTATGCGGGCAGCGTGAAGAATGTAAGGATGTCTCTCGAGCCGACTCCCGATGACATAGGCACCGCGATATTCGAGTACACGGATGATTACTCTGTTTTTGACTGGGGTAAGATGCCGGACAAGCTCAAGGGGAAGGGGCAGGCCCTTGCTGTGCTGACAGCGCACGTCTTCGAATCCGTTGCAAACCCCCGGACATGGAAGGCTCTGCAATCATCTGGCTGTTGGGAAAAAATCGAAGACGTTGAAATGAGGGACAGGCTGAGAAAAAGCAGAACCATGCAGACTTTGGCTGAAAAGGGCTTGTATACGCATTATCTCGGTGTCCTGGGCTCTGACGGCCAACATCTTAGATTGGATGATATAGATTCCCCAACCAACGCCATTATCGTAAAGGCTGCTAACCAGTTGAAACCGAAACACCATGAAATAGACGGCCGGACGTTCTGGAATTACACCATATTCCATGATCCGAAATACAAGAATTTCCTTGCCCCACTTGAATGCATCTTCCGTTTCGGCATGCCAAAGGGAAGCTCGCTCATGAAAAGGGTCAAAATACCGGGTTACATCAAATCATTGGGCCTGAAAGAAGAGCCAAAGGAAGGCGAGTGGCTGCCGAGGCCGGTAGTCGAGTTCTCAACCAAACACGAACCCAAAGACAGGTATATTGGTCTAACGGAGGCATTCAACATTTCAGGATTGGACCCTGAACAATTCTCATCCCTTGCGGAATCGAATTATCTGCTGGCCATGTATCTGACGGACCTCTTCGGCAAGGCCGGCCTGGAGGTCTGGGACGGCAAGTTCGAATATCTCAAGACTCCGATAGGCGTGGAAATGGCAGACGCCATCGGCCCGGATGAGCTGAGATTGCTGAAAGACGGCGTGCAGGTTAGCAAGGAGCCGATTCGTCAGTATCACAAGCTAGAGCAGGCTGGGTGGTATAGCAATGTGCAAAAGGCCGAGACTGATGGAGGATCTGACTGGGTCAGTTATTGCAAGCGTGTCCTGCAATCAGAACCGGAGCCTATGGACCCTGCCTTCAAGGAACTTGCGGAGCACATGTACACTGCCCTGACCAACGCGGTAACGGATGCAGCAACGGGAAGGGTATGGTTCCCTGATTCGATGAGGCTCGACGAGGTTGTTTCTGGGTTGAGGAACTACGGACTGGACTGAAAACAGACTGATTTTTTGTGAAATTTCTCAGAAAAAGAAACAGCTTCGATGATATCAGTGCTTGAAGCTCCTCTGTCCTGTGAAAGCCATAGCGACACCTGCCTTGTTACAGGCATCAATGACTTTGTTGTCATTCACCGATCCCCCAGGCTGTATGACAGCTGTAACTCCTCTGTCAATTCCCACCTGGACACCGTCAGGAAATGGGAAGAACGCATCAGATATCATACATGATCCTTCAAGGACTTTCTGCACTCTTTCGTCTTCCATTATTTCACTTTGTTTGGATGGAGAAAGCTCATTGTAGGGTGTTCTTTTAGTTTCCCAAGCAATCCTGTCGACATATTTTTCGACTGCTTTTGCAGCCGCTATCTTGGCAACGCCTACCCTGTCCTGCTCCCCTGTTCCTATGCCAACTGTCGTATCATCCTTCACGTACAGAACGGAGTTCGATGTCACTCCTGATTCGACCAGCCATCCGAAGAGCAAATCGTTATACTCCTTTTCAGTCGGAGCCTTTTCTGTGACAACTTCCAAGTCATCCTTGCTTCTCGCCTTTGGGACATATGACCACTGGACTACCTGCCCGCCGTCCATTAGGCTTTTGAAGTCCAAGAATACCTCGCCGTCCCAATCATAGAGCCTTTCCATGTTTCCGATCTTCATGACCCTCAGGTTCTTCTTCTTGCCAAAAAGGTCCATGACGCCATGCTCAAAATCGGGTGCAACGACAACCTCCGAATAATTTTCTGATATGGTCAAGGCTGTCTCTAAATCGACGGGCCTGTTCAGGGCAATCGCCCCTCCGAAGGCGGCTACCCTGTCCGCCATGTTGGCAGCTTCGTATGCCTTAACGAGAGAATCCCTCCTTGCAACCCCGCAAGGATTGTTGTGCTTCATTATAGCAACGGTAGGCTTGTAGTGGAAATACCTCAAGATGTTGAGCGCGTTGTCGGCATCCGTGATGTTTGTTTTGCCAGGGTGCTTCCCCGACTGCACCAACTCTGCATTGGACGCTAGCCATTTCCCTGGCTGTATCGTTTTGACGTCACCGAAAGATAGGTTGCCATTGACAAGCCTGTAAAGCGCTGCCTCCTGGCCGGGGTTCTCCCCGTACCTGAGGCCCTTCACCTCGCCGCCGACGTTCCAGCCGGCCTTTTCGTAAACGAGCGTTTGGCTAATGCCTTCTCCGCTTACAAATCTGATTTCCATTCTGGGCGGGAAATTGTCCCCCAGAATCGTCCTGTATGCTTTCCTAAAGTCATTTGACAAGATATCTCACCTACTCATGCACATTCCTTACCGCAAGCCTCCATATCGCATCGTCCATGTCCCATAGCGCAGCTACTGTACAGACGACAAAATCCTTGTTCATCCAATCGTACATGTTGTCTGCGATCTGCTGAACGGTCCTGCCGGACATGTCAAGCTTACCTGTCGGCACGACGAGCTCCGGTATCACCACATCGTTCGGAACCTGTGTATTTCCTTTATAAGTGGAAACGTATCCATTGTCCGCAGGGATGCTTGACATGGCTGAAACCAACCCCTCCGCAGTCACTATCCCTAGCGCGGCATTCCCTGCCATGTCGACGATGCCCGCTATCCTGGGCGTCCTGTATTTGTCGGGCTCTGCGCCTCCCAGCTTTAGCAGGCCGAGCCCGATGCCCAAAGCGTAGTCATCTGGTGAGTCCGTCGGGGTAGGCTCCTCTGCGATTGGATCTGTCTGCTTTCCGTTAGAGATCACAGCAATGCCAGTATCGTTATCAATCTTGACGGCATTGTAGAATATCAAATCCCTCTGTTTTTGCTGGGCTTCGCTGAGTTCCCCATAAGGGCCAATCCTAACGACACCTTCGTCCATGATTTCCGCAATCCTCGCCTTGCTCATATCCGAGCGGCCAGAAACAGCATAAACGCCGAAAGGTGCTGTGTTTTCGTTCGTCCCGACTCCGACAACCCTGCCAAGATAAACCATATTAATCTTTGACAGAAAATAATTTAAACTTGTTGAAACCTGGATGTTAAGGGGGCTGTTAAGGATAAAAAATTTACCTCCAATTATAGTTATCTGACCATTCTGTTGATAGCATGGAAATGGAAAAAACAGAACCCAAACCGCGCGGCGTCGATTCTAAAAGGGACGCTCCTTTTCTCCATTTGGGCAGATACGGGACCGACGACATGATCCGGCTATGGGGCCCTGAGCAGACCTTCCAGTACAGCCTCGATGCGCAGTCGGCCGCTGCAAGAACCATGAGCGACCTTTACCCTGAGGTCGTGCCAGCGGAACATGCGCAAGAGCTGGCAAATGCCGCCAGCCTTGATGTTATCGATTCTGGCAGGATAAGGGAAATAGAGGACAAGACCGGACATGATGTCATTGCGATAAACAGGGCATTGGCTGAAAAGGTGAGCCAGGCTGCTGCGGCCCACATAAACAAGGGCAGGACGAGCGCGGACACGACGGAAACCGCGAAGGCATTGCAGATAAAGAAATCCCTAGAGGTTATCGCCGATTCCCTGGAAAATCTCAGGGACGTAACGATCGAAAGGGCGATGGGGTGGATAGACGCTCCCCACATGGATACCACGCACTGGATCGATGCCCTGCCCACGGTGGCAGGCAGGCCTCTCGCATTCTACGTCGAGATGCTTCAATCCGACCTTGATTTCCTGGCCCACGTGTATGCAAACTCGATAATGGGGAAATGGGCTGATGCCACGGGAAACCACCATTCGGTCAGCGCCCTCGATATAGACGGCATGAAGTTGCAGGACGAGTATTGCAAGAGGCTCGGGATTGGGCACATGACTGCGAATGCCCAGGTACCAGGCAGGGAATACCTGACCGACGTTATCTACGCCATGGCCAGAACAGCGGAAACCATCAATAACCTGGCATTTTACATCGCGTGGGGCAAAGGGAGTGACGTGTCTATTTTCTTTGATGCCAATCCCAAAAAAAGGAAGGGGTCTTCTGCGATGCCTCACAAGGACATGGTTGGAGGCAACCCAACGGCAGAGGAGCAGGCCGAATCATTTGCAAATCTCATGAGGGGCAACCTCGTAACTTCCCTTAGCTCATGCAAATTCAGGTACGGCAGGGACTTGTCGGGCTCGGCTTCGGACAGGGACATATTCAGCTCGACCTTCAAGTTCGGTGACCATGTGACAAGAAGGATGGCGTCAACTGCCTTCCATCTGGGGCTGAATGAAGACAGATCCAAGGAAAGGGTTCAAAGGACATACGGCGTAATCACCGCCCAGCAGGTAATGACATACCTTACTGACCGCCGCAAGACAAAAGACCCCATGACCAGGGAGGATGCCCATGATCTGATGGGTGAACTGGCCACGACAGCGTACACAAAGCAAAAGCCGTTCCTGGATGTTTTGCTGGCCGACGAAAGGGTCACGGACAGGCTGGACAGGGAAAGTTTGAGTATGATAACCAATCCCTTCGAATACGTAGGGCAGAGCAGGGAGATAATAAAGGCCGTCGCTGATGCATGTTACAGGAAAGCTGCACTGTGACATCCTCCACGATTGAAATCGTAAAAGCGTTCAAAAAGCCTTTTTTTAAATGAATCGTTCAGAATATATTACTATGCCTCCGAAAGCTATATCTCCGAAAGAGAGGCTGAAGCTAGAGTTCAGCCGGCACCCGGACAGGTATTACAGGGTAAAGTTGTTTGATGAGCTGGGCTTTGTTAGGAAGAAATGCCAAGTCTGCGGTTCGTATTTCTGGACGCTGAACCCTGACAGGAAAAACTGCCCGAATCCCCCATGCGAGAATTACAGCTTCATCGGAAAACCTCCGATCTCGAAGATGGACTACATCGAAACCTGGAGGGCAATCGAGAAATTCTTCGTGCGCAATGGGCACGAGTCTGTCCCCTCATACCCTGTGGTGTGCAGGTGGTTTCCCGGACTCTACTTCACTGTTGCTAGCATAGTCGCCTTCCAGCGCAGCATGGCAGGCAAGACCGTGTTCGAGATGCCTGCCGAAAGGATAATAATCCCCCAAGTCTGCCTGAGATTCTCCGATACAGAGAACGTTGGGGTCACGGGCAGGCACATGACGAACTTTATCATGATAGGGCAGCACTCGATTTACGAAAAGGCGAACGGGGGGTATAAAGGCTACTGGAAAGACACCTGCATCGATCTTGATTACAAATTGCTCACCGATGCCTTGAAAATCAAACCCGAGGATGTCACCTTTATGGAAGACGTGTGGGTGGGTCCCAACGCCTTCGGATATTCCCTGGAGTATTTCACAGCGGGCCTCGAGCTCGGAAATGCTGTGTTCACCGAGTTTGTCGGAACGCCGGAGAATTACAAGCAGATGGATTACAAGGTCATAGACATGGGGTCCGGTCTAGAGAGATTCACTTGGCTAAGCCAGGGGACCCCAACTGCTTATGACGCTGTCTATGGTCCCGTTATGCGCGATTTGAAAAAATCATCCGATTTTGATACCAAGCTTTTCGACAAATATTCCAGCATTGCTGGGGGCCTTAACATAGACGAAATACAGGATATCGATAAAATAAAGAAGCAGATAGCCAGAAAACTGGGAGTGAGCACTGACACGTTGAATAAAAACGTAGAGCCATTGCAGGCCCTGTACGCGATAGCCGACCACACCAAGACGTTGCTTTATGCCATCTCGGACGGGGGCCTGCTCAGCAACGTGGGCGGTGGTTACAACCTGAGAATTATTTTCAGAAGGGCCTTGAGCTTCATAGATGAATACAACCTGGACCTTGACCTGTTCTCGGTTTGCAAGAAACATGCGAAGTATCTCAAACCATTGAATCCCGACCTGCTGCTTTCGCTGCCCGAGTTGCAGGAGATTCTTGATGTGGAGGAAAAGAGGTACAATGCTACCAAAGAGAGGGGAAAAAGGATCGTCTTTGACATGATAAAGAAGAAGAAAAAGATTGATAACAAAAAGCTTGTGCAGTTGTACGAGTCGCAGGGCATAACGCCCGAGCTGATTAAAGAAGTCGCTGAAAAGGCCAGAGTCGGGATTGAAATACCGACTGATTTCTACAAGGAGATTTCCTCAAGGCATATGCTAGAGGATGTGAAGGGAGAAAAGTCCTCTCCCCTAAATGTCAGCGGAATCGAGCCGACGCACCTGCTCTTTTACGATAAAGAAAATGATAAGAAATTCAAGGCGAGGGTTCTCAAGATAATAGAGGATGGCGGGAGCTGGGTGATACTTGACAGGACCCTTTTTTACCCGGAAGGTGGGGGGCAGGATTTTGACACCGGCTCGATAAACGGGCGGGCAGTTACGGACGTGCAGAAATTCGGCTCTGTTGTTGCCCACAAGATGGACAAGGTCGGTTTCAAGGCTGGCGACACAGTCACGGGTGAGATAGACTGGGTCAGGAGATTGCAGCTTGCCCAGCATCACACCGCTGTCCATATAATAAACGGGGCCGCAAGGCACCTGCTCGGCAATCACGTCTGGCAAGCCGGTGCGGCAAAAACGATGGAAAAGGCGCATCTGGACATAACGCACTACGAATCTCTTAGCATGCTCGACACCGAAAAGATAGAGGTCATGTCCAATAATTTGGTGAAAAAATCCGTCGCTGTCAGCAAGATGTTCATGAGGAGAAGCGAGGCGGAAAAGAAATACGGTATGAGGATATATCAGGGCGGGGCGATACCGGACAAGACCATCCGGATAGTCAATACCCCTGGCTGGGACGTGGAGGCATGCGCAGGAACGCACCTGAGCAATACCAAGGACACTGGGAAAATAGTCGTTATCTCAACGGAGAGGATCCAGGACGGTGTGGACAGAATAACCATCAAGGCCGGGGCAGCCGCCCAGCAGTACCTTGATTATGCGAAATCGGTAGCGTCCAACATTCACAAATCCCTGCAGAAGAACGATGAAATCGGGTTTTCCAAGAAATTTTCGCTGACGGACGAATTCGCTGTTCTGCAAGATTTGAGGAGAAGCGCTGCCATTTTCAGTGTAAGTATGGAGCAGCTTGAGAGCGCTGTTAAGAAGTTTGTTGCTGATTTTGAAAGAATGTCTGGAAAGTTGAGTAAATCGAAACCCGCAACCAAGACGTTCGATGACCTGAACTCGGCGCTGAAATTCGTATTCGAATCGTGGAAGTCAAAAAAGAAGGCCATAGAGGAGATGGGAGCCAGGCTCGCAGATGAAAAGTCAGCGGATTTAATCAAGAAAGCCAGGAAAGGCATGATATTCGAGGTGCTTGAGGCAGACAGGCCCGAGCTGATAAAAACCGCATCCAACATCCTGGCACAGCACCCGAAGCTCACCGTGGTCCTGGCGAACAGCAAGGGGGACCTTGTCGGGATGAGCAAGACCAAGGACATGGGTTCTTTTATCAGGGAAATATGTCAAAAGTGCAAAGGGAAAGGCGGAGGCAAGAGGGAGCTGGGGCAGGGAAAAATCTACAATGCACCGTCGTCCTTTTTAAAATTAAAGAATAGGTACTGTTAAATTCCATCAGATGCCTCTCAGCAGGCATTCCTTTGGCTGTACAAAAGCGTTGTCACAGAAAACATCAACGAGCCCTTCAGCGCTGACATTCTCTAACTCTACTATATCGCCGGTGGGGGTTACCAGCTGGTCGAGGGTCTCGTTGGCCTGCTGAATCTCCACGACCTCAAGGACAACGAAGTCCTTGAAGCGGGCAACGAAGTTCTCGTAAATGGCTTTCTTCTCCACACTGGCAAAGCCTCCGGCGTGCAGGTATTCTATCAGAACCCGGCCACTTCTCAGGATGGTTATCTTCTCTTGGGACGTGAGCATCCTGTCGTACACACTCTCTATTTTCATACCGCTTTGTGTGATTGGGGTGTTATAGCTCATCGCCATTCCCATCACCCATGTTACCATCATCACCCCGATAAATAGGGTGAAGACCGTCTGCCTGTCCATCTTCATAGGGTTATCTTTCTCCTCAATTTTAAATAGTTAACCACCTGCTGCGTGGTGAGGTTGGGATTTTTAAGCCGGACGAGCTTGGCCTGCAAACCGATAGCTTCCAATTCCACAGGTTGTACAACTTCGACCAAGGAATGCATGTAAAGGTCCAGAGTCCTTGAGACCGTCCATTTGTGCATCCTGCTTCTCCTGGCAATCTCCGAAACCGTCAGGAACCCTTCCTTTTCCTTGCCGGCGTCCCGCAGGGTTTTGAATATCTTCATTATGTTGAGATTCGTATTCCTGTAATGATCCCTCTTTCCCATGGTAATCATAGCCCCGGGCGGAATTTCACCCCGCCGCATGAACTGCGGCAAGGTTTCGAACCGCCGTCACCGGCTTTCTTCGCTATCATCTAACCCTTTTTGCTAACGCAAAAGCGTTAACGGAAAGGCATCAACTCTTTGGAGCTGAATATATGAACTGAGTTATTAATTTTTCTTGCCCTTAGCTTCTTTTTCAAAGCCACTTACTCCAAAGGCCGGTATCCATGGCCAACCCAGTCAGCTGGATGGGTTTTGACCGCTAGACTACAGGGCTTCCAATAAATAGATTGTTCTTTGAATTTATTTAAGCATTTGGAGAGGGCATATCAAAAGTTTCCTTTATTTTTGCTCCCCTTTCCGGATTCTTTAACTCACGCAGGACCTTGCTTCCCTTTTGGGTTATGACAAAGCATTTTTCGCCTATAGGCTCGATCACTTTTACGCAGTCCATGGATACGAGCCTCTGGATCGAGGTCCTTACGCCGTCCGGCTCGTCCCCGATATCCGCTTTGATTTCACCGAGCTTCGCGAGCAGGCGGCTGCTAAGCAGTTCAAGCACCAGGATTTCTTTTTCCGTTAGCATATCAACTATCCCCTGAAGAGCAGCTGCTCCTTAACGTTCTTCATAGTTTCTTTTCCCGCGAGATGTTCCACGAGCTTGAGAGAAAATTCCATTGCCGTTCCAGGACCCTGGGACGTGATTACATTCCCCTCAACCAGCACCCTCTCGTTTCTCGGCTTTGGGATGCATTTCTCAAGGCCTGGATACACAGTCGCCTTTACATTGGTCAGTATGCCGGCCTCTGCAAGCACCGTAGGGCCCCCGCATATGGCCGCCACCAGTTTTCCGTCCCTGTGGAAATCCCCTATGATCTTCTTGACTTTTTGTGATTTGGAGAGGTTGGTATATCCTGGAGAGCCCCCTGGCAAGACCACGGCGTCGTAGTCTTCCTCCACCACGTCCTCCAGTTTGGTGTCTGCCAAAACTTTCACGTTCCTGCTCCCCTCGACTATGGTTCCGGGCAACCCGGCCATGCTGACCTTTATGCCAGCCCTTCTCAATACGTCCACGATTGTCATTACTTCTATTTCTTCAAATCCCTCTGCCAGTGGAACCAGTACGTTCAATTCATCACCTAATATTATCTATGTTTTCAATCTTTACGACTCCGCCAGAGCTTTTACAATCTCGGCACCGAAATCCTTTGCCGCAGGCGGCCCGTTTGCGGTTATTATCATGCCGTCTCTGACTACATTTTCACCGATGTATTCCGCACCACCGGCTTCAAGCTGTGACGCAAATTCGCCATCCCAGCATGTTGCTCTCTTCCCTTGCAACAGGCCTGCATTGGACAGTATCACGGGCGCTATGCATATCGCAGCGACTATTTTACCGGCCTCGCTCGCCGTCACCGCTATGGCATGAGTGGTGGAATCGCTGAAGTATACCTGGGCCCCGTTGCCCCCGATAAACACCACCGCGTCGTAATCCGCTGCTCTCACATCATCGAGACTGATATCTGCCATTGCTGTCCGGCCAAGCATACCAGTTACTTCCCCGGCATTCCTCGATGCTGTGGTGACGGCTACGCCCTGCTGCTCTAAGACCTGCTTGGTGTCGAAATACTCCTCATCCCTGAAATTCTGGGGCGCTATCACAAGCAATGCCTTTTTTCCCTGCACGCTAGGCAAATCCATCTTATTACCACCTGTACATCCTGCTACAAAAACAATTAAAATTAGTAACAACGATATAAATGTTTTTAACGAATAATCATCCATATTTATAATAATCTTTTATAAATAAACGCCATATAAGTAAAGTGAGATGAGTAAAGGGAGATGATGAAATGCCCATAATAGGACTTGGCTTCAGTTCAATGGAAGCGGGAAAAGAAGGTGGACGGATACAGCAGGAAGTCAAAGTTAACAGCACGCCCAGCATAACGAACGTGAAAGAGGTAGCAGTCCCAAACCTGGCAAAAAAGGCGCTGTCCATAGAATTCGAGTTCCTGACCAGATACGAACCAAATTTCGCAAGAATAACGATAAAGGGCTCGATTATGTATCTGACAGACAAGAACAAGCCCGTAATCGACGAGTGGGAAAAGAACAAAAGGCTGCCGGAAAAGCTGTCTCTTGAGGTGCTCAACTACCTTTTCAGAAGGTGCTTGCTCAAGGCGTCTTTGCTGGCCGAGGACCTGCAGATACCACCACCGATGCCGATGCCCAAAATAACGCCAAAAAAGAAGTGAGAAGAAGAATTTCTAAAGATGCTGACTCAATTTAGCTTTCGGCTCATTGTATAAGCGTATAAAGCGGTCAGAAAAGCAGAAGCGGCTTGTCATTCTAAAAGGTGCTAAAGCCCCACACCAGGAAGATGAGGATAAGGAAACCTGCTATAATAAGCAGTATCACCGTTTTCACAGATCCGAAAAAGAACTTTGCAAGGAAAAACCCAACTATTGAGAATATCGCGAAAGCCAGGAATATTCCTAACGTCCCCCCCACCGCAGAAACAACGAACAACGAACCTAGCAGCTGTCCCAGCATTCCGAGAAGGCTGAGCATGGTGCCCAGCACGTTCTCTATTACCACCATTATCATCTTCAGGATTATAATCAGCGGGCCTTCAGTCATAATTAATAATTGCTAACACTGGTTTATCTATATTTTTTTCCGCCAAAGCCGCCATAGCTCTTTGAAATTGTAGCGAGCGATCCGATATCGATAACTTCCTCTTCACTGATGTAACTCGTTTTCATGACGCCGTAACTTGCCCCTTCCATCTTTTCTTCCACGTCTTGTTTCAGGCCCGTTCTTGGCTTGCCTGCCTCGATAAACTTAAAGGGCTCCGTTTCGATTCTTATTTCAGGCTCTATCGGTGACTGGAACGAAGAGCTGGTCTTGAATCTCCAGACAGGATTACCGGTTTCCGCGTCTAACGCGTACAAAAAGGAGTCCCATGAGCCGAACAGAACCATCCCTTTTGCGTAAACAGGAACTGCCATTATGGGCCCGTCTGTCTTATATTTCCATATGAGTTCGCCTGTTTCCGAGTTCAACGCATACAAGTTGAAATCGTCGGAACCGAAGTACAACGCACGCTTTTTTGGATTAACAACTGGATAGGATTTTATCATGTCTTGGGTTCTGAAGCGCCACTTGAGTTTGCCGTCGATATCAATGGCGTACAGGTTGTTGTCCCTGCAACCGAAATATATCATGTCGTTATGTATCGTCGGCGGTCTTTGTGTCATGGGCCGCTGGGTTGTGAATTTCCATCTCAGTTTACCGGCGAGATTCAGGCAGTACAGGTTGTGGTCACTTGAACCGAAAAACAGCATATCCCTGTATATGGTAGGGGAATTTGCCGCCCCCCTTGCCGCGAACTTCCATAACATGTTTCCATTCAGGTCGAGCGCATACATATTCTGGTCGAAAGAGCCGCAATATACTGTCTCTTTGTAAATGAATGGGTTGGCCGCTATGGGTGCGTGAGTTTTGAACTTCCACAGCATGCTGCCTGTCCCAGCATCTACCGCGTACAAATTATGGTCCTCAGAGCCGAAAAAAACGCAATCTTTGTGGACCGCCGGGGTTGAGAAAACCTTGTCCCTGGTCCTGAAACGCCACAAAACCCGGCCATTCAAGCCGATACAGTACACATGCTGGTCGTAGGAACCAAAATATATTTTGTCTTTTGCCATACTCGGGGAACCGGCATTCGAGTCGTCGGTTTTCAGCCTCCATTTTTCTTCTCCCGTCAATAAATCCACCGCATAAAAATATCTGTCCATGCAACCAAAGTAAACGGTGTCGGCATCGGCAACGCATGAACCAAGGATACTCCCCCCTTCACCTATTTGAAACGCCTGTGTTCTCAAATCCCTGAGCAATCTAAGGGTTACGACTACGTCTACGTTAGAGGCCTTGGATGCCACATTCTGCAATTCATATAAGTCAAACTCCCCAAATTCGCCTGTTTCCATGACTACATGTTCAAGAACAAAATTCTTAAATATTTGTTATTAAAAAACTGATAACAAATATGAAGATTTAAATATCATCGTAAGATTTCTTTTAACATGTACGAGCATGTTTTGCTGGAGATGGGTTTCACCAAAAATGAAGCCAAGGTTTACCTAGCCTTGCTTCAGCTGGGTTCAACAACGACTGGTGCCCTTGTTAGGGAAACGGGACTGCACAGGGTTATCATCTACGACGTGCTGGACTCTTTGATAAAAAAGGGCTTTGTGAGTTACGTAAAGAGAGAGAACTGGAGGTATTTCCATGCCGCTGACCCTGACGAGCTGCTGCACCTGCTGGAAGAGAGGGAGAGGCATGTCAGAAAAATACTCCCAAAACTGCGTTCCCTGAAAAAACCTGCTGTGGAAAGGGTGAAAGTCGAGGTATACAGGGGCAAAGAGGGGCTAAAAACCGTGCTGAACGATGTTTTGGGGGAGGGCCGGGATTACTTTATAATCGGCTACACCGGTGCCGCGAGAAATCTGGCGAAGCACTGGTTTGCCCACTGGCAGAAGAGAAGGATGAAACTGAAGCTGAAGAGGACCATTCTTTTCCCTCACTACATGAAAGGTGAAGACGTCACAAAATACCCCTTGACTATTAGAAAATTCTTGCCAAAAGGCCATTTTACACCAGCTTCGACAATAATATACGGAACCGACAAGGTAATTATCTTTTTGCCGTTTACGAACGATTTTCTGGGCATCATTATCAAAAGCAGAGAAGTCTGGGAATCGTACAAATCGGAATTCGATGTGTTATGGCAAAGTTTGGGAAAATCCTGAACCCAGTCCCAGCTATTCAGCTATTTTATCATAAAAACTTTTCCAGGCTGGACTGCTTCCTTTCATGTTCCGCTCCCTCGAGCTTTTCCAGGGTACGCTGGATCCTGTCTGGCGAGAAGTCGTGTTCATCCACCAGTATTTTCCTCACATCTTCGGGGTCAGGCTGCAGGTTTTCTATTTTGACATCCTGAGCAGGCGGGTTCTTGAAAAAATCGAATATCTGGTCTGCTGGCGTGTCGAATTGCCAATCCAGATGCGAGAGAACGGATTCCAGTGTTTTTTGCTCGAGCACGAGCTCCAGCGCCTTTTTCGGGCCCAGCCCCTTGACGCCCCCGGGGTTGTAGTCGGTCCCGGTCAGAATGCCTATTATTATCAGCTGGTCGTGGGTTATGCCCAAATCTTTGAGCATCTTATCCAGTTCTATTAACTGGGACCTGATGGTTATGTAGGTCTCCTTGAGCGGCAACTTCCTTTTGCCGGTTATCGTCAAGTTTCTGACCAGCCTCTTGGCTCCGAACAACAGCGAGTCCCAGTCCTGGGAGCCGCAGGCGTAAACCACATCGTGTTTGCTGAGATATGCCGCTTGTGCCTCCCCCTCGCTCGGCCCACGCATCCACTGCACCCCCATGGCATCAAGCAGCCTTCTGGCCTCGTCGAGCATCTCGTCCGTTACCTTTGTCGCCTGCTGGGAGTAGAGCCTTATCTTTTCCTTGTCCCCTAGTTTCACAGCCTGCTCCCACTTTGCCCTGGCTTCTTCGCGGATTTTGTGCCTTGCCATCTGCACATCCTGCTTGAATTCGGGAGCTTTGCCGTCGAATATGAAAACTGGCGTGATCCCGGATTCCAGCATCCTGGTTGCCCTGTAAAAAATGCCTGACAAGTGGCTCGTCACCCTGCCTTTTGAATCTTTCAGAGGCTCCCCGGTCATCCTGTCCCTGATGATGGAAAGGAACTGGTAGATTATGTTCAGCGCGTCTATGGCTATTACTTTTCCCCTCAAGGACTCCATTTCTATTTCCTGGATGGTTGCTATCTCCCTTAGATTGACACCCATAACAATTCTTTTTCTTTGAGATTAAAAATAGTTGTCCCGGCAGCTTAATCCGAGGCCGTGTTGAGCTCCAGCATCTTCATGAACAGCTCGGCATCGTTCAGGTTCCTCTTTGCTTTATCGAATTCTCCCTTTTCTACGCTTTTCTTGATGTTCTCTATTTGCAGTTTGACCTTGTTGTACCACTTTCTTTCCCTCTCCCGCAGGGTGTCGATGTCTATCTCGTCAACCTTTGCTTCCAGTTCTTTTACAACTCCCATGATGGAGTCCATTACTTCATCCGGGGCTTTCTTTATTGCTCTTACCACTTCTCCACCGGTTGGGACCTCAGGCATCTCCGGTAATTCCTTAGCCAAAACCTTTCTCTTTATGAACAAGAAAGAAAGCGAGAACACGATTATTGCCGCAGTTGCTGACGCCAGGACATAGTTAATCATGATCCATTCCAGGAACATGTCCAGGTAACCCTTTGCCGGAGGCCCGGATACCTGGATCTTTTCATAGTACTCTTTCGCCTCAC
Organism: uncultured archaeon; assembly: GCA_964559215.1. Taxonomy (GTDB): domain Archaea; phylum Aenigmatarchaeota; class Aenigmatarchaeia; order QMZP01; family JAFGSV01; genus JAFGSV01. The sequence goes on from CAZLFZ010000004.1 coordinate 59,226, forward strand.
CCAGCAGTGTTATGGCGGCGTCGAAGTCCTGCCTGCTCAGGTAATCCTTGCTGTCGTCTATCTTTTCAAGCGCCGAATTGTAATAACCTAACCCTGTCTCATTCAGCTGGGTTTTGTTTAATTTTTCCAGTTTATCTTCAAGCTCTTCTATCTGCTTCGTGAGGGTTTCGAGGTAGCTCTCCGTGACGTATATTTTCGAGCTCACGGTATCTGTAAGCTGGCCTGAGACCACAGCCAGGCTGTATTCATATGTTCCCCTTTCCGTTGTCCTGCTTGCGCACACCTCCACCGATATCGTGTTCTGCGATCCGGATGCGAGGGATGCGATGCCCTTTACGGGCTGGATTGAGCAGCATTCGGTTTCAAGTGCTTCTACGTGTATATTCGAAAGGGTTGATACTCCGGTATTTTTCACGGTGATGTAGGCCGTCCTGCATTCGCTGCCTTTGATAGACAATGGGGAAAGAACCAGTTCCATGTCCTTTTCTTTGAATTTATAGCCGCCTATTGCGAATATGCTGAATCCCGGGGACGTTGACCTGTAGTAATACCACTTGCTGTCCTGCAAAATGAGCGTGGTTTCAAGCCTGTTCCAAGCACCGCCATAGTACCTGAACATGAAAAGCTCCGTTGGGTCTATGCCGTTGTTGTCCACCCAGCTCCTGCTTACCTTGAAGGAAATGGTCACCCGGCTTATTATGGAATTGGGCAGGTTTGTCGCCGTGATGTCCAGATATTTTTGGACCTTCCCCTCGGCTGACGATATCGGATCGGCTGCACCGGCAGGCTTGCCGCTTTCCTTCACCGTTATCTTCACGTTGCTTGCGTCCTGGTCGGTCAGCACTTCTATCTCTTCTATATTGAGGGTGTCCGACTTGCTGAATTTCGCTGATTTCGCGATATTGGCAGATATGTCGCCAAGCTTTTGCGTCTCGCTGTCCACTGCCGGTCCTCCTACATAGCCGCCCCTCTTACCTCCTGGAGGTGGAGGAGGCGTGGCACTAAGGGTGACGACAACATCTTTAACTTCCTGGTCGGAGATGTCATACTGTTCTGTTTCGTTGTCATAGTATCCTGACCTGGAAACCTTGATTGTCAGGTTCTGGCCGTACACGGAAGTGTTAGTCTCCACCACTGCTATGCCGTCGGACCCCGTGTCCCTTGAATCAACATCCGTGGTGCCGTTGTATCTGAGCGTCACGGTGGCGCCGCTTAACGGGGAGCCTGAAGTAAGAACCGTGACATTGAAGTATCCATGCAGTTTTTTGAGCAGATAGACATCAACCTGGTTGTTGTCGCCGCTTTCGGGTTCGAATGAAACGTTCTTCGAGGTGTAGTTGGCAGATTGCAGGCTTATGTTGTATGTCCCGTCTTCTATTCCCGTGAATGATATGCTGCCCGTGTTTGTTGTCCCGTTCACAAACTGCCCTGTTCTGTTTTTCGCTACATCGCCGGTTTCGTTGAGCACGCTGACGGTCACGCTCTCCGTGATAACATCTCTGGTCAAATGGTATATGTTGACAGTCAAGGTCCTCGTTCTCATAATGAAAGTATGGGTATTGTTCGTTGGCAGATCGGTTGTGTTGAACGTCCAGTTCTGCGAAAAGTAGTCGTTTGAAACCGCATTGACAATCAAGTTTATGCCGTCTGGCACGTAGTTGAATATCACCGTGTCTGTCTGGTCGGTTTGTGCATCTATCGGCTGGCCGTTTGTTCCGTTTAACTGGCCGCCGGTTGAATTGGTCAGGCTAACGTTCACACCATAATCCAGGGTTGTCAAGTCTGAATCCCGCAGGTATATGTAAACCGTTCTTTCGCTCATTGTGAAGTTGTATGTATCGATGCCAAGCAGTATGTCCGACGCGTTGAATGCTTGGATGCTGGAAAAGTACCTGTCTGAGGTTATGTTAATATAATGTGTGCCGTCAGGTATGTGGGTGAAATCGACAGAATCTGTTATGTCACTCTCATTAAGATAGGAACCATCCAGACCCATCAAGACGTTCCCTGAACCATCCTGGATGCTTATATTCACACCTTCTTCCAGAGCATTTCCCGTGCTGTTCCTGACAACCACGGTTATCCTTCTTTCTGTCGTGAAGGTGATGGTGCGGCTGTCCACGCCGTCCAGAATTTCTGATGTGTCGAACTGCAACGGGGCAGGGTTGAAATATTTAGCAGAGTTAACCGTTATGTTGTAGGTTCCATCCGGTATGTATTCGAATACCGTGCTGTCTGTTATATTTGTTTTGTTCGCTATGACAGACCCGTTTGTCCCTGTCACGGCAGAGCCGTCTGATGCATTGACAAGGCTTATATTTGCTCCTTCGTCGAGTTCCGAACCCCCGTATCTGACCCGGATTGTCAGCGACCTTTCGGTCAGCGTGAAGCTCAGGTTCTTGTGGGTCACAGACGGATTCATGAGCTCGAAGCCCGCCGTGGAAGAATTGGAGAAATACCGCGGGGATGTCACCTCGATCGTGTAATCGAGCGGGTAAACCAACAGGTGGGTGAATTCGGTTGAATTCTCCGTGTTCGTTATGTTGGCTGTCAGGTTCTCGCCGTCTGCGCCCTTGGTAAGGGTGTTGCTGTAAAGGACGGATACTGTTACGTTTTCCTTCACCAGCCCTCCGCTTGAATTGAAAGCGTAAACCGTGAGTTTTATTGGGCTGAGAGCCGTCTCGTTCGCTCTTTCAACAATGCTGACGTCGTCTATGGTAACCGTCACGCTGCCGTTCCATATACCGTACCCGGTCTGGTTGGCGTCTATAAGGTACTCGTATGTCCTGTTAGGCACGTTGTGGATGATCAGCATTCCGTCCGAGCCCGTTGTCCCGTTAAGCGTCTGGTTGTATGCGTTCCTGGCAACAGAACCGTTTTCATCGAGCAACAATATGACGACATTCGCGATGCCGTCTCCCGTGGTATTTGTTATGTTGAACCGAACCTGAACATCGTTGATAACTATCGTGATGTTGTTCGTTGTGTTTTCATCTTCCCCGCCCGTTACCGAGATGCTGTAGTTCTCAGGGACTATCAGACCCATGCTGTGCAGCTGGCTATCGTTGAAGATGATGCTGTAGTTATGGGCAGGCAGGATTTCCCTGAACAGCGCATGGCCATTCTCGTCGCTGCTTGTGTTGTATATGGTGGCCGAAACATTATCAGTCACATTGGAGATTGTAACCGTTATGTTCGGCAAACCTGAATCGTTGTAATCGACAAGCTTTACCAGCGCCCTTGTCTCGTTCAAAACATATGCTATGTTTGTTGTTTTGCCGGCCTCGCTTTCCGTTATGTTTACTGATGTCACATTAGAGCTGAGGGTCGCGCCGTCCAAATAGTACACGAGGGACCTGTATCCTGAGAAGGTGATGTTGTAGTCATCGGGCACCAGGATGGCAAACACCGTGCTGCCGTTTGCAGTATTGATGGAACTTAACAGGCCGGACGCGTTTCGCAACGAAACCGTTAAGTTATCCACATTCTCCCCGGTGTCAGAGACAAGCGTTACGTTTATTTTGGTCGCAGGCAGCGTCACATTGACAACCGTCTCCTGTCCCGAATTGACTACAGCCTGACCTTGATAATTCCCGTATCCCAGATAACTCGCATTTATCGTGACATTATAGTTACTTATACCAATACTCCATATTTCTGCCTCTCCGTTTTGGTCTGTGACTTTTGTAATTGGTGTGAAGGCTGTTCTAGTCACCGTAACGTTTGCGTTCTGAATACCCTGCCCGAATTCATCAAGCACATAGAATTGTATGCTGCCGTGATTCTGTGCATATAAATATATTATAACATCGCTCTTGGATTCATTATATGGCCCCATGGTTGTGGGAAGTAATGTGGACTGGTTTTTCTCAACGGAGATTTTATACGGGCCATAAGTTGGGTTAATGGCCATGGAAAAATATCCTGTTCCGTTAGCAGAAACGGTGCTGTAATAGTTTGAATTTGGCAGTATATTGGGGTTGGCTGAAGGTTGTGTGGTTGCAACGAACTTTACGTCGGCGCCGCCAATTTTCTGGGGGGGCTCTTCGTGACTGTAAATATACCCGGAAACGTAACCTGATCCCGTCAGTTCGGGTTCAGGTTCTGGGGTGAAATTCTGGTATTTGGCAAGCTCTATTCCCAAGGGATAACCATGAGCGCTGGTGTAGTAAGGAACGTAACCGCCCTTTTCGGTCTTCAAATCATAACTCTCGTTTATCGGGTTGTTCCAGTAAGAGTCGGCAGTGTAGGGGCTCACGTGTAACGAGAATGTGCCGTTTATGTTCGTTGTTTTCAAATACCTGAGTCGTATGTCCTCATCCTCACCCGGTGGCTTAACACCACTCAATAATTTGACTATAACACCAGGGACCCTGCAGTTTGAGTATACGCAGTCTATGTCTGTCACGGTGCCGTTAATCATGCTCAAGCCGTACATATTCAGGGTGAAGCTGTTGTTCACGTCATTATTGTTCTGTGCCGCATCGTCAAAGTAGGTTCCCTGGAATATTCCGATTCCAGATTCCAAGGAGTCGTAAGAGCCGTAACCTGCGGTCTCTATCCTTACATAGTAACCATAGCCTCCGCTCGGTGTACGAGGCTCCAACGGCGTGTACATCGGCTGGCCGTCAACAACCAGCAGAACCTGACCATTCTCCGTTGTTCCGTTGGCGAAGGCCAGCTTGCCAATCTTCAGGTCCACTACTAAAAAGGAATCGTAACCTCTCCCTTCTCCCTTAACCGACATGTTATAAACCCCGTCTTTTACAGCTATCGTGGTCAGCCCATACGCATCTGTCAAGTTGCTACCAGCAGCTCTGCCATCGTCTCTTAACATCGTAATATTCACGTAACTTATCGGAGTTGGGGTCCCGCTTGAATTGGTCGTCACGTTTATCGTGAGGGTGTTGTAATCGCCTATCGCGTCTATGTAGTATGGATATGTGGAACCAAGAGAAGCCGAATCTCCCGGCGGGTCTATGTGAATATAATTGTCCTCACCCGCGACCACGCTGAATAACACGCTGTTCCATGACGGCGTCGCCCCTGTCTTTGTGACGGTGAGATTGCAGTTGGTGCACGGCAGGACCCTGGTGTAGGTAACAAGACCGTCACTGCCGGTGTCTCCTTCTATCTGTATACCGTCACATCTGGTCAGTTGATCGGTGTCTGGGTCTCCTCCCTGCGGGAAAACAACATAATGGGCGTCTACAGATAATCCACTGCTGTTCGTCACATTGATGGTCAGGGTTGTTATGCCAAGATCGACCGTGATGTTGTTTTCGTCCTGATCCACATATGTGCTGTCTGAGACATTATTGTAACCCTGGGATTCTCCGTCCACGTCATAATTATATGTCAGTTCTGGGTAAAGATACTCGAATCTTGCCTGGCCGTTTTCTGCGTCTTTGGTTTGGGGTGGGAAGGATTTCCCGTTAGGCAGCGTGCCTGAATGGGAAAGCGTGACAGTCGGCCAGCCGCCACATTCCGTGACCGGGCTGCCGTCAGCATAAACATCTATCGTCAGGTTCCCCCGTTTCATCAGAACCGTGAAGCTCTTCCCGTACGTGGGGTCGTATTTCACGATTTCATCATATTTTATGGTTCCGTTGGTTCCGCTCTCTCCCCCGAATATGTAGAACTTGTCGTCGTAAGCCGAGAAGGCTGCGGAGGTGAAAGCCCTCGGAGAAGGCAGGGTGCTGTTCGTCACGACTGTTATATTTGTTTGGGGATCAAACTCGTATATTTCGTCGGAGTATACACCATCGTTGAAATTATACCCGCCGAATATGTATATCTTTTGTGTCTTGGTGTGGTATGATGTGGAAACGCCCTCAAGGGCCTTAGGCATCGAGGCCGCAACTGCAGCGGTTGACTCCCCTGGCGTATACTCAATAATGTCAGCTAAGTCATGTGTTCCGTTAAACCCGCCGATTATGTAAATCTTGTCATTCACCTGCGAATACACGGCCGCTGTTTTCGACCTGTCCGTTGGAAGGTTTCCTATACTCCCTCCGGAATCTGCGGTTATGTTGTATCGCCATATGCTCTGTGAGTACTCAGTGGTCCCGTTATCGCCGCCGAAAAGGTAAATATAGCCGTAAGTGCCGCTACGATGATAGGCCGCTGACGGGCTGTTCCTCTGGTCATCGGGTATCGTTTCCGACCTATCTAAAATGCTCTCCGAACTTACGACGAACCGCTCGATGGAAGTCAGCCATGTGGCTCCATTAGAACCGCCAAAAAGGTAAATATCGCCGTTATCATTGTCGTATGCAACAGCGAAGGATCTTCTCTCATCGCTCATATATGTGACTAGTGCTGGATTGTCAGAATTTCTCGGCTGGAACCCCAGTATTTCCCTGCTTACATCCGCCCCAGCTTCCTGTCCGCCGAATATGTAAATCTTCTCAGGGTCTACGTCGCCTACATAGATTGCCGCCCCCTGCGACCTTCCTGTCAGCAGCGTGTAAGGAAGAGTTACGTTGAGTTCCGCATCCGGGTTCCTTCCCTGATTTCCTTCATCGTCGGCCGCGATTGCATAGTAATAATGCGTTGTTTCGTAATCAAACCCGGGGCTTTTCCATGTGCATACCATGCTGCTGCCGTTGGGCGGGATGCATTCCTGCCCACTAGCGGACTTATCATCGTAATCCACGTATATCTTGACCCATGAAATGTTGTGGTTGTCTGACACACTCGCCTGGAAAACGACCTCCATGCCGGCGACCACCGGCTCCGGGATGTGGGTCACGGACACAACCGGCGCCTCTGTGTCGTTTATGTGGAATTGAGTCCATGGCATGCTGGTGTTCCAGTTGTTGCTCGAGTCCCTGGCTATGACTTTCCAGGAAATATCCTCGCCTGCGTGCTCCGTCGTATAATCCGGATCCAACGTGAAGTTGCTCCAGTCGTCTATAACAAACGCTTTATAGGTATGATTCTCCTCGCTATTATCCTCATATTTTAATTGTAGGATTGACTGCTTCAAGATTGCGTTGTCGACCCAGTGGACATAGATTCTAACCACATCGCCCTGATTAGGACCGGCAGGGCTCATCCATGCATCATCATAGTAAGGCGGCGTTGTATCGTTCAAAACCGGGTTAAAGTAATTTTCGTTTATCTCCAGAACCACGACCGTCTCGAAAGGCTCGAATCCTGTGCCGTTTATCGAAACGTTGTAGATTCTGGGTATCATTCTGTTGAAAAATATCCCGCCTGTGTCGTTGGTTGTTTCGTTCAGATCTTCACCCAGTCCGTTCTTGGCCACGGTCGAGCCGACAGAGCCGTTCCATAATATCACACTACTTGCATTTACATCCACCATCGAGCCTCCTGACAAACCATAAACATGGACAAGCAGTGTGTTCTCCCTGATACTTACGTTGATCATGCTCAGGTTTCCGGCTTCAATCAACGAATCATTCGAATAAGTGTGGTTGTAACCTTGCAGGGTTCCGTTTACGGAAATGTTCCAGTAGACGCTCGAGTATATGTTTGTGAAGTTGGCCCAGCCGCCGCCGCTGGTGGTCAGGGTGTACGTATCGCTGTAGTGTGAATTGAAGAATGCATCATCCACGAGCATGCCGCTTTGGTTCGTTATGTTAACCACAACGCCGTCATCCACGCCATAACCGGTCGAGTTCAGCAAGTAGATGCTGAAGTTGGCCGGCAACGGCTGTAAGATGAGGGGTGTGTCGATTTGATCTGTCCATCCTGGAACATCATGGGTGAACAATGTGTAATTCAAGTAGTGATAATCATCGTATGCGCTGACGTTGTTCGTTCCATTTATCACGAAGTGGAACCTGAACCAGCCCTGGCCGAGATTATCGGGTGTCGCGTTCGTGTATGGCCCAATGGTATGAAGAGTGACGTTTGCGTTTTCAAGCATACCCGTGGTGTTATCAACAAACCATATCGGGTCCATTACCCTGATTATAAGTGTACTCTCTGTCAAGGCGTAAGACTTGTTTATCTGTGTTCCAGCGTTACTTGAATCGACAGTTAAAGGTTCTGATTTTATTCCGCATCCAATCTGGCTGCCGTCAATCGTTAAGTCGTACGTTCCTGCAGCGAAGGTGTCGAACAATGTGGTGCCGTTTGTCGTGTTTTGCGAGCGCCAGCAAAGGCCAAGCGTCTCCTGATAGCCCAGGCAACCGTCCGTCTTGATGAGGGTCACGTTTATGTCATCGAGATAAAGCAGCTCTTGGGTACCACTTTCTTCACAGGAAACGGTCACGTTAAGTGTTGTTTCATTCAGAGAGAAGACCTGCGGGGTTGTGTCTGGACCGAAATAAGTCTGATCGTAGTAGTGATACAACCTGACCCTTGCGTTGTTTATATCGTAATCCAAATTTTCAGCATCCTTTAGTATCGCATGGAACTGCGCCTTGAGTGTTATGTTGAGCTCAAGATCTCCGTTATATCCGGTTGGTCCGTTAGAGTCTTCTTTCTTTGGATAGTCAATAGCGTCAGCCTCTATCCCGTAATGCATATCGCCGTCTATCCAGAATTCATAGCTACCGTTAACCGACTGCCGGTATTTAGCCTGGCTGCTGTTCTTTTCATATATCGTAACAACCGCGTTGTAAACATACTCGTTGCTTTTGTTGTCTCTAACGACTCCGAATACATGGGCGGTTCCCCTGAGCCTCAAGTAGTCGCTCGTCACGTTGTTAAAGGATACGTCGTCGCCGGCAACGTAACCGGAACCGAGGTTGTCAAAGGTTCTACTGTTATAACCGTCCTTGCTGATTTCTATATCATAGTTGTTCCTGACGCCCAGATTTATACTAAAATACCCATTTGAATCGCTTGTTATGTTATAATGCAAATCTCCTGGCAAATCTCCTGTTTGGTGATCCCTGAAAAGCATCATCGCGTCTGGTACAAATATTGGGCTGCCAGGAGGGGAGTACTCGTCAGCCACATTTCCCGTCACGGTGGTGGAGCCGAAGAGCTGCGTATTCATTTCTTTCGAACCGGTAAAGCTGGTGTAATTATTGCCGGAATTGTTCAGCAGTTTTGTGTCAAAGCCATCGCGCTGGAATTCCAGATAATACTTGTTGTTGACTGAGGATATGTTAACGGAATATTGTCCGATATAAGTGCTGGTGACTTTGTAGGTGTGGTAGGAGTCGTGGACAAGCACATCCACGTCTGCCAGTTTATCGTACACAGCCCCGGGTTCCGAATCATAAATCGTTCCGTATATCTGGTGCTTTCCGGCAAGCTCTTTTGTGCCAAGGGACACGCTTCCAGTCGGGTCTTCCTCAACAGAAAATGGGAAAGTAGAGGTGAAGTAGCCATCCTTGCTAACGCTCATGGAATAGGTCGTGCCGCTTCTGACAAAAATCGAAAAATCACCGTTGGCATCGCTGGTGGTTTGATACAATCCCGAATTAAAATTTATGTTCGCGGACAGGGGTATATCGGAGTCGCTCTGGTCTTTATACATGTCAACTATCTTGCCCACTAGATGGGCCTTTCCCCTGAGCGTTATGTCGCCCATACTTTGCGATCCCTGCAGTGGGGTTGTGATATTGTCTTCGTAACCTGCCCCGCTCACCTTCACAGAATAGCCCGTGTTGTTTCTTATTTTAACCGAGAAATCTCCCTGCGCATCAGTGTAAATAACATAGCTGAAGCCCTCGCTTTCGTTGTAGACGCTAACCTCGGCACCAGAAACGGGTTCGCCGTTTGTGAGTTCTATTATTTTTCCATTCACGTCCAAGGGGCCAGTCAAGTTCAAATCTATTTGCTGAGCATACTGGTAACCGATGTCGTTAGGACCTTTGCTGTACGTTGACACATAGTTGTCGGCCTCCACCTTCATATCGTACCTGCACCATTCCTCGGAACAAAGAAGGTTTGATGGCATTCTTATGTCGTATTTGCCGTTACCGTCTGTTGTTCCGTTATAGAAGTATTTGTCATCCCAGCCGAACATTTTTGCCGGGGTCGAATGGTTCCACATGGTCACGCTCGCTCCCACAACCTTAATCTGGGTGTTGTATTTGTCGGTTATGTAACCGCTTATAGATTGAGCCCCGTCTATCTTGGCAAGGACATCCTTGTTGTTGCCCACACACGGCCCGGTGTAAATCGATGTGTTTTTGTTCAGGTAGTTAGGCACCTCGTCCACAATGCTGACGAAATAATTTCCACAGGGTGGTGAGTCCCCTTGAGGGATTACGAGCAATGTGTTGCCGGTATTGTCCGTGGTGCACACGCCGTTATCGCACCTGTAATTATCCGACTGGTCCTCTGTTCCTGCATCCTCACGGTAAACTGAAACGTTAACATTGGAGACCGGCCTGCCGTTCACGGAATCCACGACCGTGACGTTAAAGCTTCCCTCGTATAACGAATAGACCTCTTCGGCAATGGTTGTGTTGATGCTTAACTGGTAGCCTTTGCCTCCGTTATCATCGGTTTTGTTGATATAGTTTTCGGAAATCTTAACGTGTATGCTGAAATTCCATAAATCGGAAATCCCCAATGTTGCCTGCCCGATCGAGTTTGTAGAGCCGCTAGCAAGGGTCTGGTTCGTGTTCTGGCAATTCACCAATTTTAATAAAGCATTTGGAATGGGGAGATTATTCAATATGTTTGAAAGATTCACGGTCAACGCGTACGCCAGATTTGCAGTTACTGTCACACTCCTGCTCTCTGTCACGTTCCAGTTTCCCACATCGTCTCTCGCATAGACCTTATAGCTGTAAATAGCGTCGCTTAGCCCTGTCTCATTTAGCCAGCATACCACATCTGTCCCTGAACCAACGATATTCATGGAATCGTTTGCGGGAGACCCGTCGTCCCATTCCAGCAGGCAAGCGGATGTGTTAAGGTTGTCTGAGGATGTGACGTTGACATAGACCCAGTTATCTAGCGTGATCTGACCATCTGGCAAGGTGGGTGAAACAAGCGTGGGACTGGGTTCTGTCTTGTCTATCTTGACTATCAGGTGCTGTGTTGGCTGGACGTTTCCCGCGTTATCACTGCTCGCATACCTGAAGTAGCTTGTCCCCTCGGTTGTGATTGGTACGGGGGTTGTATAATCGGTCCCGGTTGAGGGATCACATCCCGATATCTGGCAATACCTCGTCCAATCAATGCCTGAGCTTGGCGCGGGGTCCGACGGTGTCAGCGTTATCGTCTGGTCGGAGTTCACCCACGTGTCATTGTTGGCATAATCATCGGATGTCGTCGGGTCTGCGGTATCAACGGTTATGGACCATGTCCCGTTCCATCCCGGATTGCCGCTCGTGTCATTTGCCCAGACGCTGTAGCTCCAATCGCCGTCGGGCTGGCCGGTTGCGTTGAAATAGCAGTTGTTCCCGTTCCTCGTCATGGTGTAATTTGCCAAGGTCCCGTTGTAGAGTTCGAGCTGGCATGTGTCTGGGTTCAATTCTGCCACGGTGACGTTGACGTAAAACCAGCTTTTGTCCGTGTATGAGCCGTTATCCAGCGTAGGCGGGACCGTTACTATGTCCGTGGGTGGGGTTGTATCGGTGACTGTTACGCTAACATTGGTCGAATTTGCAACGCCTGCCGTGTCCATGGTCGTGATAGTGAAATTGTAAGTGTTCGGTTCATTCGGCACGCTGGCATTGAACCAAAAGTGTTCTTCTGTTCCGTTTTCCACAAACCCGCTTGCTGTTGTATTGCTCCATGTGACATTTACGGAATTGCTTGTAAACGATGTGCCAGATGCCGATGTGCCGTTTGTATCGGTTATGAAGGAAAAGCCGTTTGGCAATGTTATGTTTACAATGGTGATGTTTTCGGTTGGGTCTACATTGTTTATTGTGAAATTGAGCAACTGGCTTGCCGAACCAGCCTCCACACCTGACGATGGTGAAACACCCACGGTAAAATCGGCAGCTAGAATCGGGATTATATAGAATGCCGTGACAGTTAAAAACAACAGCGTTGTTACTAGGACCGCTCCCCATTTAGCGAATCCGAACAACGCCTTTCCGTTCATCGGACCTCCCGTCGGGGGTTGAGATAAAGGTTTGCTTTTCCTGGTTTGACGAGCCCCGATTTTCCTCTATCTCCCAGAATCCATGCTCTTTTGCTGGACATCATCCCTTTTAGTCTGGCCATGCCTTTTACCTCTTATGGCTTTATTAATTGGTTCTCTGTTACCCTTATTCTATTAATTTGCTCCCCTGTTAATTTAAATTAACACTGTATAATATAAAACGAAGATTTATAAGTTTTACTACTGCTAAATACTATATTTTAGCCAGCTTAAAAAAGGAAGAGAAAGTTTATAAATTTTGCCGGCATCGCAAGCAGCCAGGCTTTTGGCATCAAAAATTGATCAAAAATCGAATCGCAGAAGTAGTCTTTTTCCTGGTTTTCAGTCTTTGAATTCTATGTCTATCTTTATCCCCTCTGGTATGGGCAGTCTCACAACCTGCCTCAGCGCCCTGTCGTTGGTGCCTA
>CAZLFZ010000005.1:0-54817 GCA_964559215.1 uncultured archaeon
CCCTCTGGTATGGGCAGTCTCACAACCTGCCTCAGCGCCCTGTCGTTGGTGCCTATGTCTATTATCCTCCTGTGAATCCTCATCTCCCATTTGTCCCAGGTTGCGTTTCCGTGACCTGTGCCGTCCCCGCAAGGTGTCTTCAAGGTGGTGACCTTGAGCTTCTTGGTGGGCAAAGGCATCGGCCCCCTCACGGCTATGCCGTACTTGTCGGCTATGCCCTTTATCATGTTGCATATCTCTTCAAGCTGTCTGTAATCCCTGCCTGCCAGTTTGATCCTTGCGAACTCCATATCAACTACCTCATTATTTTCTTTTTACCTCTTGCTTTTTTGTTTTGCTCTCCTCGGTCCTTGTGAAGAGCGGGGCGGCTTGTGCGGCTCCGTTCTCCTCGGGTCATAAACAAGCATGTTCCTGTCGTATTCCATGAATGTCTTTTTCGCATCGGCGCCGAGCATCTCCACCAGCCCCCTCGCTATGGCCTGCCTTGCCGCCTGGGCCTGACCGATTATCCCCCCGCCTTTCGTTTTTACGTGAATGTTGAACTTTTTCCAGGCATCGCCGACGAGCAGCAGCGGCTCCTGCACTAACAGCCTCATGGTCTCATTCTGGACTAGCTCGACGGGCTTTGAATTGAACAGTACAATGCCAGACCCTGGCTTTGTGGCCGCCCTGGCTACCGCCCTTTTCCTCTTGCCCGTGCTAAAGACAACGTGTTTTCCCTTTTCCTGCTTCCCCTTTTCTTCCACCGCTTTCCCTGCCTTGGCCTTTTCGGAGGCCTTGGCCTTTTTGGATTTTCCGCTCATAATCGCTCCACAAGATTGGCAAGGGTTATGCATTTGCGCTCTCCTTTGTTGGCAGCCCCATGCACTGCCGTGAACTCTTTGTCTCGCATATCCTCGGGTATAGAGATAAAAACCTTCAATCTTTTAAAAGCTTCCCTGCCCCTTGACGTTTTGCTCGGCAGCATCCCCCTCACGGTCCGCTTGAATATCGTGTCGGGGTGCTTGGGATAGAATGGCCCGTGATAAGGGTCCCCCCTCGCTCTTTTGTTCTTGTACGTCTCGATCGTGGCTGCCGGGTTTCCCAGAATGACGGCCTTTTCTGCGTTGACCACGGCCACGTCCTCGCCGCTCAGGAGATGCCTGGCTATTATGGATGCCAGCCGGCCAAGAACACGATTGCTAGCGTCAATGTACATCATATTATATCATCCCATTATGACTGCTCCTTTCACATTCCTGGTTTCCCTGATGAAGTGCTCAAGGCTCAACGTATGTCCCCCTGCCTTTTTGATCTTTTCTTCAGCACCCTTTGAGAACCTGAGCGCTGCCACCGTGACCGGCTTTGTCAGCTCACCCGAACCCAGAACGGAACCTGGAACCACTATCGTCTCTTTTCGGCCTGCGTTGAGCTCCAGCTTGAACAGATTGACCTCATATCCCATTCTCCTGGGCCTGTTCAGCTTTTTTGCCAGCGCGTGCCAGAAAGGAACGTGCTCAAGCCTGCCCTTTTCTTCAAGCTGCGAGATGAGCCCCGCAAGCAGTTCGTTCTTGTTCCTGATTTTCATACCAAACAACCTTTATCGAGCTTTATTATCCCTATTCCTTGTATTATTGGTTTTTATATGGATTATATATGGATTAACTTATCGCATTATTTTGTATGACATAAGTTTAAAAATATTCTTGTTTTTTCCTGTTCCCTGTTACTAATCTGCCAAGCCTGTCAAAATAAGATGCGGAGGCCAGGGTTCGAACCTGGGAACTCACTAAGAGAGCAGGTCTTGAGCATCGACGTCATCGAGCCCATGGTTTTCACGCCCAATCAGAGCTCAAGATGATCTGCCGCGTTTGACCAACTTCGCTACCTCCGCATTATGGGTGTTGTTAGGGGTGTTGCATAAAATAATTGAGAAACAGGTTTAAAAATTCAAATGGAAAAAAGCAAGTCTCAGGCAATAGACTGCAACTCGCCTTTCAGCTTTTCTATCTGCTCGTAAATGCCTTGCACATAGCTCTCTATCTCTGGCGGGGGCTTGATGGACATCGCTTCACTGGGTGTCGTGCCACCCCCTTTGAGCAGCTTCATATCGATCGAAGACAATATCATATTCACCTTGTCAAGCACCTTGTTGGTCAAGTTCATCGCCGTCTTGAACTCTTTCTCTATCTCGGACATGGCATCCAGGGCGTCCCTCAGGCCCAATGAGTAGGACCTCATCTGCTGCACGTCATCCAGCAACTCCTTGAATCTCTCGACCTTGATGAAAACCGGCGGGGAACGCGGGCTTGGCTTGGAAACATTCAGAGCAGGCTCAAGCTGAACGGCCTTCTTTATCTCGCGCTCAAAATTTTCTCCCATTTTTACCATCCAAAAGGTTATATCTCTATTTTCGTCCCTTGATTTTTAAATGTATGCATAACCCGCAGCTTTTTTAATTATTGTTATCTTTGTAAAAAGCGATTTTGTTTAATAAGTCTATCCTGAGTTGTGTGCTGGTTCCTGAAATGTGAGAAGTAGGTAAATCAATTATTTATTCATTGCAATCAAAAAATGAATATGCGTGAGGCTTTAGAAAAATATTTTGGTCAAGCAAGAAAAATTAGAAATGTATCTCTTGATACAAACATCATCATAGATGTTCTTTTTCATATGTATTTTCGATACTCTCAGTAAAAGCTCTTGGGAAAGAAGCTATTTAGAGGGGTGTAAGGAATCTTCGGATTTACTATTTACTTTTTTATGTACAAGGGTCAATCTCTTCGGAATTAGGGCTGTAAGGAGAGGATTGTCTAAGAAAACTGCATTATTGAAAATATACAGAGCCATATTCAAGAAGGAGGTAGGAAAAGTCCTGAAATTAGAAGCCTAGCTAAATTGTATGAGAAAAGAGCTAACATCAAGCCAGTTGATGCTGTTATACTTGCGACGGTAAGTGTTGGTAAAATCGATTTGTTTTGTACATGGAACAGGGAAGATATGGTAAAAGAAAAGAGTTTAGAAATTATTGAAAAAATAAATAAGTCTAAACACCTAAATGCCCCTTTGATAATTACACCAACAATGTTTTTAGAAAGATTTGGTGTTACGCAGAGAAAGACTGTACTTTTTACTGTTTCTAAAGTTCCGCCAGTATTTCGTCCACGTTTTTCTTACCCCATGTAACTTCTCTTATTTTTTTGCCGTCTGGTCGGGTTTTACTCTCATTTCTTTCAATAGTTTACTGTATTGCTTTTGTGTCTGTGGTTTTCTAGCTATTTCTAAAAATTCTTTTGCCTTCCCGTTTGGCTCTAAAACGCAAGGTATAATACCGCAAAACGTTTTTTTGGTCATATTTCTCGTATATAACATATATATTTTATAAAAGTTCCCTTAAAAAACAAATATGCGCTGGCCGGGATTTCCAACCTTTCGCGTCAGCTTGCTTTTTCGGGCGCGTTTTTGAGTGTTTACCTGCTCAAAAAGGTGCTTTTGAACCCGGGTTACAGCCGTGGCAGGGCTGTGTCCTACCAAACTAGACTACCAGCGCATAACATGATGTAATATGTTTCTTTATTTAAAATTTGGGTATCTATCCGAATATCGCACCGAAGCCTTCAGCAGCACTGGATTCCTGCTTTTCTATCGCTTGGATTACTTCCTCTGCTTCGGATCCCGATAATTCTTCCGCACTTTCTTTCAGAATCTCTTTTGCCTTTTTTACAGCGTCGTCCTCGCCGTCTATCAGCATATAGTATCCCTGTTTTTTCATACCCAGCGCCGAAGCGTCCCTGAGGATGATGGACTGCCTGGAAACCAGCTCGTCGCTGTAGACCTTGTTTTTGGCCTGGCCGTATTTGTCTGGCTCGATGAAAAACACCGCTTTCATACCAATGCACCTCACTTCTATATACACTTAATCCGTTTGTTGTATTTGTTTGTTGTATTTTATAGTATCTTCTTTTTAAAGTATTCTGTCAGAAAAAGAGCGAATTCCCTGTTCCTGTCCGCCTTTTTGATAACCTGCCAATCCATCACGACAGAGAACCCTTTGCTCAGGCTTTTAGCAACGTAAGAAGCGATCCCCCTTTCAGCCAGTGTTTTAGCACCTGTCTTCAGTCTGTGTCCGATGAATTGGTCAGCGGATTCGAATTTGGTGCTGACCTCCGTCACCCAGTTCTTGCCCTCGACCCACAGCCTGCTCTTCCCTTGGTATTTCCTGATGAACTGCTCGGAGTGGGTCCGGGAAAATACAGGAGGACCTGTTATTTTCTTTGTTTTTGGCAGTTTCCAGACCAGCAGCTCGAAAAAAAGCACGCATTCATCATTATCGCACCAGACGTCGTGCCCGAGAACCCTGAACTCGCGCTCTTGCATCATCCCGGTCACCCTTTTCGCGCTCCTTCTGAGCTGCGGGAAAAGAACGTCGTCAACAACGCCTGGCCTTGCAAACGTCACGGAGATTAATTTCGTGCCCCGTTTCTTTGCCCCTTTCAGCAACGATGCAGGGCTGAGACCAGCTTTTCGCGGCCTGAAGCAATGCTCGGACGGGGACATCAAAAATGACTTGCACGATTGTTTGAACAGCTCGAAATTGGCGGGGGAAAGCGAAGCTGCCACGTTCCTGTTTTTATCCACCGGGTCGATGACTATCAACGGCTGCCCTGGGAATTTGCCTCTTACATCAAGCTCCTTCCCAGCGTACCTGCCTTCCAGGTCTATAACGACCTCGCCCGCTTCCCACTTGCCCGCCTCGAGCATGAGATTCTTCAAGGTCTTGTACTTGATGATTAGCAACTCTGTCAAGTATCCCGAGAACCCCTCGACCCTCAAGTCAGAGCCGTACACCGAAAGGCCCTTGCAGAATTGCTTCAGCAGCCTGACCTGGGGGGAAAGACTTTTGGTCAACTTCTTCAGTATATACCTGTTGTGGTGGGGCGTCCTGTCGACCGCTGACTTTATCCTGCCGGAATCCCTGATATCGTAGCATGGCACAAAATCCACAGCATACTCGCCAACCTTCGCTCTGATGTATGGATGCTCCGCATAGGCGATCTCGTATTTCCCTTTGAGCTCAGCCACTATCTTTTTGCCGATGTCGAGACCTGCCTTTTCCAGTCTTTCCCGGCTGACATTCTCCGGAAACAAGATGAATATGTCGAATTCGAGCTTGTCCGCCAGCCACGTGTCGCGCAGGAATGAGCCGGCAAGGGTATGCCCAAGCCGCATCGGCTTTATCACGCGTTCGGTTGCGAGCATAATCTTTTTGATCGCCCTGCTTGTGTCTCTCCTTTCCTTTTCGGTCGGCGTGATTTTTTTCAGAACGTGTTTTAAAACGGCTTCTGCTCTCGGCATAACTATCTGTTGGATTCATTAGTTAATATTTTTGGTAGAAAGGAAATCTATCCTAGAAAAAGCCTTTTTATTTACGCTGTTTAAGAATTAACCATGTTGAAGCTTGGCGCGAAGAAGGGTATAAGTATTGCCAAATGGACGAAGCCTGGCAGCAAGGTTTTGGATATCGCATCGAAAAAGCCCGTAACGTGCAGGCTTGAGCACCGTGTCAAGGATGTTTTGGTGCTGTTCGCAAAAAAATACAGGAGGGTGCCTGTTCTCGATGAACACGGCCATGTCAGGGGCATGCTGTCGGCAACGGATATGGTGCATGTCCTTGGGGGCTGGGGGAAATACAGTAGAATCCGCCCAAAAAACAGACCCGAGACAAAAGTGAAGAAGATAATGTCATCCCATGTTTTTCACCTGGATAAAAACATGGACCTGCCAGCTGCCTTGTCATTCTTTAAGAAACACAGGCTTGGGGCATACCCTGTCCTTTACAGGAAAAACCTGCTGGGGGTCGTAACGGAATGGGACATCGTCCGGCAGATAAGGGGCAGAACTGGCGTTAAGGTTAGTGATACCATGGTCAGGAAGCCTATTGTGGCCCAGGCCTCGTACGGCGTAATCGATATTGCCAAGATGCTGGGAATGGGGGGATTCAGGAGATTGCCAGTTGTGAACAAGGGTCTACTGGTTGGCATGGTTACCCCTCGTGACATTCTGAGATTCCTGTATGACAACGGAATCGCCGACAAATTGCAAAGCCAGAGGCAGCCTGTAAAAAAGGTGATGGAAAAGAGGGTAGTCGCGATCAGGCCAGGGCAGGACGTCTATGAAGCTGTAAAGATCATGGTCGGCCAGAAGATTGGTGGGTTGCCGGTCATAGAAGACCAGCAACTTGCAGGGATAATTACCGAAAGGGATGTAGTGGATATAGTCGAATTTTGATTGTCCTGCTATTAAAATGTTTATAATTGTTCAAATGCACGATAATCAACATAGCAGTTGGGGCTGGATTCTAATCTCAATAGGTAAACTAGGTGATTTGCTTGCATGAGATAAATCGGGAAGACTTATTAAAATATTCAAACGAATTGGAGGGGAAACTGGTAATTGCGGAGGGAATCAAGGACAGGATGGCTTTAAAAAGCCTTGGTGTAAAAAATATTGTATTACTTAACGGCAGGCCGCTCGTTGAACTTGCCCTTCATGTTTCAAAATCATGCGCTTCATCGGTTAATCAGGGAGTGAAAAAAGAGGTAGTCATACTCACTGATTTTGATTCTGAGGGCAAACGACTTGCTGCTAGGTTGAGCTACCTGCTCAGGAAGCATAAGGTAATGGTCAATTCAAGGTTGAGGGGAAAGTTTATGCGCTTTGGGAAGACCAGAATTGAAGATTTAAAGGAAGGTGATATTCATGGCAAAATTAGCTCCAACTTCAATAAAATACGTAATAAACGCTTATATAAAAGCCAACGGAGTAGTGGAAAAGCCGGACGTCATAGGAGCGGTGTTCGGCCAGACTGAGGGTTTGCTTGGTTCTGAACTCAACCTCAGGGAATTGCAGAAGACAGGCCGGATAGGCCGGATTGAGGTAAATGTAGACTCCAAGAACGGTAAATCCGAGGGCGATATAATAATCCCCAGTTCTCTCGACTCTGCAGAAACGGCACTGATAGCGGCCACGCTGGAAACCATAGAAAGGGTGGGCCCATGCACGGCCAAAATATCGGTAAAAAGCGTCGAGGATACGCGGAGTGAAAAAAGGAAATACGTTGTGGAGAAGGCCAGGGATATTCTGCAGGGATTGGTGAACAGCGGCGTGCCTAATGCGGACGAGATATCAGAAGAAATCAAAGAAGCTGTCAGGGTACACGAAATAACAGCCTATCGTGGGCTGCCATGCGGGCCGAATTTGCTTGATTCTGGTGAGATGGTAATAGTTGAAGGCAGGGCGGATATCATAAACTTGCTGCGCCACGGAATCCGGAATACAATAGCCATCGAGGGCGCAAGCGTGCCAGGCGCCATAATAGAGCTTTCGCGTGAGAAGGTCACGACAGCTTTCATGGACGGCGACAGGGGTGGAGAGCTTAACCTCAAGGCATTGTTGGAAACCGCTGAGCTAGATTTCGCGACGATGGCTCCAGAGGGGAGAGAGGTTGAAGAGCTGAGCAAAAAAGAGATATACAAGTGCCTGAGGGATAAGGTACCAGCCAAACAATTCAAATTCAGGTCTGCCGGCGGGCCCAAATGGGAGCCAAGAGCCGGTGCCAAGAAAGGAAGGGTCCAGCCAGCCAAACCGAGGTTGCAGGAGAAGAGATTCAAACGGCCGCCCAGACTGAGCAAGGAGCAAAAAGAAAGGTTCAAAAAAATGTTGTCTGATCTCGTGGGCTCGAGAGCTGCTTGCATATTCGATTCCAAAAACCAGTTGCTGGGAAAGGTTCCTGTTACCGAGCTTTTCAACACCCTGCGGACCATAGAAAATCCCCACACGATAATCTTTGATGGAAACGTGGACCAGAGGCTTAACAGCATCGCGATAGAAAAGGGCGTCAAATACCTGATAGGTATGCAAAAGGAAGATGTACGCTCGCCGGTGTCTCTTATTTGCAAAGAGGATCTAAAATAATATGAGGCTCATCAGCAGGGGAAAAATTGAAGCGTTAACGGAAAAACTCAAACGGCTCGATGTGGACGTTGCCATATTTATTAACAGGGAGCCTTTGATTGACTCCAACATCGTCTATTTGAGCGGATTTAGCGGAATGCTGAACGGGGTTTTAATTCTGCGCCAGGAAGGTACGCATTTACTTACAACAGAGCTTGACTACGATCGGGCCGTGGATGAAGCCAGCGTGGATGAGATTGTGAAAATAAACGGGAAAAACAAAGCCAAAGACGTCATCAGTCCTCTCGTCTCCAAGGCAAGGAAAATCGGAGTGGTAAAAAACAGATTCACCCTGGGCGCAATGAGCAAACTGAAAATGCCCAAATCAAAACTGGTAGATATTGAAAGGGTCATGAGGGAAGAGAGGTGCATCAAGGAGAGCAAGGAAATTCAGGCAATCAAAAAAAGCGCAGAGATAAGCAATCTAGGTGTCCGCTTTCTGCAAGAGTTCATAAAAAGGGGTGTGCCAGAAAACGATGTCGCTGCAGAGTTGGAAAGGGAACTGAAAGCGAGAGGGTCGGAGCGTACTCCTTTCGATATCATTGTTACAAGCGGCAAGCGCTCGTGTATCGTACATCCTTATCCTGCATCAAGCAAGAAGAAAATAGATACCGGGCTCGGCTTGGTTGACTTTGGCTCGGTTTATCAGGGGTATGTCACTGACGTGACCGTCCCTTTCTTGATTGGTGGGGGGACGAGAAAGGAAAATGATATTATCGGAACTGTCACTTCCACATTCGATGAGATTGTCAAAAGAATTAAAGATGGTGCTGGCATAGGAATGGTTTGCAAGGAGTATGAAAAAAGTCTCACGAACAAAGGCTTTCAGGTCAAGCACTCGCTGGGGCACGGCATAGGACTTGATACCCATGACAGCCCTTCGTTTACAGATTCCGCCGGGAATTTGCTTGAGAATATGACGCTGGCTGTAGAGCCTGGCGTGTATGTAAAAGGAATCGGAGGCTGCAGACTTGAGAATGACATTCTTGTGAAAAAATCCGGTTGTGACATTCTGACAAAATCAAAATTAATAAGGATATGAGTTCATATCTTATACATATGAGTTCCATAATATCGAACATATCGAGGCTTTGAGGTATATCTAAATGGAAAAATTGCTAAAAAAACTGGTAGAGGCTCCTGCCGTGAGCGGTTTTGAGGAAGATGTGAGCGCGCTCCTAAAAAGAGAGTTGAAGCCGCATGTAGACGAGATAAAGACAGACAGGATAGGGAATGTCATAGCAAGGCTTGGTTCGGGTTCTCCGAAAATCATGCTTGCAGCGCACATGGACGAAATAGGCCTGATTGTGAAGTACGTTAACAAGAAAGGTTTCATAATATTCGACAAGATCGGAGGCTGGGACGAAAGGGTATTGCCCACCATGAAAGTTTTGATTCACGGCTCACGTGGGGGTGTGCCTGGTGTCATAGGTTCCAAGCCTGTCCACCTGCAGGAAAAGGAGGAACAGAAAAAACCTGCGAAGCTGAAGGAAATGTTCATAGACATTGGAGCATCAAGTGAAGACGACGTGAAGAAAGCCGGGATCGGGGTTGGAGATTTCATAACAAATTCCGGTAGTGTTGACAGGCTTGTCGGCTCTAAAGTAACGGGTCACGCTTTTGATAACAGGATAGGCTGCCTGGTGCTGACAGAAATTGCAAGGAGAGCTAAGAATTTTAAGGGGACCCTGTATCTGGTCGGTACCGTGAAAGAAGAAATGGGCCTCATAGGCGTCAGAGGCTCGAGCTTCAGCGTGAACCCAGATGCCATGCTCGCCATCGACACCACCATAGCAGGGGATACGCCAGGCCTTGCAATCGAAGAAGCCCCCCTGAAGTTAGGTTCCGGGCCTGCCCTGGAAATCAAGGACCAGATGAGCGTCGTGAATTCGCTCGTGAAAAAATGGGTCTTGGAAACTGCAAGAAAGGGTAAAATAAAAATCCAGCTTGACGTGATGTCCGGCGGCGCAACAGACGCAAGCATAGTGCCAACGGTGAGGGAGGGCATACCTGCAGGTGCCGTCACTGTTCCAACCAGATACGTTCACACGCCGGTGGAAGTTGCCGATATGAACGACATAAACAATTGCGTGAAGTTGTGCGTGAAGTTGGTTGAAAGCGCGCATAAGTATTTCTAGGGGACCCGTGAAAAATTAAATACAAAGCAAAACCAAAAGTACATTATGAAAAGATTCAGATTCACGCTTGATTTGGGATTTGCCAGGATTCTTAGAAACAAAAAAATTGATGATAATCTGATCTCTTTGTTCAAAAAATCATACTATATGAATAAAAAGTTGTTCAAAAAATCCCTTGGAAAATTTAAGATAATCGTGTGTGACACGGAAGAAGAATTCAAGCGTGAATCAAAATACCGTTATCAAAAATGGGGAACCGCGACTGTTTTAAGAAATAGTGACATGGTAACTAGAAGTCCTGCTTTTGTTGAAAAAATTGGAAGGTGGAAAAGACGTGATTTTCAAAATTTGATGAATCATGAAATGAATCATGTTTTTTGGACTGGTTTCTACCATACAACAAAACCCTGTTGGTTACTTGAAGGGTTGGCATGTCATGTCGGAAATAATTTTATTCTGCCAAAAAATGAGCTAAAAGAACTGGTAAAAAAATATGATGTGAAACTGAAACGTTCAATTTTAGATTATCGTTCCCTCAAAAGAAATTTTGATGCAGGGCATTTTCCAAGATATCCCATTTGGGCGAACTTCACGAGATATATTGCGAGAAAATATTCAGTACGTGAATTGATAATGTTTATGGATAGTTATGCAAAAAAACCGGTAAAATCAAATTATTACAAAACCTTTAATCGAATATTTGGTGAAGATGTGAAAAAAGTATTCGGCGAATTTATTCGTTCCATAAATCGGCAGAGCCCTGAAAATCCAGGATTACGCACAATCCCAGCCTAATCCAAAATCGACATTCTCGGCCTTGCTGGGACAATTTCCAGCTGCCCTTGGTAAACATCGATGGCACCCTCTATGCTAATTGTCATGTTTTCTTTTAATGCCGTTTGATCAACGCCTTTCATTTCCAATTCCTGCATAACGCTCTTCCATATCACTACCCGGATCTCTCCTGTTCCATCTACCAGCGTGAAGAAGGCGTTACCATTTTTCATGTTCGGGTTTTTGACCATTCCCGTAACATTTACTATTTTGCCGGCATAGTCCCTGGTTATATCACCTATGTTCACGCTCACTGGATTGACGGATGAAACAAAAATGTAAATGGCGATTAAACTGATTACGGAACCCAAGATGGAAATCCTTGTCAGCTGTTTTTCGTTCATTGATTAGATATGGACGAAAAAATTTATAAAACCTAGTGATAAAAATGTGAAAGTATGAAGAAAGAATTAATCGGTGAAGAAAATGAAAAATACATGAAGTTGTTCGGATGGGATAGCAGCCCATTCGTTTTTAAGATACTGCCTGACCTTTTCGTAGGATACGAAAGTGAGATGCAGTCTTTGATTGGCAGCTTGTCTAAGGGCAGCAAGTTTACCCTTATTATTGGCCCAACAGGGAGTGGAAAGACAACCATGATGAAGAACATGATCAACAAAATACAGGGATACGCCAGGGTTTTTTACGTCCCAAAGCCGCCAAATGACCCTGACGACTGGAAAAGAATATTCGCTGAAATTGTCAGGCCGGGATTTTTGAGCCGTCTTTTTTCACGCCCTAAAATGCATGACATTACCATTTATGAAATTGGTGAATGGGTTAACAAAAGGTCAAGGGGCAAAAGGCTGCTGTTGCTTGTGGACGAGTGTCACGAGTCAACACAGGAATCGCTCGAGTGGTTGAGAACCCTGGCAGATCAGGTGGAAAATCTTTCTCTAGTTCTGGCGGGATTGCCGGTTTTTGAAAAAAAGCTGTCAGAAGAGCTGGAAACTTTCAGGAGAAGAATCGAGACGAGGGTGGAGCTTACCAATCTTACATTGACGGAGACCAGGGAACTGATAAAGAAAAGGATAGAATGGATGGGAGGCGAAGATGTGAAACCTTTCGCGTCAAATAGCATACAATTCATTTACGATAGAACAAACGGTTTCCCTAGGGAAATTCTGAGGGTATGCAACGAACTGGTGCAGCAAGCTCTGGATAAGAACATGAGCACAATAGACCCTGAATTTATGCTTGAGAGTTCACTGTATGAAAAAAGGGTTTCAATAGACAGTATTGAAGAGTTGCCGTACAGGCAGAGAGGCATACTGAAAATCCTGTCCTGTGGGACGGAAATGACACCGACCCAGATCGTGCATGAGATGGATCCGAAAGACTATAGCGATGTTGGTAATGCTGCCAGGTCCGTGAACAACATACTGAGAAGGCTCTCGAGGGACAATATGGTTACCAGGGAAAGGAAAGGGAAGGCTTACAAATACAAGATCTCACCAAAGTTTCAAACTATGTTCATCAATACATAAATTTTTAAATAGTTTATTTCTATATTAAACATTAAGTTCGTAAACTTTGTATTGTTTTATGGAGGGGTAAAATGGAAGAGAGAATTAGGAGCAAAGAATTGGTTGGTAAGATTTTGATTTCTGAGGAATCAGGCAAAAAGTTCGGAGTTGTAGGAGATATCGATTACATAATAGAATCAGGAGAGTTGCTGAACCTCGTGCTGGTTGAGCCGACGAAGCACATCTCGGAGCTGAACCTGAGGGAAGACGATAAAGGCAGAATCCTTGTCCCCTTCTCCGCGGTGAAATCGGTTGGCGACTTCATCATAGTCACCGAAACCGACATCATCTGAACTGGCGAGCCTTGTACCTCTCCAGCCAGCTAACAAACTGATTTGTTTTTATCCTGCTTGCTCTTTCTTTTGCTATTCTCACTGCCCCGAAATCACCTGCAGATTTATAATCAAAATTGTCCAAATCCAGCGCTGTTACGCCTTCCCTTTTCACGATTTCGAGCAAGCGACCCTTGCAAAAAACCCCAGCTGCCCTTTTTGTAAGCGGCACGCCTGAGGTTTTTTTATCAGACAGGATGCATAGCCATTTTCCAGGCAGTCCGTATTTTTTGTCCATTGCCCGCATCCCGGATTTTTCGCATTCGTCCAGAAAAAGCCCTGGCAGCCAGCCGCTTGCAATCAGGGAAAATATTTTTCTGTGCTGTCCGAGCTCATGTTCGAATTTTTGCGTCTCAAGTTTGCAAGCCTCAAGCCTTGATTTTAGCGCTGCAATCTCCCTGTTTTGCATGGTCGAAATCTCTGTCTTCACTTCATCCCTCCTGGCGTGCACCTTTCTGCCAAGGAAATCGATTTCATTTTCCAGTGCTTTGATTTTTTCATGCGCCCGGCTGAGTAACTCAGACGATGACCTGATCTCTCTTTCTTTTACGAGCAGCAGGCTATGCGGACTGCTCAGCCTCCTTCTCTTATGGATTTTAACACCTTCCTTTTCCTCCTCACATGTAAGGGCTTTCACAGCCGTGTCTATGTTGCTGCATTCGCCTGTGATTATCTTCCCCGCCACATCACCCATTGTAATCCTGTTTGACAGCCCCAGCCTAGATAGCCGGGTTTCAATTTTTTTAAGCATGGGCAGCATAGACTCGTATGCGTTCACGGCAGCGGCCAGAGCGTCCCTCTTATGACTTTCCCTCTTCCCCAGATCAAATGGGCTCACAAGCAGGGATTTGTTCCTCCTAGAAAGGCTGAGCTTGGGTGTATGAACCCTGACAGAAAATGCTGTTGCCACCTTCTCCAGCAGCTTGGACGCCGGCCTAACGTCCGATGCTATCATCAGCGGCGTGCATTCAAGCGACACGAACTCCAATATTTTGTTCAGCGAGAAGCCCCTGCTGCTTTTGAGTTTTACGACTTCCCCGGACAGATTCAGAATGGCCACGGCCGTTGTTACTCCTGGGTCTATACCAACTATGGCATTTATTGAATTTGCCCGCAGAAAAACACCCAATCAATTTTTCGCTGCCTGATTTTTAAATAAAATACAAGGGGGTTAGTGGTCCTGTTTTGTTTTGTTTTTTGACTATTTTACTCCCATGAAGGCTTCCTCTTTGGGGTAAACTTCAATGCCCTTGCTGCATATTTTATATGGGTGCAGCTTTTCTGAGTGATCGCTGCCCCTCATCTTCCATATCTGTATCGCTCTCGAGAAAGAAGAATCCACCCTCTTGTAATACAAAACTATAACGCCGTCCACAATGAACTCCTCAACACCGTTTCTGGAAAGGCTAAGAGAGCCGGGGACTATCTCCGAGATTAGCATGGCTGTGCATTCCATTTTTTCAAGAACCTGGGAAATATTGAATACCAGTCTCCTGAAATCAGACCCTTCCCTCACATAGAAACTCAGTGACGAAATCGAGTCTATAACAACCCTCTTTGCCTGAATTTCCCTTATCTTTCCTTGCAGGATGTTAGGAACCTCGTCCACGTGATAAGGATCATATTTTACGAATGAGAATTTTTCCTCCTTCTCCAGCGGACCGAAATCCCAGCCAAAATTCAGGGCGTTTTTCCGGATGGATTCCGGTGTTTCCTCAAAGGAAAGATAAACAGTGGGCTCCTTGTACTTTTTCGCTCCCATGTATGCGTACTGGGAGGCTAGGATCGTTTTCCCGCTCCCTGTCGTACCCGTAACCAAGACCGTGTTCCCTGTGGGTATCCCGCCGTGCAATATTTCATCGAGACCCGGTATGCCCGTCTTCAGCCTTTCTATAGCCATAATATCAGCAACAATTAATTTTTTGTATTGTCTAAATAAATAAGGAGGCTCGTCCCTTAAAAATTGTGTTGTATTCTTTGACAACGGGAATCTGCCCGGTGCGCCCAGAGATGGCTGGGATTGGAATGGGAGGGGAAAAAACTTAAAGATGCCAAGTAAATAAAGATAATTATGAGAATCAGCACGGGAATAGCGAAGCTTGACGAGATAATCGGTGGGGGTTTTCCTTCCAATTGCAGCATATTGATAAAAGGTCCTCCCGGAACAGGTAAAACAACATTGTGCCAGCAGTTCCTTTACAGTGGGCTCAAGAACTCGGAAAAGGGCTTCTACATCACATCCGATGCTTCGCCTGAGGACGTCATGGATAAAATGAACAGCTTCTCGTGGAACATAGAGTCTTTCATAAAGGGGAGAAAACTCATGTTTCTGGACATTTACTCCTGGAGGGTTGGCGGTGCCAAGGAACAGGCATGGAAAAAGGTCCTGCAGGGAGGCCTTAACATCGACACCCTTAACCTCACCCTGTCAGACGTGCTAAACAATCTAGCAAACGATCACCAGAAAAGAGGGGTGTTCGACTCCTTGTCCTCGCTCTTGCTTTACGTGTCCACGGATATGGTGATAAAGTTCATTCCAATTCTGATAGCGAAGGCAAAAAAACAAGGGGCAACCGAGTTGCTCGTGCTGGAGGAGGGGGTCCACGACGATAAGACCGTCAACACACTGAATTTCCTGACCGACGGCCTGATTGAAACCAAGATGGACGGTTCGGCTAAATATATGCGCATCCCCAGGATGAGGGGCACCTCATGCAAGGGGGGGTGGATAGAGTACGACCTGACCGATAACGGCCTGGTGTTCAAATAGCTTTTCGGTCTAGGTGAAACCTTTGTGGAAATTTTTAATACCCTTTTTTTAATACTGTTAGTGAAGAGGGCGGAATATGGCGGGATATAAGTTCATAGACGACTTGACCTCGGACGTCATGTTCGAGGCGAGCGGGCATGATCTCAAAGAGGCTTTCGAGAACGCAGCGGAAGCCATGTTCAGTCTTATATGCAAGCTGGAGCTGGTTTCCAGGAAAAAATACCTTGAAATAGAGGTTCAGGGGGGGAACAAGGAAGAATTGATGATCTCCTGGCTGCAGGAACTGATAGGTTTGGTTGATACCGAGGACATGTTCTTTTCAAAATTCGAGATTCTCGAGATTGGCGAAAAACACCTCAAAGCGAAAATCTACGGGGAAGAGATAAGGCCCGAGCTCGGGGAAACCGTTGTCAAGGCCGTCACTTATTACAAATTCAAGTTTGAGAAAACCCCAAAAGGGTATGTCGTCAGGGTCAGCCTTGATATATGATACATGATATTTCGTCAGCATTTCCCATCGGTGTGGGTGGTGGGCATCGAAACCTAAATCTTATATTTCTTATTGCCAAGACTCGATCAAGGCGAAATAATAATGCAAATTGGGGATTTGCTTCCTCCAACATTCGAATACTTACTCGAAAGAGTGAGAAATGCCTATGATGGTGTCCCTTTCCGAGGTTTTATTGATGATGATACCCTCGCCACTGTTTCTCCGGAAGATGTCTTGCAAGAAGCGGCCAATGAATGCTGGGAAAGATTCGTAGAAAAAAGAAACGGGAGGTTCACTTTAAATGTTTCGATAGGAGATGAGCCTGTTTCTATCGTATATAGAGATTCACAAGACCCGGAACAAATAAGAAGCCACCTCAAAGATTTCATGAAAAGAATCGCCACCGATAGAACGATCCCTGAATCCTTGAAAGGTCCGGCAACTATAAGCGTCTATTCTTTGGAAATTCCAGAGGGAAAGGCTGATCGGAAATATGAAACTGTCCATGTGTAGACGATTGAAAGAACTGAATGCTTGTGGCGACTTTTTAAAATGCTTTTATTAATGTTTTTTTAAATAAGGAATAAAACATAGACAGGGACGTTTTTGTATGAAAGAGAAGCTGGAGAAGATTAACGACTTCGAATGGCGCCTGCCCAAGTCTGTTCGGAAAGAGATGAGGGTAGATGCAAGGATAATCGCGAACCGGAAGATATTGAACGCGATAGAAGAAGATGCAATTCAGCAGCTGACCAATGTTGCTACACTGCCTGGGGTTGTTAATCCTGTCGTCGGCTTGCCAGACATGCACTGGGGCTATGGCCTGCCAATGGGCGCTGTGTCGGCCTTTGACGGGAAAGAAGGTATCATCTCAGCGGGCCTGTGCGGGTTCGACATAAACTGCGGGATAAACCTTATCAGGACGAACCTGACCGCTGATGAAGTCAGGAAGAGGCAACACGAGCTTGTGGCTGAGCTTTTCAACGCGGTTCCATGCGGCGTTGGTTCCAAGGGCAAGCTCAGGCTGAGCCCTGACCAGCTCGATGAGGTTCTGGTCAAGGGAATGGACTGGGCCATTGAGAATGGTTATGCCACCAAAGAGGACAAGGCCTCGACGGAAGAGGGCGGCATGATGACCGGCGCGGACCCGAACAAGGTGTCAGATCTCGCGAAAAAGAGGGGCGCCCCTCAGCTTGGCACACTGGGAGCCGGAAACCACTTCCTTGAGATTCAAAGGGTTACTGATATCCTTGACCCTGAGATGGCTGCAAAATGGGGGCTGACAAAACCGAATCAGGTAACCGTCATGGTTCACTGTGGTTCAAGGGGACTTGGGCATCAGATCGCTACGGATTATTTAAAAATTCAAGAACAGGCCGTGAGGAAGTACAACATATGGTTGCCTGACAGGCAGCTTGCATGTGCCCCAGTTGGCTCCAAGGAAGGCCAGGACTTCTTTGCCGCGATGAAGGCTGCGGTAAACTATTCTTTCACCAACAGGGCCGTGATGACCAAATGGATTAGACAAGTCTTTGAGAGGGTGTTTGGCCGGACGTGGCAAGATATGGGCATGCAAAACGTTTATGCGATTGCTCACAACATAGTGAAACTTGAGGAATTCACGATAGACGGAAAGAAAAGGCCCCTGTACGTGCACAGGAAGGGCGCGACAAGGTCTTATCCTGACAAGCCTGTCATAATCGCAGGAACGATGGGCACGAGTTCCTATCTGCTCAAGGGAACCGAGACCGCCCTAAAGCTCACGTTCGGCTCGTCAGCGCACGGGGCCGGCCGGGCAATGAGCAGGCATGCAGCCATAAAAAGGTTCTGGGGCGGCAAGATAAAGGAGGAGTTGGCCCAAAAAGGAATAGAATCAAAAAGCCCCCATCCAAAAAGCCTGGCAGAGGAAGCGCCTTTGGCCTACAAGGACGTTGAGGCTGTTGTTGATTCTGTCCATGGAGCGGAAATCTCGCTCAAGGTTGCAAGATTTGAGCCTCTTGGTGTCATAAAGGGGTAATCGGAAAGGTGAAAAATAAATTTCTATATGGCACCCTTTTAATAGTTCAGAGCCAACTATAATAAAAGGTAGGTAATATGCCAGTAAACAAAGGATACAGGAGAGGATGGAAGCACGGAAAAGAGAGGGGCAAGGAAACATTAGTCATATGCGCCTTTTGTGGCAGAAAGGTCCCGAAGTACAAGACCTTTTCAGTTGTAAGGGGATTCAGGATAACCGATCCCCTGCTACGAGAGGAATTGAAATCAAGTGGGGGCAGAGGAATTTCGCTCATGAGCAGCAAGATGTACGCCTGCCCGGCCTGTGCCAGACACAGGCATATCGTAAGAAGAAAGAAAAGGTAAACTCATGAAATCATTGAGAGCCTTGTTAAAAAAAGAGAAACCCAGACCTTATCCTAAGATGGCAATCAAGGAGCCATCATACCTCATTGAGCTGCCGAGCACGAAAAACGTAAAAAATCTGGATATAAAATATCCTTTGCTTGAGCCCATTGTTTTCGCAAATATAAAATGGGTCCCTGAGAAGAAGGCATTGCGATATTACGTAATAGAACCCAAGCTCACCAAAGAGGACAAATCGTTGCTGGAAAGGATAAAAGCGGACATATTGGAACTCATAGACGTGGAGCTGACCACACTGAAGGAAGAAGGCAATGCGATGGAGTATCTCGAAAAAAAGGTGCAGGAAGTCCTTGAGGAGGAGGAGCTGCACCTTTCAGCCAAGCAGTACGTGAAGATTGTTTACTTCATTTTCAGGGACTTCATAGGCCTCAACGAGATAGAGCCAGCCATGCATGACCCCTATATTGAGGATATAGGGTGCGATGGCGTGAATATTCCGATATACATAGTGCACACGAGGTTTGGTTCGCTACAAAGCAACATAATATACAAAAACATAGACTACCTGAACAATTTCGTCGTCAAACTGTCAGAGCGCTGCGGCAGGTACATTTCCTATGCCAAACCATTGCTGGACGGCTCTTTGCCGGATGGTTCAAGGATTCAGGCATCTCTGGCAAAGGACGTGACTACCAAGGGGCCCACTTTTTCAATCCGAAAGTTCATGAAGTTTCCGATTTCTCCAATCGAGCTGCTGAAGATGGGAACTGCATCGCCAGAAGTCATGGCTTATTTGTGGCTTGTGATCCAGTCAGGGGTCTCCCTGCTTGTGTGCGGAGGCGTCAGCACGGGCAAGACCAGCCTGCTGAACGCCATAACACTGTTCATACTTCCGGAATCCAGAATCGTTTCCATTGAAGACACACGTGAGCTGAATCTGCCCCATGAAAACTGGATACCGGCGGTTTCAAGAATCGGGTTTGGCGTCCCTGAAGCGAGCGGAAAAAGGTACGGAGAGGTGACATTGTTCGAGCTGCTTAAAGAGTCTTTCAGGCAAAATCCGGACTACGTCATAGTGGGTGAGGTCAGGGGCAAGGAAGCCTATGTCATGTTTCAGGGGATGGCAAGCGGGCACCCGAGCATAGGCACGATGCACGCCGGTTCGGTGGAAGATGTCATAAAGAGGTTGGAAACCCCTCCCATAGAGCTTTCCCCCAGTCTCGTGGAGTCCCTGGATTTGATGATAGTAATGATCAGGGCCAAGGAAAGGGGAGAATCGGCGAGGAGGATCAAGGAGATAGTAGAGATACAGTCAGTGGACATTGACACAGGAAGGGCCCATACGCTGAAAAGCTTTAGCTGGGCACCGTCCAAGGATAATTTTGAGAATAACATAACGGAATCAGGATTGCTGAGGAAAATTTGTTTTGAAAAGGGTATGAGTTATCAAAGGATACAAGAGGAGCTCGAGAACAGAAAAAAGGTGCTGGCGTGGATGCAGAGGCACGACGTCACGAAATATGACCATGTGGCAGAATTCATCTCCCTTTATTACAAAGACCCGCAAACGCTCATGCGATGGGTGAATAAGGACATCCCTCCATACGAGGCGAAGACGAAAGTAAAGCGCTTGTTGGGCTTCGTGACAGGACTAAAAACAGTGGAGTAAACTACCACCCAGCAAGTTGAGCGGCTTTCCATAGGAGATGTTCAATATGTCACGGACACTGAACAACCCGGTCATCGGAACGCATGGACTGGTTTACGGCAGTCCGACCCATAGACTTCTGGTCAGAACCAACCATTGGTTGGATAGTATGGTCAACCGCTCTATGGGCGATGTTGACAGAGGCATTGATGTCAGCATTGCAGGTATGTCCGCATTCACATTTAAATAGTGCTTGGGTTCTTCTGTTAGCCTTTCTGACGGAGGTGTAGGATATGCAGTGTAATTCCTTATCAGTCAATGGCTGGCAGAATGTGAGGAAATTAAAATATTGGGAAGTTATATTTAATTGCTTTAAAAAAGGAGGCAACGAGCCGAATTCCGCCACTCTGCAAGTAGGGTGGTCTCAAGCGGCTTTGGGTATGTTATGAAACAGAATGGGAAATTTTTGGGAATTAAGGATTAAGGCCTGTTATATCATAACTTCTGATCATGTCGTAGGCTCCCTGGCATTCCATGGACCTAATCTCGACAAAGTCTACGCTTTTGTTTGTGACGTTGTGGACGAATGTCTCGAAGGAATTGGCTCCTACGGTATCGTATATGGTCCAGGTGCTGGGCATGAGTGGCCCCTCATCGTTGTATGTGACCTGCACCTGAAAATCTTTAAGGGGAACTGTCCCGGCATTGTAGAGCATTAGAGTAAGGTTTCCTGGGGGGTCTGCGTAAGTTGCCCTTTTGATAACGATGTTGGCCCGGACGCATTTCTCAAGCATGCTCCTCTGCTCGGTTGCGAACCTCGTGGCCCACCCCGCTAGAATACCTGCGACAATCATGGTGAACGCTATCAACATTATAACTGCGACCAGAGGTGATATGCCCTTGGATTTTTTTCTCATTTCTTTCTCCTTTTAAATTATTGGTGTTGGTTGCTTTTAAATATTTATTACTTTTACCGGCTTCGACGAATATACCGGGCAGGACCCTACCAGGACGGCGATGGTGTCTATGTTCGTTATATTGTAACCTGAGCTGTTGGCCAGGATATACTGGGATTGACCAGGACTCAACTTGTACGTTGCTGATGGAAAGGAAGATTGAATGATCGCTATGACGGTCCCGTTATCCGCTTCTATCGTGAAATTGTACAAGTCGTCCTTGCCTGAATTTTTCACCTTAACCTTTATTTGCCCGTTGGACGCGTTGTAAGCCGCGTCGGACAAGGCGTACAAGGTGGTAATAGCACATGTGTCATGCTGGGAAGCATCGTAAACAAAGCCGCTGAGCCAGGCAGAAATGATCCCGCCCAATGTTATGACAAGCGCTATCAAAATCACGATGGCGATAATAGGTGATATTGCTTTTTTCGCCATATGGCATCAGCTTATGCTTATTATTTGCTTTTCCATTACTTAAATATGGTTTTTCTGACTGGTTGCCCTGCATGATTAGAAAAAAGATATCTGGAAATGGGCGGCGATGCTGAATATGCTGTATCCGATGGCTATGAGGACCAGTGAGTGCTTTATGCCGGCAACCACGGACCCTTCCGCCATCTTGCCAGTGGCCAGCCCGGCGAAAAAGCCCTGGACTATTATGAAGTTTACGAATATCTCCGGCGGGAACATCTCCGGCGCGGCGCCGCCTCCAACGGTCGCCATGCCTACTATTTCGCCTTTTGGCGTCAGCGCTGGTATGAGAAAACTCTGCAAGATTACCAGAATGAATATGAAAACAAAGAAAATGAGATACGATGTCAGTATCTGGGACTGGACCGAGACCGACCTTTCGGCTTTTATTTTGTTTATCTCGATCAGGCTCTCTCCAACGGCCTTTAGGGTGTCCGAAATTTTGCCGCCTACCTTGTAGGTCTCTATTATCGTTGTGATGGCTCTCCTTATGGTTATGGAGCCGATTTTTTTGCTAAACATCCTCAGCGCGTCCCTGAACGGGATCCCCCAGTCAACCTGGGCTGCTATGCCCCTGATGTGAGGCGTTAGAACCCCATACTCCTTCTTGCCGCAGTACCTGAGGGCCATGGGCAAGGTCATGCCAGAGTCTATGGCTTCGGTAAAGTCCGTTATGAAAATCGTGAATTGCGACTCGATCTCTTTGTTCTCCTTGTATCTCGTGTATAAAATCAGCACAGGGGGGACGATGGCTACCATGGCCCCCAGCATGTTTATCATGGGTTCGAGGATGGTGAAAATTTCGCTCGGTATGATAGTAGGGAAGAGCAGGAAGTTTCCCAGGATTATCAAGCCGCCTGCTATTATGCTCATTATTTCCGCGTAGTATTTTTTTATCGCCATTTACACACCCGGATAGGTAATGTGGATGAATGCTAGGAAGGCCGTGTTCATAAAGGGCAACAACAGCCACGTCATGAGCGTGACTATCTGGGAAGTGGACAAGCCCATTATGTCCCCGCCTATGATGCTCATGATGGCCATGGTGGACAGCAAGAAGAGGGGAGCCGCGACAAGCAGGGCCGTGTATATGTCAGCGTACGTGGCCAAGGTCTTGATGTACTTCTCCCTTTTGATCTTGTAATCGAACAGCGCTTTATCTGACATCTCCCTCAAATAGGCGGTGAGATTCCCTCCGGTTTCTATGGTCGAGCTAATGCCTATCAATATCTCCTTCAGTTGCCTGCTCGGTGTCTGCGTTGCGACGTTCTTCATGGCCGCCACGCTTGAGGAACCAAAGGTCCGGATGTTTTTCACTATCATGTTGGCCTCCTCGGATATTTCTCCGTATTCCTTGAATCCAGCTATCAGGCTGAACATGAATTCCGGGGGTATCCCCGACGAAGCGATGGCGGACATGTGGGTTATCGCAAAAGGCAGGTTGTTCTCTATGGATTTTGCCCTGCTCTTGGCCCTTTGCATGGGATAGACGTAAAGACTAAGAAATGTGAAGGCACTGGCCAGTATGGGTATGAAAATCAGCATTATCCAGTAAATGAGATAAAATATATCAAAAAACATTCCGAATACAAGAACGGCCGCGAGTGAAGCAAAGTATGCAACAAAGGATGCTAGAAATATTACACTTACCCATATCTTGATCAGAACCTTTATTCTGGCGCCCTTTAGATACGGCTTGAGGGGATCGAAATTATCGATGGTTTTTTCCGCCAGCCACCCAAAAGTCGCCTTCGCCACCTTCTTGTAGATAGAGGGCATGTCGCGTCTATTGATTATTGGGGTTTTGGCTTATTAAATTCCAAAGCTGAGAATGAAACAGGCCTGCATCCAAAATCGGGGCCCTAAACCATTTAAA
The DNA here is from genome assembly GCA_964559215.1 of uncultured archaeon. Taxonomy (GTDB): domain Archaea; phylum Aenigmatarchaeota; class Aenigmatarchaeia; order QMZP01; family JAFGSV01; genus JAFGSV01. The sequence continues at coordinate 23,395 of CAZLFZ010000005.1, forward strand.
ATAAACTCGCCAAGAATAATCATGCTTTCTACCAAAGAGCTTGTCAAGGAAATATCGGAAAAATCCGGCAAGAAAGAAGAAGAACTGAAAAAACTGATCTCAGACAAGCAGCTTGAGCTGTCTGGCCTTGTTTCTGAGGAGGGTGCTGCCTATATCGTCGGCCGGGAGCTGGGGGTGGAACTCATCCGGGATACCCGCCGGGAGCTCAAGATAAAAAACGTGGTCCCTGATATGATGTCCGTGAACATCGTGGCTAGGGTTTTGAATGTGTTCGAGCCCAGAGAATTCGAAAAGAATGGCAAGAAGGGGGTGGTAGCCAGCATGATACTTGGCGATGAGACAGGGACCATCAGGCTGCCGTTGTGGAACGATGAGGTCAAGCTGATATCAACATTGGGGGTAACGCAGGATGATTTGGTTGAGGTTTCGGGCGCGTGGGCCAAAAAAGACAACATGCGCGATGGTGCAGAACTGAGGCTGGGTAAAAGAGGAAAATTGAGAAAGCTCAAGGCCAGCGAGAGGCCCGACGTGTCCGACATCAAGTCTACATCGTTCCCAGACCTCTCCCAGGCGCCCCAGGGTCCCGCCCAAAGGATGAATATCAAAATGCTCAAGCCAGGCATGAACGCCCAAGTGAGGGGCTGTATCGTGCAGGTCTACAGAAAAAAGCCCTATTTCGAGGTTTGTCCCCAGTGCGGATCCAGGGTGGAGGAGCATGATGGCAAATTCAAGTGCAAAGACCACGGACCCGTCGAGCCTGTATACAATTTGCTGCTCAGCGGCGTAATCGATGACGGCACCGGGAACATCAGGGCCGTGTTCTTCAGGGAGCAGGCGGAAAAGATTTTCGGCAAGAGCGCCGCCGAAATAAAAGAGCAATTCAGCAAAGACGGGCTGGATTCTTTCTGGGAGAAATTTGCCAGTCTGGGACACGAGTTCATGATAGAAGGCAGGGTGAAAACAAACGAATTCAGTAAGGAGCCGGAAATTTTGGCCAACAACGTGTCAGACGTCGAAGTTAAACTCGAATGTCAAAGGCTTATCAAGAGTCTGGAAAAGTAGTTTGAATGAATGAAAAGTGGGAGAAAGTTTAGATTTATAAAACCTGAATAAAAATATTTTGTAGTTGGTTTGATATGTCCGAAGATTCGATTGAGAATGTACCGGGAATCGGAGAAAAAACGGCAGAGAAGCTGAAGGAAGCCGGCTTCACCGATTTTATGAGTATCGCCGCATCATCATCAGGCGTCTTGTCAGCAGCTGCCGGAATAGGCGATGACACCGCCGCCAAAATCATAGCGGAGGCCAGGAAGAAGCTAAAGATGGGCTTTGAGCCGGCCACGGTGGCCATGAAGAAAAGGCAACAGATTGGGAGAATCAGCACAGGTTCATCCGCCTTGGACAAGTTACTAGGCGGCGGCGTTGAGACCCAATCTATATGCGAAATGCACGGGGCTTTCGGCTCCGGGAAATCGCAGCTTGCATTGCAGCTTGCCGTTAATGTGCAGCTGCCACCTGGGAAGGGTGGACTCGGTGGAAAGGCGATTTTCATAGATACAGAAGGAACTTTCAGGCCCGAGAGAGTCCAGCAAATGGCTCAAGACCTAGGGCTGAATCCCCAGAAGGTTCTGGAGAATATCTACGTCGCCAAAGCTTATAACTCGGATCATCAGGTCCTGCTGGCCGAGAAGTCAGAAGAAATTCTGAAAAAGGAAAGTGTCAAGCTTCTTGTCGTGGACTCCGTCACGAGTGCATTTAGGTCCGACTATACCGGCAGGGGGACCCTTGCTGACAGACAGCAAAAATTAAACAGGCACCTGCACCATCTGCAAAGGCTTGCCGATATTTACAATCTCGCAGTCTATATCACAAATCAGGTGATGTCAAGGCCTGATATTCTTTTCGGAGACCCCACCGCACCCATAGGCGGCCACATTCTAGGACACCAGGCGACCTTCAGGACTTATCTGAGAAAATCCAAAGGCGACAAAAGAATCGCAAGGCTCATCGACTCCCCTTCTCTGCCGGAAGGCGAGACCGTCTTCAGGGTCCTGACTGAGGGGATCCGGGACTAGACCTTTACACCATGTCGCATCGGACCCCCATGCTCATGAAACCCAGAAATTCTGTTTATAAAATTAGGATGAAAGACATCCCGCCACAAGAGAGGCCAAGGGAAAGAATAATCAATCATGGTGTGGAGTCTCTGAGCAATGCTGAGCTTTTATCTGCTGTTCTGGGATTCGGCAGCAGGGATGAAAGTGTTCTGCACCTCTCCAACAAGCTGCTTGTCGAGTATACGTTGGGAAAGCTCTCCAGGGCAAGCGTGAATGAGTTGAAAAAAATATTCGGAATCAGCGATGCAAAGGCTTGCAGGATAATCGCCGCCATGGAACTAGGAAGGAGAGCCGCCTTCGAAAAGGAGAAAAACGCTAGGTTCATTGAAGGTCCGGATGATGTGGCGAAAATGTTGATGCCCAGGATGAGAAATCTCAAGCAAGAGTTTTTCAGGGGGCTTTATTTGAATTCAAAAAAGAGGGTGATAAAGGATGGGATAATATCAATCGGCGGCCTTAACACGAACAATGCACACCCCAGAGAGGTGTTTGGACCGGCTCTCAGGGAGTCTGCAGCCGCCCTGATACTCGTTCATAACCATCCATCGGGAGACCCCACACCCAGCAAAAGGGATGTAGAAGTCACCAGAAGACTGCTTAGAGCAGGCAAAATGCTAGGCATAGATTTGCTGGATCATGTCATCATAGGAAAGAACGAATATGCGAGCTTCAAAGAAGCAGGGCTGATTTGATTATTTGATTACCTCTTTTTCTGCAATTTTCTGATGTCCTCAGCCAGGTGCAACGTTGCCTTGCCTGTGTCAGACAATTCGTATACAGAAACGGCTCTTCTCCCTGCCCTCTCTACGTTTACCTTTAACAGACTGAATTCCTCGAATTCCCTCAATCTTTGTGACCTCATTTTTTCTCCTTCGCAAACATCCGCCAGGTCTTTGAATCTTCGCGGACCCTTCTCCAAGCTTTTCAGCATTTTATAAGAATATTTCTTGGATATAAGGTTCAGGACATCCTTTTTCTTTCTCATATAAAGTAGAATTCGACGATTTAAGTAATCATTTTCCTGACAAAAATAGTATATTAATTACCAATTTGTAAAGTATTTAAAGGGAGAGGGTGCATATTATTATCATGAACCAGGAAACCTTGCTGTTCAAAGAATTACTAAAGGTGTTGGCAGGCATAAGGTCGGAGCTCAGGGAAATAAAAAACGCATTAAAGGGCGTTAGGGATGGATGATATCCTCTTGATTTATATAGGAGTTTTCCTCTTGATAAACTGAAAAGCGGAGAGGGGGACTTTCAGGTGGAAGCAGATAATATCCGCTTCATTCGCCCATTGAACCCCCATGAACCGGTGTCTATCGGTCATCGGCTTCCAGAATTGGTCTAAAAGCCTGACAACACCGACTGCAGCCGATCGCCTGAGCCATTCGGCCATCTCCGCGGTTACTATTTAATTTAATAAACAGCTTTTAAATTATTTGTATGGACAAATTTGAGGAAATTTGCAGGAATATCAAGAAGATGGAGATTCAAGGGGCCGAAAACGTCGCAAAGGCTGCTGTAAAGGCGTTGATGATTAAAAGCGACGCTCAATCCGTTAAAAAGCTCGTTTCTTTAAGGCCGACAGAGCCGTGCCTTAGAAACGCCGTGAATTTCGTCAAACCTGACCCGGAAAAACTGGGACCCGTTGCCTTGCGTCACTTCAGAGAATCCGACAAAAAAATTGCCGAATACGGAGCGAAAAAGATAGAGGATGGGATGATAGTTTTTACCCACTGCCACTCGTCCGGCGTCATAGACATACTGAAAGAGGCGAAAAGACAGGGGAAGAATTTTGAGCTGCACAACACCGAGACAAGGCCTGTATTTCAGGGGAGGAAAACCGCAAAAGAGATAGCATCCATTGGTGTTCATGTCAAACATTATGTTGACGCCGCAGCCAGATTTGCGCTGAAAAAGGCTGACGTGTTCTTGTTCGGGGCGGACGCCATAACGACAGAGGGGAAGGTAATAAACAAGATAGGGACAGAGCTGTTTGCTGAAATCGCTGACAAGTACGATATTCCTGCTTACTCCTGCACGGATAGTTGGAAATTCGACCCGCTCACCGTGTTCGGATTCAGGGAGCCCATAGAGAGAAGGGGAGCGGAAGAGGTCTGGGAAAAGCCTCCAAAAAACGTTGAGATAGTCAACCTCGCCTTCGAGAGGATTGACACACAGCTGATAACGGCAATAATTTCCGAGCTCGGTGTGTATTCGCCTGATATTTTCTTGCAAGAGGTCAGAAAAGCCTATCCCTTTCTCAAATGATGGGAATGGTGTGATTCGGATGCCAGAATTAAACGGGCCGAGACAGGTTGTGCTGGTTACATGCAGGCATAAGGGGCGTGACAACATAATAACCATGGCATGGCATATGCCCACATCCTTTTCACCCAGTTTATACGCGATATCAATAGGCAAGAGCAGATTCTCGCATGATCTGATCTCAAATTCAGGTGTTTTCTGCGTGAATTTCATGTCAGCCGAGCATAAAAATGGAATGGATGTGTGCGGTTCTGTCTCTGGTGCTGATACCGATAAATTCAAAGCCAGCGGATTTGACAAAGAAGGTTGTGAAACCATAGACTGCCCAAGGATAAAACAGGCTCTGGGTTTTTTGGAATGCAAAGTTATCAGCAGTGTAGAAACAGGTGATCATACTATATTCGTGGGTGAAATCCTCAACTCGGAATTAAAAGGCGCAAAGGGCGCTGGGAAAAGATTGTACCATATAACGGGGGCTAAATTTACAACTACCTCTGATTAGTTTTTATTTCGGGGGAATAATTATTAAGATTAAAAATCGGTGTTGGCATGGGCTATGTTCAGCTTGATTACAGGCCGGGGGAAAATGACCTCGTGTGCGAATTCTACATAGAGCCCGCTAAAGGGTATACCGTAAGAAAAGCTGCACTACATGTCGCGAGCGAATCCAGCGTCGGCACGTGGACGGAGGTCAGCACGATGAAAGAGAGTATCAGAAAACTCGGTGCAAAGGTCTTTGAAATTAAGGGTAACATTGTCAGGATTGCGTACCCTGAGGAGTTGTTCGAAAAAGGTAATGTACCGCAAATTATGAGTTCTATAGCTGGGAATATCTTCGGGATGAAGGCTGTCAGAAATCTGAGGTTGAATGACATAGTCTTCACCAAGAATCTGGTGAGATTCTTTCCGGGCCCACTCATTGGAATAAAAGGTGTGAGAAGGCTGCTCAACGTTCACAAAAGACCACTGCTAGGTACGATAGTTAAGCCCAAGCTCGGGCTTGATGAGCATGAGCATGCCAAGGTCGCGTACGAGGCCTGGACAGGCGGACTGGACCTTGTTAAAGATGATGAAAATCTGTCAAACCAATCGTTCAATAAGTTCGAAAATAGGGTAACAGAAACGTTGAAATTAAGGGACAAGGCCGAACACGAAACAGGGGAAAGGAAGATGTACATGCCGAATGTCACGGCCGAGACGAGTGAAATGCTCAAAAGGGCCAAATTCGTCAAAGACCATGGTGGAGAGTATGCAATGGTTGACATCGTATCGGTTGGCTGGTCTGCCTTGGAAACTTTGAGGGAAGAAAACGAAGGTCTAAAACTAATTTTACATGCTCATCGTGCGGGACACGGGGCCTTCACAAGGAGCAAAAAACACGGGATTTCGATGCTCGTCCTGGCAAGGCTGACTAGGCTTGTTGGGATGGACCAGTTACATATAGGTACCGCGGACGTTGGCAAAATGGTCCAAGAGGATGACGTGACAAAACTGGAAGACGTTCTTACCTGTGATTGGCATGGACTGCTTAAAACCTTCCCTGTGGCTTCGGGGGGCTTGCATCCTGGGATGATTAGCGAACTGGTCGAAAGGATGGGCATGGATATTATAGCACAGTTTGGCGGTGGATGCCATGGCCACCCACTTGGAACCAGGGCTGGAGCCAGAGCGATCCGGCAGGCTGTTGAAGCAGCCATGCAAGGAATTGATTTAAATGAATACGCCAAAAATAATGATGAATTGAGACTTGCCATGCTTAAATGGCCCGGTTGATTTTTATGTTGCTGAAAGCCAAGATTCTCGGATTAGAAGCGGAAAAACCCGTGGTAATACTGAACAAGGATGATGCAGCCGAGATTGACGTCCGGCCTCTGGACAGGGTGGAGATGATGCTGAAAGGCAGGAAAGGGGTGGCTATCGTTAACGTTGCCACTCGTTTTATAAAATCAGGGGAAATCGGGTTGCTCAGCGAAATAGCGGATCACATGAGAGCGAAAGCCGGTGATAGAATAGATGTTTTGCCTAGCATGCCCCCAGAATCTCTGATCCACATCCGGGAAAAGCTTGCAGGGAAAACCTTGAAAGATGAACATATCAGAAAAATAGTTGAGGACACTGTCCATAGAAGGCTCTCGGAAATAGAGATGACCGCTTTCGTTGCCGCTTTGTATAATCACGGCATGACAACCAGAGAGGTAGCCGCCCTTTCAAGGGCCATGGCATCAACAGGGAAAACTCTGGACTTGGGCAAGAAGAAGATATATGACAAGCATTCAGTGGGCGGGGTGCCGGGAGATGAGACCTCAATGGTACTCGTTCCGATTGTTGCGGCGGCAGGCCTGACCATACCGAAAACGTCCAGCAGGGCTATAACATCACCGGCCGGCACAGCGGACAGGTTTGAATGCCTGGCCCCGGTGGATCTTGACCTCGAGGAGATAAAGAGGGTTGTCAAGAAAACAAATGGCTGCCTTGTATGGGGCGGCGCTGTTGACCTGGCCCCTGCCGATGACCTGTTTATAAAAATCGAATACCCATTGTCGATAGACCCGTTGTTGCTGCCGTCCGTGATGTCAAAGAAAAAGGCCGTCGGAGCAAAATATCTAGTCATAGACATACCGACTGGGGAGGGGGCAAAGGTTAAAACCACGAAGGATGCCGAGACTCTTGCTGAAAGGTTCATAGAGCTTGGCAAAATGCTCCGGATAAACACCGTTGGCGCTAGCACCTATGGAGAGCAGCCCATAGGCTTTGCAATAGGACCCGCCCTTGAGGCCAGGGAGGCCCTGAGCACGCTGATGTACAGGAAGGGTCCCCCTGATCTGGTAGACAAGGTAGCTCATCTCGCTGGCATTCTGCTGGATTTCAAGCTTGGCGAAGGGGGCAAAAAAGCCTCGCTGAGATTGCTGAGAAATGGCAAGGCCTACAAAAAACTCAAGGATATCATACTTGCCCAGGGAGGTGACCCGAACATAAAACCGGGTGACCTGCCGATAGGGTCCAAGCATGTCGAAGTGAAGTCAAACGTGAACGGCTGCGTAGGATGGATAAACAACAGCGCGGTTGTGGAAATCGCGAGGGCGGCGGGGACGCCAAAGGATAAGGGCGCGGGTATTTTGCTGCACAAAAAAATGGGGGACAAGGTGAAGAAAGGTCAAACCCTGTTCGAGATATACGCCGAAAAGTCTTACAAGCTTGAAAGGGCTCTGCGCCTTGCCAGGGAGCTGAAGATTCTTGGTATAGGAAAGAAATTCCAGATGCTCATCAAGAAGATACCGCCAAGAATCGAGCATCCGAAATACTTCATTTTGGAAAGGTGAAACGCAACAAGATAATCGTAATCATGCAAACAGCTATCGCTAACGAAAAGCTTGCAAAGAAATCGAGAACCGACAGCGAGAAAAATAAAGTCAATGAGAAAAGCAGATTGCCTGCCATGCCTATGATGGAGCCAAAAGCCATGTCAGCCGCAAATTCCAGGCCTTCCCTCATTCCGGCCAAAATCCAGGTGATTGCAAATCTTATCGGCAGGGCTGCTATAACTCCTCCAAGAACCGGGCTTGATATGTGAGCGACCCACAATGCAAACAAGACCAGGAATCCTCCGGCTAAGAAATTCTCCGTCCACTCCCTTGATAGTGATTTCCTGCCTTTCTCAGCATTCACTGTACAGACACCCCCACATATATTATTATCAGGCAAACGATACAAGCCAAAACAAAGCTTTTCCACAATCCGAATTTCTTTGTGGTTTTGGCAAGCGTTGCCATGAATCCAAAAGAGCCCAAGGAGCCTGGTATGGAACCCCTCAGCATCCCTAAGACGAATTCCGGGCTGTTCGTCATTCCACTTAGGAATAGCGTTGCACCAAGCCTGACGGGCAAGGCGGCTATTATGCCTGCAATCATCGGTCCAAAAACCTTACCCAATGCGAGGACCGTTGCTATCAATCCTCCACCGATAAGGAAATCATACAGCAATTTTTCCCAGTCCATTTTTTATTTCAGTCAGATATAGTTAATATATGAAATTATTGCTGCATGCGTGCTTCGGCTCTATAGACGAGAACGGGAATTTGGCTGGAAAGGGTGTGAGCGACCGGGATACGCCGTATTTAACGGAGATAATAGACGGCATTGAAATAGACATGGTTAGATTCAGCGCATCTTTTAAAAATGAACTAAGAATTATAATGGAGGGTAGCGATTTGTCCGCAATGGTGACGCCCAATTACCCGGACAGGATAAACGTGGTGAAACAGATAATTCACAAGTCTCCAGAGGCCAAATCGACGGCGAGCGTCTTGAACAAGTTCATCAGGAAGACCAACAAGAGGCTGGCGAAAGAGCCCTGCAACAAGGAAAAACGCCACCCCCCAAACATAATCCTGATCAAGGAGATAGAAGAAATCTAAAATGGAAAAAGAATCTGTAAAAGTAAACAATGCTAAGCTTATCTGTACTTCCTTCTTTTCTTTCTGTATCCTGAATGCAGGTCTGAACCCAAACCCCACGAAGTCAGTCCAGTTGCTCCTATACCGCCATAAAAACTATAATGATCAGAAGGATAGTCTGATACCTTGTACCATTTCCAACCCTTACAAACTGGTTTAAGCAGCTTGGATTTAGTAATCTTGGATTTTACAGCTCCCTTGACAAACGGCTGAACGAAACATGGCAAGCCGCTAATTTCCTCATTAATATACCTTTCCACTCCATCTGTAGTGTACGTAGTACCGGCCAAAGCCGCTGCAGTCAAGGCTGTCCAAAATCCTGCCCTTCTCAATGGGCTTTTCTTCTTCTTGTTGCGTGTTTTCCGGACACAATCTCTCCTAATGTAAAGATTGGACCAAAAATTTATAAATCTTATATAATTAACCACTTATTAGAAGTTACAATCAGTTTCTCAATGGATTATCAAACTCTCCCCGGTCATTCCCTTGGGTTTTTTGATTCCCATGATGTCCAAAATCGTCGGGGCAACATCCTTCAATCCTTTTCCTCTCTTCAATCCGGCATTCATAAATTTCTCGTCTTTGCTGATCATAAAAAACTGCACCGGGTTTGTTCCGTGGGCTGGACAAACCTCCCCGTTCGGGTAAAACATTATTTCAACATTTCCATGGTCTGCCGTGAGAAGACACGTATAATCAAGCCCCAGTCCCAGATTGGTAATCTTACCCACACACCCGTCGACGGCCTCGCACGCCTTGATACCGGCTCGTAGCTTTCCGGAATGGCCAACAAGGTCCCCGTTGGCGAAATTGATGACTATCAAATCGTATTTTTGTTTTTCTATTTCAACTAAAACCCGGTCTGTTATCCCGTAGGCGCTCATCTCTGGCTTCCTGTCGTAAGACGGGACTTTAGGTGAATCAATCATTATTCTGTCTTCTCCTGGCTTGGGCTTTTCCACCTGGCTGTTAAAGAAGAACGTAACATGAGCGTATTTCTCCGTTTCCGCGATTCTTAGCTGGCGCAGGCCGTTTTCAGACATCACATTGCCCAGATTCTCTTTGACCTTTTCCTGAGGAAAAGCGACAGGCAGCTTTAACTTTTTGTCGTACTCGCTCATGCAAACATAAGTCAGTCTACGTCCATTGCCCTTGTCAAAGTAATCAAATTTCTTGTCTGTCAGGGCGTGAGTTATCTGCCTCGCCCTGTCCGACCTGAAGTTCCAAAAGATTACGGAGTCGTTGTTGCTTATCGTGGCTAACGGCTTCTCGTGCTGGTGGACGATAACTATGGGCCTTATATAGTAATCCGTTGTATCACCTGCCCTGCCCTCTTCCAGCGATCTTCCCCCCCTTTCATATGCATGTTTTATCGCGCGCAGGGGGTCCATTTCTTCCACGCCAAGTCCCCTTGTCAGCAAAAAGTATGCCTTTTCCGTCCTGTCCCAGTTGTTGTCCCTGTCCATGGCATAGAATCTGCCAATCATGCTTGCTATCTTTCCAACGCCAATTTCTTTTGATTTTTCGTTGAACTCTTTGATATATTCGGCGGCGCTTTTTTCGGGCACGTCCCTGCCATCCAAAAAGCAGTGAATCCATACCTTATGCAAACCATTCCTCTTTGCCAGTTCAAGCAAATGGTAGAGATGATCAACCGTCCCGTGAATGCCTTGATCAGAGAAAAGGCCCATCAAATGCAGGCTTGAATTATGTTTCTTGCAGTTGCTTATGGCCCTCAACAAAGCCTTGTTTCTGAAGAAAGAGCCGTCCTTGATTTTCACGTTTATGTCCTCGAATGGCTGCCAGACTATTCTCCCTGCTCCGATCGTCAAATGGCCGGGCTCTGAACCGCCCTGGGTTCCGGCTGGCAGTCCAACGGCCTTCCCTGAGCATTTCAGGATGGTCCATGGGTAATGTTTCTCGTAATAGTCGTTGTTTGGGACATTCGCATTCCTTACAGCATTCCCTTTAACATGCTCGCTATATCCCCATCCGTCCCGTATTATCAATATAACTCTGTTTTTGGGTTTCATATTGCCAACACCCGGCCTGCTCGATTTATCTAATTGTCCCTACGCTCTTATAAATGTTGTTTATCAGAAAATTCGGAATGTGTCCGTATTAAGGCATCACAGCAATAATTCATCTTTCCTGCATTTCTAGTTCAATCCTAAGGAGCTGGTTGTACTTTGACAGCCTCTCCGACCTGCATGGAGCGCCAGACTTTATCAATCCCGTGCCCAGCCCCACCACGAGGTCTGCGATGAAGGGGTCGCAGGTCTCGCCAGACCTGTGGGAAACCATGACCTTCCATTTGTTTTCTAACGCGAGCTTCGCCGCTGATATGGCCTCGGTGACCGTCCCTATCTGGTTGACCTTCAGCAACAAGCCGTTGCAGGCGCCCATGGCAAGGGCTTTCTTTATTCTCTTGATGTTTGTCACCAGCAAATCGTCTCCTATTATTATGAACTTTGGGCCGATCTTTTCGGTCAATGCCACGAATCCGTGCCAGTCCTCTTCATCAAAAGGGTCCTCAAGCGATATTATCGGGAATTTTTTCACGAGTTCGATGTACCAGTCTAGCAATTCTTCGGGGCTTAGCTTCTTGCCGTCAAGATGATAAGCGCCGTTTTTATAAAAAACCGAAGCTGCGGAATCCAGAGCGATTTCTATTTTTCCATGGTAACCGGCTTCCTCTATTGCCTTTGTTATTAGTTCCATTACATCGTCCGTATTTTGCACTGGCGGGGCAAAGCCTCCCTCATCCCCGACATTTATGGCATTATTACCGTACTTCTTTTCCAGGATGTCCCCCAATATGTGATATGTTTCAGCGCCCATCCTGATGGATTCCCTGAATGTGTCCCCAAAGGGCTGAATCATGAACTCCTGTATGTCGAGCTCGTTGCCCGCGTGCGCACCCCCGTTTATGACATTCAGAGATGGGATGGGCAAAATCGGGTTTTTATTCTCCGACAAGAATGCTATATACTTGAAGAGGGGCATTCCTTTTGCCATTGCAGCGGCCTTGCAGACGGCCATGCTGACGCCAAGCAAAGCGTTTGCCCCTAGTTTGGACTTGTTCTCTGTCCCGTCCAATTCTACAAGTTCTCGGTCGATCTCGGCCTGCTGGCTGACATCCCTGCCAAGCAGACTGGGTGCTATTATCTTGTTTACATGACCGACAGCTTTTAGCACGCCCCTGCCCAGATATCGCTTTCCTCCGTCCCTGAGCTCGAGCGCCTCGTGCTTCCCCGTGCTCGCCCCGCTCGGGACAGCGGCCCTGGCCATGCCGGAACCCGTGTACAAGTCTACTTCCACCGTCGGATTCCCCCTGCTGTCCAGCACCTCCCTTGCCCTGATTTTCTTGATCTTGAACTTGCCCATCAACATCACCCATAATCTTCAATGCTAAATAGAAACTAAATAGTATATGGTCCTTGAAATACTTATTATTTTCTCGAATAGGGCAATAGCTGAAAAAGATAAAATAAAAAGAAATAGTAAAAGCTGTTTTGCTAGCTCAAATTTTGGATTCGTTTCTTATTCGTCTTATTTGATTAACGCTATGTCTACGGTAGAAACGTTGATCTTGTTTTGGTTTTCGTCTATGATTTCTTGCGTGCCTATCTGTACGTCGACTTTAACCCCCTGAACGAACCTGTTCCTCACAACCTCCGCGACATCCACTGCCCTGCTGATGCTCCTTCCCCTGGCTTTTATGTGTACATCGTTCATGCCGTCGCTAAACTGGGTCACCACCGCAAGAACGTAGCTCATTGTTGGTTTCTTCCCCACCAATACAACGTTCTCGGCAATCCTCTTTTGTGGTTTCTTTTCCTCTGGTTTCTTCGCTTCTGGCTTTGGCTCTTCCTTTTTTTTCTCTTCAGGCTTCTTCTCTTCTGGTTTTGGCTCTTCTACCTCCACTTCCGGTGCGCTTTGCTCTTGCTTTTTTTCGTCTTCCAGCACTTGATTCAACACGCTTTGCTCTTGCTTTTTTTCGTCTTCCAGCACTTGATTCAACACGCTTTGCTCTTCTGCCATTGCTAACACCTCCGCTATTTATGTTACGCTCAATTGCGCTTGTTTTTTTTGGGTATTCTTGTATTACCGTATAGTCGGTAACAGTATTACTATCTTGGTCCCATTAATTTTTAAATGTTTCGGGATTTCTGGATTTTTATCAGCATTCCTCAGCGTTGTAAACAGTTCTACCAGCACACCTATCTGCGCACACATTCTCATCAGGGCACCAAACCCAGAATAATTCCCCTAAATATTTTGCATTTTCCATGCATTCTCTGCATGTTACCTGTCTGAGTGCCCGGCATGAGGAAATGGAAATCGTCGAATCATGTGGACAGTCTATGTCTACAGAATTCTTCGAGCATTTCTTTGACTGAACGCACCAGGAGCCGGGTGAATTCAGGCATCCTGTACACCTTTCGACAACAGTTCCCAGCCTTTCCAAGAAGACAAAGTCGATTTCTTCCAGAGTTGTGTTGGTTCCGTTCCAGACTAGGAACTTCTTCTTGCTCGATACATTAACCCTCACGAGGCACGAACCGTCATCGGTGTCCAGGACTTTCACGTCAAGGGTGTACGAGGACTTGCCTGTCGTCTTCTCTATCGCCGCTTTATCACAAGTCAGCAGCTTTTCTTCCAAAGCTTTGTGAAACTCTAGCGCCTCCTGGTAAAGCTTGTGGTAAGGAGCGTGCACGGTCATGTTTATCAGGGACGACTTCTCCACAGCTATCCTTTCACCACTTTCCACGGTATTCCCAACGGACAAGTCAGCCGTGCCAGTTCCTTCCAGCCTTAGACTGTAGTTGTTTGCATTCGTGATTGTTATCTTGTTGTATCTGGGAATTCCAACTACAAAAAGGCCTGTGACGCTCTGGTCTTTCGTGTATTTCTCAAAATTCTCTTCGAACGCCTCTTCCAGTGCATCGGTGATGTCAGTCTCCGTTGGGGCCGTGTCCGTGTTGTTGTACCAAAGCGTGTAATTTATTGCGTCGTACTCTATCTGATTATCTTTTTCTGTGCTCTCGAAACCCCCATCTCGGCCATTTTCATACATGGCCTGATACAGGGAGTACCTTGCCGCGTTATCAAGGTAAAGCTTGGCCATTTCAACGGAGTCCCTCATCAGGTACACGTAGTTATTCACTGCGATCTCGACCACGTTCTTCTCCGGCTGCTGCGAGAGGAAAGGCACTATGTAAGCCAGCGAGATGATGCACATCAGTATCAGACCCATTATATAGATGATGTTCGCCATCCCCTTTTGTTTGTTCGCTGTAAACGATGGTAACATAAATTCACCCCCGGAATTTCCTTTTGACGTTAAATTTTTCATCATTTCACCCTTTAGTTCCGTTTCATCGGATATCCCGATGTCAGACTTGGTTGCCATTCAGTTCTTGTTACCATAGCTATCAACCGCCTCCGGCGCCTCCGCCTCCAAATCCTCCTCCGCCTCCGCCTGAAAATTTTCCGTAATCCGGTATCTCGACATCCGAGACAATTCCTATCATGGAACTTCTGCCGCCTGGCAGCGGGATTTTCACGCGTATCGTATCCCCTTCTGCTGCCTCTCTTTTCCCGTATCTCTTCTTCACCTTCCCGTCTTCATCATACAGTATTATTGCCACGTTCAGCTTATCGGCCAACCCTGCGATATCACCTTCTGTTGCGCCTGCAGGCAGGGACTCGAGCTCGCGTGCAAGGGCTTCCATGCAGCTCAAGTCGCTGGTCTTAGATTTGAGAAGCGAGACTATCTTGGTGCTCTCGTCATTCACCTCCACGAAAATCCTTGCCTCGGCTCTTATCTTGAATCCCTTCTGTACCCAATTCGACTGCACAAGATACATGACGGCGAGTATGGCTATGCCTATTATGACCATCCCGAACAGGCCTATCTGTCCTTTTTTTCTGTTCATATCAGACTTTACCTCTAACTTCCAATATTGGGAGATGGCGCCTTTTCTGTGACGAGTTCTCCCCCTTTCCCGAGCTCCACGTGAATCCTTGCAGGCAAAACGAAATCCCCCATCAACCTGACGCACAGATGCTCTCCCGGCGATTCCGTGCATCCCCAGGTCTTGCCGAGAGACATTCCTGTTATAACGAGATCTCCTGCCGTTATGTCATTTTCCGGTTTGACCCTTGCAACCTGGCTGGTATCCCTATACCGTGCGTTTGCTGCCTTGCCCCTCACGTGAGTTGCAACGCCCCTTTCAACCAGTTCCAGATCCGAGATGTCATCGCATCCGAGGGTCTTGTATTTCCCGGTTCCGTCAGTCCCTGGGCCATCCTGGCTGCAGACGCAGTTCTGGTATATGTCTAATGACATGTTTCCCTCGTCCTTGATCTTGTAAATATGGACTGTGTATTCTTCCCCGCCTTCCATAACGACCCGGGATTCGCTCATAACGGCCTTGTAGGAGCTGGAGATTGTAGAATAAACGTCATGCTTGGTTTTGCCCTTCGTGCCTGGGAATTCAAAAGACTTGCCTGTGTGCAGGTCCTCTATAAGCAGGTAATTGTCAGCCAGGCCAAGTCCTGCCAGTCCCTTGCCAACCTGTTTCTCCAGCTTTTCATACGCTATGTCGCCATTTCCGTTTCCCAGCAATTCCGCGAAACGCGCCTTGGCCAGGTTCGCGAATTCCACGATCCGTATTTCTTCCTCGGACGTGACCATGTTGTAATCCACGGCCAGCAACGGCAGCAATATCTCAATGAACATGATTAAAGCCAGGGCTATGAAAACTATGGTGCCTCCCATAAATTCTATGTCTATATCCAGCTGCCCTTTCAGCATTTCGAAACCCTGGGATGTTCAGCACTCCCCTCCTTGGTGATACACACACTGACGGGGGAGAATATGCTGGTGTCAAGCTCTAATCCTTTCGGATAAGAGTTTATTCTGCTGGCGCTCTTTTCAGTCTTTTCGCCAAGCAGTCTATACGTAACGATAACATACCATCCCTTCTCCTTTATGTCATTTTCTTCAGCCTTTTCCTTGTAAGCGATCTCCACCCTGTTCACGGTGCCGGACTCAACCGGGATTTTCACCGTGCCCTTTTCCACCGAGGCGAGGGTGTCCACATACAAGGCCACGGCATCGTCCAGGGTTATGAAATTCTTGCGCAGAAAGGGGTTGACGATATACATGCAGGCAATCAAATAGAGCGCAATCACAATCAGGGCGAAGGATACCGCCACCATGTTTCTGCTTCCTTCCATATCAATCCTCGCTTCTACAACTCAACTATGCCACGGATTCGACTATTTTGCAGGTTTTTTCCGTCTCTTTCACCACTTTGATTTTGTATCTCTTCACATCGTCCCCTTTAGGCTCGCAGACCCATGAGTCACCTTCTTCTTTGCATGCATCTTTGTATTTGACTAGTTCAAATCCATCAAGTTGGCATCCGAATGAAAAAACCTGCGGCTTCCCGTCGAAAAGCCAGTAGAAGCTGCGCTTACTGACAGCGTCTATCACCTTTTTGCCGTGTCCGATGAGTCCTTTCCTTTCAACCGGCATGGCTATGACGAAACTCTTTGTCTTATCGGGCTCGGTCTTGCATTTTTTTACGCACCCCCGGGTCTGGTCGTCATCGCTTTTGTATTCATTGCAGACATCCTCGCAGACTTCGCGGCTCGTTGTGAAGACCACCTTTCTCACACAACTCCCGTCAAGGACGAGCGTTGCCGGCAGGCTCCTTGACAGACCCTCCTCTATGAACCTCAGTTCTTCCATGGCATCACTCCAGCACGGATTGGTGAGTATGAGCTCCAGCTTCCAGTACAAGAAGACCAACGCGAAAACAAACAACGCCAGCATCGCTGCAGCCAGCAGCGGCTTGGGTAGTATGCCCCCTCCCTTTTTCATATATAATAATTAACGGGCAGTTTCTTAAATTTGGGTTTGAAAACACAAAGTCCTTTTCTAGGAAATCAGAAACAGCACGATAGTTATCACTATCGCAATGATAGCGAGCGTTATCAGCATTTCCACTATGCTGAATCCCATCTCGGATACCTGGCCCTTTGCCTTTTTCATGCCAATTAATCTATGTTTTCTGTTATTTTAATAAGGTTCAGCGGACATTTTGCGTGATTTTCTGGGAAAACTGCTTCCTTTACATTAGACTGTCGCTGGGAGCCCATGAATTTATTCGTGGGAGGATGTCACACTAACCACACATCGGCCCTGGCATATCCTCCCATTTCCTGAGCGGCTCTTTCAAGGTCTTTCTGCTCCGAACCGACAAAAGTGCCTATCTGCCGGCTTATTATGCCACGTCTCTCCTCCTCTATCTTGTAGCAGCCGCTCCATGCATTCCCTTCCCCGTAGTCCACGTAAATCCTGTCTCCCATTTTCAAGAAACCGCTTCCCGGAGTCGTTCCGATTGCAAGTGTCCTGTGGACCTCTCTATTTTTATCTTTGCCTATACTTTCTGAGTCTATGTACGCTACTGTTCTGACTGATGAAAAATCCGGGGGCTTGTCCGGCCTTTGGCACACTGGTTCGCTTTTTCCACCGAAGAGGTTCGGGAAGTCCACCAGATCTATCCTGCTGGTTGCCCAGAAAATGGCTATAGCGCACACGATCAAGGTCAATACCAGCCACAGCCAAGCGTTCATCCCAGGAAAAGCGCCCTTCATAATTAACATTATAGAAGAGGCTTAAAAATCTATTCTGGGCAGATTCCGGGAAATTCCAAGAGCATGGCAGGGCTTGCATTCAAGTGCACTCACAGGAGCCTATATCCTCTCCCATGGCTTCCCGCATGATCTCATCGCAGTTTATTTTCCCGCTCTGCGTGTCGACTTCCAGTTCCGACCAAGCAGGGCCTGGATCACCGGCATGCCCCCTGCACCAGGAAGCGCACCTGTCATAGCAGAGGTTCTCGGATATGCTCTTCTGCGCCCAGGGATTGAGCACGCCTACAAACTGCGCTATCTGGCCGCCGAAAATCGTTGTCACAACAAGGGCTGTGACAAGCAGCACGATTGCTATTATAACTATTGTCAGGGGGAGCGATAACGCCTTCATATTAATTATTGTGCGGAACTGGAATAAAAATAAATATAAAAAAACCAAGGATTTTGGCATCATCACCTTTCTTGCCTATTCCTGACAGGTGAATTTGTCTTGGTCCGCTTTCTTCTGGCACGTGGTGCCTGTTGGACATCGCGTATCGGTTGCGCCAGTGCACTCATCGCCGGCTTTCAGTTTTGATCCGGCAACAGGTATTCCCCGGCAGATGCATGCATCGCTGATGTCCGCCATTATCACCGAACATGCCTTTGGTTCAGCCTGCGCATCGATATTGCCAATCGTCGACCATGACACCGGGTCTGTAACTCCTGAATGTCCTTGGCAGTAGGCTGCACATTTCTGGTTACACAGGCTCTGCTTGAGCATGGCTTCCGACCATGGGTTCAGAATTCCTATGAACTGTGCAATCTGTCCACCGAAGATTGTCATTACCACGAGTGCTGTCACAAGAAGAACGATGGCCACGATGACTACCGTCAGCGTAAGAGACAATCCTTTCATAAGAATAATTATGTTCAAGCGCCCTTAAAAACATATGCGCATTTTCTCTTTTTGGTTGTAGGTCTGATTTGGATGCCAGAAAAAAGTGAAATGATTGGCTATCTGCGCAAGACCAGGTCCTGGAACGGTCTCAGGATTGCGCTGAGCCATTGGGTCGCCTCGCTGCCCCATCCAAGCATGATGCTTGCAAACACCAGCGTGGCTACCAAAAGGATGGTCAGCACCACTATCGTCCTCATCGTGAATTCCATAATATCAAGATTTTCTCTCGATGCTTTTTAAATTTTCAACAGCCATTGCAGCCACGCCTAAATGCTCCTATGTGAAGGCGAATCCCATCACCTGTTCAAATGCATCAGGAAAGTCGATGAAATCGAGGGTAGCGTTGGAGACCAGCACGTTGACACTCGCGTAAGGCTTGCCGAAAAAATCTTTCGCTGAAAAGGAAATCTCGTCCATGTAGACCCCTGGGGATATCGAACGCCATTCGAACTTCTCAATATTATCCCAGTCGTAGCCCCAGATTATGTTCGTGGTGCCTTTTATCTGGTTCCTCCAATCCTGGTCGAGGAAGATGCTCACAAACAGGACGCCGTTCTTTATGTTGAATGTCATCCATCCCTCGATAATCCCGTTCTTAGGGTCAAGGGAATCGGTGATGTGCATCCTCAGCGCATCATTTTCATCCAAGTATTCCGTCGAGAATGGCTCACCCATATAGATTCCCGTGGGGACAAACAGCAACATATATCCTCCCTTATCGTACTCTATGTTCCCTGTTGATTGTTTGTACGCATTTCCCTCGGCAGCCTCTGTGACGTTCACAAACACCTTGTCTTCGATATTGTATGAAAACGGGACTCCTGTTATCCGCTTGGGAATTGGTCCTGATGGTGGAGGAGGAACGGTAAAAATGTATGGGATGAGCGTATAGATTGCCAGAGCTGCTATGATCGCCACCACGCTAACAATTACCGCTGATCTCATCCTCACGATTCCACCTCCACCACTTTGGGATTATTTGGCCACATTCGGCCTTCTTCCATTTTTCTATCCAGATAGACAGCGGCAGCGCCCGTGACAAAGAAAGCTGGAGCCGCTGCCCCTAAGCTAGCTACCGTGAGGGCGGCCACTCCTATGTCCACTGCAACCGATCCTACGAAGACGAGCGATTTGTAGAGGAACTCCTTATGGTCATCCCCTTGGAAGCAGAATCCCTCAAAGCTGCCTCCAACGGGTTCGACCTCGATTGTCTCCACTTTTAGGGGTTCGATATCAGGCTCGGTGATTATGTCGAGAACCCACGAACTTTTCACACTTCCCCATGCTTCTCTTAATATCGATTGTGAATGGCACATCTTTATTCCCATAGCATCTTCAGGCAGCCAGCTCCACTCACTGTACTTGTCCCTGTCTACCGAAGCGACCGGGATGCCAGGCAGATATAATGGATATTTGCTCAGATATTGCGTTTCCTTTGAAAAGAATTTTTTACGAAGGAACGGCAGACCTATGCTCCATTCTTTTGATGCCGGGAGGTGCCCACAGACGTTCTTTGCTACACCAGCTTGGCACTGCTTCAAATCATCTCCTGACTTGCCATCGCACTCCTTTTCGGCAATATTCTTATAATCACAGGATTCCAGTCCGCAATCAGCCATAGTCCCTGTCACCTTCAAATTGGCCTTGCAGGGTGACGCGAAGAAAAGCCTCTGGGGCCCTCCGCCGCTCCAGATGTTCGATGGTCTCTTAAGCTGCACGTAGTAGTCATGTGCCTCGCTGACAAGGTCAAAAACATCCTCTGGGTAGATCGTCCTGTGCAGGACCATGGTGTTCAAGCCGTGCGACACGTACTTCTCATTTGCCTTGTCCCCAATGTATGAAACTACCCCGGCTGACTGCAAGAAAAGGCATGCTGCCTTGCTCCATTTGCCAGGAACGAGGAGGAAGCACTGGGCCAACTCTTTAGCAACCGGGATGCCTGCGGCTTCGGCATCACTGATGATCTCGTCCGCACTTGGGAATACCCCGGCCTCGTCCAAACCCTCTAACGCATAATATCTTAGACTCATGCTGTGCTTAAGGTAGTTATTTAGAATATCCTTTTGGTTGTTCCTGATATAAGTCCAGGCGTCGGCAGGCAAGTCCCTAACTTTTCGTGCAGCGGTCCTGAAGGTAAGTTTGACATTGGATTTGATAATGGCTTTTTCGGCTGGCGCTAAATCCCTGATGGCCTTCTGAAGGACTCCCGGAATCGCCTCCTTCTCAATATTCTCTTCAACCATTTCCGTGGTAACGGGTCTGAAGAAATCGTCCGCAAAGGATTCGCCAGTCTCTTTCTTGAATATTACGTCAATCGCCTGGTCACTTTGAAAATTCTTTAGCGCTCTGGCTGCATCGTCTGCATTGTTCTTGATGGCGCTCCCAACTATGTCGGGGAACTGCGTTTTGACCTGCGTCGTGAGGTATTGCCTCAACACCTTTTCGTCAACGTCGGCGCCAAATTTTCCTGTTAGTCTGTAATAGCGGGCCAAATCATCGATGACCTCATCTGGCCCCATGCCTTTCGAAACCCTGTTCATAATGGCCCTGGTGAGCCCCCTGGCCTGTGACTCGGTGAGTTCTTTTCCGATGGCCTTTTTCGCCGCCTTTTCGATTGATTCCTCCATGCCTTCCCTGATAACTTTGGTGAGCACATCATCGCTGAGAGACGCCAGCGCCCTCGTTACGGTAACGCCTGACTTTCTGAATGCGAACCTGAGAAGCTTGCCAACCGTCCCCCGTAAAACGGCCCCTATTGTTTTTCCCGTGGCTTTTGCAAACCCCTTTCCTATTGCTTTGCCTAGCACAGGTATCATATTAATGCTGCCTCCGATCACCATGGACATCAAAAGGAATTCATCAGGGTCTGTCATCCAGGCAGATTCCTCCCCCTGGGGGAACGCCTCGTAGTAGACAACGAAATCCGGGTCGCCCAGTCCTTTAACAAACTTTCTTGCCGTTTCATCATCGCTGACGTCTTGAGGCAAGTTAAAATTATTGACATAACAAGTCACTTCGCTCTTCTTCAAAGAACAATCGTTCTCTCTCGCCCTGATCGGGTATCGGTTCCTTCCTCTGAGATATTCGCCGCACGAATAGCTTTGTGGCACTGGGATGTAATCGGATGCGAGGACCATGTTCCTATAAGCAAGCAGGTTTTCCACCTTGTCCTTTGATTTCTCTGCCTCGTTCATGGCATCGAACATTTTTTTGCACGTTTGATCGGCCTCGGGGCGGAAGAAACCGAAAGCGCTCACACTGTACACATTTGATGGCTTGATGTCCTTTGGCTTTATATGCCCCGATTCGATTCCTTTGAGGAAATCATCGACGGGGGTATCAGAAGACCATATCAATCTCGAGTCATTTTCTGCGTAAACATACAGCTTGTCAGGAACTGGTGTGTATCCCAAATGATATATCCTCAGGTCCGCCGTGGCGCCGCTTATGAGTCCCCTTTTGATCTCCTTGATATTGAACACACTTTTTATTGTGTTAGAGTTTGAAGCGTACAGCTCTCCCGAATCGCCATACCACAAGTTGTCTGGTATGTCATCTCCGGTGAAGTCGATGGAAACCATCTCGTACTCCTTCTCCCCGACTTTGGCTTTCCACACGTCAATTATATTAACGTAATCGGTCGTGTAAACCTGACCGATTTCAAACTGGTTCGCAGATGAAATGACACATTCAAGCTTTCCCGATGCCAACCCTTGCAGAATACCGGTTATCGGAATCTCGATGGAACCATGAATATAGCCAAGCTGAGGGAAATACACCTCCCATTTCGTGTTATCAGCGGTTCCGGGGTAAATCTTGATTCCGAAAGTTAGACCTGCCGGTAAGGTGGCACCATTTTTCACAGACTGTATGCCCAGCTGCTCCAGATAAGTCTCGTTAATGTATGCGTCGGCCTCGTCATCGCCGGTGACGTCAATCGACCAGATGCCCTCTTCGTCGCTTTTCTCGGTCAAAACCTTGAGGTAGCTGCCTGTGAATTCCGCCATCCTCCTGTAGCCCTCTATCTTGAAAATGGTCTTTGGTATAAGCGCCTTGTCAAATGTAATCACACAATCACAAATTTCTCCCCTTACCTTGCCAATCCCATAATCGGTGAAACGCAAAAACTGGGAAGTGACGACTGAAATTTTTGGATCCATATTGGCAAATTCCTCGCAGGGTTCGGTCTCCAGCGTAATTCCGATTCTGTCTCTATTTTCATCATGTATTGTAAGGTCTTTTTCGCTTCCAAAAATTCCCGCGTACGCTACTGCACGGATATCTTCATCGAAATCGTCATAAAATTTATCGCATTCCATCACGGTGCTTTTCGGCTTTCTTATTGGACAGACGCACCTGTCCACCCATGTTGCCACACCTTCAGGATGCTTGTCAACCGTTACTTGATCTTCAACGACAGTGCAATGGGGAGTGTCCTTACAGAACTTTGGACACACATTTTTAATACATTCTTCCTTGCTTGCCCAATAATTTTTTTCTTTGTAAATTACGGTTTCGTAATCTGAAGATTCGGGGGCCTTTGTATATTGCCTGCAGTCGATTTTTCCGTCACCAGACCATTCAACTCCCATTGCGACCGAGTTTATCGCGCAGACCAACGCCTCCGTGGATTGCTTGGCTGTCAAGTAGGCTTGTGTCTCAACCTCCGTGCCACCGCAGAAAGGCAGGTCGGGATATTTCTCGCACACCTCCTGCAGGAATTTGGTGATGTTGCCTGAGCCAAGGGTTACGAAGGCAAGGAAACCAATTGCCGCTATCATGACAAGAATGAGCTTCATCGGAGTTCCGGTGATGAACGAGATCTGGGCTTTCATTCCCATGGATAATAATTAGCAACAGCGAATTTAAATGAGTAAATAATGGGCAATGTAATGGACAGTGTTTGTTTTACGTTGAAAATTAGGCAGCAAAGATTGTCATTCAAGGCTATGGCCATTTCTCGTATTGCTGCGAAGCCACATACAGCGCCCCGCCGGTCAGGCCGACCGCCACCTGGGTCAGCAAGCCTGCGCTGAAGTATTCAATAACAGCATCAGCTATTAATGCTCCTGCTATTATGAGTATTCTTTCTCCTGTCTTTGGCTTGGAATAGCAGAAGTTTTGCTTGTCATCGTAATCGCCTTTGTTCTCAACGGAAACCTTAACGCCCACTATTTTGCATTTGTATGTGGTTACTGTGCCTGTTTCCCGCTCAAACGAAAGTTCAGGGTACAAGTCGCTATGCGCGTCATATTCATCCCAGTAGCCGTCCCCATCTTTATCGCGCAAAGTGAAAGCCCCTACGCCCAATCCCCCGCTTTCACCGACACTCACCTTGCCCGATATGGGCATAATCTTTATGGGAGGTGTGAACACGTGCCTCAGGCTGCAGGTATTGCCGTCCGGATCGACATCAGCGTACCTCAGGTAGTCGATTGTTGTCTCGTCTGTCAGATGGAGCACGTATTGTTCTCCCGTGCCCCCGATACCATAGTTGATATCCGTGCAGAAAGGCGTTTCCTCACCTTTTCTCTTGACTTCGAGTATTATCCCTTGAGGATCATCACGAGTCTCGAAGGTAGCGTCAAAGACCCCGTCGCTCTCGAAATCTATCTCCCCTTTGAATGACCCGGTGCTGATTATGGTTTTTTCACCGTCCCGGATTTCGTAGTGATTGAATATCCCTGAATGAGACGGGTCACTTATCTTGAGCACGTCTATGTTTCTTGTCAGATGTGCCAGTATCACCTCGTCCCAGTCGCCATCGCCGTTGCTATCGTTGAAAAGCTGATTGTTTTCCACCGCTTCAAGGCCGACGTCAACCTCTCCGCAGTACGGGAGATCCGAGACGTCGCTTATAAGCCTGCTCCCCAGGAACCAGTCTCCCGACATCACATCGCTTTCACTGGTTACACTACAAGCAACAACCTGGTCATTCGTGTTGTACGTATATTCTTTGCAAAAGGTGTATTCGCTGCTCTCCACCTTTAAATCCGCATGGCAGGGCGAAGCTGCGTAAAAAGTGGTTGGCTTTTCAAACACGCCCGTCCTGTGCAGGGTGAGGGGCTGAATCACGCCCAATGGCAGGGAATACCCAAAAAGCAGGTTCTTTGGTGATTTGGTAAGCTCTTCCACACCAAAGCTTTTAGGTTCCTTGTAGGGGATGTCCAGAACTAGTGATTCCGGCCTTTTGACGTATTTGTCATTCACGCTGTCGATGTATGCCCCTACCCACGCAGCAGCCGTCGTTACTCCAGCAACCTTCAAAAGAGGCTTCACGCCGACGCCGTAATGCTTCTCGGTTCCCCATAACAGTTCCTTGAACATGCCCTTCCCCGCGGCCTTGGCCATCGCTGCTATCCTCGCAGTCTTAGACAGGCCTGTCTCAAAGAGCAGAAGCTGCGTCCCTTTCTTTGCGCCAATCTTTCCCGTGAGCCTGCTGGTCAAGCTCTTTCCAGCGCTGGTTAACGCGGTCGTTGCACTGCTGGCTACGGTTTTTCCGCCCCCCTTAATCAGGTATTTCCCTCCACGCAAGACCTTCCCGACGGGAATCGCGAAAAGGACGGCAGTCCCGACATGCTCCATCCAGGTCGAATATGACGTCCATGCCGCATCCTCATCCGCTGGGAAACTCTGCCAGTATACGAGGAATTTGGGGTCGCCATAGCCAGCTATATATTTCTCTGCGTTCGAAACCTCTTGCGGCAAATAAAATCCATTGACGGTACAGACCTGTGCCTCAACTGGCTTTGCTGGTTCATAATTCATGATGTATGCAAGGTCGTGTCTTTTGCTGCCCTTGGTAGTCCACTGCTGCTGCCCTATGCTTGCCATGTTAACGTAGACCTCGTCGTCACCGTCCCCGAACCATTTACTTTTTCTGCCATCAATGAAAATTATCCTTACCTCGTCATCGCTCGTTTTGTCATGCTTATCCCCAAAGGATACGGATTTGTTGTTAAGCACCTTTGCAAATACGTTTAAGCCGTGTTCGTAACTATGGCTCTCATTTGAATTGGCCTCTTTCAAGGCGTGCTGCAGGTAGTAGTGCACGCCTGCCATCTCTTCTTTGATATCAACGGAAACGGGCTGAAAATCCTTTTTCTTGCAGATTTTCCACAACCACTTTGTATTATCGTTGTACTTGTAACAGACGTTGTCCCATCCGCCGATGAACCACCATCCACCGCCCTCTTCGTACTCTATTACCGGCGATTCCCCTGCGATGCTTGAATGGCTGGAACATAGCAAGCTTGCAGATTGTTCTGGTTCCAATTCAGGATATAGCGATGAGCTCTGACCCGGCTTGAACTGCTGGACGCATTCCAGTTCCTTTTTGGCGGCCACCGAGTTTATCGCGCACGCCAGGGCGCTGACAGAGTTGATGACGATCTTCTCGTCATGCGTCTCAATCTCTTCCATCCCCCCGCAGAAGGGGAGGTCGGGATACCTCTCGCACACCTGGCGCAGAAATTCTGTGATGTTGCCTGATCCTATGGTTACGAAGGCTAGGAAGCCTATCGCCGCTATCATGACAAGAATGAGCTTGAGCGTGTTGCCTGTCGTAAACTCTGCTATGGCTTTCATTCCCATGAATAATAATTTGCAACAGCGGAATTTAAATGGGCTTCGCAAAGGGCATCTAAAAATGGAGCATGAACGTAACGAGCTTTGCAACAGGGGATTAGCTTGTCGCTATGGTCTGCATAGCCCCTTGTATCATGTCCCCGAACATCATGCTGGAGCCGACAACCACCAAGAAGTAGATTATCAGGGCCACTATAATCATCTTCCCTGCCGAGTACCACTGGTTTATCTTGTCATCCCCCCTGTTGATCTTGGTCACGAATATGGCAAGGATTATTATCACCTCTATCAGGTAGATGCCGATTATGAGCTGGAACATTGTTGCAGTGATGGAGGAGCTGGAGCCCAGTATCTTGCTGGCGTCTATCCCGAACACGTCTTGGAACCCTATGTCACGCAGCCTTTTGCCCAAGAATACAAGGACCTGGATTATCACCTGGGACAGCGCCACGATGAGGCCGCTGACCAGGGGGACCATGGCGTATGCCTGGAACTGCATGCTGCTCGTGGTCTCCGCCATCAGCCCTCTCATGTATTCCTGGGTCTCCCTGACGCTTTTCAGGTATCTGCTCACCGTCAACATGGATTCTGACGCATACTGGACCCCTCTCTTGGCTGTGTCTGTGACTGTCCTCATGACGTTCTGTATCAGCCTGCTGGGATAATATCGCAGGGAGCCGATTTTGG
Source organism: uncultured archaeon (assembly GCA_964559215.1). Lineage (GTDB taxonomy): Archaea > Aenigmatarchaeota > Aenigmatarchaeia > QMZP01 > JAFGSV01 > JAFGSV01. Next base: position 50,122 of record CAZLFZ010000005.1, read on the forward strand.
GATCCATCAATGCGGACTCGAATGTCATGCCGAATGTCTTCATGTTTCTCAGGGTTATATCGAAGAGGTTCGCGATCTCCATGTCCTTAACGTCGTCCATGGCCCTTTCCACCGCCATCTCTAGGGGGGTTCCGCCGGAAATCCTGTTACCCAGCTGGAACAATGCCAGCTCAAACTCGGACTCCATCTTGTAAACCGAGTTCTCTATCCGCGACCTCTGCAGATTTGAGAGTATGAAGAAAACCGCCAGCATGGAGCCGACCCCCATGATAGCTATCATGGACATGATCAGGGACAGCAAGCTGTCAGGGTCTTCCACTTCCTCATAAACCGGCATCCCGTCCACTATTTCAACAGGGATTATTAGATACTCCGGATGCTCGGCGAAATAGTATATGCTTGGCAAGAGTATCAAAATCCCTATCAGCACGGCTATGGGAAAAACAGGGATGGCTGCCCTGCTCCTGCCCGACTTGATCATGAAAGAGCCGGACGGGGGCAGCTCAGGATGCCTTGATATGTCCACCTTGGAGAATGTTACCGGCCTCTTGCTGAGGACGTTGTTTATGAACCACAACAGGAGTATGGGCAGGATCACGTCGTAACCAAGTAAAAAATGCCAGGGGGTAACCATCTCTGACATGAAAACCGCTACCATGGGAGCCATGACAGAGCCAAGGATGGGCAGCACGATTCCCATCATATGGACCATTGTCACGGGCATCTGCAGGTTCTGTGCATAGTGTTTCATCCTGTCCCGGGTGCCTTCCAGGACCACCCTCAAGGCCTCGTCCAGTATTTTTTCCGCCTTCTCAGGAACCTGGCGCTGGGATTCCCGGATCAGCCTTAAGGATTCCGAGAATTCCTCGTTCTCGGGCTTCCACTTGGCGATATAGTCCGTCAGGGCCTCGTTGGCAGAGTAGTAGCGCCCCATCTCTATGTCCCATATCAAGCGCCTCATGTCCCATGCAAGGGCGCCCGTTATGTTGCTGGCGGTGAATCTCAATGCCCTCTCGAGGTTGGGCGATATGCGCATGCTCACCACCATGTACAATATGGCGAGCACCACCTGGCTCGACGCCTTTATCCTCATGGCCTTCATCAGATTGACCGGGTATCTGAGCAGGTAGTAGCCGAGAGCGAGACCTATGATGGCGGCCAGCAGGACCCCGAAGGCGCTTTCGATGATGCCGAATGCGAACAGGAACCCCGCCGACAAGGAAAACAACAAAACGGTCACGACAAGCACCGAAAAGGGAGCCTGGGGAGATATTCTGAGCCCAGTGAAATCTATGGCCTTTGCCAGCTCGTCCTCGGTCTTTTTGTCGAAGCTCAGCGAGATCAGCTTTTCCGTTCCCCTTGCCAGCCTCTCGTACCAAGAAAAGCCCTTTTCTGTTCTCTTCTTGTACAGCCTGTACTCCCTTGATGCTATGCTTATTTCCCTTGACCGGGGAGGGATGCTGACACCCCGGTAGACACCGCGATTTTGAGCTGGCAGGCGTTCAACCCTTCTTTTTTTTCGAAACCATGCCATGATAATTATTTGTCGCGGCTGTTTTAATTTGTTGAAACTGTCTGCGGCAGCAGAGAAACAGATCTCATTTTATGCTGGCCTTGAACCATTCAAGCCACTCGTTGTAAACCTGCTTGGAATCAACAGAACCGATTTCCTTCTTGATATTTTCCGTTATGAGATGGAATTGCGAGTTGGACCGCATGACCCATTCCGCCTCAAGCAATTGCGGCCTTTTCATCTGCGTGCTCAGTTCCACTATGCTTTTCTTCATCCTCGCCCTGAGATTTATGTTCTCCCAGACGGACTGCCAGTCACCATGCCACTCCCTGACATAGCTGGCTATCCGGTTAATGGTCTCTGACTCCCCGTTAAGCAACGTGTCTGTTGGCTTGAGTATGTCCTCTTTTGCAGAATATTCCATCAGGTTGACGAATCCGCCTTCCTTGTCCGGGTTGCGCTCCCATTTCTTTCTGACCTCCGTTATCTCTGTCAGCCTTCTGAAGCGGTGCAGACCGTCGGCGGACCTCAGGGTCTTGCAAATGGGGATTATGTCCGTTGCCTTGAAGGATGTCATCGGAACCCCGAGGTCGTTCACGACCCTGTCGAACACGCCATAAGCAGATTCCCCGTGGATTGTTCCTATCACGACGTTGGACAGGGCCCCGATCCTCATGGCCTCATAAAGTGCTTTCGCTTCGGTGCTCCTGACCTCTCCCAGCACCAGGGCGGAATCGCCCAGCCTCAAAGCCGTCCTCAGGGCCTCGTCCGACGGCATTTCGGTCTCTATCACTGTCAGAACCGATCTTGACTTAAGGCTTTGTATGTTGTATCCCAGGTTTCTGAGCTGGTCCACCGGCAACTCCAGCGTGTCCTCTATCACCACGCTTCTGGTCTTCGGCAACAACTCAAGCATCAGGGAAGCAAGGATGCTGCTTTTTCCAGATCCCCTCCCTCCTGCCACCAAAAGACTCGCTGTCCCGTCTATCAGGAACGAGAGCAGGCCTGCCGCCAATGGGTCAAGCATCTTGGCCTGGATGAAGAGGGGCAGTGTCCACGGCCTGTCCCTGTGCCGCCTGATTGAGAACCCAAGCCCGTGCGGGGATAAAGTTCTGGAGATTGCGCAGAACCTGGCCTTGCCTCCCGGAACGGCGATGTCGGTATCCAGCACCGGATTGGCCTCGTCCAACGGCCTGCCGGACTGCATCCTGAGCCTTGTGGCCCACGATTCCGCATCTTGCTGGGTGGGTATGAGGTTCGTCTTGCACTCTTCGTACTGGCCATGATAAATCAGAATGGGTTGGGACTCCACCGGGGAGTTTATGTATATGTCCTGTATTTTCTCGTCTGCGAGCAGTATCTCCAGAACGCCAAGGCCTGCGGTGTACCTCGTAAGGATAACGGATAGCTGTTCCAGGTCCTTGTTGCTCAGGTATATTCCCTGCTGGTCAGCAACCTCCCTGATCATATCCCGGCCTATGTTGTAGAAGACTTCCCTGATCCGCCCTGTCCGGACGAACTCCGCGGTTCTTGGCTTGTGGGTTGCCATGTATCTTCTGGCCGCGTCCAGCACCGTGTATTTTTCCTCCGTGAGTATGAATTCCGGGGGGAGAACGTAGTAAAAGTACTGGGCGGAGTCAGGCAGCTTGAATATCTCCACCTCTATGTCCCCTATTTTGTATCTGTCAACGGATTTCCCGTGCTCAGGAGGGGTTATCATGTATCTTGTGAGCATGAAATTGGGCCTGATGCTGGGCACGAATATCTCCCTGTACAGAGACCTGTCCCCTGTGCGGTATCCTGCCAGATGCGGCTTGGCTATCTTTATTAGCTGCGTGTTTTCAAGCTTTTTTTTAATTACTAGCAGAACGTGCGTCTCATAATCGCGGTAGAATTCGTAGGCGCTTCTGTAACTCGTGCTCCTCCTCTTTATCCTTATCCTTCTGATTTCGCGCGCCAGCTCGGCATATGCGCCTATGGGATCGCTTCTGAGCAGATTTAAGACTATCCTCTGCAGCCTGGCGTTGAGCTCGGGGTACAGCTTCTTCTGTAGCACGTCATGGGCACGTATTCTGGTCATCAGCCGTTCCCTGACCACATCCTCTATCACACGTGCTATTTCCACCAGCATCGCGGTCTGTTCCGGTCCATATTCGTACTCCCTGTCCCGCGTGAGAGATATCGTTTTTACCTTTTTCACTTCCAGAATCTTGTCAAGCACCCTTGCCATACATCCGGCATAGTCCTCTATGCTGGCACCGTAGATGCATCCAAGACAGTCGATCTTCAGTCTTTGCTCATTCTCATCGTACTCGTAATCGCCAGCCGCCATTCAAATCACTCCAGACAATTCTGATATTTAATAAATCGCGGTATAATATTTTATATTGGAATCCTGCAAATAAAAAATAGAGATGGTGTTTACATGCCAGTTTTCGGTCAAAATCAGAGAAAGAAAAGGGCTGCCCCCATAATCAACGAAATCGTGGGCCGGGTTAACGACAACACCAAGCGCTTGCGATTGCTGGAAGAGAGGGAGAGGCTGCTGACAAGCAGGATAAGTTCAATGGACGAGTCCATAATCGATAAAATCAAGTCACTCGAGAATTCAATCAGGGAGCTGGACTTGAAGATAACGGCCATGGATGAAAAGACAACAACGCTGCAGAACACGTTAAAGGAGGTTGTCAAGCAGCTGCGCTTTCTTGCCAGAAAAAGCGAGGTAAAGAAGCTGGAGGAAACATTGAAAATATTCGACCCTTTGAAATCGCAACTGGCCCAAACGATGAAGCCAAGCAATAACAAGGATGTTGCTTGAAATATTTAAGTAGATGAGATTAAATATAAATAGTCGGTGCTGATTTATGTTTGGACTATCCAGAAAAAAGAGCGCAGGCATGGCAGCTCCTGCTGGACCCAGAATACCAACAGAAAAGGTCGTTTCGTTGTCTTCACGGGGCTTGTCTGAGCCCGAGATTATAAAGACACTCAGGGAGGAGGGTTTTTCTCCGTTAGAGGTTGACAGGGCCATGAAAGAGGCACTCAGGACGGGCACGGGCGTTCAGGCACCTCCCGGTCCACAGCCAGCCCCGGCGGCGCCCCCTTTGCCTCCAGCGGCAGGGCCGCCCGGTCCGGCCCAATCGGCACCCCCGCCTTATCCTGCCGGTCCGCCATCTCCTGCTG
>CAZLFZ010000005.1:54917-59072 GCA_964559215.1 uncultured archaeon
GGTCCGGCCCAATCGGCACCCCCGCCTTATCCTGCCGGTCCGCCATCTCCTGCTGCTCCACCAGCACCAGGGCAACCTCCAAGCTTCTCCCCATTCCCGCAGGACCAATATGCCCCCACCGTCTGGGAAACCGAGGATGAGACGATGGAAGAGGACATCAAACTACCGAAAGAGAGAAAAATCGGCCCCGATCATTTTCTATCGGAAATGGAGGAGATGGGTCCGCCACCAGGCCCAGAGGGGGGGAGAGAACCTTTACCTTTCACCGAACCGCCTCTTCCAAAGGGAAGGGATGATAGGATCAGGGAACTCAAGGACAGAAAGCGCAGGGAAGTCGAGGAACTGACCGAGGAGGTAACAGAAGAGAAATGGTCGGACATGATGAGCAGGATACAAAATCTTGAGGACAGGGTTGGAAAAATGGCGGCGGACGTAAAAACCGCAGCAACGCAGGTGCCTGGACCAGGCGCCCCGCCTGGGGAACTTGATACTATAAGAAATGAAATTGAATCGCAAAAGCACAGCGTGGAAGATGTCAATGCCAGAATAGACTCGCTGGAGGAAGTGGTTAAAGGCTCGCTCACGCCCATGGTGGAGTCCATCAGAAAGTTCAGCCATGCGGTTAAAGGTACAAAGCCAGAGGCACCGCAACCGGCCCCGCCAATTCAGCCTCCCAAATTACCACCCGCTCCAGAGCAAAAACCTGCCGAGATGGAAAAGGAAGGGTAGACCAATCTCTGATTTATTTCTGATTTTTACCGCAATTAAAACAATTAAAGATAAAATAAAGAAACAGGAGGTCAGCAAAAAATATTATTTAGTTTCGCCTTCTTTCTTTTCTGCCTCTTCCTTTTTTCCTTCACCGCCAACGAACCAGAATACTATGGCCAGTATGATGATTACAAGCACCACCGTCCACAGGTCGCTGCCCGTAAGCCAATAGGGCAGGTATGTCGAGTACATCCCGGTGCCAAGCATAGACACCAGAGCGATGTAGATTATCACAAGGACTGCGACATATTTCAGTCCGCTTGGAGCTTTGCCGAGTACATCGTGCAAATTAACGCCAGCCAGTGCCGTGAGCACGACTATGAAAATCAGCACTGTCGCCATCCCGAGCCATACACCCGAGGCTTCGCTCAATAACACGTAAAGCCATGTATTATAAGCGGAGTAAAGCATCACGAAGAACGCCAGAACGACTGATATGAGCGCGTGAACCCTCTGGCCGCCAAGACCATCCTTGAAAACCCACTGCAACGCACCGTAGAGAATCGCGAAAGCAAGCAAAAAAGGGAAAAGAAACTGGAAAAATCCCATGTTCTGCATGTTCATGACCATGGTCGAAAATGGATCAGCCATAATAACTTATTGGCACATAATACTTATAAATTTATGCTCGTGTCTGGCATACGCGGGGGCGTGCAGGTACAATGTGAGGCAACTGAGGCAACTTGTGTACGTCCATTACCTTAACGGGATTCCTGTCAGGTGCCTGAATAACAAGGCATCATGAATATCCTCCCAAAGCCATCGTATCTGCCGTCTGCCGGCATTTTCTAAGCACTTTTTAAATTCAGCATCAAGATGTAGGGGATTTGTGGGATTTGCTTTGCCTAGGAGCGAATCTCACGCAAAAGAGCAGGGATATCCACGCCCACGATTCTGGCGGCAGCCACCACCACAACGAACAGGAACAGCAGCACGAACACGATGGTAGCTATATAGGTCGCTGCAGACGAGGCGAGTGGAGCCAGCAGGAAATAGAGCAAAACGGTGATTAGGATTGACAAAACGGCTGCGATTATCTGCCTGTAACCGGCATCTTGCAGCCTTTTTACGTATTTCTCCAGCAAGTATTTGAAAAGATGATAAAGTACGATGAAAAGCAACAAATAGGCAAGGAAAGTGAAAACACCGTAAGCATCAAGTAATTCAAGAAACGGGTTTGAAGGTTCCATCCTAAATCACTTCTATTACTTGCTAGACATCTTGTACGCCGCGTATAAAACCGATATGATGGCTATGACGCCTATGAACCAGAAAAACTCACTGTACTCGTATAACCCGCCTTCCGCCCTGGCGATGGATGCTACAAGCAACAGCACCAGCGCAATGATTATGATTATCATGGTGTTGTCCCTCTCTTTCCCGCCCGCGAGGGATCTCTTCACAAAACCTACGGCAAAGACCAGTATAAAGAATATCGCTGCATAAGGCAGGAAGGAGTGTATCGTGTTAACAACGTAGCTGTTGGAGATGGCAAAGAATGCCATCACCACGGATATTATCGCTTTCAAAGCCCTGTTCCTGAACATCCCTGCAGTTTCGATCGCACCGTATACGATGGCCAGGACCAAGAGAAAGGGCAAGAGCGTGTAAAGTGAAAAAAAGTCAATCATTCAAGACACCCCTAGCCGGCTTGTTTTCCTCCCTTCTTCATGTGCATGGAATCCATTTCAGAGCAGAGCTTTTTATATCGTTTGAGCAGGTCGTTGTACTTCCCGCCCACCTTGAAGCCCTTGATGGATGTCATCTTACGCAAACTTTCCAGATGGGCATTTATCTGGGGCAGCAGGTCAACATATGCCCTGTAGACATTATCGATATCAGCCTGGGAGCCTGCGTTTCTCATGTCCCCGATCAGCCCCTCCAGCGATTTGAGCAACGCATCTAACCGGGTCTCATCATCACGCAGTTCCTGGCTCATTTGGACCTTGAGCCTGCTCGCTGCTCCTCCGATAATGCCGTCAAAGGCCCCACCGACCCTTCCTTTGGCCCCACCTCCTCCTTCTTCTTTACTCCTGCCAACGAAGGTATGGATCAGTATCCAGATAAATCCAAGGAAAACCAGCAAGTAAAGCCAGAACTTGCCCAGCGTTGCGAAAAGGTAGTACCATCCCTGCATGATAATGAATGCAAACACGGCCACGCTGATCAAGGCCCTGAATCCCCTGTTCGGCGAAATTGAACTGGAAACTATGAAGATGAAAAGGATTATGAACACTATGGGGAAGAAAACAACGTAAAACAGACCCTCCATGGGCTTGTAGGAGTACTGATTGAAAAGGTTGATGCAGTCGCTGTTGCCATAGCACAAGAACTGCTGCAGGATCTGTAAAATATCGGCCATACTTTATTATTGCCTGAAAAAGTTTAAATTAGTGGTTTTCGTGTTTCTGTTTTATGCACCGCCGCTAATTGTACAAGCTTTTGAAGGGATTCTCGTTACCGTCTTCCCTCATATTACCATAGTGCCTAATCGTGCTCCTTATAACACTATCTACCTCTCTCTCGTAAAAGTGCTGTTTAGCCGCTCCTGCTGGAAGAGCTCTTTCCACTGTACCTATTGTGGTGTCTATAGCAGTATACATGAAATCCATTCTTGCAAAGAATTTCAAGTATTCCTTTTTTGACGGCCTCTCGTATTTGAATATCGGGTTTCCATCATTATCTGTTGTTCCTGTGGGGGTTCTCTTTCCCTTCCTTCCTATGAACCAAAGCTCAGCCTGCATGTATTTTGGTGGGAAGTGATTCAGATCGACAACCTTGCTTCTTGCTAATTCAAAATCCATAAGCTCGTTTACTACATTGGCTCGTATTGATTCCCCATTCGCATAACGATCAAGACCTTTCTTTCCGATTTCAAGTGGAGGGCTACCTGGTGATTGCAAGCTGAGTGGTTGCTCCGTTCCTCCCTTTGAAACAGTATAAGCCGCTCCAATAGTCGTTATTCCGTTAGATAAATGATACATTGACCACCCGTTCTGGAATATTTTCCTTAAGCCAGGTATCGGATTTTCAAATGCTTTCAGACCATTTGTATGTTTCTTTGTATTAAATCTGGTAACTAAACCAAACTTGAAACCGTTTAAAGTTTCTCCAATCAGATTTCCTGTAGGAGCATCAGGCAATGCCCTTACAAACTTCTCAGCTGCCCAATTGACGGCCGTTCCACCTACAGCGCCTAATCTTTCAGAATGAGCCCTGTCGAATCCGAAATCTTCAGTGTAAAGCCCGCCCTGCCTTTCTCGCATGGTTCTTGTTTCATCTGCCAGCGTTGCAATTGCTACCATGTCATCACCTTTAAGCATGGGCCTCCAAATTTTTTAAGTCTATCTCCTCGGCTTCAAGCTCGTACAACATGGTGCCTTT
>CAZLFZ010000006.1:0-19503 GCA_964559215.1 uncultured archaeon
TGCTGCCACGTGCCGAGCAGCAGTTTCCCGTTCTCGAACGGCACCGTCAGGCTTGGGCTCATCATCGTTGCCCTGACATGGGCCGGGCCGTTGTCGTCCCCCCATGTCTTGTGGTGTTCGTAGTCAGCACCATAAGGCGCTATTTTTTCCAGAATCCTTTTCATGTCCTTTACCAGATTGGGCTCGTATTCTATAGTGGACACAGAAGCCGTGGAGCCGGAAACGAATACGAGAACAGAGCCGTTCTTGATTTTTGAGTTCGAAAGCATTTCCGATACTTTCCCTGTTATGTCGATAACGTCGGTATGACCTTCACTCCTGACTGATATTCTGGCGGTCTTTATCATTTTACCACGTTTAATTTTGGTTGTGTTTTTTAAATCTGTGATAAAAATATGCAATTACGAGTGACGAGTGGGCTCAATGAATCTCAAAATCGCAATTATAGGGGGAACAGGGATCGCGGATCCCAGGTTGTTCAAGACGGTCGACGAGATAGACGCTGACACCCCGTACGGCAAGCCGTCGGACAAGATCAAGATAGCCGAATTCCAGGGCATGGATGTTGCCTTCCTGTCAAGGCACGGCTCGGGCCATACCATCCCTCCGCACATGGTAAACTCCAGGGCGAATATCAGGGCTCTCAAGGACATGGGCGTTGAGAGGGTTATAGGCCTCGCCGCCGTGGGGTCATTGCGAAAGGAAATGAAGCCTGGTGATATCGTCATTCCTGACCAGTTCATAGACATGACGAAACAGAGGAAAGGGACATTCTACGATGGGCCCAAGGTAGTCCACATATCCGCAGCCGACCCATTCTGCTCCCAGCTCACCTCATTGGCGGCAAAAAAGGCGAGGGATTTGAAGATACCTGTGCATGACAAGGGCACCTACATCTGCGTTGAGGGCCCTAGGTTCAGCACAAGGGCGGAGTCGAATCTTTGGAGGATAATGGGAGCGGATATAGTCGGCATGACGCTCGTTCCCGAGGCGCAGCTTGCCAGGGAGCTGGAGATGTGCTACTTGTCGATTTCATCTGTCACCGATTACGACGTGTGGGCCGAGAAGCCCGTGAGCGCAAAGGACGTTATCGAAACGATGAAGAAGAACACGGTCAAAGTGCAGAACATACTGAAGGAGCTTATTCCGGCAATTCCCGCTGCTAGGAAATGTGGCTGCGGGGAAGCCTTGCGTGATGCAGGTCTGTGAGGAGTCCAGTTTGTAATAGTTGGTGATAAATTATGCCCGAAAAGGTCAAATGTGAGATGAGGTCTTGGGAGAACGTATACGATGTTTCTAGAAAGCTGGCGGAGAAAATAAAAAAGTCCGGCTACCAGCCGGACATCATAATCGGTCTGGCAAGAGGGGGCTGGGTACCGGCAAGGAACCTGTGCGACTTTCTGGGCGTGAAGGATCTGGTCTCGCTGAAGATGGAGCACTGGGGAATCACCGCAACCCCTGACGGTGAAGCCAAGGTAAAATTCCCGCTTAAGATTGACTTGACCGGAAAAAGGGTTCTCGTAGTTGACGACTGCTCAGATACAGGGAAAAGTTTAGTCGAGGCCAAGAAATACATCAAAACACTAAAGCCCGGGGTAGTGAAGATAGCGACCATGCAGATTTTTGACACCACTCCGGCCGATGGCATCCCGGATTTCTGGGTGGAGAGGATACCCTGGGTATGGGTCATGTATCCCTGGAACATGAACGAGGACCTGATAAACCTAATTTCTCAACTGCTCAACAAGAAGGGAAAGATGCATCTCGATCACATCAGGAAAGGGCTTGAGGACGAGTTCGAGGTAGGTGTCGACGCCAAACTGCTAAAGGAGATAATGCTGGAGAGCGAGAGAAGGAACAAGGTCATGAGGATAGGCGACGAGGCCGACCACTGGGTCAATGTTTCTGAGTGATTCTGCTGCAGAATAAGTAAAAAAAATTTAATTCACGATTACACTTTAAGATATTGGGCACTAGACTTCAAATCTTCCGAATATCTTTGAAATTCATGAGTAAGGAATAAAGACTCATTTTCATTAAGATTATTCTTTACAACAGGAAAGATGTGTTTTGCAAAGCTTAAAAGTCCCTTATCAAGCTTTTTACTATTTCCTAAATGAAATTCATGTTTTTCTACTGGCTTATCACCCCTTTTTATAGCATTAGGTTGATGTGGACCTAAAACAGAAATACTCGGCTTTTGTGTGCCATGAGAAACTTTAACACTAAATGTATAAAGTACACCATCCCCATTCAGAAGTGTACAGGCCATATCATCTTCAAATAACTGCAAAGCGTAGATATCAACCAAATGAGGAGGTATGTTTTTAAACAGTTCATTTCTACCTTGTGTAAAAATGGATTTGGCTATGTAATGTGCAGCAAGTTCGGCATAAGATTTGCTACCTTCTATGGTTTCTATGATATCCGGAATATCTCTTGTCGACTTGAAAAGTTGGTCATTCGACATTGCAAGTTCTTTTGCAATCCTAGGGCGCAGTTCTGTTGGTATACCTTCTGAAAAATAGGAAGACAACTTTTCTGGAGAAACATCCACAGCACTTGCCAACCCCTTCAAATTAATATGCCTATGACATCCCCCATTCCAATATATAGGTGTGGCTTCAACATAACTCGGATTTGCCGTGTAAAAAGTTGCTAAAGCCCTTTTTTCATCTACTTTTTCTCTTGTCACAACTCCACTAATCATCTATAATAATGACTACAAAGAAATAAAAACCTTAAAATGGTGGGTTTTTGAAAACATGTATCTATCAATGATATTAATAAGATTTCCTCTAATCTTTTACCACTGATGATATACCGATTTAGAATTTTCATCTACCGATGAACGGCTTCCCAAGGTCGCCCTGGTTTGAATATCCCCTGCTTTCCCAATAACCCCTGTAATCCTCGTAATCGGATATCTCGATTTCCGTTATCCACTTTATCCACTTGTAACCCCATTTGCTCTCCGCAACCAGCTGGAACGGGAATCCCCTTTCAGTGGGGATGGTGACCCCGTTCATCCTGTAAGCCATTATGATATCATTGTCCAGCAGGTATTCTATGGGAAAGGAGGTGGAATAACCATCGTAAGCATGTAAAATCACGGTGTTTGCATCAGGTCCCGGATTTGCCGTATTGATGATGTCCCTGACAAGGAACCCTTCCCAGAGGATCGTAACGCTCCAACCTTCCACGCAGTTAAGGGTCACGACCTTTTCATAATTCTGGAATCCGTTTATGACCTGTTCATATGAATAATTACCCGGATCACTGACGAGCCCCGTCACCTGCAGCGTGTAAGTTTCGTTGTCTATGTATTGCGGACCTTTTATGGAATTCTCCCTGAATTCATTGAGAGAAGAAAGCTTCTCTCCCTGATAATCGTCGATTTCGACACCATCTATTTGGATCGGGTTCTGCGAAGAAATGCAACCGGAGACTAGAAGAATCGTTACAAACAATAGAACCAGATTAGGCAGAACCGACTTTTTTGGTCTCATATCCATTGAATCCATATTCATCCCCCAATCATGATCTATTTGAGTATCTTACCAGTTTCTGCGCACCACAGGTAGAGGTCCAGCTCAGCAAGGCTGATATCCAGTTTTTTTGCGATATCCTTAAGGACAGCTTCAATTTCCAGATATTTGTTTCTCGTTAACGTTTTAGGCCTTTTTATGATATTATACTTCACCAGGATGTCTATTATATGGAAATCAATTATCGCCAGATTATCGAAGCCTACGTTCCTCATGAAATGGCTAGCTTCCTTGAATCCGAGCCCTGCTACGTTTTCTACAAGCCATTCCCTCATTTCCCTCTCATCATCAGACGATTCCACTTTTTGCTTTATCGAATCCTTATGCCTTCTCGCTTCGACGATGTATCTCGCCCTCGCGTTGGGGAACCGGTGGCCGAGCTCCTTCAATCTATTGGACAGCTCTTTTTCGGGAAGGGTCAGAAAGCCATCGCCGATCTCATTCTGTATCCTGATTCCGCCCTCCGCTGAATAGTTCGCGGTCAGGATGCAGAAGCAGAGCTCCTTGAAGATATCGCTGCCCGGCCTGCTGCCCATTTCCTTGAATTCCTGGATGCGGGAGTCCACCGTTTTTTTCAGATCGCCTTTGAGCAAACCTTCAGCGAATTTTATCAAACCTTTCATTTTAATCTCTTAAAATTTAAGCAGACTTCCACAACCCATGAACGTTGCAGTACTCCCTTGCCGTAATATTCTCAGCCTCTACGCAAAATTCGGCTTCCGGCTTGTCCCCGGGCTTCAGGAAATGCCTGTAAACCTCGCCGTCTGCGATAAACTCAATCCACTCGATGTAATGTTTTTCCTCCATTGGATGAGGAACTGAACCGATCTTGACTTTCACACCGGTTTCTGTTTTCTCGATTACGGGAACGTGCTTCTCCTGGCCGACGTCTTCAGTCTTTTCTGGCAACAGTTCCATGGGTTGTCCGCAGCATACCAGCTCTCCTACTCCGGCATGCAGAACCTCGACTATGTTACCGCAGATATTGCACTTGTAGATTTGCCTTATCTCTGTCATTTTTCACCTCCCGATTAATTGATTGTCAGTATTCCTCGCATTTGAGCTCGAAGTAGCTCCTCGGATGGCTGCACGAAGGGCACTTTTCCGGTGGTTCCTCACCTTCATGGACGTATCCGCATTTCCTGCAGACCCAGTACACCTTCTTTTCTTTCTTGAACACGGTGTTTCCAGCGACCTCCTTGAGCAGGTGCTTGTATCTTTCTTCATGATGCTTTTCCGCTACTGCAATGGCTCTCAACCTCTTTGCAATCTCAGGGAAGCCCTCTTTCTCCGCGATATCGGCAAATTCTGGATACATCTTTGTATGTTCATAGTTTTCACCAGCGATGGCAGCCCTCAGGTTCTCAGCGGTATCGCCAAGGATTGTCGGGGCCACGGCCTCGACCTTGATCTCGTCCAGGTTCTCGTTGCTTTTCTTTTTAAGCTCGTTGATCAGCCTGAACAGCCACTTTGCATGCTCTCTCTCGTTGTCGGCTGTGATCAGGAAAATCTCGGCTATCTGCTCAAAACCCTCATGCTGGGCAATCTTTGCGTAAAAAGAGTATCTATTCCTTGCCTGGCTTTCGCCGATAAATGCCTTGCCCAGGTTTTCAACCGTGTTCTTCATCTTCCACATCCTAAATTATCACTTCAGTTAAATTTATAAGTATGTTCGAATATATAAATGTTATGGTTCGATTTTCAAACCTAGAGCTTTTGACGGCCCTCAGGGAGAATTCGAGAATCCCGTTCGTGCAACTTGCAAAGCGGTTCGATGTCAGTGAAACCGCGATAAGGAAAAGGGTGAGAAAGCTGGAGCAGGACGGGGTCATAAAAAAATACACCATAGAGATCGATACCAGAAAGATAGGGTTCGACATAAACGCCCTGATAGGCGTGGATACGAAACCCGAGCACTATATCCCAGCCTTGGAAAAACTGAAGAAGATGAGGGACGTGATGTGCATGTGCTCAGCGAGCGGAGACCACATGATCCTGCTCGAGTGCTGGTTCGGGAATTCGGCCGAGCTCTCAAAATTCGTGAAAAAACTGAAAACAGTGGAAGGGGTTACAAAGATATGCCCTGCAATAATAACGGAGAAGATAAAGTGACGCCTGATTTATTCCCCTCATTTTTTACATCGAAATTTGTAATGTAACTCATTTTTTGTTCGCTGAATATCTCTCTATCAAAAATCTGGGGAAGAAGTTCTTCTTGTGGTTTTTATAAATGGGAATGCTTTCGGTCTGCTGAATCAGGGACACGAATCGCTGGCGGATTTCCATCTCGATATTCCTCAATTCCATGGTGTCTTTCGCCTCTATCGATATCTCGATGTCCCACTCCCCAATCGTTTTGGAGACCCATGTCACGTTCGGGTGCCTTTTCAGGTAACCGATTAGTCCATTTTCCAGCTCTGGTGTTATGTTGTGATATCTGATCATCAGCAGAATAGGGATATAGTCCATCCTTCTCGGGTTTACCAATGGCTTGAATCCAAGTATAATTTCTCTGCGGCGCAATCTTCTTATCCTTTCTATGACAGTTTTGGACGTGACAGACAGATCCCTGCTGATATCCACGGAACTTTTCCTTGCGTCCTCGGCCAATTCATCCATGATTCTCATGTCCGTATCGTCGACATCTTCCGGTTTCCTGTCCCCGCCGAAGATTATTTCCGGCATGGTGCTAGGATTCTTCAAAAGATATTTCCGGCCGAACTTCCTAACCACGATCGTTGTCAGCACGGTGTAGTTTTGCAACTGCCTGGGGAATTTCGCCAATATGGCCTTCAATAGCTTGTTGAACCGGGACGGGTTCAGGGTGAAGAACGTGCAGATGAGGTCGTATGTCCCACCGCATGTTGCTACCCAGGAAGTGTACGGTTCTGCTACAATGTAATCGATCAACTCATGGTATTTTTCTTTGTTTATATAACTTACTTTGAAATAGACCCTGAAATTGAGAACGTTCAATTTTGAGTAATCCACGAGCGCGTAAAATCCCCTGATTACCCCCTTCTCGGCCAGGGAATTCGCGGTGTAGCTGACCTGCTGCTGGCTTTTTCTGATCCTCCTCCCGAGTCTTGAAAGCGGCGTCCTCGCGTCCAGTTCCAAGCCGCTCAAGACAAGCTTTTCGACGTGCCTCAGTTTCCCCCCAACCATATTTTGTTATATTGTATTAATAGTATATAAATCTTACATTTTCACAAATAAAATATTCTCAATAATTATCAATAATTACATATATATTTACCTTTGGGGTAAATATAATGAACAGGAACAATGGATTGATATATTCAAATGTGGAGATATCTCCAGACAGGGCGTATGTCTTGTTTGTCGGGGATGTAAAATACATCGATACGACCACGCTTCTGGCCGACAGGCTGGCCCGGAGATACGGAAAGCCCGTTGAAACAATCAACATCCTGCCTAACATGCCCTCTCCTTACATGGCCGGCAAATTCATTATAATCAACAGCGCCCTTGCCGAATATATCTCAAGGGACGGCGATGGAAAATACTTTTTGCCTTTGGACAATATCAATGCCGAGGTAAGCAGCAGCCCTTACGTGAAGAGGGTGATAGACGAGATTCTGCGTTCGCAAAGTGACGTGTTCATCAACGTGCACAAGAACACGCCTGAGCTGACCTTGCCGGATGGAGAAAGGATTCGCGCAATAGGGCCCAGTCCAGACTTGTTCGATTATTTCGACAACAAGATTAATCAAAGACGCGTTGCAGGCCAGTTGGAAATCCCCGTCCCGCATGGTTACGCTGCCGATAGTTTCGATGAACTGGTCCGGCTTTACCGAACGCACTACAATGGCGACGCCTTTGTCATGTCCGCGAGAGGCTTCGGGGGGAACGGGACGGAGAAGATATCGAATTTTGAAGACTTGCTGAGCTCCGAAAAGCTGAGGGGCAAGGAAAAATTCATAATCTCCGAACTGCTTGATGTGGAATCATCTCCTGCTGCCCTGGGGCTGGTCGCCAATGACGGCGAAATCCTGGTCGCTAGCGTATCGGACCAGATAATGGAGGGTGGTGTAAACTACATGGGCAACGTTTATCCTTCAAATGCGGGAAGCGAAAACGTGGAAAGGATGAAAGAGTATACCAGAAAGTTAGGGCAGCTGATGGGAAGAAAATGGTATAGAGGCTTTTTCGGGGTCGATTTCATGGTCGATAAGAAGGGCAACCTATATTTCGCCGAGATAAACCCCAGAAAGATAGGCCATACATCAGAGGTCATAATGGCGTACAGGACCACGATGCCTGATGCTGTTTCGCTGCCCGAGCTGGAATTTTCAGCTGTGACAGCCGGCACTTTCGGGACAGACTTGTCGGGATATGAGATGCCCCAGCTTAATTGGGGGGTCTTATGCCCGCATGCTGAAAAAGGTCAGCAAACTCTCAATTATGTACCCAGAGAAAGAATGGAGGAGGACATCTTCAAAGATTCGGGCGTCACCGTTCTGGAGCATCCCGGCAAAGATGTAAACTTTCTTGAGAAAGGCAAAGTGGCTAGGGTAGTTTGCGCGATTAATGGCGATTACGATTCCGATCCCAGGCAGGAGATTTTCGCCCGGCTGGGAGAAGCGAAACAAAGGATTGAAGTTGCGTGAAGGCGGAATGATTTCTTGCCTTATTCCCTTGCCTTACTAGGGCCAGGCCCAGATCGGCAGGGAGGGAGGAAGTTATTTCGGGACAGCACAAGGAAAGGAAGGCGCTGAAACTTTTAAATAGGTAAATGGGTTTAGGTCAAATTATAATCATGAGAATCTCCAGCATGTACAAGACCAAGAAGACACTTGGCTTTTATTAGCTGTTGGCCTATGGGGTGCTGGGGTTGAATTCCCGCTTCTTTCTCTCCTTCCCGCTTCTTTTTGGGTTTTCTTCCCCAGACTCATGGCCATCTTTCGGTGATGTGGTGAATATGGCACTGGTGATGAAGTTCGGGGGAACGTCCCTTGGGGACGGGAAGAAGACGACAGGCCGCAGCCCAAGTACGACAGGGACGCCGGGGATGGTCTGGCAAAAGGCATGGCTGTCGTTGTTGGCAGGATCAGAAAATGCCCGATTCTGGACTATAAATTCCTGATTTTAAGCCACAACACGATCAGGGGCGCGGCCGGAGCGAGCATCCTGAACGCGGAACTGCTGCTGAAGAAAAAATTCGTTTGATCCGTTTCTCTGTCTCTGACATGCTAAATGAAATCACTCTGACACTCCCCGCTGCGTCAGGGAGAATGCATCAGGCGATTTTTTCATTGGCAAACTCATCAGCAAACCCCGGTGGGACCGTCATAGATGTTTTCAAAAAGGAGTTCGATGTTATCAACTATGAAATAATTGCCCGATTTATACCCCCGCATGGAGAAAAACCCGATGCTGCCGTTTGTTGTGTGGGGGCTGGGATCCGTGAACGTCCTGGTGTTGGTGCCATCCTTCGTGACTTCCACGTGCAGGGAATCATCGACTGCCGCCGATATGGAATAATTGCCGTTATCCCCGCCCCAGGCCAGGGTTATGCTGTCACCCGCGCCCGCGATGCTCGTGGAAATACCGTTCTCGATTCTTTCCAGTCTATTTTGTCTCAGGTCAATCCAGTAATAATTAAGCGGGTCCGTGTAATGCAGGACAATCCCGCTCCTCGTGTATTTGTCGCCCGCGATCAGGTTCAGCGTATAATTCGACCATTCGTTCCTCCCCTCCTTTGAGACAACCAGCCTGTCTTCGCAGGGCTCGCTGCAACTGGGAATACGCAAGAATCTGCTGTTATAGCCCCAATGGCTGGAGGTCCCCATCCCTGCGGATCCTGAAATCACCTCAAAAGAAAGCCCGCTTTTGGACCTTCTTCTTGAAAAGTTCCCATCGGTCATCAGCTCAAAATCCTCGTACATGGTGAAGGCATCATCGCACGCATCCCCGATTCCATCATAATCCATGTCGGCCTGATCCGGGTTGCAATCATATGGGCAATTATCCAGACAGTTATTTATCATATCATTGTCAGAATCCAGGGAATAGTTAACATGAAAATTCCCGTCACAGTCATTGTCTATGCCGTCGCAGATCTCTTCTGCCCCGGGATGTATGCACACAGCGCAGGCAGCCGTTTTAGAATTACAATAATCCTTATCGGCTGGGCAGATTACTCCCGCAGGATCATCACCGCTGTCATCATCACAGTCATTAGCAGGGTCCAGGATGTCGCACATCCTGCCATCATAACCGTCACCATCCAGATCAGAAACACACGAACCTCCGCAATCAATACCTTCTTCGTCCTCGTCTTGGACCCCGTTATAGCAGTGGATGTGCCTGTACATCTCCCACAGACTTTCCGCAAAACTGTTGCCATAACCTCCCGAGTTCTTGTTGAGCCCGTCATGACGGGGGTACCTCCCAATGCCATCACTCGGGTCTGTATCCAGAATGCAACTACCATTCCCATCAGGTCCGTATTTAACACCATAATCACTGTCCCATTTTGCGCTGTAATTGCAGAATGCTCCATCACCCACACAAATAGCTGATGCGGAAGGGGCGGTACAATCAGCACCTTCGTTCGTCCCTCCGGCACACACCCCGGTTACAGGAGCACAGGGGTCTGGCTGGGCCCAGGCTCCGTGATAAGTCCTTCTGTTGACATACTCAAGGAATTCTTCATCATCCCAGACAACCCTCAATTCGGGCATCATGTACAGGGCAATTGCCGTTGCTTTCCATGGCTTGTAAAGACAGCAATTATCATAGGTACACCCACAACAGCAGCCGCCGTCTATGTAGGCATAGGGGTCTTTGTGGGTTTTCGACCCTGCTACGCCGTCACAGCCGAATACAAGCTTCTGCCAATAATTACTTTCCCATGGCCCGGTCTGGGCAAAAAGCGCCATCCCCTTCCCGTCATTTGCTTTCTGGCTATATTCGATGCTCCCATCCTCATCAAAGATATTGGGTTCGGCATTGCTGACAGCATCTTTCATTTCCTGGCTTTCAAAAAGCACCGCGGCAAAGGTTATCGGCAATTTCCTGCCGGGGCTGTGTCCGCCGTTAGGAGGCCATCCTCCACCCCCTTTGACGATATCATAAAGGTCTATTCCAGCCTGCACGTAATTGATCAAAGCGGGCATCTTATCATCGATTGAGTCATTCAGCAACAGTCCGAGCGCCCCCCTTGAATTGTGGTTGGACACGGAAGAGCCGTAATCAGGCATGTGCTGCCTCGGATGCATAAAACGACCAGTCCAACCCCATCTATGGTCCAGTTGAACCCGGCTGAAGCTTTCTTCGATGGATTCCAGTGAGGGAGCATTAGATGGATGCTCAAGAGAAGGCAGCAGATCGGTGTTCAGGTCACTTACGAAATAAAAAGGTTTGTCTTCGCCGAAATAGGGGGGCCTGAAAACACTTTTTCCGTTGTCTGGCGGGATTTCCCCTAACACGGTCAACACAGCCGCGGTTTCAAGGCAGGGCCTGCAGCTCTCACCGAGAGGTTCGATAGAGACTGACTTTATTATCGATTTTCCTGGCTGGGCTTCATATGGAAGGTCTGGAACTTTACCTGAATCAAAACCCGAGATTCTAGCATCAAACCCCTGGGGGCCAGTGCTCAAGGGGCTTGCTTCCCAGCCATGATGCTCGCCATCAAAATCAGGCGTTATGCTTGTTATGTTAACGGGACCGATCACCCAATAGTCCCCGTTTGCGAATGTCCCGTATACGACCTCCTTGTCAAACGTCCATGTCATTCCGTATTGGGTTATGCTGATTGTCGTCTCCGATGCGGCTTCAATGCACTGCCCGCTGGAATTGCAGACATTTCCGGTGTTGCAGACGCCGCAGCTACCCCCGCAGCCGTCAGGGCCGCATTCCTTGCCTGCACAATCAGGAACGCACGGAATTTCATAAAACGCCTCGATCGCCTGGAAGAAGTCGGGATAACAAGAAGAGCACCCGTACCAAAGGTTTATGTAGTCCATGAGTTCTGTG
The DNA here is from genome assembly GCA_964559215.1 of uncultured archaeon. GTDB lineage: Archaea > Aenigmatarchaeota > Aenigmatarchaeia > QMZP01 > JAFGSV01 > JAFGSV01. The sequence goes on from CAZLFZ010000006.1 coordinate 11,550, forward strand.
ATATTGACGACGCCGTCGCAGTTTCCGCCGTTCGCGGGCTCGTCTGCACCGGTGTTGCAGGGCTGGGCTGACAAGATGGCGGGGAAAAAAAGGAAGGTGAATGCGAGAATAAAATGAACGGGTTTCATACAATTATGTTGGTTTTGGACATTAAAATAATGAATAAGAAAGATGTATTATCGTTAAACAATCTGCCCTCTCAGCAGGTCGCCGTAGCACTCCCGCTTCCGGATCAGCATGTCCCTGCCTTTCATCACGAGCGCTTCCGCCGGCCGGACCCTCGAGTTGTAGCGCGAGGACATCGAGAAACCGTAGGCGCCTGCATCGAGTATGGCCAGGATGTCACCTTCTTGCGGAGTTGGCATGGGCCTTGGTGTCTTTTTGTTCTCGTTGAACACGTCCCCGGATTCGCACAGGTTGCCTGCTATTATCCATTCCCTGTCGGGACTCTTGCCGGCCTTGTTGCATATCACTGCGTGATGATAGGCGCCGTACATGGCGGGCCTCAGCAGCGTGCCGAACCCGGAATCCACGCCCATTACCGGAACGCCCTTCTCCTCTACCGTATTAATCTGGGTGAGCAGGATACCCGCATCGCCGACTACGTATCTGCCAGGTTCGACTGCTATGGCCCTGCTACGCAGCCCGGATTCCTTGACATGTCTGCAGATTCCGCTCGCGTATTTTTCCAGGTCGAACCCATCATCTTCCGGCCTGTAAGGTATCCCAGGCCCTCCGCCGAAATCAACGAATTCCAGCTCATGGTCAAGGATGTCGGTGACCTGCCTGGCGATCTGCAGCGTCTTGTCCACCGTCGACAGGAAAACGTCAACGTCCTTGCCCAGCCACCCTGAGCCGATGTGCTGGTGCAGGCCGACGGGCTCAAGTCCCAGTTTTCTGGCCTCCCTGCACGCCTCGAGGATCCTGTCCTCAGGTATGCCGAACTTGACGAATTTCCCCGCTGTTATGGTATGTTCATGGGCGCCTGCCCCGAGCCCCGGATTCCACCTGATGGATACCCTGAACCTGCCCAGCTTTGCCAGCCTTCTTAGCTGTGAAAAAGAATCGATATTTATCATTATCCCAAGGTTTGAGACCTCACGCAGGTCGCCGTCGCTGACACTCGTCCCTGTGAACATTATTCGCTCTTTGCTGAACCCAGCGTCCAGCGCCAGCCTCGCCTCGTTGGGGGAGACGACATCGCACCAAGCACCCGACAGCGCTAGGATCTTCATGACAGCGAGGCTCGAGTTGGCCTTCGCCGAGTAGTATATCCTCACTTCCCTGTCGGAATGGTTCTCGAGCAGGGATTTCATCCTCTTATAATTCTCGACTATCCTGTCCCCGTTATACACATAGAGGGGAGTCCCGTATCTGAGGGCTAGCCGCTTGGCTTCGATCCCGCCTATGCTAAGCTTGCCGTCATGCACTTCCAGATGTCCCGGTATGGCGAACGACATACAAACTCCATGCATTTGCCTATATTTTTGCTCTGAAATAATAAAAGATTTCCCTGATAAATAAATACTATGGTAAGGATTGAGAAGATTGTCTGCGAGGGATTCAAGTCCTTCAAGAGGAAAGTCTCTGTCCCGTTCACGTCAGGCTTCTCGGTGGTGACGGGGCCGAACGGGTCAGGCAAGACGAACATAGCGGATGCCATATATTTCGTTCTGGGGAGCGGGACCAGCAGGTCGCTCAGGGCCAAGAGGGCCCACGAGCTCATCTTCCAGGGGAACGACAATAAGCCGGCTTCGGACTATGCGAAGGTCGTCATGCACTTGGACAACAGCAGCAAGGACCTGCCGGTCGAAGAGGAGAGCATCACGGTGTCGAGAAGGGTCAACAAGGCAGGGGTGAGCACGTACAGGCTCGGGGGCCGGATATCCACCAAGCAGGAAGTGGTGGACATACTGGCCCAGACAGGCATAACGGCAGACGGTCACAACCTGATACAGCAGGGCGACGTCACGAGGATCGTCGAGATGGGACCCACCGACAGGAGGAGGATAATCGACGAGATAGCGGGAATAACGGAATACGATGAGAAGAAGGAAAAGGCGATGAAGGAGATGGGGAAAGTAGCGGAGAAGGTCAGGGAAGCGGAGATAGTTCTTGAACAGAAGGACGAGCTGCTGACGAAGATCAAGACAGAAAGGGACGCCGCGCTGGAGTACAAAGAAATTCAGGACACCTTGAGGCTCATAGCCGCCACTACCATACTGAGAAACCTCAGGGCTTTGGAAAAGAGGCTTGATTCGGCCGGGAGGGGGTCTGGCGAGCTGGAGGCGGAAGCCGGGTCCCTGGGAAAGCAAATAAGCGAACTCGAGAAGAAGATAAGCGGAATGGAGGCCGAGATGGAAGGCATAACCGGCAAGGTGCTCAAGGCATCCTCCGTGATGGAGGAGGCTGGCAGGGTCAACGAGCTGCAATCGAGAATCAGCATGAAGAGGGAGAGGATAAAGATGAACCAGCGGGAGATAGAACGGATCAGCGAGCTGATAGACAGGCTGGCAACGCTGGACAAGAGGGAGAGCCCAGCTGTCAAGGCGGTGCTGGACAGGGCCGGCGTGCTTGGCACTTTTTCGGACCTTGTCATGGTGCCTCCACAGTACAAGGTGTCGGTGGAAGTCTCCGCGGGCGGTCACCTGGGGGACGTTGTTGTTGAAAAGCACACACACGCCGTTGAGTGCATACAGTACCTGAAGGCGAACAAGATAGGCAGGGTGAGGTTCCTGCCGCTCGACAAGATAGCCCCGAAGCCTAAGCATGACCTGCCTAAAGGGGCCATAGGCTGGTTGTCCGACCTCGTTCATCACGATCCTAGATACACGAGCATAGTGAATTATGTCTTGGGCACGACCGCATGCGTCAATGACATAGAGCATGCGAGGGAGCTGATGCAGAACAACGGCAGGGTGAGGATGGTCACCCTGGACGGCGACCTGGTCGAGCGCAGTGGGGCGATGACGGGCGGTTTCTACAGGAAGAGGTCAGGAGCGAATTTGACCCAGTATCTGGACAACAGGAAGGGCCTCGAGCGAGATAACGACACCCTGAGGTTTGATATAGAGCAGCTTGAGAATGAGTTGAAATCCATGCAGGGGAAAGTTGAGAACATCGAGAGCGTGACAAAACTGGAGGAGCTAAGGTCAAAGATATCCAAGGACGTGGAAAAACTCAGGGAAGAGCGGGACGAGCTGTACGAACGAAGGGCGTCTCTGCAGCAAGAGTGCGGCAAGCTCAGCGTCAGGCAGGCGAAGTACGAGGCAAACCTGGACACTGCCAGGCATGACTGGGAAAAGTACAAGGAGATGGAGAAAGAGATAAATGAGAGCGAGCTCATGAGCCAGCCATTGAACGTTCTGCAAGAGAGAAGGGAGCAGAGCATACAGAAAATGAACGAGATGGGTCCGGTCAACCTGAAGGCAATCGAGGAATTCGATTCCTTCAAGCAGGAGTTCGACGACTTCAAGACGAAGGTCGACAAGATAGTCGAGGAGAAGAACAGCATAGAAAGGACCATCATCGACATAGAGAACAAAAAGAGGGAGATGTTCACGATCACCATGGAAAAGATTGCACGGCATTTCAAGAAAATATACGCGGAGTTGACAAAAGGGGAAGCGGATCTCAGGCTGGAGAACCTGGGGGATATGGATTCCGGATTGCTGATATACGCAAGCCCCCCTGGGAAGAGGCTGCTCAACATAGACTCCATGTCGACCGGGGAGAAAACCTTGACCGCTTTTGCGTTCCTGTTCGCTATCCAGAATCACAAGCCAGCACCCTTTTACATACTTGACGAGGCGGACGCCTCATTGGACAAGGCCAACACCAAGCTGGTGTCCGATCTCATAAAGAGGCACAGCGAGCTGGCCCAGTTCATCATCATATCGCACAACGACCAGCTGATAAAAGAGGCGGATCAGGTTTACGGCGTGAGCATGGAGGACGGCGAGTCGAAAATCATGGGGATACAGCTGCCGGAAAACTGAAAAGACAAAGCTATTTATGTGAAAATCCCCAAGAAATAATTGATTAGGATGGCAATCAACGAGACCATTTTCAACGAGAGCATGAAGGCATTTCTCAGTCAGATGCCGGCTTTTGCCTTTTTATCTATTTCAATAATCCTTGTGGCAATGGTGCTTGGCGTCCTGATTTTCGCTGCCTGGATATGGATGATAGTAGACTGCGCCAAGAGGAAGAAATTCAGGCACGGCGACAGGGTGCTGTGGATACTGCTGCTGGTGCTCACAGGCATAATAGGCATGATTCTCTATTACTTCATGGAAATGTATAAAAAGTAGCGGTACAGCCGACCGAATTGCAGCGTTCAATCAGATCATTTCTTCGACAGCACGAAGAGGCTGCCCAGAAAGGTTATTATCCCAACGACGATTTCCGCTGCAATGAAAATGAAGGCCGTATTCGGGGCTGTCTGTATGAAACTGCCCGTCAGGTCTCCGCCAGCAGCGCCAGCTACGCTGCTACCAGCCACAACAAAATTGACAGCCATGGACATGACAAACACCACAAGGATGGCCGTCATGCCCGCGACCATGAATCTGAACAGCAGGCCGGGACCTCCTATGATCGCCCTCATAAATAATTTTTATGGAGATAAGTTTTTATATGTCTATGAACAATTAAAATCCTTAAAACAAATAATTTAATTGGGGATGAGTATGAAATTCGTGTTTTTGGGGCCACCAGGCGTAGGAAAGGGGACGTATTCAAGCAGGCTGGCGCCCATGCTGGGGATAGCCCACATATCGACCGGGGACATGTTCAGGGAAGAGGTCGAGGAAGGGACAGCGCTCGGCTTGAAGCTCAAGGGAATCATGGAAAGTGGTGACCTGGTCCCTGACGAAATCGTTATCGATGCGCTCAAAGAGAGGATCAAAAAGCTAGACTGCAGGCTTGGATTCATCCTCGACGGCTTCCCAAGGACGATAGAGCAGGCCGAGGCCCTCGACAAGATGTTCAAAATAGACTTGGTTCTGAACATCCAGATGCCCGAGGACATACTGATCGAAAAGATTTCCGCAAGGAGGGTGTGCAGGGAATGCGGGGACATATACAACGTCGCTGACATACACCGCAAGGGGATCGATATGCCGCCAATGTTGCCCAAGGTCGCCGGCAAGTGCGACAAGTGCGGCGGTGAGCTGTACCAGAGGTCCGACGACAAGCCCGCCGTTATCAAAGAAAGGCTGCTGACTTACAAGAAAGAGACCAAGCCGCTCATAGATTATTACAGGAAGCGGGGCCTGCTCAAAGACTTCAAGGCAACGGCTGGCCCAGAGAAAGTGGTACCCAAGATCGTGGGCTTGCTGAGGAAGTACGAATAATGCAGGGGAAATTGGTCGTTTTTGAGGGAATCGACGGTTCAGGAACCGAGACGCAGTCAAAGTTATTGCTCGAATACTTCAAGAAGAAAAATATACCTGTGGAGAGGATATTCTATCCTGATTACACCGGTGCTCTGGGAAAGCTGATCAAGCAGTTCCTGCACAAGAAAAGGGAGTTGTCAGCCGAGATGCAGTTCATGTTGTACGCAGGAGACATGGTGAAGGACAAGGAGAATATCAGGTCTTGGCTCGATGAGGGTAAAATCGTCATAGCGGACCGGTATTTCAACTCAACCATGGCATACCAGGGGTTGAGGGGCTTTAAGCTGGAAAATGCCCTGCGGTTCGCTCATGATTTCGGGATACCCAAGCCGGACCTTGTCATCTTCCTGCGCATCAGCCCGCAAGAATCTGCGAGAAGGAAGTTGGGGGAGAACGGCAAGCTGGACAGGCACGAGGAGGACATCCGGTTTCTGGACTCAGTGAATCACTCCTACCACAAGATGGCAATGGACAATGTTTTCGGGAGCTGGTTCATCATAGACGGCGAAAAGTCCAAGGAACTTGTCAGCAAGGAAGTCCTGAATATTTTGAAAAACATCTGACTCATGATGCATTTGCTTGATTTTGGAAACGTTTTAATTTTAATCCATTAGATTTCCTTATGGGAACATTACAATCCATAAAAGATGGAGAAATTTTAGAACTGGACGCCTTCCTAAAAAGAGGGTGGCTTTATTCTGGATGCGATTTTGAAAGCGATGACCAAAGTTTTCCTGTTTACAGGAGAAACGGGCAGCGATGTCTTGTTAAAAATCTCGAGAATGAAAGGGTCGAGATAATCCATATTTACTGATTCCTGGCAGGAAAATAAGCGGAATGCATGTTAATCCATTCATTTCTCATGCACTTTCCTTTCACCAAGGCTCTTTCTTGACATGCAGAAGATAGCCTATCGCACAGGCCACCCAGTGAAATATGGGAGTCAATATAGCCAAAAGAACGAACCACTCCAGCTTGATCGTTATCGCAATAGACGAAATCAACAGGGCACCGATGATAAAATCCAGCTGGTCCAGCAGAGGCGCGGGTCTCCCCCTTTTGATGTTCAGTCTTCGTTTTATGAACGAGCCCAGCGAATCTCCGGACATGGCACCGAAGCCCAGCAGGAATCCAAGGGCAGGTGACATGGCGACTATGGTCAGGGGCACGTCCGATAAATGCCAGGGCAGGTAAGGGAAGGCCAGCTGCTCGACCAGAGCTATGACAGCCCCTATTATGCATCCGGCCACGAACCCTTCAATCGTTTTGCCCGGGCCGAGGACCCGCCTGCCGTCGATGAATTTTTTCCCGAAATCAAGTGGCCTCTTGCCCCTGATGAGCGGTACCAGCCCGTTGGCTGCGTATATCGGGATGGCAAGCCACACGGCTTCCACGAGGATGCAGATGCTGAAGATATCGAACAGCATATTCTTAATATGAAATCTTTTTGTTAAAAAGCCAGGCTACAATTTCCTGGCCATGTCCAGCCATCTATGATCGAGCAGCCTGTTTTCCACCGCGTTTTCCAGGACATCGATCATGCTTTTCTTGTCGAACCTCTTCCATTTCTTCCATCTGGTCGGCCCGTTGCGCTCGTAGCCTTTGAGTACCTTAGGCCTTTTGCCCAGATATTCGGCGACGGTGGTCAGGTTCACGCCCAGTTTCTCCGCCAGCCTGTAACATTCGTACATCAGGTCAGGATACCTGTAATCCCTGAGCAGGTGGTGGTCCAGGAAGACCAGCTCCGGTTTTGCCCTTTCCAGTATCTTGCAGATGTTCAGGACGCTCCTCGCAAGGTTGTAGTAGGACATGATGTATCCAAGCAGATAGGTCGGGGGACCGTCGAGGAACAAGATATCGGGCCTCTCTTTTATTATCATGTCGGCCTGTTGCTCGAGGTAGACGCCATTCACGTCGCTCGAATAAAGGACACGCTTCCCCCCGTCCTGTATCGACACCATCAGGACATACCCCAGGCTCGTTTTCTCAGCCCCGTGCCACGTCGGTTCGGAGAAGGTTATTTTTGTCCTGCCGAACCTGAACGATTCGCCGTCGGCTATCCTGACGTCCGTGTCCGCGTCAAGGCCATCCAGCAGATTTTTTGCCCTGCCGGCCTGCGACCTGTTTATGCTCTTCTCGGGGTCCTTGACGAGCAGGGTTTTGCCGGCGTAGAGGTCTTTAGCAGGGATGTAATGGTCATAATGGTAATGCGTTATCACGATCACATCAGCCTCTTTGCAGGCCTTTCTGATAGCCCTTTCGTACTTGTGGACCAACGCAGCCCTTTCTGTCCAGGGCAGTGGGAAGGAATCGACTTCGCCGGCTATGCCGGGATCGACGAGGATCTTATTCCCGGCGGTCTCGACCATGAAGCAACTCGACTTGACACCCAGCGAATCAAAGGCAATGTATTTAAGCACCATTTTTATTTATTACCAGTTAAGTGGTTAAATAGGGATGTATTAAGCTTAATCCGTATTTTTAAAGAAATCACTGAAACTTATTTCTAATATTTGAACCCCCAGTTTATTTAAAAATAAAACCAAAGACATTAT
>CAZLFZ010000006.1:19603-56368 GCA_964559215.1 uncultured archaeon
CTGACAGCTTTATCTTCCTGTTCACTTCAAAGTCCTTGATGATGTTTATGCTGGCGTTGGGGGCGATTTCCGCCACCTTGCGGACCTCCTCGGACGACAGGATTTTCCCCTCTATCTTCAAGATATCCTTGACGCCGTGCTTGTCGCTTGGCACGTTGGTAGCCATGCTGACGATGGAGTTTGGATACTCCTCCCTGATCCGCAATATACGCAGCACGTCGTATGCCTTGTTCGACGGCAGATGGTCTATCACCGTGCCGCTCTCTATCTTCCCTATCTTAAATTCCATATCCATACCTGACAACCTCCAGTAGTCTTTCAATTCCCTGACTTCGAGTTCCGGCTTTTTGAGCAGGGCATTGACAAAAGCGTCCACCAGGGCCACCTGGGTTAACACGGGAACGCCAAGAGCTGCAAGCTCGCGTCTGGCATGCCCGTCGTTCCCCAGGTCTATGAGCATGTCCGGCAATCCGTCATCGCTGCCCTTTACTATATCGAAACCGGCTTTAATCAGCTTTCTCTTTCTTTTCCCGTCCAGGCCATTGGCCAAGATTTTCCCGGTGAACTTTATTCCCGATTCGGTTCCCAGCATCGCCTTGAGCAGGGCTTCCCCAAAGGTGGAACCCATGCAGGCTATTTCGCCTGTGGACACCATCTCGACTCCCAGTTTCGGGTCAACGCCGAGCAACCTGGACCAGCTGAACATGGGAAACTTTATCGAGTATGTTTTTACATGGTTGCTGACCAATCCCCTCGGCAGGGGCTCCCCGAGCATGCACCTCGTTGCCAGCTTGATGAGATTCATGTTGATGGTCTTGCTGGTGTACGGCATGGAGCGCGATGCCCTGAGATTGCATTCTATCACGTATATCCTGTCCCCCTTGACTATGTATTGTATGTTGAACGGGCCCTTTATGCCCAGCTCTCTGGATATTTTCCCGGTATAATCGACTATCCTTTCCTTTATCTTATCATCAAGCGAAAACGCTGGTATGACCATGCTGGCGTCCCCGCTGTGCACGCCAGCCGGTTCTATGTGCTCAATAATAGCACCTATAAAGGCGTCCCTGCCGTCGCCCACGCCGTCCACTTCAACCTCCTTTGCATCTTTTATGAACTTGGAAACCACGACGGGATAGTCCCTGCTGAGCCTGACAGCCTCGCCCAGGTAACTTTTGAGATCAAGCTCGTTCCACGCCACTTTCATGGCCGAGCCCGAGAGCACATAGGAGGGCCGGATGATTACGGGGTATCCTATTTTTCTGACAAAATTATTGATACCCTGCACAGTGGTGAAGCTATTCCACTGGGGCTGCGCTATCCCAAGCCTGTCAAGCAACGATGAGAATTTCTGCCTGTCCTCCGCGGAGTCTATGTCCTTGCCGAAGGTTCCGAACAAGGGAACGCCCCTCTTGCTCAAGGAGTAAGCCAGGTTGTTCGATGTCTGACCGCCCACGGACACCACGACGCCGAGGGGTTTTTCCTTTTCAGCGATGTCCATCACCCTCTCCAGCGTGAGCTCCTCGAAATACAGCTTGTCCGACATGTCGTAATCCGTGCTAACCGTTTCAGGGTTGCAGTTCACCACGATGGTCGTATAGCCCTTTTCACGCAGCTCCCAGACGCAGTTCATGGTGCACCAGTCGAATTCAACCGAGGAGCCTATCCGGATGGGGCCGGCGCCCAGTACTATGACTTCGGCTTTCTCGGAAAAGTCTATGTCGTCTGTTGTGCCGTTATATGTCATGTACAGGTAATTGGTCTTTGCTGCATACTCCGCCGCCAGGGTATCTATCTGCTTCACGACCGGAACAATACCATAATGCTTTCTCAGGGACCTTATCTTTTCGGGAGAAACGCCCATCAGTCCCGATATCTGCATGTCGGAAAAGCCAAGTCGTTTGGCACGCACCAGCATATCCGGAAATCCCGGTTCGCCAAATCTCGCACTTTTCAGCTTGGTGTGCATTTCCACTATGTTCTTTATCTTGTACAGGAACCACCTGTCTATCCCGCTCAGGTCATAGATCTCATCGATGCTGAGCCCCGCCTTGATCCCGTCAGCAACAGCAAACAGGCGCCTGTCGGTGGGCGTCCGCAACTCACGCCGGATTGCAGCTACATCATCGCTGATAGGAACATCCTCCACCAGCTCCCGGCCGATTCCCAGCATCCGGACAGCCTTCTGGATGATTTCCTCGAACGTCCTGCCTATGGCCATGACCTCCCCGATGGCTTTCATCTGGGAGCCCAGCCTGGTGTCTATGTCATCGAACTTCCTGGCCTCCCATCTGGGGACCTTGACAACCAGATAGTCGAGAGCCGGTTCGAAACAGGTCGAAGTGACCTGGGTGATCTTGTTCGTCAGCTCCGGCAGGGTGTATCCCAGGGCCAGCTTGGCCGCGACGTACGCCAGGGGGTATCCGGTCGCCTTGGAAGCAAGCGCGGATGACCTGGAAAGCCTGGCGTTGATTTCTATAACGCAGCATTCGAGAGCAACAGGATTCAGGGCGAACTGTATATTGCATTCACCCACGATGCCCAGAGACCTGACAACCCTCAGTGATATCTCCCTGAGCCAGTGGCACTCCTTGTTGGTCAGGGTTTGAGCCGGGGCGGCCACGATGCTGTCACCGGTATGGACACCCATTGGATCGAAGTTCTCCATGGAGCACACCGTTATGCAGTTGTCGTTCCCGTCTCTTATGATCTCGAACTCTATTTCTTTCCAGTGGTGCAGATATTTTTCGATCAGCACCTGGCCTATCATCGAATGCCGCAACCCCTTCTTGACCACGCTTTTAAGCTCTTCCTCGTTCCACGCGATTCCGGAACCAAGACCACCGAGCACGTATGCGGGCCTCACTATAACAGGGTATCCGATTTTCTGGGCGGCATTCCTTGCAGCATCCAGACTCGAGCATGAATCGCTGGGAGCCACGGATGCTCCTGCGGCCTGGATGGCCCTTTTGAATTCAAGCCTGTCCTCGGTCTTCATGATAGCCTCAACCGAGGTTCCCAGCACCCTGACTCCGTATTTAAGCAGGACACCAAGCTTCGCCAGTTTCACACCGGTGTTCAAAGCAGTCTGCCCGCCGAAGCCCAGGATTATGCCGTCAGGCCTTTCCTTTTTTATTATTTTTTCCATGAATTCGGGCGTGACCGGCTCCAGATATACCTTGTCAGCCATATCATACGAGGTCTGTATTGTTGCGACGTTGGGATTCACCAAGAGAGTCTCTACCCCCTCCTCTCGCATGGCCTTCAGCGCCTGGGATCCGCTGTAATCGAACTCTGCCGCTTGGCCTATCCGGATGCCTCCGGAACCGATGATGATAACCCTCTTTACGGACTTATCCCTTGGCATGCCCATTACCCATATTTTTGATGAATCGATCGAAAATGAATCTGGTCTCAACGGGACCGGGGGACGCCTCCGGATAGAACTGGGCCCCGCATACGGGCAGGCGCTCGTGTTCTATCCCCTCAACAGTCCCGTCGTTCACGTTCACAAACCTGATTTTCACATCCTTGTCCTTGACAGAATCAGGGTCTATGGTGTAGCCGTGGTTCTGGGACGTTATGCAGCATTTCTTGGAAACCGTGTCCATAACGGCGTGGTTCTGTCCCCTGTGGCCGAACTTCATCTTGCACGTATCGCATCCAAGGGCAAGCCCCAATATCTGGCTCCCCAGGCATATCCCAAGCATGGGCATTTTGTGCTCGATGAGATTTTTCACGGTCTTAACGACATACGGAACAAGCTTAGGGTCTCCCGGCCCGTTTGAGATTATCACGCCGTCGGGGCTCAGGTCCATTATCCTGTCAGCGCTGTATCCGGCGGGCACCCTGGTGATTTCAACGCCCCTTTGCATGAGAGAGCGGATGATGCCGAGTTTCGCCCCACAGTCTATGACAACGACCCTATTCCCCTTTCCCGGGTAGTTTATCGGTTTCTTTATAGTTACCAGTTTCACAAGGTCAGACTTGTTGGGGTCTTTGGCATGTTTCGCTTCCTCGAGCAATTCGGACGTGTCTATCTCATCCTCGCTCACGAGCAGGACGCCCATCATCGTCCCCCCGATCCGCAGGGTCTTTGCAAGCTCCCTGGTATCGATGCCTTGTATCCCGGGTATGCGGGTCGTTTCGAGCCACTGGCCGAGGCTCATCTCCGAGGTGTAATGCGATGGATTTTGGCAGGCTTCGTACGTGACGTAGCCCTGTATCTGCGGCGTCTCTGATTCGAACTCATCACTGCAAATTCCGTAGTTACCAATAAGCGGATACGTCTGGCACAGAATCTGTCCTTTGTACGAACAGTCGGTAATGGACTGGGTATAACCAAGCATCCCTGTGTTGAAGACTACCTCGCCGGCCACCTTGCCGGTCCCGCCAAAGCCGGTTCCCTGCCACACGGAACCGTCCCTGAGAACAAGGGCAGCATACAACGCATCGTGCCTGTTTTTGTTTTCAGCGGACCTTTCTGGCGACTTTCTCTTTCCCGTTGTTTTAATAAAGACCCTGCACTATTTTAGTTAAAAAAGATATTTAAAAGTTTCCTGAAATTCCCCGTTTTATGACATCCCGATTAACAGAGATTTTATTTATTTTATTTAAGACAGAACCAATATAAAATCATATAATATGCTGCTTGGGGAGACTGTGGAGAGATTGAGGGGATGGTGAAGGAAATGCTGAACATATCCGAATACGACTGGCGTGTGTGGCTGGTTTTTGCATTATGCTTCGTGGTATCGCAGGCGATAAACCCGTTGGCAACCTTCCCGGAGTACAGCGGATGGCATGTGTTCGGATTCCCCCTGATATACTTCCAGTACCAGGACGTTACAGACTATGTCTACTTCAACCTGATTTTCTTCCTGATTGATTTGCTGGCGTGGTATTTCGCTGCAAAGGTGATCGTTTACGGATACGGACAGCTCACGAAATACAAGATTGTGAAATAAAGAATTGCAGCTCCGGCCCCAACTACTTCCTTATCTTTCCCCTTCTCTTCACGATCTTTATCCTCTTGATTTTCGCCCGGTCATCCTTGTCAACGTCCATGACAGTCAATGTGAAGTTCTTCAACTTGATGCCCCTGCCCTTCCTGGGCCTGCCCTCGAATCTTGCCGACAGCAGGTCTGATATCGTGGCAAACTTCCCCCTCAGGGGAATCCCTATCTTTTCCTGCAAGTCCGTGACGAGCATGTCCCCGTTGACAATGGCGGTCTTCCTGTCCATGAAGTGCACCCTGACCCTCTTCCTGTCAGACTCGTCGTATATCTCGCCAACTATCTCCTCAAGCAGGTCCTCCATCGTGACTATGCCCTTGACGCGTTTCTGCTTGTCCAGCACCACGGCCATGTGGGCGCTGTGTTCTCTCAGCTTGTCAAAGACGTCGTCCAGCATCTCGCCCTGTCCCACAAAGATAACGGGGTCCATGACCTCCTCGACAATTATGTCAAAGTTTTTGCTTTTTATGTGGGGCAGTATGCTGCGCAGATTGACTACGCCTACGATTTTTCGCGGCCTTTTCCTGTACACAGGGATTCTGCTGTATTTGGTCTCTAGCATCTTGGCTATGACGTCCATGAGATTGTTGTTCGAGGAGATCGAGACCATCCTCTTCATCGGGGTCATGACCTCTTCCACCGTGCTGTCCCCGAAGTCTATCACGTTCTGCATCATCTCGGATTCGTCCCTCTCTATCACCCCAGCCTCGGCGCCGAGAGACAGGGCTGCTATGATCTCTTCCTCCGTAATCTCGTCCCTCGGCTTTCTGACCCCTCCGAGCCTGAGTATCCCCTTGCTTATAAGCTCTACCACTGCTATGACAGGATACATGATGTAGGAAAGCACGTATATCGGCTGCGCCACCACCAGCGACATCCTCTCCCTGTTCTGGTGAAAGAAAGACTTCGGAACGATCTCACCGAAGATGAGAATCAAGAACGTCATGATGCCGGTCGCTATACCCAGCCCGACAGAGCCAAAGGACTGCATTGCAACCACCGTCGCCAGCGCAGCCGCCCCTATATTGACAATGTTGTTTCCTATCAGTATGGTGACCAGCATCCTGTGGGGGTTGGATTTCAGCTTCCTCAGGGTTTTCGCCCCCCTTCTCCTGGCCTTCACCAGCTTCCTCACCTTTATATTGCTCAGGGAGAACAGCGCAATCTCCGCTCCCGAGAAGAAGCCGGACAATGCAATCAGTACAACTAGGACAACGATTTCCAGCATCATGTGAACCAACTATGATATATTATATTTGGCCAGGATTATATTAATTTGGCCCGGCCAGGCATACGATCAATCAGTTCGACCTGAAGTGTTCGTAGCCTCTCGGTTCAAGCCTTTCCTTTTTCCCGTCCTTTATCAGGTGAACGCCATCCCCATTTTTGACTTCCCCTATGATGATTCCCTTTGTCGGGTCGGGAGTGGTGTAGACGACCTGGTAGTCCTCGCCGTGATGCAGGACGATGTCTTTCATGTTCAGCCTGTTCTCTTGGCAGAAATCTTGCAGTTTTGGGTGAATCGGCAGCTCGTCCCAGCGTATGACAATCCTTTTCCTGCTCAGCCTCGCTATCTCGCCCAGTTCGTATGCGAGGCCGTCAGAGACGTCTATGCCTGAGTTTGCAACGGGTATTATCTTTTTGCACAGCCCGTGATCTATCTCTGGTTCCAGCTGCGCCTTGAGAAATGCCGGCACCGCCCGCAGTTTCTTTTTCAGCGCCATGTAACCGGCAGCCGCATTTCCGATCTGCCCCGTCAAGACGACAAAATCCCCTGCCTGTGCCCCGCTCCTGAGCAAGGGCTTCAGGACCCTGCCGATCATGGTGACGGAGTAGACAAAAGCCTTGGATTTGTTCGTGTCCCCGCCGATTATATGGGCGCCGTACGGCAGCAGTTGCCTGTCCATGGACCTGTATAGTTTTTTCACGAAATCAAGACGATAGTTTGCCGGCATCCCGGTTGAGACAAGCATGAAAGCCGGCAGGGCCCCTGTCGCCAGCAGGTCAGTTGCGTTTGACGTCACTATCTTTTTGCCTATTTTCACCGGGTCGTCTGTCAGGAAGTGCGTGTCAAGATGCCCCATGTCCGTCGTGACCGCGTACTTTCCCGAATCTAGGTTCAAGATGGCGGCGTCCTCGTCAAAATCGGCAATCACGTCTGGGTTTCGCCTGACAATTTTCTGGATCGTTTTAACGATTTTCCTCTCCCCGGCTTTGGCGAGTTCCATAATTTAATAGATGATTACAATAAATTAATACGTGATATTTGTGATATTCAATACCTGATAAATACGTGATATTATGATTATGGAGAACGGGAACGTGGAGAACGAAAGGGTTTCCGTCTTACTCGAGATCGAGGAACAGCTCGATTTGCTTAAAAGGACGGGTTTCGCACGTCTCATTCCCGAGGTCGGGTCCAATCTCGCTTACGCTGTCGAAAACCCGGAAGACAGCAGGTACGTGGCCGCTGTCCCGGGCCGGATAAGGAACGCGTTAGGCAGACCCGTGTTTTCGAAACCGATGTTCGGGGCTTCCAGCCACAATGCATCGATGATCATCGAGGCGATGAAACACGACCCCGGGAAAAGGTGCGCCTTGAACATAAAATACTCCGATGAGATAATAGCCGCATGCAAATCCATCGGGCTGAAAACGGTTTTTGTCGACAGGATGAACGAGCCCGATGATGTCAAGGATAAGGAAGGGTCAAGCGTCCCTTGGATCCTTGAGAGGGCCATCGAGCAATATGGCCAGGTGCCGGATGTCGTATACCACAGGGGAGCCGTCGGCAAGGAGGCAATGGTGCAGATACTGGGAAAGAATCCGGCCCGGGTCACAGAAATAGCTGTCGAATTGTTAAAGAGAATCTGAAAAGCACATTCTGCCTGCCTTCGCCCGCCTTCGCAGATTTGGGGATATTCGGTGATATGCCTTGGGACATACCTTTAATATTGATTGAATGCCTATATTCTCTATGGAAAAAAACAAGCATGGAAAGGGCATACATCTCGGCATAATACCCGACGGCAGCCGGAGATGGGCAAAGACAAACCGGATAAAGGATTACGACGGCAGGCAGTCCGGGGACGTCATGGAGAAGATAGTCAGGCACGTGTTCGAAAAACACCCAGAGGTGAGCGATCTCTCCATATGGGCGCTGTCAACAGACAATCTCAGCCGGCCGGAGGAGGACAAGCAACTCGTTTACGGGTTGCTGAAAAGCAAGATGCGTGACCTGCTGTTTTACCCCGGCATTTACGAAAAGGACATAAGGGTTAATGTCGTCGGTTCGAGGCTGGGCGAGTTACCGTCGGCTGTCAGGGAGCTGGCCCTGGATGTCGTCTCGAAGACCAAGGAGCATGCAAGCAAAACGCTGAACATATGCATCGGATACGGGGGCCGGCAGGAAATACTCAGCGCCGTGATGGAGTCGTCCAAATGGCTCAGAAAGAACCCGCTGATAAAAAAGCTGCACGAGAATGTCTTCGAGCGGTTTCTGCTGATACCCAAGCCGCTGGACATAATGATCAGGACAGGAGGGGAGAAGAGGCTTTCGGGGTTCATGCTTTACCAGATCGAGTACGCCGAGCTGTTCTTTACCGACACCCTGTGGCCGGACTTCAGCCCCAAGGAGCTTGACAGGATGTTGCTTGAGTTCTCGGAGAGGGACAGGCGGTTCGGAAAATAGCCGGGCATTGTCCCTTTTTTCTCTACACGCTTGCGTCCAATATTTAATTCAGGGTTGGCAGGGTGCATCCAAGAAGAAGCGTTTTCATGTCATTATTTAAAATTGAATATCAATAAAATAAGATGGCAGAAGAACCCCAGGTTTTCAGTTACATTACAAAAGTTCCTTAAAAATTTTCCGATTTCAATACCCAGAATTCAAAGACGGGACAGGGAGACATTATTCTGAGATAGTCGGTGATAAAGGAATAGTCGCCCCTTCGGCCGGTTTTCCCAGGGCGGTTACCAGGTTGCCGATGGGAAAAAGGACGGCTTTCCGGTTGGCATAAAGGTCGTGGAAAGCGAGGATGCGATTACGGCAAAAACCATGGAAATGTCCTTGGATTACATCAGTGAAGTTGGAGCGAAGATAGCCGGCTATGGAGCCAGCAGGTCCGGCTATGAAATAAGCAGGAAGCCGCCTGTCACCATCGAATTGTTCTGAATCAAGCAGCGGATAAAATCGATAAAATCATTGCCGGGTTCAGCTTATCTCTTTTCTATCGAATTTCAGGATGCCGAGCAGCAACAGGGCGACCGCGATGCCTGTCCATATGAGCATGCTTTCGGCAGGTGTGTTGTAGCTCTTCGGCTCCAGCGCAGGTGGCATAGCCCCCGTGTCCCTGTCGTACAGTAGCGAGATATCAGCGGCATCGTATGTTCCCGTGAACTGGCCCATTATGCCCTGATAGATGGGCACCAGCCTGAGCCCGCTGGACTGGACAAAGAACAGGTACGAATTCCCGAGGTGGTAGTTGACATCCATGTAGTTGAGGTAGAATCCCTCATATGCTTGTCCAAGCCAGCCTCTCATGATCATGAAACCAAAGAATATCAGTATCGTAATCCCGACAAGGGTCATTATGGTTTTTATCCTGCTCTTGAACAAGGACGACAGGGCAGTCGCTATGGCCCCGAATATGAAGGAGACGAACACGGAGTACAAGAACAGCGATGGGATGAGAGACAAGATGTTATCGAAGATGTAAATGTCGATCTGCATCGCGCCTGATAAAACCAGGGCCGAGAGTAGCAGCACTATCAGCTCCAGCAGCACAGCGCTGATCATGAAAGCCAGGAACTTCCCTATCACTATCTCGCTTCTTCTGACGGGCTTGCTCACCAGCAGGAGAAGGGTGCCGTCCTGGTCCTCTTTGGATATGAAATCCCCGCATGTCACCGAGGCCAGCAAAACCAGGGGTATCCCTGTTATCCACATGAAAGCAAGGATTATGAACAGTCCCAAAACCATCTGGTTCTGCATGGCAAGCGTCATGCCGCTAAGCCCGATTCCCCCTTCGCTGGCGAATATCCCAGAGGCTATGAAGGGCACGAGCATAACGCCTATGAGGAACAGCAAGCCCCTTCTTATGCTGAACAGATCGCGCAAAGTCTTGAGCATTATCACATGGAACCTCATTTTTTCTCCCCCTTCTTACGCGAAAAGAACGGCAGCCTGAAGCCAAACCCGTGCTTTTCACGCTCCAGCTTCTGCTCGCTTTCCCCGACAAGCCGCATGAAGACCTGCTCCAGATCGCTCGAAGCCACGCCGAAGGCATGCAGGGCGACGTTGTTGGCGGCTATCACCTTGGCGATGCCTCGCTTGAAAACGGTCTCGTCCCCAGCGGCGACTATGTGAATCGTTTCGTTCTCGTCCACCCACGCCTTATGGACGAAGTTCCTGCTTTGCAGGCTTTTCAGGACGCGCTGCGATTCCGATGTCTTCAGCAGGTATTCGTTTCCAGCGAATTTTGCTTCAAGGGCCTTGACGCCGCTCTCCGTCACTATCCTGCCGTGGCTGATTATGGTGACCTCGTCGACCATCTTTTCCAGTTCCGACAGTATGTGGCTCGATATGAAGACCGTTATGCGCTTCTCCTTGCACAGCTGCCTGAGCTTCTTTATGATGCCCAGCCGGCCGGCGGGATCCAGGTTGGCCGTGGGCTCGTCCAGTATGAGCAGCTCAGGCTCGTGTATCATGGCCTGGGCAAGGCTCATCTTCTGCCTCATCCCCGCGCTGAACCCTCCGATCTTCTTGTCCGCGAATTCCTCGAGTTCCAGCCATTTGAGCATCTCCAACGCCCTTTCCCCGGCTCTTTGCCCGCCCAGTCCGCTCACCTTGCCTATGTATACCAGATAGTCGAGGGCTGTCATCTTATCGTAGAACTGCGGGTGTTCCGGGGAGAAGCCGAACAGCTTCCTCGCTTCCAGGGACCCTATCCCGTGCCCCTTGATCGTGCCGCTGCCGGCCGTTGGCCTCAGGGCGCCGATCAGCATCTTCATGGTGGTCGTTTTCCCGGCACCGTTGGGACCTATGAAGCCGTGTATGGTCCCGGCTTTGATTTTTATGCTTATGCCGTTGACTGCGACCAGATCCCCGAACTTCTTGGTCAGATTGCTTGTCTCAATCACGTATTCGCTCATTTAAGCACCTTGAGTATGATGGTGTAGATCTTCGGGATGAACAGCCCTGCCAGCAGGACTATCACCAGGGCAAGCACCATGGCAGCGCTCGACGAACTCTTTGCCACGTTAACGAGCACGCTGTCGTAGACCCCCTTGCCGTACCTGTCGAATGAATAGACCGTAATCTTGTGTTCCCCGCTGAGGATCTCGAATCCCGCCTTTTTGTCCCCGGTTATCAGGGTTTTCTTGTTATCGACGAAGATGGTGGCCATGGACCCTTCCGCCCCCTTCCATTCAACCGAGACGGGCGAGCCGGTCACGGTGTCGGTCTCCGGCGTACTGATGGACATGTCCTTGCTCGTGTCGAGAAAGTAGATGTTGCCGGACGTGCCTATCATGCCCACGCTGTTGTTCCCGAGATTTATTATCTCGCTGCCCAGGCTGGTGAAATCGGCGATGACCTCCCCGTTGGCGACGTCTACAATGAACATCTTTATCTCCTTCTGGTGAGCCTCGCCAACCGCCATGATGACACCCAGTTCGTTTTTCCCGTCCCCGTTGATGTCCGCCAGCATGGCGGCGTTTATCCCGGGCATCCATATCGAGTCCCCGCTCCTCGTCTTGTCGACCTCTTCAACAACGACCCTCTTCAGTTCCTGGTTGCTTTTGGCATCGTAGACCAGAACCTCGGCTCCAGGCTGCCAGGCCTGCGACCTGGCCACCGCGACATCAGTAATCCCGTCCCCGTTCAGGTCACCGGCGGGTGCCGCCGGCATAATAGTGTTGTAGCCATAGACATCCCTGAGCATCCATGCCTCTTCTATGCCTTTGTAGCTCCACACAGTTTCCTTTGTCCGGCCATCCACTATTTCCAGTTTTGGCTTTCCTGCCTCGCTCCATAGCTGGAAGATTATGGAATCATCAAAGCCGTTCCCGTCGAAGTCAGCGGCGCCCAGCTCCGCGCTTGTCCCGCTCCTTTCCACTTCCATTATCTTGTACCCGTTCCGGCCGTCAAGAAAGGTGTACAATGGCGGGCTGTCCTGGATGTATTGCTCGAAAACCAGGTCCTCGGCGCCGTTCCCGTTCAGATCACCGACTATGACAACCCTTTCCTTGTTGAGGCCGTCCGTTGTTGTGAACTTGAACGCCCTGTAATAATCCAGCCCGGCGGCGGTGATGTTGGAATGCAAGAACGACATGCCGTCCCAGTCAACCAAGACGAGGTCGTCCATCCCGTCCCCGCTGGCGTCGCCGACAACAAGGAGCCTGCCCCTGTCATGCACTGTCCAGTTATGGTAGATGTCCATCGGAAACTCCCCGGTGAACGGGTCCTGGTAATGATCAGGCCTCTGCGTCCTGTTCCATACGATGTCCCCGTGCACGCTGTCCATTATGAAGACATCGTTCCATCCGCCTATGATGAAGTCCGGCACGCTGTCACCGCTCTGGTCCTGTATGATATCCAGCGACTCTATCCTCTTGATTATTCTGAAATCATCCTTTCTGTCAAGGATGTTACTTCTCATGTCATTGAAATTCCTGTCGAACTCCTTTCTCTCGTCTCTGCTCATTTTCCTCAAATCATTCTCAACAAGCTCCCGCTGGCTAAGGAGCTCGTTCCGGATTGTCTGGTTAAGCGTGATGTCGTCCTTGAACATGTGGTTGTAGACGCCGTAATAATCGTACTCCGTGAGAGACCTGTTCACGATTACCATGCCGTTCTTGCCGCTGAATGCCAGTATCCTTGTAAGCTCGCCGTACATGTCGCCCTTGTTCCAGTCGCCAGGATACTGGAGATACGCAACGACGTCGGATTTCCCGTCTTTGTTAAGGTCGGGGACAGCCTGCACGGCCGCGAGGCCCCCGGTAGCCGAAAAGACCTTTGACGGCAGGGCGTAGGACCATGCGATCTCCCTCGTAGCCCCGTCTATAACGAAGATGATCCTGGACAGCCCCTCATCGAACGGGTTTTCTGTGTCCGCACCGTCCCTGGACTTGACCAGCATGTCGGGTGAGCCATCTCCTGTAAAATCGGCCTTTTTGATTGTGATGTCGTTTATTCTCGGATAGCTCCAGACAACGGAGTCGGGGTATTCCACCAGTACCAGGTCTCCGTAGCTGGACGCAATGATGAACCTGTCTTTCCCGAACGGGAGCAAGAAATACAGATTTCCTCTGGCCTGGCCTGACGTCGAATTGATATTCACGGTCTCGTAACTCGACCCGTCGGCCGGATTGATCAGCTTGACCTTGTCTTTGGCGCCTGACTTGCCGACAGGAACCGCAAGATAAGTTTCATCAAGTTCCACGCAAGCCGGCTTGGTGGTGTAGCCAAGCTCTATGTTCTCGTTGCTCCATTCTATTTTCCCGGTCCCTGAATCAAGCAGGTAAAGACCGGCCACGCCTTTGTATTCTCTCCCCCACCTGAACCCGGGAAAGGCCGATGCTATTATGTCCATGTTCCCGTCACCGGTTGCATCATCCACGGCATTGACCCTCAGGTTGAAAAAATTGTAATCAGACATGCTGGTCGGCAACGGGTGGTCCCCGTAGTAACTGTACAGCAGGGTGTCTACGTAGTCTATAATCTCCTTTTGCCACTTCGTATCCCCGTTAGCGATATCGATCAGGTAGACATAACCGTCCTCCGCGCTTACCGCTGCATGTTGCTTGCCGTCAACGGTCAGCCCGATGATGTCCCATACGGACCTTTTTACGGACCCGGCCGGCGAATTGGTGGACGGGTTTATGACGGTGTAGGTCTTTGACAGGTACTTGCTCCATATCTCTTCCCCAGACCCCCCGCTGATCAGGTAGAGGTAGCCGTTCTGGTCGCCTGCCAGGATATCCTGCCTGCCGTCGCTGTCCTGGTCGTCAACGGCCAGCAGGTCCCAGACGTTGTCCGAATCCTCAAACTCCCATACAGGCTCACCGGTCTCGCCGTCGAGGGCATAGACGCCGTAGCCGGAGCTCAGCACAATGTCATCGTGACCGTTGGAATTGAGGTCGTTCACGGACACCATGTCGAAAACGCTGGTCTGCTGCATGGTCCACAATATGTAGGAATCATAAACCTCAGTCTTCGGGGAAAACTCCCATATCTTCTCCCCGGTTTCGATATCGTAGCACTGCACGTTCGGGAAATAAGCGTCGGCCGTGCTTATGGCAATCTCCGGGCAGCCGTCATCCGTCAGGTCGCCCAAAACCGCCACGTTCGTTACGGAGCTGGATGTCTGGATATAGCTATGCAAACCGCCGCCGCTGGTAAAAACATACAGCCCTGTCGAGGTGCCCACGAGCACGGAATCCTCCCCGTTGCCAGTCAGGCCAGCCAGAATTATGCCTGGTGTTGTTATGGCGCCGGAAATGCCGATTTGCACCATGCTCATGGACTCGGCCCCGCCGGCTATGGCGGGCACCAACAGCATGAGCATCAAAAAGGAGAGAGCCGAGCACGTTTTCCGCATATTAATATTATTGTTTTCTCCCTTATATAACGCCCCTTATATACCGATTTCAGTTGAATCGGTTGCGCTCGTTTTTCTCCAGTCCCAACCTTGGCTAAAGTAACAGCCCCATAACATACATGAACGTGTTCCATATGATAAGCAGCCCTACCGTGTACATGAAAAGAATTATAGCCGCGAAGGCGATTTTGATTTTTTCATGTGTCTTCATCCTGCTGAATATCCACGAAAGCCAGAAAGCTGTGCTCATGCTCAATGTGATGGTCCATGCGGACAGGGTGTACATGACGGTGACGAACACGCTTCCCGAAACCATCCAGGTTATGTTAAAAACGAGAAATGCCGTCACCAGGTTTAATGCCCACGACAGGAGGATGGCTTCGATGTCAGGCCTTTTCTGCGTTCTCCGGAGATATTCTATGAACACGTTGCCCATTATTAATCTTTGTCATTCGGAATTAATTAATCTTGGGATTTGATGGGCACCAGTTTTCCCAGCGCCCCTGACGCGAAAATGAAGACGAGGCAGGAACCCGCGAAGTTCAATCCCATGTCCAGATAATCGAAAAAGCGGACCTGGGTGAAAAACTGCAAGGCTTCCATAGCTGCCCCGTAGACCGTGGAGTTGACGATTGCCAGCAAAAAGCCGTGCTGGCGGTATTTCCCTGTCAGGAACATCCTCAGGAAAAGCGCTGATAATATGAAATAAACCGGCAGGTGCAGGTAGGATATGTCACCCCCGGCCTGGCCGGGCATCTGGGGCTGGGACGTGATGGAAAAGTGGAATATCACCGCCATCCACAGGACCAGGGGCAGCCATATGTAAATTTTTCTGTTCACCCCTGTCATATGGACCCCCTTCATTCCCCGTATGATTCGTCATATATAATATACATATAGAGAGCAGGGAGGCTTTTATTGCGTTTATTCTGGCTTTTCCTTGGCTGGACCAGCTTTTTCGGCAGCCTTTTCCTCTGGCTTCTCCTCGGCTTTCTGTTCCTCAGCCTCAGCAACTTTTTCTTCCGTTTCCTTTTCTTCGACTTTCTCTTCCTTTGTTTCTTCTGCAGGCTTCTCTTCCGGCTTCTCAGCTTGCTTTCCCTCTGCTTTCTCTTCGGCCTTCTCCTCAGCCTTTTCTTCCTTTGGTTCTTCCGGTTTCTCCGCTTGCTTTTCCTCTTTCTTCGTTCCAAAAATACGCTCCAGCGCCTTTTTGCCGTACTTGACGACCTTCGTGTTTATCTGCACGATGTCGTCGGAAATAGTGTTGCCTCTGACGGACTTCCTCTTTCTAATCCCGGGTGACCTTGGATGGAATCCGGGCGGCGCCGAGATTAATATCTTCTTCCTGGCTGTACCTTCCATGTCCCTGCGCATCGGGAAGCCGTCCTTGTCGCTGCCCCCCGTTATCTCCAGCTCGTAGCCGTCGAGGCCTGCGATGTCGCCTGCCATCTTTTCGCCTATCTTCTTTCCAAGCACACCCTCTTCGCTCACTTCCCTCTGGTAGGAGTGCCTAGTCTTCGGGTCTGATACAACAAGTTTGAATGCCATTCCATCACCTTTGCCCAGATTGCGGCCTTGCCAAGCGGCCGACTCATCTCCGGGTTGATATCTACATTTATTGAGGGGCAATGTTTAAATAAGTTAGAGCCTGTATCTCTTGGCTATTCTTGATGAATATTTTATGGACAAGTCCGCGCCTTCAGATTCTGCGGCTGTTTTCAGCATCGAAAGATAAGCCTTGGGCCCTTCCTTGCTTAATCTGGCGGGATGGCCTTCATAGACTACTTCCACATTCCCGTCTCCTAGTGCCTTGACCGTTATGTCCCATTACTCCATGCTAACACTCGAACTCCTGTAAGCAGTTTGCAATTTATAAGCTTCATCTGAGGTTGTCCTGATGTGGCAGAAAATCTGGAGAACAGGCGGGTTTCTCAAATGTAGGAAATCTTCAGCCACCTGTACACCAGTTTGTGCGGCTGCATGAAATAGAACTTGAACAGGCAGCTCAACTCGTCCCTCTTCTGCGGCTCGTGCTTGTTTATCTTGAAATGAAAGTGCGCCTTTTCATCCTCGTCCAGTTCCTCGATATCGAGCCTGTACGCAGGAGACCTGCGCAGGAAGAAATAGCTGTATATGAGGTAATGGTCATCGTCCAGCTTGTTGATCACGGGCTTCACTTCCTCGCTTATGTTTTCGGGAACGGAGTCTATGCTGTCAAGGTCAACGTGCTGGGTGGAATTGCACTTGAATGTGTACCTGATGTTCTCCATCCCGTCGTCACCGGCGGTTATGTTGAGATAGAAAAGCCTGTAATCGGTTTCCGTGGCCGTGGTGTGTATGAACACGAAGGTTCCATCCTCTATGTAATCCGGGGTTCCGTCGTACTGGAAATCGGTCATGTTCAGTATCTCGCAGTCCTCAGGGCAGATGTTGTTCACATTTTCGTCGGTTTCGCACACGCCGTTCCCGCAGCATGGATATAAGGTTTCGCGCACGCATTTAAAGTCGGTGCTCGCCGAGCACGTGTCATTGGTGCACGGGTCGCCGTCGTCGCAGGACACCGGGCAGCCTGCCTCGTCCATGTCGCACACCCCGTTGTCGTTCTCATCGAAGCAGCACACGTCTCCTATCATCTTTTTTGGGGATTGGCACTGGGGCTGGGTGTCTCCCGGTGGCTGGGTCGTATCTTCCCCTATGCATCCGCTTACCATAACAACAAACAGAAAAATCCCCAGCAGACATACCATTTTTCTTTCCATTGATTAACATTTGTATTAGCTGGAATAAAAATTTAATTCTTTTTGTGCATAATATACAGCAATGAAAAAGACATTGTTACAACTGGGCGTGATATTCTTCGGCTTGGGCATGTTATTGTCAGGCATGCAGACTGTTACAGGTTATTACGCCGATCCGTCAGGCTACGGCTTCCATCACCTGGCATCGGCTTATCTCAACATCTCCTTGGCGATCACGGTTTTCGGTGCCATCCTGCTGTTGATGCTATTGAAAAGGCTGCAAAGATTTCTTTGGTGAATCTTAGCATCCAATCCCTACATCTGGCTGGGCGCCTCTATCCCCAGCAGGTTCAGCGCGTTATTAAGCGTTATCTGCACGGCCTTGACCAGAGCGAGCCTCGCCAGCCTGGTCTCTTTGGCCGCCTTGAGGACAGGAACGAACTGGTAGAATTCATTGAACGTGTCGCACAACTCATAAGCGTACGTGGCGATGTAATGCGGCCTGGTCTCCCTGGCCGACTTCTCGACCCAGTCAGGGAATTCCGAGACCTTCCTGATCACGGCTATTTCCTTGATTTCCTTGAGCATGCCGGCGTCGAATTTCCCGATGCTTCTCATCCCCGACTTCCTCAGTATCGAGCAGCATCTGGCGTGGGTGTATTGCAGATAGGGGGCGTTGTTTCCCTCAAAGCTCAGCGCCCTGTTCCAGTCGAATATGATTGTCTTCTCTGGCGATACCTTGATCATGTCATAACGCAGTGCGCCCAAGGCGACCGTCTTAGCCACGGCCTCCACACCAAGCCTGCCAAGCTTTGGATTCTTTTCGAGCGTGACTTTCTTGGCGAGAGAAAGCAACCGCTGCTTCAAATCCTCATACAGGATCACCTTCCCTTCCCTGGATTTCATCTTCCCGGATTTCAGGTTCACCAGGCCATAGGAAAGATGATGCTCAAGCTTGGCCACCCCCGGGTTTGTGATTTCCAGGCTCTTGAACAGCTGCCTGAAATGCAGGTCCTGCTCGGATCCCACCACGTGGATTATCTTATCGGGCTTGAATTCCCGGGCCTGCATGTCAGCGAGAACGAAATCCTTTATTGAATAGAGGGGGGTACCGTTCTGCGTGAGCAAGATGTAAATCCCTAGCTTGTAACGCTCGAGGTCCATGACTATCGCTCCGTCGCTGAGTTTCGCAATCCCCTTTTTCCGCAGACGCTTCGCCAGCTGGATGCCGGGGCCCTCAACCTCGCTTTCGAAGTACAGCCGGTCGAACTTCGCACCGAAATCCCTGTATATGCCAGCGAAATAATCAAGGCTCCACCTTCTGGTCTTCTTCCACAGCTTAACCAGCGGCGCTTTGCCTGCGTAAAGGTCCTTGTTTATCTCTCTGATTTCCTTTTCTACCCTCGGGGCTGTGGCTTTCAGGCTGGCCTTCGCATAGACTTCGCCGAGCCACCTGCCTTTGTCAGCGGCCGGCTCCCTGAGTCCCAGGTTCAGCATCCCCCACAGGCATCTGGCGACGTGGGGGCCTATGTCCCCCTGGTAGTTCGCCCTTGTTACACCGTATCCGCCGAATTCCAGTATCCTGGACAACGATTCTCCCAGCGTGATGTTCCTGACATGGCCGATATGGAAGGCCTTGTGCGTATTGGGATGGGCGAATTCAACCATAACCCTTTTCTTCTTCCGCGGAGAAGATCCGTATTTATCCTTTTTCTTCAGAATATCTTTGATAATGTTTTCTCCCAACTTCTCCCAGTCGGCGTGGAAATTGATGTACGGCCCGATAGCCTCGATCCATTTTATCATGCCGGCAGGCTTGAGCTTGAGCGAGACCTTCTTTGCCATATCCTTGGGATTCGCCCTCTTGGCCTTCGCGAGCTCGAAGCACGGAAACGCGAGATCCCCCATCTCCGGCCTGGGCGGCTTTTCCAGCAGGCTCGGATCCAGCCTGGCTTTTTCGAGCATCTTCTCCACATCATCTCTGAGAACGCGCATGATATCACTCCATACTTTATTTCGGTTTATGGTTTAAAATAAATAAGAATGGGCCCGCCCGGATTCGAACCGGGGATCTCCCGCATTCTGAAGCACTTTTCGACCAGAGCATACAAAGGCATTCATGAAAGGTTTTCGTCAAGCGGACGTCCTAACCAGCTAGACCACAGGCCCGTTGCTTTTGTATAATATTGTCGTTTTCATTTTTAAATGTCATATCCGTGAGAAAAAGGAGCATGCTGGAAGGGGCGAAATCCTTGAGGCACAACAGGCCATGGGTGGCACACCAGTGGGAAGAGAGGGGAAATTCAAGTCACACTTAAAAAATTCACTCACAATAACTTCTGCTTATGTGGACTAATGATATCTCCCAGGTTGAGCTGCTTGACCCCGATCAGATGATCGGCACCGGAGAGGCTGCCAGGATACTCGGTATTAACAGCAGGACGGTGAGGCGCCAATTCGATGCCGGCAAAATACCAGGGGTCAAAACACAAGCCGGTATACTTTTCCGCCGGATGGACGTTTTGTGCCATCGGGAGCATTCGAGAGACAGGGCGAAGTTCGATGGGATAATCAAGACGGCTTACGTATTCGACGAATTCGGTTATTTGGATTTCGCCAATTACAGCTGGACAATGGATGGAGGCATCAGGGACATTAAATCAGCACTGGAAGCCTACAGACCGGAAAGAGCAAGGATAATAAACCCGCTCGGCGTGAAGCCCGCCGATGTATTTATGGTCGAGGAGATACTGGCAAGGCTTAACCTCTCCGATTCGCACGTCGTTTACAACATGCTGAGTGATGGCGTGCTCCAGCCGCAGGACGGATACAAAAAGGTCGGGAGGGGCCGATGCAAGGGCCAGAGGCTGCTGGTCACGAAGAAGTCTTTTGCCGATTACCTCGGCGAAGATGCCCCTGAGAGGTTTTATACCAGCCGCGACCTTGCCGAAGAATCAGGGAAGCCGGTCAGATATGTCAACAAGCGTGTTTGGGCATTGAATGAACAAAGGAATGGGAACGGCATTCACCCATTGGGCAGAAAGATAAACGGGAATAGAAGAAACAGCGGCTATCTCTTCACCCTTGGGGACATCTGCGAATTCAGAGAAATTTGCGGGTTTTACTGATTTCAGTATCCTGCCTTTCGAGATACGCCACTTTTCCGTCGACAACGGTCGCCTTGCACCTGCCGGGAAAGGTCATATCCTCATAGGGGCTCCATCCGCATTTGGTCCTCATGCTCCCTCTTTTGATGATTTCGGATTTCATGTCCAGCAGCGTCAGGTTGGCCTCATTCCCGGATTCTATCTCCCTTCTCCTGAGGCCGAACGATTTCACCGCGTTCAGGGACGTGAGGGACACGATATCATCCCATGGAATCTGGAAATGCATGTTAAGCGCGGCAATGAAATTGGAATATGTGTCCAGCTCCGGCATGCCGGACGCAAAGGGGGCATTGAGCTTTTCGTTCACGGTGTGCGGGGCGTGATCGGTCTCTATCCAGTCCACGTTGCCTACCAGCAACTGCCTGACAAGGCCAAATACGGCCTCCCTGCTTCTGAGAGGAGGGTTGACCTTGTAGTAAAGTCCTCTGGACTTCTTTTTCATCAAATCCGAGTTCATGAGCAAGTGATGCGGGGTTACCCCGCAGCTAATCCTGAGTGTTTTCGGGGCCTTTTTCAGTAACAGGATGGATTCCGGCAGGGTTATGTGGCAGATGTGCAGATGCCCCCTGAAGCCGGCCTTGACAGCGAATCTTATCTGGTCCAGTACGGATTCGGTCTCTGCTTTTGGTGGCCTTATCTCGCACCAGGTTTCGGGGTTGCGCACGCTCCAGATTTTTTGCAGAAACTCTGATTCCTTTTCGCAGTGGACCATCAGCACGCCCTTGTACTTGAGACTGGCCAGGGCCCTGTAGACATCGAGCTGTTTCTTCGGCTCGGGAACAGCCAGCCCTCCGACCGATTCGCCAGCATACAGCTTCAGGCCCGCAACTTGCGGGTATTTCTCGACAGCCCCAGCCACCTCCCTTATCTGGCTCCTGCTGCTGGTCAGTCCCGCGTACACCATGTACTTCACCCGAATCCCGCTCTTCTCCGCCGTTTCCAGCCTTTTCAGTACACCATCTTCCGATATGATTGGCGGGTCCGTGTTGGGCATGTCGTGCATCTGGGTCACCCCGCCATGAACAGCGGCCTCGGACGCGGTCTTTATAGTCTCCTTGCCCGACTGCCGCCGGTCCCTGCAGTGCACATGCGGATCTATGAAACCCGGCAGGACGACGTCGGCCGCGATGTCGGGGTCATGGCCGAAGTGGGTCAGCCTGTAAATCCGCCCGCGATGGATCTGGATGAAAACATTGGCGTGTACCTTGCCGGGAGCCATCACCACGGTCTTCCCGAAGATAACAAGCTTGCTCATACCTTTACCCTCCTTCCGCTCGCGTCCCTTTTGTATTTCCCGAACTCAGAGACGTGTTTTAATTCATCAAGCGTGAAAACGGGGCCCTCCCTGCACACCCTCCACCCGGTTCCGTCCAGGCAGCAAGAGCCGCACACCCCGAAGCCGCATTTCAGATGCCTCTCAAGGGAGAATTCCGCCTGCGTGTTTTTTCCCATGCAAATCCTGAAAACCTCGTGCATCATCAACTCGGGCCCGCAGCAATAGACGCGGTCGATCTTTTCGGTTGACAGCAGGTCAGCCAGGCAATCGGTGCAAAAGCCGTGGTGACCGCACGAGCCGTCATCCGTGCTGAATACCATTCTCACGCGCTTGTTTTTGAACCTTTCCCTGAACATGATATACTCTGCGGTGGCAGCCCCGGTTATGAAAAAGACGGCCCTGCCTGGCTTGGCCATCTCATCGGCAAGGAAGCCCAGGGGCGCTGTCCCGTATCCTCCTCCCACAAGGGCTATGTTCTTGCCTTTCCCCGAAAATCCCCTGCCGTAAGGGCCCTGTATCCCAACGATTTCGTTTATTTTTCTATCAAAAAGTTTGGTGGTGAAAGGCCCGACTTTTTTTACAGTAACGGCAAATCTGCCTTTTTCCTGGTACGAAATCCCGAAAGGCTTCTGACCGGCAGCCGGAATCCACATCATCACGAACTGGCCGGGCTTTGCGTCGATGCTCCCCTTGAACCAGTACGTGTTGATGTCTTTCGCCTCGTTCACGATATCTTCTATTCTAAACATCCTCGGCTTCTCTGGGGCGGCCATCCCCGATTGCGTCATGCGTAGCAGCCCCCCACTATGAACTTGAGGTCCCTGATGTCGTTGAGTATGAAGTTGGGCTCTTGTCCCAGCAGCTTTTCCCTGGCGTGATACCCCGACAAGACCGCGGCTGTCCTTATCCCGGCCAGGCTGCCCGCTTCGATGTCGTGCGCCATGTCCCCCACGAGCAGCGTCTCATCCTTTCTAGCCCCGATTTTTTCAACAAGCCCGTTGATGAACTCCCTCTTGTCGTGGGCGGAACCCATGGTATGGGAGAAAAAACCCGCCAGGCCGTAATCGATTATCTTCTTTTCCAGAAAATCCTGCGGATGGGAACTGCACACCGCAAGCTTTATGCCCCTTTCCTTGAGCCAGAGAAGCATCCTCTTCGCGAACGGGAAGGGGGCAGCTTTCTTTCCGTTCTCGACAAAAAGCTTCTTGAACATGTGGTCGAGCTCGGCCTTCTCGAGCGTTATGCCCATGGACCGGTAAAAATCCATGTAAGGCAGGTCAAACCTGTCCCTGAATTCCTCGATGCTCATGAATTCCAGTCCAAGACGATCGAACACCTTGCCGGTTATCTCATAAACCAGCTCAAGGTCGTTGCTCACGACCCCGCTCCAGTCCAGGATGATAGCCTTAATCATGGGCAACCCCGACCATTTCCTTTATACTTGAGTATCCTTCCGAATGCATGAATTCCGAGATCTCATCCGAGACAAGTTTGAACACGTCAATCCCCCTGTAATAGACCGCGGAACCTATCCCGACGGCGGAAGCCCCCGCCATCAGCATCTCGACCGCGTCTTCACCCGTTGTCACCCCACCAGTTCCTATTACGGGTATTTTCACAGCCTCGTAAACATCGTAAACGCACCTGACGGCTATGGGCTTTATGGCAGGCCCGGATAATCCCCCGAACTTGAAGTCAAGAATGGGTTTTTTCGCTTTTATGTCGATAAACATCCCGGGGCCTGCGGTGTTGCCCATGTTTATGGCGTCAGCCCCTGCCTTGGCTGCTGCTAGTGCAACCTCCCCGATAGCCGGAATGTTCGGAGAAAGCTTGACCATGACCGGCAATTTCGTGTTCTTCTTCACGGCCTTTGTAATCTCGTACGTAGCCTCAGGGGTTCCCTGCCCGGCGAGGAGGCCGTACCCCGGGGTGTGGGGACATGACAAGGGAATCTCGACAGCGGCGAACTCGCGCGACAGGAAATTCTTCGCTACGTAGCCGAACTGGGCGGCGTCTTCCCCTATGATGCTGGCTATGACAGGGACACCGACATCGTCAAGACCGGTGAATTCCTTTTTCGCTTCGGTCAGGCCGGGGTTGGAATACCCGACCGCGTTTATCATCACATCGCCGTCAGTCAAGACTATGGGGGATTTGTGGCCTTTCCTCGGCTCCCGGCTGACCGACTTCATCGTGACCGCCCCTGCGCCATTGTCCGCCACGTTCTTCAACGAGGCCTTTGTGACTCCCAGGAATCCGGACGCCAGAATCAGAGGGTTCCTCAGCTTGATCCCGCACAAACTTATAGACAAGTCAGCTAACATAGTATTCTTTTGGAAAACAGATATATTATATTTGATGCCCTGCAAGAAGTTCATTTGAGTCCATTTTTGCCGCAAACATAGATTTAAAAAATTTACTGCACTATGTAAATCAGAGTGAGGCCCATGCCCGATGTAGGATTCAATCCGGAGAAGATAACCCCTTATCGTGGGAGATCGTTTGAAACGACGAATGGAAAAAAATATGGAATCGATCAGAAGGGGAAATTCTCTGGAACCGGGAAGACAGCTGCAATCAATGGTGCCGATGTCGCAAGGATTGCCGGCATTGAAGGCGAGCATTACAGGAACATGAGAGAGGCCCTTGATCCCGGATTTTCATCGTTCGAGGCATCCGTCGAGGCTTTTGAAGAATACGGGAAAGAGCCCAAAGCAGGCCTTCATCTTGCCTTCGGGCTGACCCCAGAAGCCTCCCAGAGTACAGAATATTTCGGAATGATAACATCGAAGCTTAAATAGGCCACTTCTTCGCATTGACGCCATCGGTCAGCTTATGCACAAGACTTTCCGGGTCGGAATCGTAGAAGACCGACGCCCCTGCCTTTTTATTTTCAGCAAACTTTTTCACTACGTCTTTGATCATGTCAGAGATGCCGCCCGTTCCCGTCAGGACTCCTATCCTCTTCCCCTCGTCATAGGCTATGGTGAACTCGTTCAGGGTCCCTATCCCCCCTGCTATGAAAACGGCGATGTCGCATGACCTGACCGTGACGACATTTCTCCCTTTGTAGCCGAACCCGGTGAATGCTATGAAATCGAAATTTTCAACCGGGTACCCGTATTTTTCAACATGCTCCTTTCTGTTGTTTGCAGGCGATATCCCAATAACAGACCCGCTTTTCTCTCTGGCAGCCTTGGCGACTTCGCTCGGCAGGCCGGGGCATGCGCCTGTGACCAGTACGCAGTTATTATCGGCTATGGCATGACCAAGGAGTCTAGCTTTTGCGATTGAATCCTTGCTTATTTTGCCCTGCGCAGAACCGAAGACCCCCACGACATTTTCCATAATGATGGATTTCGAGTCAGACTTAAAAGTTTAATTGTCGCATAGAGGATATGCAAGCCAGGATTTTCCGCCAGGAAGATGCGAAATACAGCGCCTTATGGAGCAATGGCTATAAAGATGCGAATTGGGAGAGGCTTGCGAAAGCCGCTGTCGAAAGGGTCAATGGCTCGTCATCGTTAGTCGATTTCGGGTGCGGCAGGGGCAAAGCGATGGATTTTTTTACGCGAAGGGGGATGTACTGCGAGGGCGTCGAGATTAGTTCTTATCTGGCAGGAGAGTTGAGAAAAGACGGGAAATGGGTGCATCACGCCAGCCTGGACAATATGCCGTTCAGGGACAACCAGTTCGGCATTGGTTTTTCCAACGATGTCATCGAGCATGTCCCCGAAGAGCTGGTCCAGCCGTCTTTGAACGAAATGGCAAGGGTTTGTTCCGATTATCTGTTCTTGAGCGTTTGTCCAGAGCCCAGCCACCACCTGTCCAAAGACGGGGAAAATCTCCACCTCACCGTAAGACCGGCCGGGTGGTGGGAGGCGATGCTCAGGAAATACGGCAAGGTTGAGAGAATAAATTTTTGGTTGAGCAGATCATCGCGATACGCGATAAATCTGAAATCATGAGCCAATCGCGGCATGTTCCGCGACCCCAAAATTTACATATTTAAATTTTGGTTTCATTCTAATCTTTATGGCAAGAAATGAAGGGAATATTGACGATGTCAAACCGGCTACGGTGGAGAAGTTCAGGCTGTTTCTGACAGACGAGTACAACAAGGAGCTGTACAAGGCCGCGGAGGAAGAAGCCCCCTTGATCGTGGATTTCGAGAGGCTGGACAGGAGGGGAGCGGAGGGCCTTGCCCTGATGCTTTTGGAGGAGCCTGACAAGTTCATGCACGTTGCGGAAGAGGCGGTCAACAGCATAGACCTGCCCGCCCCTGTGAAGATAAGATTTAGAAACCTGCCCGATACAGGCGTTGTAAACATAAGAGACCTGAGGTCAAAGCACATAGGCAGGTTCCTGAGCGTGGAGGGCACAGTCAGGAGGGCTAGTGAGATAAGGCCGGAGATAGTGGCGGTCGACTGGAAATGCCTTGAATGCGATTCAGTTATCAGGTATCCGGTCAAGGGGACCTTCGTCAGCAAGCCTTTCAGGTGCGTGAATGAGGTCGACGGGAAGCAATGCAACGGCAAAAGATTCGTCGAGGCCGAGAAGGTGATGATAGACACGAGGTGGATCACCATAGAGGAGCCTTTTGAGCTGACCGAGGGGGAGAAGCCTTCCCAGGTCAACGTATGGCTCACCGAGGATCTCGTCTCGCCCGAGGGTAGGAGAATGACCGATCCCGGAAACCGGCTGAAGATCATGGGCGTTCTCAGGGAGGTTCCGAAGGGCAAGATGGATTCGGTCAAACTGGATTTCTATTTCGATGCCAATCATGTCGAGCCGACCGAGACCAGCTGGGAGAAACTGAAGATAAGCAAGGAAGACGAGGCTGAGATAAAAAAGCTGGCCAGTGACCCGAACATATACGACAAGCTGGTTGACTCCATGGCGCCTTCGTTGTTCGGCCTTAGAAATATCAAGGAGTCCATAATAATGCAGTTGTTCGGCGGGGTTCCAAGAACGCTGCCCGACGGGACGCACTTCAGGGGCGACATACACATTCTGATAATAGGAGATCCCGCATCCGGCAAGTCGCAGCTGCTCAAGCTCGTGCCCGAGATCGTCCCTCGCGGAAGATATGTCAGTGGAAAGGGGGTAACCGGCGCGGGATTGTGTATGTCATACGACACGCTGGTTCCGTCCGCTCATGGTGAAATTAGGAAAATAGGGGACATCGTAGAGGATGTATTAGAAAAAGGGAAAGAACGAATCAAGGAAGGATGGGTGTCGGATAAAGGTAACATGGAAATTGTGTGCCTTGACAGGGATTTGAAAATTAAGAAGAGAAAGGTTTCAAAATTTTTCAAATTAAAGCCGAACGGAAGGCTTGTTGAATTCAGCACGGCTTCAGGGAGAAAAATGAAGGTGACAGAGGAGAACCCTCTTCTTACCATAAGCAACGGGAAGCTTGTGTGGAGAAGGGCGGACGAGATTAAGAAAGGAGAATACATAGCACTTGCCAGGAACATCCCTGTCAATCACATTCCCGTTGATTTACAACCCCAATTCGCAATGTTCACGGGGATGATTGCAGGTGACGGTGATGTGGGAAACAGGGAGATAAGATTCCACAACACGAACGAGAATTATCTGGAAGAATTTTCCAGGCTGTCCAGCTTCCTCGGGTTCAGACCAAGAAAATACTACCCGAAGAAAAGAATACCTTGCATAAGAGTCGCTTCTAAGGATTTGTGTGAGCATATCGAAAAGATGGGCATACCAAGGGGCGTGAAATGTAATAAGATTGTTATCCCTGATGATATCCTAAGGTCAGACAGGCTCACTTCACAATTCCTTTCAGGCCTGTTTATATGTGACGGAGGCCCTGTAGAGAAAGGAAACGGCAGCTACGTAGAATTCACAACCACCAGCGGTATTCTTGCAAGACAAATACAGACAGTCCTGCTCAGGTTCGAAATATTATCCAAACTCAGAGAGAGAACACCATACAAAAAAGGCTTCGGAGGTAAGAAAAAGAAATACGTGATTATAATAAGGGGACAGGAAAACCTGCTCAGATTTGAGGAAAAAATCGGCTTTAAACACGAGAAAGCAGAGAAACTCCGTGCAATCCTTGACAGAAAGCTAGAATCTAATACTAATGTTGACATTATTCCCAATCTTGGAAAAAGAATCAAAGAAATACGCAGTAAGCTTGGAATTAAGATAAAGAATGAGAAGTTTCTCTATATGCTCAGAAGCTATGAAAGGGGGGACAGAATGTTTTCCAGAAAACAACTTCTCAGGTTTGTGCGTGATTTGAAATCCAAAAAGAGTCACCCTTATTTTGAGTTTCTGGAAAAAATGTCAAAATCGGATATATTTTGGGACAGAATTGTGGAAAAAAGAAAAACAAAAGAGGAATGGGTATATGATCTTACAGTTGAAGGTGAACATAACTTTATTGCCAACGATATCATTGTCCATAATACAGCAACCGTTACCAAGGACGAGCAGTTCATGGGAGGCTGGGTCCTGGAGGCTGGGGCGCTGGTGCTGACCAACAAGGGCCTGCTGGCGATAGACGAGTTTGAGAAGATGAACCCTGACGACCAGATCGCGATGCACGAGGCGCTAGAGCAGGGCACAATTTCCATCGCAAAGGCCAGCATAGTGGCCACGCTGCCTGCGAAGACGAGCGTCTTGGCGGGGGGGAATCCGAAGTTCAGCAGGTTCGACCCCATGCGGTCGATATACGAGCAGGTGAACATACCGCCTACCTTGCTGAGCAGGTTCGACCTCAAGTTCACGCTCAGGGACGTCCCCAACGCAAAGGAGGACAAAAAGATCGTTGAGCATGTCCTGAAAAGCAGGCACGAGAAAGAAAAGATCACGCCCGTAATATCCCCGGATATGATAAGAAAGTACGTCGCTTATGCGAAGGAGAAGTACCACCCCGAGCTCACGCCGGAAGTAAGCAAGCTGCTCCAGAACTTTTACGTCAAGACCAGGGGCAGGGCGGAGGGGGGCAGGGCCCCGGTGCCCATCACCTTGAGGCAGTTCGAGGCGCTCATGAGGTTGTCCGAAGCCTCGGCCAAGATACGGCTGTCGTCCATCATCAGCAAGGATGATGCCCAGAGAGCCATAAAGTTGATGAAGGCGAGCCTGAAGGACCTTGGTTCCGACGTAGAGACAGGCGAGATAGACGTTGACAAGAGCGAAGGGGGGACACCCTTCAGCGAAAGGTCGAAGATAACGAAGATCCTGAACATAATAGACGAGCTTTCAGGCGATAAGAGGGACATAGTCCCCATAGCGAAGCTCAGGGATGCTGCATCCAAGGAAGGCATAGAAGGAACAGAGGTGGACGACTTGATAGAAAGGCTCAAGAGGGAGGGTATCTTGTTTGAGCCCAATCCTGGATATGTGCAGAGACCCTGAGCCTTGCCAGGCGGCAACCGGAATGAGTTACATTAGACTGTCGCTGGAAGCCCATGAATTTATTCGTGGGAGGATGTCACGTAATCTGGAGCTATGTAATCTGATTTTTAAGTTCTTGCAGCAATATAATTAACATGAATTGCCCTAAGTGCGGAGGGGGAGCGTTCCTCGCGGACGAGGACCTGGTAAAGGTCATGGAGAACACGCAGCCGTTGAAACTGCTCATCAAGCAGACTTTCACGTGCAGGGCATGCAGCGAGAGGTTCAGCAGGATAGTCTGGGATGATTTCGAGAACAGAAAAAGGGGCGAAGCGGAATCTCTTGTGGGCGGCGTGGAGACGGTTTCCCTGACAGGAAACGAGCCAGGGGCTTCATCCTCACCCGACCAGGCCGCTGCAGGCATCCAGTTCTTGGACAAGGTTTAGGTCATAGCGCCATCTGGGGGTTTAATCTGGAATTTAGGATTATCTTGTTACCTTTTTCGCTACCAGTGCGCCCCAGCCTCTTTCAAGATGCTTTGCAATCCCCCATGCAACATGATAATATTCATCCATTGAAGAAACCTCGAATTTCACAAGCAGGTCCCATTCCCCCGTGATTATGTCGACCTCTTTGATTTCCTTGAATGTCTTTAGCAATTCATTTGCTTGGTCGAGCGGCTCTTTCTTAGCCAGAGCAGAACCGAGTTTGATCCTGCCGACTATGTACGCCGTGATTTTTTCATCCATAGAAATTTAAAGCGATTTATTGTTTATAAATTTATGATTACCTACGTGGACAAGCATATTATAACGTTCGTTGATGAATGGGGCGATCTCGTTCTACCGCAACTGAAAAAAGTCAAATACAAAGATAAGACCGAAACATTCAGCAAAACCAGGAAATGCAAAATGGTTCTGGATTCCATAGCTGCCGGCAAGAAGGCCTACGTTGTAGGTTTTAAGAATTGCGGAGGTATGATCCGGAAATGGATTTTTGATGAACAGGGAAGAATGATCCGGCAGCAAGGGAAGGGGGTTATTGAAATCAACCCTTCTGTCGTCACCATGAGCGCTGTTGATATTAACGAGCCTTTCATCTCCTCTGATGAGATTCTGCTTGCCGAATACCACAGGGATAAGCCATACAACCTTGAAAGGGAAATCGTTGCTGAGGCGATGATCGAGGCAGGATTCAATCCAGACAAGGACATCATTTTTATTTTCTTTGTCCGTCAAGAGGAAATAGATTTCACTGTCCGCAGATTTATCGACGAATTCAGGCACATCATAACGAAAGAATACTGCAGGGCTAAGGGGATATTGGCCATCAAAGATCCAAAATGGGTCAGATACCACGCCTCGGATAAGGTCACGCCATATACGAACGCTTTCTTTTTCAAGGGGGTGCAGCTTACATACACCAACCGGGAGGCGCTGAAAAAGGAGAGGCTTGGACTATATTAGAATACAAAGGGCACGAGCTAGCGAGTGGTATGACGCAGGCGGGGGAACTCATATTTTAATAACCCGCAACAACCACTGCACAGATATGAGGATACGAAAATTTCGAGCTTCTGATGCTGTGGAAGTCGCAAGGCTGCATCGGAATACGATCCGGAATATCAACAGTAAAGACTATTCTAAAGAACAGATAGCAGTTTGGTCAGGAAGAACAAGTGCAAAAAGGTTCAGAGAATCAATGAACAAATTCATAAGATTTGTTGGATGAGGATAAAATAATTGGTTTTGGAGATTTCACCAAAGATGGCGAGCTCTCGGGCGTATATATTCATCAAAAATTTACTGGGCGAGGCGTGGGTAAACTGATTGTTGAGAAAATGGAAAAAGTCGCATTGAGCATGGGAATTAAAAAATTTCAGTTAATTCCAACAATTACTGCTCGAACTGCTCGAAATTTCTATAAGCATCTAGGTTATCGGTGGTAGGAAGAAGCACTCATAATATTAAAGACCAACGAATTACAGTGTGTAAAATGAGTAAAAAACTCAGACCCCCCGCCGAGTAATATTTCTCCAACATCAGGGTTATATGGGATCTTGCTTCACATAACTCACACTTTCAATGCAGAATTGACTTTGAATTTTAAATGTGTTACGATTATTATCAATTCATGACAAACAAAAAGATACTAGTCACAGGTGCAGCTGGATTTATAGGATATCACCTGCATAATAGACTATTAGATCAAGGAAATGAAGTTATAGGATTGGATAATTTTGATCATCCATGCGGTGCAGAAATTAACTGCTTAAGAGCCGATGTTCTATACAGCAGCGTGATAGATGGTTTGGTAAGAGAAGTAGACGATGTTTATCATTTAGCTGCTCAAATACATGTTGATAGATCATACGATGAACCTCAATTAACTTTCGATGTTAATGTGGGTGGGACGGAAAACGTTCTCAGGGCGTGTAAAAAATACGGGAAAAAACTTGTTTTTGCCAGTACCGCAGAAGTTTACGGGGCTACACAAGCCGAATCTGCTCCTGAACAACATCCGTTAAACCCGAAGAGTCCTTATGCAAAAAGCAAAAAACAAGCTGAAGAACTCTGTGTGGAGTATGCGACGAAACATGGGGTTGAAGTAATCATCTTAAGGGGTTTTAATACCTATGGCCCATTTCAAAATAACGAACATTATGGAGCAGTTATTCCCATATTCGTTAAAAGAATAGTTAAAGGCAAACCTCCTGAAATTTTTGGGGACGGAACCCAAACACGAGATTTCATGTATATAACTGATGCATTAGATGCTTATGAGATAGCGACAAAACATGGACCTATTGGAGTACCAATTAATTTTGGAACAGGCCGGGAAGTTTCTATTAATGACTTAGCTGGGACATTGTTAGACTTGTTAGGCTCAGAATTAGAGGCGGTTCACGTTGAGCCCAGACCTGACGAAGTTATGAGATTAAAAGCAGATATTTCTAAAGCAAGGAGTTTGGGATTCAATCCAAAAATAAAAATTGAAGATGGATTAAAGATGTATTTAGATTGGTTTAGAACTAGATAAGCCAATTTTTTGTTTTTATTCGAAAATTCTCCGAGAAGGATTTCATATAACACCGGCATTATAAGAAATATAAGAAATTTTTTACAACCCTACTTCAGCCTGACTGCCTCCAGGTTTCGCGGGGCAAGGGTTTCGCACTTGAATATCCTGTGCAGGTCCCTGCCAAGCTCCATGCATTTGTAATTGTCTCCGTGATTCGTCAGTATCCTTTCCAGCTTGCCGGGCAGGTTGTATACGTAGGAGACCAGCTGTTTCCTGTCCGAGTGACCGGAAAGTCCGTGAACCGTCTGGACCTCGAGATTGATCTTTACCGCCTTTGTTCGGCCGCTTTCCCTTGATAGGGGTATGTCATGCCAGCCCCTTTGTATCCTTCTCCCCATCGTACCCTCGGCCTGGTAACCAACGAAGATCAACGTGTTCTTTTTGTCAGGGGCCAGGGCCTTCAGGTATTCCACCGCAGGACCGCCTATGAGCATGCCCGACGTTGCGATGACCACCCCGGGATCGGTGGAGTCGAGTATGCTG
Source organism: uncultured archaeon (assembly GCA_964559215.1). Classification (GTDB taxonomy): domain Archaea; phylum Aenigmatarchaeota; class Aenigmatarchaeia; order QMZP01; family JAFGSV01; genus JAFGSV01. The sequence continues at coordinate 52,334 of CAZLFZ010000006.1, forward strand.
TTCCTCTCACGCGGCACCACCCTGTGGAAAATTTCAGAGATGAAGGGATTCACGCCCCTGTGAAAGATATCCCTTTGAATGAACCTTGACAGGTATTCCGGATAGGCCGTGTGGATGGCGGTGGAGTCCCACAGCATGCCTTCCATCCAGACGGTATGGTCGAAGCCGTTGGCGGTAAGTATGGTCATGACTTCCTGGGCCCTGCCTACGGCGAAGGCGGGTATGAGCACCTTGCCTCCCCTCTTCATGGTTCTTTCGATGATTGCCATCAGCTCCTTTTCCGAGTCCAATCGGCCCGGCATTATGTCATCCGAGCCGCCGTATGTGGACTCTATCAGCAGGGTCTCGACCCTCTGGAATTTGGTGGACGCTGCCTCGAAAAGCCTGGAGGGGCCGAACTTCATGTCACCGGTGTACAAAACATTATGCAGACCGTCGCCTATGTGCAGATGGACCAAAGACGAGCCCAGCAGGTGGCCCGCGGGCTCGAGCGTCAGCCTGACATCAGGGGTGATGTCGCTCACCTCGCCGTACTCCAGGGCAACGGTGTGCTTGACCACCTTTTCTATGGATTTCTTTGTGTACCACACCTTTTTCCCCTCCCTCTGGCACACATCCACGTAGTCAAGGCATAACAGCACCATCAGGTCTCTGGTAGGTGCGGTGCAGTACATGGGACCGGTGTATCCCTGCTCATAAAGCCATGGTACGAAGCCGCAGTGATCCAGGTGGCTGTGGCTTAAAACGACCGCGTCTATCTTCTCGATGTCAAAATCAGGAGAGTCTATATACGGCTGTCTGCCCGAGCCCACGTCAACGCCGAAATCAAGCAGGATGTTTGAGTTGGACGTCTGCAGCATGATGCTGCTTCGGCCCACCTGCCTTGCGCCGCCGAGGAAGGAGAGCCTTATCCATTCCTTGTCTTTCGGAACATGCGGAGGCGAGTTTATTCGCTGTCCTATTTTGTTGAGAAACACCTTCCTGTAGTCTATCTCGCTGTGCAGCAGATTCCGGACGGCCCTGACTATGTCGGACTCTATGGCAGGGGCCCGCTCTATCTTCGGCAACCAGCAAGTCTCGCTCTTTATCCGCTTGTACGTTTCTCCGCCCTTGCCTATCACCAGGCCAGGCTTTGCGGACTCTATGACAACCTTCCCAAGCTCCGGTTCGAAATATATGGCCTGTATTTTCGCATCCTTGGGGACAATCTTCTCAATGAGCTTCTTGGCATGCTCAGGGTCGAGCGTTATGGACTGGTCCGGCCGGATCTCTATCCTTTTCTTCAGGCTCGAGACTATAGCTCTCACCACATTCTCGCTGTTCTTGAAGAAATCAGGGTTTTTGGTGTACAGGACCATCTCCGAGCCCTCGAACTTGGCCTCGGTGATATTCGCGTCCTTGGGCAGATTAGCTTCTAGTTCCTTCAGTATGCTCACATGTTCACCTCTCCAGTCTTCAATCTTCAAATCTTCAAAAAGCGTTTGAAAAATTACAGTGCCTGCAAAACAAATTTTCCATTCCAAATTTCTTATCCGGCCAGCTTCTTTACTTCCTCGTCGCTCACTCTTTTGAAACCTGCCCTCGAAATGACCACGGCGTCTATTCCGCTCCCACCGCTTGCGATGTCCCTCTTGGTTGCGGCCCTGACCGCCCTGACCGCCAGCTTTTTGGCCTTGTCCAGTTCCATGCTGTCCTTGAAATCGTTTTCCAGCACCCCGAATGCTATGGGAGAACCAGAACCCGTTGAAAAATACTTCTCCGGCAGTACCGAACCGTCCGGGGACAAGGTGAACAGGCCGGGCTTGCTGTCATAGCCCGCAACCACCAACTGCACTATGTAAGGGTAGAATCTCCTGCTGTAAAGAATGTTGGCTATCAGGGTGGATGCGGCTTTCAGTCCTATCGTTTTCTCTTCCTGCAGCCTGTACAGCTTGAGCTCCGCCTTTATGTATCTTATCAGGGCCTGGGCATCGCCGACCAGGCCGGCTATCGTCATCCCCAGGTTGTCGTCTATCTTATAAATCTTCTGGGCGTCCTGGCTCGCGACCAGATAACCCATTGTAGCCTTTCTTTCCGCAGCTAACACAACCGCGTCCTTGGCTACAATCCCGACGGTTGTCGTTCCTGTCTTAACCTCTTTTTGTATTTCTTCTAACATGAGAATCAGGTGCTCAGTCAATGATTGATTAATTTATTGGGCAAAGTATTTATAAATATTGTGGTTGCTTCAGTAGATGGAAATGTCGGGAATGTCAAAAAATTCCAATAATGGCTATAATTATATAAAACGAAGATATCACGGTTCATTCACGTCGAGATTATGACCCCGCCTGCCCTGCTGGCGAATTTGTGGATGAGTTCGGAAATGGAATTCAGTATCCCCTGCGCCTCCCCGAGCCCCAGCTTGATCTCGCCCGGTTCCAGTATCTCCACGCCCGATGGGCCATAGTTCATCACAAGGTACATGAGGTCCTCGAATCTCTTGGCAACCAGCTCGACCTCCACCACCTTGGAATAGGCATGCTCCGGTTTCTTGAATGGATTAGGAACTTGCTTCGATTCTTTGAATTCCTGCTTGTAGATGATGCAGCAGTCTTCCTTGCCCATCTTTTCAACGTGCTTGCCCAGGCTGGAATCCGCAGCTTCGGATGTTACGGCGAGGACCTCTATGCCCATCCATGCCTTTATCCAGCCATCTTTGAGTTTCTTTCCCACCGTTTCCATGATATCTTTCGCCATAAAGATAACACCACCCGTTCATTTAAATTTCTTTTTAAATCCCTTAACGCTTCCTCCACTTCAAGCCCGCTATAGGGACCTTGGTCCCGCAGCCCTGGCATTCTTCGTTGTATGACAATATATCGTACCCGACCCTTTTTATCACATCTTTCCCGCAGCGCCAGCATTTTGTCGATTCTTGATCGGAGCCATAGACATTGCCGAGGTATATCCAGTGCATCCCCTCCTTTTTCGCGATTTCGTAGCAAAGCTCAAGAGTCTCCGTCGGCGTCGGCTCGACATTCGTCATCTTGTAATGCGGGAAGAATGCCGAGAAGTGCACAGGGGTGTCGGCGCCCAGGTTCTTCTTCACCCACCGCACCATCTCCCGGATGTCGTGCTCATTGTCGTTGTATCCGGGTATGACGAGGTTCGTGACCTCCACCCACACACCGTGTTTTTTATACGCAAGCAGGGCATCGTAGACCGGCTGCAGCCCGGGCGCCATGCACACCTTTTTGTAGAATTCGTCATTCCCCTTGATGTCCACATTCACCCCGTCCAGGTATGGCGCCATGCGCTTGATAGCGTCCGGCGAGGTATAGCCGTTGCTCACCCATACATTGTAAAATCCCGCCTTTTTGGCAAGGCGCATGATATCAAAGGCGTATTCGTAGAAGATGGTGGGCTCCGTGTACGTGTATGCTATCCCCCTGACCCCCTGGCTTTTGGCTATCTCTATGATTTTGGCAGGTTGCAGGTCCTCCCCGTGTATTTGACCGTATTCCTGCGATATCTCCCAGTTCTGGCAGTGCAGGCACCTGAAATTGCAGCCCACCGTGGCTATGGACAAGCATTTTGAGCCCGGGGCGAAATGGAAGAGCGGCTTTTTCTCGATCGGGTCTATCGCCAAAGAGCATGCCTTGCCGTAGACGAGAGAATAGAGCCTGCCCTTGATGTTTTTCCTGACGCCGCAGAATCCGGTCTTCCCGGGCTGGATGTTCAAGCAATACCTGGCGCACAACCTGCAGTTGACCGTGTTGTTTTCAGCCTTTTCGTAGAACATCGCCTCTTTCATATTTTTTATATATTCCCATAATTAATATTGCTATAACCTTTTCCACTAATGCGCAAAAGCGTTAACGGAGAAGATAAGCCTCGGTAGCTCAGTGGCTAGAGCGATCGCCTCGTAGCACCTTTCCTAAAAGGAAAGCTAGCTGCGCCAAGGAAGGTGGGAGAGAGCGATAGGTCGAGGGTTCAAAGGGCACATGAAGCAGATACGATCTGCTTCTGTCTGAGATTCCCTCCCGAGGCTTC
>CAZLFZ010000007.1:0-52580 GCA_964559215.1 uncultured archaeon
AGATATTGAACATGAAACAATTGCATTCTGTCGCAGAAAAGTCCTGACAATTCTGGTTGACAAAATGATGAAAGTAAACCAAATGCGAAAACCGGCACCTAGAGCACTATTGGGGAAGGGAAAATGCCGCGAAAGCCTTGGAAAAACGGGAATTGCACGCTCAAAACGCACTTTTTGGGCATATTTTAGCTTGGTAGGCTAGCATCAGCTCTTACTTCTTACACTCACGGGCTTAGGTGAGGGATTTGACCGAATTTTATTCCAGCTTTCTGAGCAGTTTTTTGTACTTTAGAACTAGGTCTAATATTTCATGCTCTTCTTCGTGTTGCTCCATTATATCATTCAATTTTGGTTTCATCTATATCACCCTTGCGAAGCCACTCAGCTATTTCTTCGATACTTAACTTCCTTATATTCTTAATTATTCTTTCGGCTTTATTAAAGTTTTTAATCCTTATCCTACCCCCGTTTTTCTTTATGAAAGTTGAAGTAATTATAAATCCTGTCCTCTTGTTTCCGCTAGCAAAGCCGTGACTTGTGACAAGTCCATGCAACAGTACAGCAGCTTTGTCATGTAAATCCCCCCTCGCCTCTTTTGTTTTTCTTAAGATTGTGTCTATGAAGCTATCTGGCTTCAGTAGTTTGTGCTGATCCGCTTTTCTGTTTGACATGATGTTTATTATTTCATTTGCGTATATGATGCTATGCTTAGTCGGATAATTGAACTCTTTGGACATATTATTATTTGATTTTATTTAATAAAAAGAAGTCAAAATCGTTGGTTGACAAAATGATGAAAAGTAAACCAAATGTGAAAACCGGTACCTAGAGCACTATTGGGGAAGGGAAAATGTCGCAAAAGCCTTGAAAACCCTGGAATTTCACGCTCAAAACGCAGTTTTTAGGCTTATTTTACATTTCGCGTAGCACATCTTCGGCGTTAATTGAACCTTCTGCTGTACCCCGCTTGAAAATGACAAGTTTCTTGCAGGGAAGATGTTCAGCCTTTTTCATGAACTTTCCAGTGTCTTTTTTATTGGCGTTCTTCCACTTTACCTCTCCCACAATTTCTGGCTTGTTCCTCTTTGTTATTATGAAGTCAAATTCCTTCTCAGGAGAGATGTAGTATTCTTTTCTGCCACCGACCTTTTCTGCAAAGAAATCGGCGATGAAGTTCTGTATTTCCAGGTTTATCAGTTTCTCGATTGTTGGTTTCACCTCTTCAACCCCAATGTCCCTGTCACTTATGTTGTATCTGCTATCAAGATAATAGTATATGTTCATTATCGGCGAAGAGAGCCTGTAGAAGTTGCGTTTCGAGTTGAATATCTTTATTGACTCTATCAGTCCCATCTCCTCGAGGTTCTTGATATATTGCAGGATATGCGTCACGCTCGGGTCCGGAATTAGTCTGCGGGAATACATTATTGATGCCAATTCTCTCGTATTCCAGACACCGGAAGCGACAAGCTTCAATATCGCGTCATATTTTTTGCCCAGTTCCCTCTCTTCCTCGCTGAAAACTTCTCCAACCAATGATGATATTATGAACTTCGATGTGGTCACAGTCTTGTAAACGAAATCGATTGCATCTTCCCCACCGAAGAGCGGTATGACCCATGGTTCTCTGAGAAAGGTTGCGATTTCTATCAACCGTTGCGGTTTCAGTTTGTTCTTAAGCCCTTTGATGATATCTCTCACGTCTATAAAGTCTATCCTAAGTGGTGTAAAGAAACCAAGCAGTGGAGATTTTGGGTCGAAAAATTTCCTGACAACCCTCATACTTGATCCCGAGAGTATCAGCTTCCCCTTGGGGTGAAGAAGGTTGAACTCCTCCAGAAAACTCTCTTCAAGCCGCTGGAACTCATCTATTACAACGGTTTTGCCGCTTTCTAGCAGCTCTTTGACCTTTTTTGACATATCATTCAGTGTTATTTCTTTTCCACCGCTAAACACTGACAAATCCTTTTTCACAAGGAAGTAATTCTTAATTTTGCAGAGGTTTCTCAATAGGAACGTCTTCCCAGTTTTTCTTCTACCGTAAACAAGGAGCCATGAGCCCCCTTTCTTTATTTCACTTGCCTGTTTTCTTTCTATTATATAATCCATATTATATAACTAGGATTATATGTTTATAAATGTTTCGATTGGTTGACAAAATGATGAAAAGTAAACCAAGATCTATAGACGCTATCAACTTTCAGAGGTCTTGGAAAATGTGAGATTTCACGCTCAAAACGTACTTTTTGGACGTATTTTATGCTGGAAGGGTAATTAGAACTCGGGACGTCTTTACCATGCTTTGCTGTAAGTGTTTCAGTCATTTCAATAGGTCATTTACTTCCAGCCGCCATGTGTGCAGTTGCAGGAATTCCAAATGGTTCGTATTTGAATCCTTTTTTATGTTCATATTTTCCGTTGAACACCCTATATTCAGATTCATTTTGGTTGTTTGGCAATCCTATGACATCCCCAGGCATAAGGGGCATGTTAAGTTGCCGGCGGCCTTCCTTGACCGTAACGTAAGGTGTTGAAGTCTCATAATCAAACTTCAATCTGGTGGTGTGCCCATAGAAATCTATCAATGGAAACTCCAGTATAACAGCTCCCGGGGCACCCTCCCTATAAGCAAGATCATGAGGCCAATTTAAAAGCCCCCTTATCCCTATCTCTCTCATAAAATCACATTGTGAAATAATTGGACTGGGTGCTTAAAAATTTGATTCGGCTGTGGCTGATAAAATGATAAAAAGTAAATCAGGGGTAGAAATCGGCATCTATAGGCACTTACTGCTGGATTCTCCAGTGACGTTCACCTATAATAATTTCCGGTGGCCCACCCGTGCCTCCGTCAGTCAGAAGATTGTTGAACAATTGCCCATCGTTTCTAACAGAATAGGGAAGATGCATATTCCTGTCTGGATAGTCTACAACAACTAAACTGCCTGCTGGTATCCTTCCTGCAGCATAGTGTTCCACATATTCTTGGTGGCCCGTGCCTTCTAATGTGGCGATTGCAATTTGTTGACTCATACCTTCTATTTTATGAAAAATTATAAAAAGGTTTAGGCCCCCCTTTTAGCCCTCTTTTATGCTCATTTCCTGAAATAACATACCGCGATGAGCAAGAACAGGGCCAGAATCACATAAATCCAGCCCAGCTCGCAACCCGGACTCGAGTATTTGAGCATGCAGTTCAGGTAGTAGTTCTCAGCGAAGGCCAGCAAAAGAAGCACGAAAGTGATGATTACGATATTCCGCTTTTTCTGGAGGTGTTCCACGATGATTTCCCGTTCCATGAACATTTATGATTTTTTTACATAATAAAAATTTTTTGAACAGGGTAGCCTAAGCAACGAAAATGGGACAAAAGAATCGCTTTTTGAGATTTTCATTCGGGAAGATATACCGGACGAAGCGCCCCACAGTTCCCATACCCCGGTAAAATACGCATCAAATCACCGTGTTCAACGGGCTCCAAAGTTCCACCTGCGCGATGAACAAAGAATCCAACACCCGTTCTATAAGTCAATTGGCCGCGTGCCCAAAAAATATGCCCATCGTCATCATGTGTGGGTGGGGGTGGAATATAAAGCTCAACCGTTCTATTTTCCCAACGGTAAAGAGTATCTCGGGATATTCTGAATGTTGATGTTCCCATGATAAAGATTAACACAAAAACATAAAAATTGAAATGTCCATCGGGTTCATTTCCCGCTCTTTTTCAAGTGCGGAACATAGATTTTTAAAATTTACAGCAATGAGTAAACGAATGAGGAGTTATACTCGCAAATTGGTGGAGAGTGCACTAGAGTTGGGTTTGCCCCCCTATATAGTACTTGATTGCTTACTCCCTGTGGCAATCTCAGCCAGGAAAGCAAGCTCATTCGTGTGCGGTGTTACAGATAATCCTGATTTTGAAGACTCGATTCGGAAAATGGAGGAGGGTCACCTAAAAAATATCTCACCTTTGCAAGATTTCGGATTCAAAGTCGGGTTGGGTGCTCAGCCATCCACTCATGGTTTCGAACTCTCAGGGAAAATTTATTTCTACCGTGAGGATGCCGGCGGGTCTTTGGAAAAGATGAATGATGATTTCAGCAAGGCTTATGCAGATATGAGACAAGGAAAACCCAATCAAATTCTATGCGATGGCATAATCACAGAAGGCCAATTCCTGGGATTCCCCGAATGCTGCACCATCGAGTGCGCAAGTGACGAGAAGGCGCATATGGAAATGCTTGCAAAGCGTGGAAAATTGGGAGTTCGTCCTGTGGGGCTTTCTCTTGACGAAGAAAACCGACTGAGGCAAAGGCTCGGAAATCAGTTTCGTCCAGTTTTCGGCAATGATTTTCCCGAGGCATACATGAGTGTAAATCGGATGCTTGGTGAAAAATCAAAGGTTCTCCGTTCGTATTTCGCATACTCGTTCTATCCATGCAAACCGGGATGTATAGACGCTGTAAATGTCGGAGAAAGGATACTCGCTGCGCTTCATGAAGAAAGCCCTGAACTTGCTGAGCTCTACGAGAAGACGGTACTTCCAGCAAACGTGATAAGCCTTTATTCAAAATGCGTTTATTCGCCTGGGATCAGCCCTAAAAGGATACTGGGCATCGCCGATGATACAATTGCTCAAGCTATCAACGATATCATATAAAAATCGTGGCTAAAACAGGCCTGAAGAATCGCCCTTTTGAGCGTTGCTCGCTGATCAATACTTTCCTGCCGGAGTGCCATCAATATATAGGAAGCTTTTTCTACCGATAACAACTTCGTCTCCTAGGAAAATATTTTTTGTGGGTTCACCGTCAGAATTGTCGAGAACCAGATAGGGACCGATTTTCCAATCGAAGCCCAGCGTGCCTGAAACTCCTCCAACACTCGCTCTTTCACCAGTTAGTTTGCTGAACTGAGCCCGATAAATTGTTTTAATCATTGCATCCAAATAGAAATTTTGAGGGAAGATATTAAAAGACTAGCTCAAGGCTTTCTACTTCTTGCCTTTTTGTTCTCAGGATCCGAGTATCGCCATTTAAAAAATTTCTCTTCAAGAGCAGTGGTATGAGGAGTGTAACAAAACGGCTAATCGATGAATGCAGGGAGGCTGACATAGCCCCACTCTACGTAATGGATAATGTAATCCCGGTTCTTCATTCATCCCGGCCCGCAACAGCGTTAGTGTATGATATTAATGACAAATTGGATTATGATGGCTTGTTGCAGAAAACGGCAGACAGCTCTTGTTACCGGGCCCTGGAATCCGTCGTGAGCAGATACGGGATTAAGGTAGGTGTTGGTGCTCAGGGCCATCCGCACGGCAAGAGGATACTCAGCAAGATCTATCTATTCAGAGACGGTGGAGACGACCTCAGGGACATTGATAATCTATTCAGAAAGGCTCACTGTGAGATGAGCAATGGTGAGATTAGCGAAAGCTATGGTGAAGCACTCCGATGCGACGGGAAATTTCTGGGTTATTCGGATTGTTGCATTGAATCGGCCGTGGCGGATGACATAGAGCACATGAACATACTCGCCAGCCGTGGGATGCTAGGAGATAGAGGATACTCTGATTCGGAGGTCGACGAACTGGCTCCCGGCAATAAAAGGATGCTCAGGCATATGCAAAAGATTCTTGGCGGTGACAGGATTGACATGAGGACAGCCGTCAAGAAGATATCGAAATTGTCCCCGAGGGTGCGCTTCTCATATTTCACTAATGCTTTCTATGCATGCGAACCGGGATGCTTGAACGCATTCGAAGTAGGGAGGAGGGTGTCGACCAGTTACTTGGGCGATGATCCTATGCTGGCTGAACTCTATACGAAGATCGTTCTGCCGCACAACATCATGTTCGTCTATACCCTTTCCATTAAGGAAAGTGGTTTGCCTAAGCCTCAGTCATTGTACAATTTCAGCAACAAATGCATCGCCGGGATTTTAAATAAAATGACGGCCCATGCGTCCGGTTCCGGTATCGATAGCATGAGCATTCAAAACATTATAGATCATCTTCTTGACAATTCCTCTTATGAGGTTACGATGGATGCACTCCTCCCAAAGGAGATGATGAGAAGCCTGTCGGGAAGTGGGAGAAAACGCAAAGATCGTGTCCCTTTGGACCAAAGGCTGAATAAGAGCAGAAAGCGCAGACGAGGCAGAATAGATATTCGAAAACGAAGGTGAGACCTAATTATTTCTTTCCCAAGTGTTCGAAATAGCCGCCACTCTTAAATTTTATTCTAAATACAACAGGTTTTTCTAAATCCGGTCCATGAATTAGATAATCATAATCATTTACCCGGGTCTTTCCAACATAGAATCCGTCACCGGGTTTATACCCCAGGGGATGATATTCGCCGTTCATTGAATATATACAAACTTCTTTCCCCATTAGCTGAGCAAGCAATCTTTCATCAAAATCCCCAAGATAATTTATCCCGCTGATAACTGCTTCGGGCATCATAATTTAATTTACAGAGGAAAATTTATTAGCGGAATGGATAAAACTTATGGTTTCTAAGCTAGAAGCCTCACTTCTTACCTTTCTTGTTCTTGGTTTTGGGTTTTTCCCTTTTCGGGGCACGCTCCCTTTCCGCTACCTTTTCATCGATCTGGTCGAATTTCTTGGTCAGGGCCTCCAGGTTGTGAGCGATGTCCCAGCCGTCGTCCGTCAGCGTGACTTTCTTTATCCTGCCTTTCTTGTCGAATTTAACCAAGCCCATGCTCTGCAGGACGTTCAGGATCTTTATGGTGTGAGAATACGTGCAGTTCGTTTCCCTGGAGAGTATAGTCGCGTATATGCTTTCCTTGCTAGTTTTCAGGGATATCAGTATCTTCGCGGGCTTCTGCCGCAGCAGCAAATCCTCCAATACGCTTGGCTTTTTTTCATTCCTCATGCTATCGCTTTTGTTTCATTCAACAGTTTCCCCTATTTCTTGCTTAATTATAGATTTCCTGTCTTTTAAATATTGACCGTTGTATTTAAATAAGCATATTTTTTAATATCTTATTTGATATATTTGTTATAAAATATAAATTGCATAAGCATTAAATAAATATATATAATCTAATAGATATTATAAAATAGATAAAAGTGATTTTTCCCTGAAAGTGAGCGTTTGATCGGAGGCTGCGGGGAGGGGCACTGGCGACAAATAAGCCCGTATGGCCTCGATTAAAAGCGAAAAGGGAAAACAAAGCCATAGTTCAAACTGCTAGCGGCTGGCCTGGAAAGACGGTGGAAGGGGGAAATGCGACTAAAAAGCAAAAACAAGCAAGTCTCCCACGTAATTGTTGTTCATGTAGATCCCGAAGATCCCGTAGCCTTCGTTATCCGGAGTCAACTTGACGTTCAAAGTGCCCGAATTGCGGGATTTCAAGGTCAGGCTGCCGATCACCGCTGGCTCTTTCTCAAAGGCGTGGTTGTAAGCGGACTTAAGGCGCAGGTCCAGGGTAAAGCTCTTTGTCAAAGAACCCATGTTCTCTATATCCGCATGCCAGACTGATTCCTGATCCGGTTTGGCTATTATATACTTGTCCCAGGTTATCTTGAATCCAAAAGGGGTCGTAATGCTCTCCAGGTCTTCCCCTTCCAAATTACCTAGGATGCCGTGGTAGAGGTTGACGTCACCCTCAAGCCTTTCAGCCATGTTCTTCAATTTGACGTTTTCGAGTTGCAGATTGTTTTTCTCGATTAGCAGTGCTTGCTTATCGGCTGACAGCGTCTCTTGCAGGATGCTGTTCTCAGCTTCGAGATTGTCGACCTTCTCTTGGCATTCTGATGAAACGGACGCTATCATTGCCCCGCTGAGGCTGGTATCCACAGCGTTGGTACCTAAAATAGCGATAGCCAGCAGCAGAACCACAACAGCCGGAATCGCATATCTGCTAAGTCTCACTTTCACGCCTTTTGCATAGTCTCCCTCTTGCTCGTCGAACTCTTCGGAATCGCTTTCTTTTCCTCTTTTCATTTACATAACACCTTAATACTATTTTGTCCGAAAAAAATTTAAAGCTTGAATCAACCACCCATCTTTTCGGGCGATTCATGACACAATTTCAGAACCATTAAATTTATAAACCTTTGTTACTCAATAGTAGTTATGACTTTAAATAGCAGCAGGAATAGCGCAATCGCAGCGTTCATAGTGGCCCTTTTCTACCTGTTGTGCTATGCCAGCGCATACGAATACGCAGAATGCCCGGATGTCGCGCAGGTTCAGAACGCATACTGGAACCATCCCGTCCCGTGCGCGGGCGGGGTTTACGCACACGGCTCGCTCCATTTGAAGTGGCCTGACGCACCGTTCAGCAATGATACCGTGGAAGTCCAGTCCGTTTCCCTTGTGCTGAGAATCAAAAGCACCGGAGCCTATATGACCATACAGGTGTGGAACGGCCATGCATGGTCCTTTGTCTCCGGCGGGAGGATTGATTTCCTGGGGGATTATGTTTACGATTTGACGAATATGCCAGGGCCTTATGCTGACGGCAGTTACAGGATCAAGATAGCCAACGATGGCCCAGGGGGACTGGAGATCGAGCATCTTGAGCTAAACATAGACTACGAGAGCAACCTCAAGGAACTGACCGTGCTCGTGAGAAACTGCGAAACGAATTTCAGGATTAAGGACGCCGAAGTAACCGTGAACGGTGAAACGGTGGAAACCGGCAACGACGGAGAAGCCGAGTTCACACTGCCGAAGAACCAATATTACGAGATAGAGGTGGGCGGAGAAGACTACGAGAAGAAATATTCAGGGATATATCTGGACGATGGCTATGACCTGGAGGTCTGCACGTACAAGATAGAAAGGCCGGCTGTGGAAGTGCGGGATCTTGAGGTGGAAGATGATGTGATAACGTTCTATCTGGAGAATACAGGGAACGTTGAAGAGACAATCCAATATAATGTAAAGGTAAATGATGACATCATAGCCGAAGGGTATGTGACCCTGGACAAGGGAGACGAAGAGGAAATCGTTGGCAGCTATGATTTCGAACCAGGCAGGCACAGGGTAAGGGTCAGGGCGGAAGTCAGCGGATACGCCGATTCCGATTCAACGACGTACTGCGTTACCGGCGAGACCGAGAATTACAGGTGCGGCGGGAAAAATGTCGTGCGAGAAATGATAAAGTCTGGTTGTGTAAGCTATTGGGAAATAGTTGAGCATTGCGATGAGGCGTGCAGCGAAGGCGTTTGCGTAGCTTATGGTGAATATCCCGGCCAGGCCGACGGCACTTGCGGAATCGAGATAACATCCGTCAATTACGCCGACAACATGGTTGCGAGCGAGATCGGGACGTTCGGCGTTCGGGTTGAAAACAACGGCGAGACCAGCAGGACCGTGGAACTCAAGCTGTATGTCGATGGAAAGTTCAAGGACAAACTGGGCCTGAGGATCGCGTCGGGAAAATCCACTGATGCTAATTTCCAGTTCAGGTTAGCGGCCGGTTCCAGGCTGGTCCGGATTGACGCTGTTGCATGCGGCTATGTCAGTGACACCGTTAGCGAAATAATAAATGTGAAGGCCAGGCCGACAATAACGCCGTCAGAGCCAGACGAAGAGCCTGAGGTGCCCGTGTCGCCGCCCCTGCCATCGGAAACCGCACAGGGGTTTTACATCCGGATTACTCCAAACGAGTTCAGCGCCGCCCCCTGCGAGGGCGTGGCATTCAAGGTCACGGTACACTCGTCCCAGGAGGAGAAATACAATGTGCTGGTTACAGGCGTCCAGGCCGATCTGCTGCGCTATCCCAGCACAGTGACAGTCTGGGGACTTGATGAATTCTATGTATTCATAAAAGCGCCCAAAGAAGAGGGCGTTTACCCCATAAAGGTAAAAGTCTGGCTTGGCAGCGAAGCCACCGAATCCAATGTGAAACTCGTTGTCGGGACGGGCGCCGGGACATCAGCAGGCCAGGGAACGGACGCGCTGACGGGATTCGTCACATACGCGCAATCGGGGTGGGTCACGTACGCGTTCATCGGCATAGTCATGGCAGTGGTGTTCATAGTGCTGTTCATGAGATTCTACATGCAGGAGCAGGAATACGATTTCGCATCGCTGGAATACAATCAGAACGTTCGCCAGGCATCGGTAGGAGAGTAGTATTCTACTCCTTCTTTACAATATAGGCCTGGCTGGCGGATTGGGACTCCATTCCCGTTTCACCGTACCACACCGGCCGTTCCATATCCGGCATGATGGTGCTGCGCCACTTCTCGTCAGTGAGCCGGTCTGACATGGGCCAGCCGAACTCGTAATAGCTGAACATCGGGCCCATGGCGATGCCGATCCTGCCGTCCTTCGCCTTGTGCGCGACAACGAGCCAGTCGACCTTGCCCGTCCCGACCTCCAGTACCAGCTTCGTGTTGGCATCCGTGTGCACGTCCGCGATCATGCTGGTCTTGAATGCGTCGTCCTTGCCTTCCAGGGACGTCTTGGACTCGGTGCCTGGTGCGGCGACTCCGGTCGTCACCGTGACCGCGGACGCGAGGTCCTCTATGATGGAGTCGAACACGGCGTCGATGCCTTTTATGTAGTCGTAATCGTCCTCGGACAGGGCTTCGCCACGCAGCTCAATCTCCGAGATCCCCCGCAGCCTCGCCATCATCTCAGAGCTGCGGTCCAGGGCATCAGCCACCTCCTCGGTTAGCACGCCCTGCTCCTCAAGGCCCTGCTTCAAGAAATCGACGGCGTACTTCGCCCGGGCGAATAATTGCGGGTTGGGCTCCACGTAGCCGTAGTATTTCGCGGCCATAGGCGGCATGGACTTGCCCACTGCAACGGCCCAGGTGTAGCTCTGCTTGACGTACAGTATGGTGTCATGCCTCAGCTCCGCCCATGACGACAGGGACGTTATCAGGTCCTTCAGCCTCCAGACATCGGTGCTCATCCAGACGGGATAGCCAGCCGGCTTTTGCTCCATGACGGGCTGCAGCATCCACAACCAGGCGTTGTACAGGTTCCGCGACCAGTTTGGTCGCGAATAGCTGCTCACAAGATCCTTGAGCTCGTCCATCTTCTCATCATATCCGCAGTAGCCGTTCTCGCTATATTCGAGCAGCAGATCGCCCGCTTCGTCCGAGCCCAGGGCGTTCATCACGTCCAGGCCGGTAGGCATGAACCTGCACACGGAGTAGACCTGCTGGATGTTCGTCGGCGGCGTGTCTTTGCCGCATCCGGTGCAGCCGCAGTACAATTCGATCGCGGAGTCGCAGACCTCGTTCCAGTACTTGACCCTGTCCTCCTCCATGTTCTCGCATGACTGGTAGAACTCCTTTGGCTGCGAGCACACGGGCACGGGACCCAGGCAACTTCCGCTAACGCAGTAATCAAGCACCTCGTCATAATATCTGGAGCTAGGGTTCGGCCCCACGTTCTTGTAGACCAGATCCCCGAGAATCTGGGAATCCAGCGCATACCTCTGGCCCAGCAACCGCATGCCCTGCGTGGCGTCCTTGAGGTTTCCCACAAGGTCTATCTCGAAGCCACCGAGTATCTTGGGGCCCCTCTGCTTTCTGATCTCCTCTTCCAGCTGCTCCGCTATGTCGGGGCTGATCGTGGTGTCCTCGTCAAAGCCGTAGCCGAAAACAGCGTTCACGGCCCTGTCGTAATCATAGAAGGTGAGGTCGTCGCTGGCGCCCGCGAAGAAGCCCGTCACGCTGTATATGCTGTTCCACAGTTCGTATGCCGGGACCTGGCTTCCCTTGTACTCCGCCGTAGCGTCTTTCACGCTGTCCGTTAGCAGCACCGCTTGCTTGGTCCAGCCTTCACCCCTTGCCTTGAATGTCATCCTGCCCAGCCACATCATGGCCTTGAAATACCTGCGCAGTTCCTCGCTTGCGGTGTAATGGCCCCTGGGGATGTACTGGGAGTAGTCCTCGCAGTAGCATTTCCTTGAGCACACTTCCTTGAAAAGTTCCAAGCTATCCCAAGTCTTGCCACCATATTGAATTTTCAACCCCTTTATAGCTTGGGAGCATGAGTCATCAGGATAGAACGCGAGTCCCCTGCATACGGGGTCGCAGTCCTTGCTGAAGAGCGGACAGCGTAAAAACCCCTTGTGTTCCTCTATCCTGCTTATCTCCCCGTTCACTTCGGCCGAGACGAACGATGGGACAGGGTATCCGGGGTCGAGCAGCCGCCCTGCGACCGCGAGGTATGCGACGTTCCTCCTCGCCTGCTCTCGCAGCCCTGCGTCCTGCAGGCCGTTGTACTGCATGACCGATTCTGTTATCACAGCGTCCAGGAAGGAGCGCAGCATGGGCGACAGCTCTTTCACCTCAAGGTTCTTCAGCATCTCGTTGAACTCTATGTGGAACAGGTGAAGTATGGAATCTGATGTGATGAAGACTGGTATGTCATCGTGGCTCAGCCTGGCGTACGCATTGGAAAACCTCTCGTATTCGGTCCCGGGGATTATGACTACGCCGTTGTCGAGCAGCAACCGTTGCTGCCCGCTGGACATGGCCTTTCCGAAGCGCTCTGCAAAATCCCTCTGGTAGTTCTCCGGCATCTCGGCCAGCGGCAGGGTGTATTCAGGGTTGTCGTAGGATTGGGTCACAAAGACGTATTCCGGCTGATCGTAGGCCAGGGTCGCTTCCCTCAACTCTCCGGCCGTGTAGACCGGGGATTTCGCGCCTACGAGGATAGTCGAGGAAAAGGAGTAGTAGACCGCCGCTACGACCAAAAGCATGACGATTACGAAAACCGCCTTTTTGCCTCTCATTATGTAAGAATTGAGTTTTATTGTTTATTAAATATTACAATATCTTTCGGTTTTTTGGGAAAAGAGATTTTTTGGAAAAACACTTGGAAAAACACGAAACACTATTACAGATACGATTCATGTAACTTCCACTTCACAGACAGGCTAGTTCACAGATAGCTACAGATAGACTTAAAAAATTTACTGCCCATTTCTTATTAATGAAATATCTTTGTTCAGCGTTCCTGATTTTCACACTGTTTTCGCTGTCCCCGTCAGTCTTTGCATACTCCGATGCCGGGATAGAGATCCAATGCAGGGTCAATGCGACCTGCCCATGTTCGACGCTCACCCCGGACGACATCAATGTGCTTGTCACGAACCTCGGCACCAGCAGGGAAACATATCAGCTTTCACTGGACCTGCCTGCCGGCGGGCTCTGGTCAGGGTTCATCTCCCCAACAATCACGCTTTCCCCGGAAGAGCAGGGCAGCGCAGGAGCGGTTTTCATAACCCCGGCATGCGGCGCCGAGCCCGGCATCTACACGCTGGGCGTGGTAGCCAACTCGACCATTTCCGATAAATCCTTTAGCGAAGAGTTCGAGATCGAGATTCTGCCATGCCACTGGCTCGAGATCGAGGCGGACGAATACGAATTGTGCCAGGGAATCGATTCGTCATTCGATATCGGTATAACGAACGATGGCATCAGCGATGAAAAGATAAAGGTCTCGGCCAGCGAGGAATGGGTCACTTTCCCTGTCAGCATGATCGAGGTCGAAGAAGGAGAGAAGAAAACGGTCGAGATGCTGTTTTCGCCTCCCGCTGACGAAACCGGGATGAAAAACGTGACGATCAGTGTCGAGTCATTGACATCCTATGCAAGGAGCGAGAAAACGATCCTCACGAACATCAGGGAATGCTACTCCGGCGCCATTTCGATCGAGCCGGTGCGCCGGGACGTCTGCCCATGCAAAACCGCAGGCTTTTCGCTTAAGATAGGCAATACAGGTTTGCTGGAAGACACGTATGTGATCATGTACAACAACCAGAGCAGCGAAATTAGCGTCGGGCCCGGTGAAACCGGGCGTGTCGAGCTGTCTGTCGATGTCCCGTGCGACAAGGAACAGGGAGATTACCCGATTTTGATAACAATAGACTCCCGCACACCCGGCAAAACGAACGTTACCCTCGGCGTGTTGCCTCTGAGGGATTGCTACTCCGTCCTGCTCTCAACCGAGAACAGCACCAAGACCGTCGCCGTCGGCAAGGCCGTCACTTACAGTTTCACCATCACAAATAACGGGAAATTCAGCCAGGTTTACGAGCTGCTCATAGACGCTCCCGGTTGGGTGCATCTGTCAGACTCCCGGCTTGAACTCGAACCTGGGGAGGATGGGGATGTTTATCTGTACGCCGCGCCCAATTACTACACCCAGGCCGGAAACTACTCCGCTGCGGTGAGCGCGGTGTCGGAGATCGAGCAGGCCGGACTGGAATTCAAAGTGAACGTTCTGTCCGGGTTTTCCTTTGACATCAATGAAACACCGGAGGCCAATCTGAGCGCCCCCAACATAACGATGAACATGTCCATACCCACCGGCGGCATCATTGCGGGTGAGGATGAGAAAGAAACGTCATGGACGCAGATAATGATGCTGACCATACTGGCCCTGGGGGTTGTCATAATACTGATTCTGAGATTCGTGATAATGCTAAAGTGACACTCCCACCCATAAATGGCGTGGGTTTTCCCGCCGAGCTTCTGATAAACCTTCAGCCCCAAACCTTATCTGAAGGCCAGTCCCGCAACACTGTACATCGTTGAGACGCCAACCGCGAAATATCCCAGCGCGTCCCATCCGCATGACTCGCTATTGACGAAACGTCGCAGCAGGAATCTGGCCAGGGCCGCCCTTGGCTTCGAATAATTTTTCTCGATGTATTTTTCTATATCAGCATAAGACAAGCGCATCCTTTGCCTCGTCCAATCCACAATCACCGGGATGGGGATATATCTCCCATGCACCCTCACCCTGCCATGCTTTATCTGGCGTAGCGCGGAGTCGGCGTCGTCCGCTTCGATGAGGTTCGCGGTCATGCCGAGCATTGGCAGGCTATGGGCGTCGGATCCGCCTACAGCGGGAATGGACCTTTTCCTCGCCTCCATTCTTGCCAGCATGTTCTCTATCCTGGTCAAGTTCATGGAGTTGAAAACCTCGACCGCGTCGGCCTTGACGAGCTCGTCCCCTATACCTTCGCTCCTGATATCAAAGGGGTGGGGGGCGATCGTTATGCCGCCCTGCTCATGCACCAGTTCCCCTGTTTCCTCAAGCGTGAGCCCCCTCTTTACAGGATCGTTTATCCCCAGGGCGATCAGGTGACCGCTGAGCGTTGAGATCTCAATTCCCGGGATGAAAACCATCCCCTGCCTTTTTGCCGCCTGGCTGGCATCACGCCATCCTGCGATGCTGTCGTGATCCGTTAGCGCGAATCCAGCGAAGCCTAGCTTATGCAACGCACGTACGATCTGGGACGGGGATGCCAGCCCTTCCCATGGTATCTTCCTGCCGTGTGAATGCCAGCTATGGCAGTGCAGCTCGAATTTCATGCTAGATTATTATTTGCAAATGTTTTTATATTGAAGCTGGCCATTATGTACCATGGATGTACCATGCATGAAAAGATCGTGCTGCTTGGTTTCGCCCTGATTTTCATAGGGATGCTGGTGATAATCATCGGCACGTCCCTGGGCGAAAAGGGGAAGACGGGTACGGGGTTCGCATTCGGCGGATTCATAGGTCCCATACCGTTTGGCTGGGCCAGTGAAAAGCCATGGCTTTACTTGGTTGTTGCGATTTCTGTAATAATGCTGCTGTTTTTCTTGCTTAGCGGAAGGGTTCTGCATTGAATTCGTTCTGCCCTGCCTGTTGATTTTTAAAGGCCTTTTCTGTCAAACCCCCCCTAAACTTCGCTTTTTTGGATGGCCCCAGGGAAAAACCCGATATCGGCATGCATAAATGACAAAATTGATAAAAATCCTTATTTTTGTCCAAAAAGGAATTAAAATCCTTTTGGAACAATTATGAGCATTTTGAAACTCTTATTTGAAAAATAAAGTGTTTTTGACAAAACCGATAACAGTTGTTGCAACTGTTTCGCTAAACCTTTATATAGGGACCCTGCCTTAGTATTTACTATTGCCCGGTGTTGCTATTTGCAAAAATACGCAATATCCGGTCTTGAATTACAGGAGGAATAAAATGGAGATTAAAAGAGTAATTGCGGGTGGCTTGGCAGCTTTGGCTGCAGGAGCTACCCTAGCGCTTGGAGCAGGAGCAGTAACACTTGGAGACTTTGTAACAGTGACAGGCAACACCATGACATCTCCCTACATCGTGATAGGGGGAAATGCTGCAGCGGAAGACACGCTCGCAGGTGCTGACATCGGCGTTGCGCTGGGAGGACAGGCCACGACAACCGTGACCGTACCTGGTGCAGTAGGAGTCATGTCGGTTAGCGATGGTGCGGCAGTTGAAACGAAATCAACAAAACTGTATGTCGGTCAGCAAGTTGACAACATACTGAGCAAGTTCACAGTGAAGGAGTTGCCAACGGTTCTTGCCAGCGGCGTGGTGAAGCAGAAAGACGGCAAAGAGATTGACTACGGCCAGCGTATTTACACCGCAGACCAGGTAGTCCAATTCAACAGAGAGATTAGCGACTGGGACGACCCGGCATTGAACGTCGAGTTGGTCAAAAACGCAAACCTCTACACATACCTGGTTAAATTCAGCCCGGCAATCGATATAGATGAGATTGCCAACAAGGAGATAACATTGCTGGGAAAGCCTTACATCTTCTCTGATGTGGATGGTGACTTGACCGGGACAATGCTGACCTTGTTCGCTGCTAGCCAGACAGAATCGATAGCTGCAGGTGAATCCGTAACGGTGACCGTTGAGGGTACCGACTACGTCATAACAGTAGTTGGTATTAACACCGAGGGCACTGCAGCCACGATCGACGTCAACGGCGAGGCATTCGAGGTGGACGAAGCCGAGGACGAACTCGACATAGAGAAAGGGGACCTCAAGGCACACGTGAAGGCCATACGTGCTTTCAAGTTCCCTGCAGAGGCTGGATCAGTGGAGCTGTTCATCGGTTCTGAAGAGATGATACTGGAACACGGTGAAGAGGTTGTCCTGGGAGACGATGAGGTGGACGGCACAGCTGTAACTATAGATAACACCACGACCAAAATCAAGAGTGTCAGCATCACGTACGCCATGGAAGACAAGGAAGTGCTGAAAGCCGGCGAATCTTTCACGGAGCCGGTATTCAACTCTTTCAAGGTGGCGTTTGGCGGCATCTTCCCAGATATTGACGCAGCTTCGAAGGATTTGATCGAAGTAGAGGCAAGCAGCGATACCGACATCGACATAACATTCACCAACAAAGACGGGATAGAATACGACCAGACCTTGCTGTGGTACAACGACACGAGCAATGAGATCGAATTGAGTGACGGCGACTATGCGGTGCATGTATGCAACAACGAGACGGTCATTGAAGGCGAGTACGTGGTGGTCACGGACGAGGACTACACATACATCCTCGTGTTTGACGACTACACCTCGGACGAGGAGGTAATACTGAAGGACGTCTCGACAGGCACAGAGTATCCAATCACGGTAGATGACGTAGGTGACAGCATAGGCGTAGGAAGCATTGACGTCGAAGTGACAGGATTTGACGGAACAGCGGAGAGCGTAGCTCTGAACACAACAGCAGCAGGCATTTCAGAAACGTCAATAAGCTTCTACACGGAGCAGGGTGCTTCGTTCGTGTTCGGGGTGAATTGCAGCAGCGGAGACTTCAAGGACTATATAGAAGTAACCGAGTCTGAGTTTGAAACTACGGACGCGGCTACTGAGGCTACCTTGAACGTTTCATTCGCCACAGACACCGCGGCAGACGAGGTAAAGACTGTCGAAGTCGAAGACAACGGTATCGTAGGTGGCATGGTATCCGACGAGGAAGGTGACTACGAATACGGTGTCACGGAAGGTGGTACCTATGCGGTCAGGGACAAGAGCACCGACAACGAAGTAGTGACAATGTACACGCCAGACGAGCCAACTCCGGTCACCGTGGCATTCGGTTCTGATCCGAGTTTCGCCGCTGGTGAAGGGGTGGAAGGAGGAACAGTCGAACAGGCAGTCCAGATAAAGAACAGCGTCTCAAAGATGGAATCAGAGATCACCACATCAACCCTTAGCAGAGATCTTGTCCTGCTCGGAGGACCTTGCGCCAACAGCCTTGTAGCAGAGTTGCTGAACATGTCAGCAAGCAAGCCCCAGTGCGTGGCTGACTTTACAGCCTTGTACCCGACCGAAGGTGTGATCACAGTTGTGAGCGATGCCTTTGGCTCAGGTCAGAAAGCACTGGTCGTTGCTGGTGTTGACAGGACGGCGACAAGAAATCTTGCTGTCAAGGTAATGCAAGGAACCGTCGAATACAGCGCTTAAAGCCAAAAACTTGTTAAATAAAGAGGGGGGCTTTCCCCCTCATCCTTTTCTTTTTTTCTTTTACTTTCTCAGTTTTCTCTTTATCGGTTGGTATTGTCCGG
The DNA here is from genome assembly GCA_964559215.1 of uncultured archaeon. Taxonomy (GTDB): domain Archaea; phylum Aenigmatarchaeota; class Aenigmatarchaeia; order QMZP01; family JAFGSV01; genus JAFGSV01. The sequence goes on from CAZLFZ010000007.1 coordinate 18,353, forward strand.
GAATCCCTGTATTGGGCCACGGACGTATCAGTAAAAACATGGCTGCTGCCATGAGTTCAGCCCCCCTTGACAAAAGCTCGGCTGAACAGGAAATACCACGCAGGTATGAATTTTACAAGCACGGTCTTGATTTTTTCTTCTCTGTGCATGTCCTTGGTGATTATGATGGCGGTGTTGCATTTAAACTTTGTGCAAAATTTCAGCAAGCCACGCAAATCAGATACTCTGACATTGTTTCCGGGGAAGGAAAAATACTTGAATTTTTCCATTTCAGAACAGAAAATTATCATTAAATTATCATTAATTACTCATTTATACCGTGAATAACGGCCATTATCTTAGCGTACGGATCCTCGAATCCTTGCAGAACCTTGCCGTTCCTTTCCTTCAATGAATGGTTGCAATGGTTGCTCAGTATTTCAGAAGCAAGCCCGACTATTTCGTTTTTTTCCAGGCAGTAATACATCATCTTTTTATCTATCAGGAATTTATCGACACCCGGCAGATTGTCAGGGCATATGGATATCGTCGGGCATCCGCCTACGCATGCCTCCCTGTTCATGCACGAGCCAGCCCCGATCATCAGGCCGGCAAAGGAATAAAGGCTCAGCGTGTCTATGGACGACTCCGGCACGATCAGGTCAAGCTTCCCGAACTTTCCCAGGTCGCTTTCCCCCCGCGGTATGAAGACTATCTCCACGTCCCCTCTCCCCTGTTTTATGCTTTCCAGCACCGAGAACAGCCTGGACTCGTGGTCGTTGTGGGCGGACAACATCGGCTCGGACCTCGCGACAACGATCTTTTTGTTTTTTGATATGCCCAGCTGGCGCAGGACGTCTTCTTTTGGCTTGAAATCATAGAAATGGGCGACTTCGCAAACCCCGTAGAACTGGGAAACGTGTCTCGCGCCGAATCCCCTAAGCGTGTCAGCAGGGGTCGCGACCGGGGAAACGATGGAGTCCGACAGAGGGACCATCAGCCTCATGGCAGCGTCCGCTGTCTCGTGGTCTATGACCGTTATCGAGGGTATGTTGAGGCCGAAGCATACCCTTGCGCATTCAACGGAATGTTTGGAAAGACCGATGTCCGGCTTCTCCCTCGATACGAATTTCGCAAGCTGCGATACCCTGCCAGAGCTCCTGGCAAGCTTGCAGGCAAGGTCCTTGCCCCCGTGCGAGCCTATGCTCACGTATTGTATGCCGTTCTTTTCCAGCATGTCGTTCATTATGCTGAATTCCCTTGACGTGACCATGACGTCATTCCCGGCCTTGGCAAGCCGTTTGATCAGCGCCCTGAAGAAGTGCACGTGCGGCAGGCTTGTCAGGTCTATCCAGATTAGCACAGCAGAACACCTGTGATTATCACGGTGGAGATTCCAAGAAAGGACGATGCTGCCCAGAAGAATCTGACCAGCTGCTTTTCTGTCATCGGCCTGATACGCAGGACAAGCCTCGACAGGGAGAGATAGTCGTTGCCGGGCACAAGGACGTTGTCCCCGTTTATCTTCGTTGGCGCATGCTCGCTGGAGCTGAAATAGCCCGCTGAGACCCCCTTCAGGGCGACATCGGCGATGTGCAGGAAGAGCAGGGGTATCAGCAGATAATACAGGTTGTAATACAGGCATATCCCGGCGAAGAACCCCCCCAGCGTCATGGTGCCGATGTTGCCGGGGAAGATCCTGGCAGGATACTTGTTATGCATGAGGAATCCGATAAGCACGATGAAAAGGCCGAAAGACAGATAGAATGGAACCACGTTCCCCGTTATCAGGCAGAGGGCAGAGAAGAAAAGCGCTATAGTCGATGTGCACCCTACCTCGAGGCCGTTGAACCCCGCGAACAGGTTGAAGATGTTGCCTGTCCCGGCGGTCAGAAACAGCAGAGGGATGAATACCAAGAGCCCGGGATTCGCAGGAATCAGCAGGACAGTTCCCACGCCGATGGACAATGCAAGCTTCTGGTACTTGCCCAGATGCAGCAGGTCATCAAGCATGCCGTAAACGCCGAATAAGAGCGTGGCCATCGCTACGATAAGAATGGGAAAAGCGCCCGTGAAAAGATACGCGCATGCCAGCAAAACGAGAATAGGCACGAGGATCACCACCCCTCCCATCTCGGGTATGGACGGCCGGCTGACTTTATGCACGTCTATCCCGACTATTTTCATTTTTCTCAGTTTTTTGCCCACATTCGGTGTTGCGAGATAGGTGAACGCTGACAAAATCAGCGAAACCGATATAATGGGCAATACCTGATTCGCTATCATATTATAATAAAGGGGGGCAGTATGAATATAAATATTGCTGACGAAACATTTCAAACATGTTTATGAAAAGATTTTATATCGCTTTAAATCAAGCAAAAGGTTTTATCATACGATTTTATAATTCCCTGAATTTTTAAAAGCCTTTATATCAGGATTCAGGATATTTCATGCTTTAATTTAATTTTATAGGTCTTTTTAAATTTTTCCCTTTCTATGATGCCCCGGTCTTCCAGGCTCCGCAGCATCCTTGATATCCTGGGCTTGCTGAAATCCGTGAGTCCGGCAAGCCTGCTTTGCTCCGTTTTGCCGTGTATCTTTAGTATCTCGACCAGCTTTTCCTCGTCCTCTGTCAGGATGAAAACGGGAGCTTTCCACCCTTTCCGGAATCTCACCGACAGCAGAATAATCACGATGAGCAAAAGAGACAGCACGACGTAAAACTGCAGATCCGGCTCCTGGCTTTCACCAGCAACGGAGCCTGCCGATACGGTTTCTATCGTTTCGACCGCCATCCCGAGAGACCTCAGCGCATCCGACGCCCCAGCATCGCCGCTTATCAGGATAACGGATTTTGCGCCCAGCTTTGAGATCGCGTCGCTCGTCTCCATGGGGACCGTGCTGTTCCGGATGAAGAGGATGGGAGTGCCTCTGTCCAAAGCCGCGAGCTGGGCCAGCAGGAAACCACCGTAATCCTCGCCGTTGGTTATGACAACCTGGTCCGCCTCGCCCCACAGGTCGATGGATACCCTGGCGGCGGTCCCGTACCTGTTCCAGTCCCACAGCCTGCTGACGGTAAAGCCCATGAAATTCAGGTCGTTCTCGACGTTGCTGGATATGGCGCTCTCACCGCCTATTATCAGCAGGCGCTGGTACCCCCTGTCGCTGTAACCGGCAAGCTCGTTCCTGATATGGCTTTGTATGTTGTCCGGGTCTACCAGGACCAACGGTATCTTCTTCGTGCTTGCGTAGATGGACGCCACGATGTAGTCTGTAGGCATGTCCCCCCTGACGACGATGACATCGTAAAAGCTGACGCTGCCTGCGAGGGCGGGGAACAGGACCAGCCAGACAAAACCCGCGCATATCCCCACACTTACTGTTTTCGGCTTCACCTTTCCACCCTCCATACCAACAGCGCCATGACGGCAAGGGAGACGGCAGACGAAACAAGCAGCGCCGAGATGGCTCCCCAGTACATCATTCTTGGTATCAAATAAAAATTTAAAACAAGGCTTAAAAAAGCAAAGACGGCCCCGGCGTAGACGCTGTGCTTTTGATACCCGATGCCATTTGCGAAGAAGGAGAGTATCCTGAGGAACCCTAACAGTATGTAGGCAATAGCCAGCAGGGGTATGAAACTGAACACGCCAAGATAAACCGGATTTACCAGGTTTATCACCGGCTGGCCGGCCAGCATGACAACCAGTGTGTACAGAACGAAGAACAGCGAGCTAGCTCGCAGCGCCTTGACCAGCTCGGACCTTCTTTTCCCGCCGTCAGACTGACTGGAAGAGGCCAGCGGCAGCAGAGCGTTCGAATAGGAGTTCGCTATCATGATATAGCCTATGCACAGCAGGACGGCGACATCATAAAAGCCCGCCTCGGCGGTGGAGTAGAATCCCGACAGCATAACCCTATCCAGGCCTACCGAAAATAGAAACAGGAATTCGCTCAGGAAGATGGGAGCGGAGTATATGAGCAGGGTTCTGAATGCTGACATGATTTCCGAGACGTTAAATGGCAGACTGGTCCTGTTCCTGACCAGCAGGTAGATGTCTATCAGTATGAAGCTGATCAGGAATGCCATGTATGGCGCATAGTACAGCCCTGCTAACAGAAGGCAGACCAAGGCAGCTATCCGGATAATCGTTATGATAACGTCCGCCAAGACGCTGGACCTCATCTTGTACAACCCCCTGAAATAGAAGATGCCTATATTGTAAACGGCCGCGAAAGGGAGGCTGACTATGGCCCAGTAAACGATCGTCCGGCTCAGGTTCAGGGTTGCTGATATCCAGGGTGCGAGCAAAAAGAGCAGGCCCGCTATTATAATGGATAGTATCAGGGACCCTACAAGCGATGATAAATAAAACATCTCTTTTCTTTTCCTGTCCTGGGAGACGAATTTTGCCAGGCCTATTGTCACGTTGAACGTGGCAAAGAGCACGAACCAGTTATAGAGAACGATGAACACGGCAACCTCGCCGTAGGCGTGGACGGGCAGCATGTTCATGCATATTATCCTGAACAAAAATCCGCCCAGCTTGACAAACAGGAATCCAACCAGCAGGATGAATCCGCCCTTGTACAGACTCTTCACGTTTTGACTTTTCACACCTTTCGCATTTTCCATTCTGTCAATCCCCTCACCAGCCTAGCCCATCCAAGATATATGAATAAAAGCACGATGAAAATATTAATGCCCACGTCCAGGGTTACCAGCAGGGACGCGAAAAGCAACGCGTAAAGCGGGTAGTCGTGCCTGAACAGGTTCCCCAGGACCGCGGCCATCCACCACGAGACCAGGAATATGCCAAGCAGCCCGAAATCCAGCATGGCCTCCCCGAAAGCCGTTGACGTTATCCTGCTGGTGCATCCGTACAGGACCCTGCAGGTAAATTCGGTGGCCTCCATCGTAATGGACCGGCCGCCTGTGTAGCCGAACGGGAATGATATCCTGACTATGTCGTCGAAAACCCCCATCGTCAGGGCAAGCCTGTATTCCAGTGTCCGGACCGGGTCCAGGCTCCACGATCCTGAACTGGCTGTTTTTGCTGAATATCCCGTGTACAGGAACACACCCGATAGTATCACCAAGCCCAGGACCATCGCAAGGATTTTGCCCACATCCCCTCTTCCTATCTTTCCCCCCCCTGAATTTTTCAATTCAAGCAAGAGCCATGTTATGAAAACGATGCCCATATAAATCCTGTAAGTGGACACTATCGCTGACAGGATTGCCAACAGCCAGAGACATCTGTATCTGGGATAGAGCCGGATGAGGGAATACGTCATGAACATGAATCCTACAACGAACATTGTATTGACCACGCTGAAGAGCTGGACGTGCAATTCCGGGTTGAGCAAGGGGAACCCGACCAGCAGAAAATTCAGCCAGAAAAGGAAGAATCCCGCGGCAAATACGTATTCGAATCTCAGCCTGGAGAAGAGCAGAACAACCGAGATCAGCAGTGCGGCCAGATTCAAAAACAGAGCCGATATGATGTCAAGGTCCAGGATGAAGAAGGCGGCAGTCGTTCCAAGGGCCAGGCCGCCCATTACCGGCAGGTATTTCAGCTTCAGCGCAGCCCTGCTCGTCCTCAGGCCGAAATAGAAGCTGGACAGGCCGAATATGAAGACAAGAAACGTCAACAGCGTTGTCGAGACCCTGGGATTTATGGCTTGCATGCCTGGGTCCAGTGCAGCAAATGTGGATGCCGCCAGATAGGATAAACCAGCCAGGATGAAAAATTCCGGTTTTATGATAAGCCCGCGCAATTCACGCAAAGCGTTTAACATTCCGGTACAATTTCTCTGTTTCATCTGCCATCCTCTCCAGGCCGAATTTCTCGGATAAGCGTTTGTTCTCCCTGACAATCTTTCCCCTGCATATACTGCTCCTCAGTATATCCCTGACGGTTTTTGGGAGATTGTCCGTCACGGAGATTCTCGATAAAATTTCCGGCAGGGCCCCTGTGCCGCTTGCCGCTACAGGCACGCCCAAGCGCATGCCCTCCAACGCCGTCATGCCGAACCCCTCGACCCTCGAGGGTATGACGAGAACATCGGATGATTTTATGTATTTCAAGCTTTCCGCGTGGCTCAGCGGCCCGGCAAAGATGACGGAGTCCTCGATCCCGTTATCCCTGCAGAATCCGGCAAGCCAGTCTCTATCAGAACCGCTGCCGACCAGAACGAAGAGCAACCCAGGCTCTTTTAGCTCCCTTCCCTCCCTTTCCAGCAGATGCCCTGCCAGGACCACGAATATGTCAGCTCCCTTTGCTTCGTTCAGGGAACCGACGAAGGTCACGACCTTCTTCTTGGCGGGAAGACGCAGCTCTTTCCTCAGCCACTCCCTGCTCCTTTTCGGCATGGCGGAATCATCCACCCCGTTGTATATCACCCTTATCTTCCCGGGCTTTATCCCCAGATCAACGGCCCTGGCCCCGAGGTGTTTCGAGACGCAGACGAGCTTGTCGCACGAGTTCCCAATCCACGACACAATCCTCCTCATCAGCCAGCCTTCTCCCAAGGAGAGCAGGTCCGAGCCATGCGCTGTGATCACAACCTTGGGCTTGTTTCTCGATATTTTCCTGAACGCGAGCGCCACCGCGCCCAAGGGGAGCATGTACTGGGCATGGACGATATCAATCCTCTTCCTCATGTTAAGGACCAAAAGCATCAACAAGGCGCCGATGAAAAACGAAAGGCCCCTGAAGAATTTTACGTTTATCACAGGAATCTCTTTGATTTCCACCCCTTCTTTGCCTTTCCTCCCCATCCGGCCGTACGTGATTACGCTTATTCCGTGCCTTTTCGCCAGATTTCCCACGAGACCGCTCGTATGGACCGGAACCCCCCCTGGCTGCGGGGGGTATGGAGAAAGAAAGCATATCTTCATATCGTACACCGGACACACGATTTCATTATTAAAAATAGTTGAATGGCTGGCTTATAAAATCAAATCACCAGTATCAGATACGCTATCAAATACAGCAGCACTATGGTGTCGGCTATCCCTGTCTCTATGGTGATGATGAGGAATGCCATGCACAAGGCATGGATGGGCAGTATGTCGACATCGCCCCTTCTCAGCATCTTGTAACCGGAACCGAACAACAGGCCGAGCAATATCCCTGTCAGGACGATGCCCAAAATCCCGAAATCAACAAACGGTATGCCTATGATTGTAGGGGTGGTGGAACCTCCTCCGACTCCTACAAGCTGCGAAATGAACGTTCTGGGCCCTGTTCGCGGACCTGGTATGATCTTAAGGCTTGACAGGATGCTCGTATGTATCACGCCGCCGGCCTGCCCGGTAAAAGAAAGACCCATGGAATCTGCTAACGAGGAAAAGACGCTGGTCGTGAACGAAAACCTGTCCATGCTTGATGTCACGGGCATCTCCCTGAACAAAACCACGGCCAGGTTGATCGAAAGCATGAGCAGGACAAAGACCAGGCCGTATTTTATCGCGGCGTTGCGCTTGACGAACCTGCCCTTGATATAATAAACGCTGACAGCTGCTCCCAGCAGCAGCGCGAAGATCTCTGTCCTGTATCCAAGCAAGGATATGAGGAATGTGCCGCTCAGCAACCAGCCAATGGCCTCCCTGTTCCTGTTGTTCAGCAGCGAATCGGAAATCTTTATTATGCAGCCCGGGACGATGAGGAAGGAGAGATAGGAAAGAACGGGCAGCAGCCTGGCTCTCATTGAAGGCATGAGCAAAGGGATGCTGCCAATGTAGATTATGTTGATGAATTCGGCTATGGCTCCGACCAGAAACAGGGACAGCCCCAATCTCCAGATTATCGGGTACCTCTTCATCCTTCCGGGTCTGCCGAAGCGGCACCCGGCCAGGAAGGATATGATAAAGATACCGAACAGCGCAAAGGAGTAGCTGGTCATGCCCTGGATCCCGAGCAGGATGAATATCATGATGAAAAGCGGGTACGAGATCGCAGGGGAAAGCAGATCAAAGCGCGGTTTGTTGATAGTTTTATCTTTGTTTATGATAGTTGACAAGCACCGCGCCCTTTCCTTCCAAATCTTGCCTAATACTTGGGATATCATCCTCATCATCAACTCCCGTGTAGTAATACATGTATCCTGTCCGGATATCTTCGCCTTTGATTTTGCTGACGAGCTCGTTCATGGCGGATACGCTGACGGGGACCTTTACATCCAGGATGAAGCCCGAATTGAAGGGTATTACTTCTATCCTGTTCGGGGTTAAGGAATAGAATTCCTGGTTCAGGTTCCGCAAATCCTGCAGCAGCGTGGGGGGTATGGCAGCATCGTCAAAGGCTATGCTGCCCCTTACCTTTCTGAATCCTTGCTCGAATGCGAACCCTGTTGTTTTTGTTGTTGCCCCCGGTTCGAACACGGCCTCCACGGAAATGGTGGGGGAGACATCGAAGTATATGAGGCTGGCCAGGATATCCTTCGAACCCATGGGACCCTCGACTATCCTGTAAGTGCTGCCGGACTTCATTATAAACCAGCCGGCATACGTCTCCACTATCGGGCCGGTCGCCTGGACAGGCTTGCTGTCGCTCGTGCCTTCCACGTGTACCATGACGTCAAACCCCCTGTAGTCAAGGCTCCTGAAATCCCGGATGGCGTCGTATATCTGGACCCCGTTGTACCTGAATACCGAGGCGGGCCTCAGCAGCGTGTTCTCCGCCACCAGAAAAGCGGCAATCAACAGGACCACTGCTACGATCTTGTGGAATTTGTCGATTTGCATGGCAATCAATCCGGATACTCTAAATTAATTTGTTTTGCTTAAAAAATAAATGAAACTGCTAAAGACAAGAAATAAGTTGAAAAAAAGTTTTCCTACCTCTTTATCTCTTCGTCAAAGGACTCTATCTGATGCCTGAGCTTGGTAAGCATGTCATTTGTTTTATCGAGGGAAATAGACATCTGATCCTTCTCGATCTCGAGGTTCTTTATCTGGTCCTTGAGGGACACCTTGTCCGAAGACAACTTTGCCTTGTCCTCTTTCAGGTTTCCTATCTTGGATTGTAATATGCCTATATCTTCGCCTTTTTTCTGCAACTCTACCTGCAGCTTGTCCCTTGTGCTCTTGAGGTCCCCCACGACTTCCTCCAATTCCATCTCTTGTTGCTTCAGCTTTCTTATCTTGGAAATCAACCGCTTTTTTTCTTCCTTGATGTCTAGTGCCTTTACGACGTCCTCGGTCAGGGTGTCGACGATGTCCTCAAGTCCCTTTATGTTCTCAAGCCTCTGCGCTTTGACATTCTCCGGTTTGGTGGCTTCCGGCTTGACGCCTTCCTGAACTTCTTCCCCGCTCTTTACTTCCTCTGCCATTTTATCACCATTCATTATTATTTCTCTTCCTTTATTTAAATTATTTCTTGTATTTCTCCAATAGCCGCATGATTTCCCTTAGCTGCTTGTTTATATCATCAACCGTGATACCCTTCTTTTTGAGGTGAAGCTTTCCCCCCTCAGCCCTGCCGATTTCCTCCCAGCCCCCCTGTTCATATCGGTAAACATATTTTTTCCCAGCTTCCACTCTCAGTCTTTGAATCTCGTTTCCCATCGCCTCGACGAGTTCCGAGAAACGCCTGTTGTTGGTAATGAGGGAGCTCACCAATTCTTGCAGATTCTTGCTCCTCTTCTTCATGTCTGCATAGCTGAGCCTGGCGTGCATGAACGTGTAAAAGGGGTCTTTCAGCGAAGTGCTGAAGTCGGGTCCCAGTTCCTCCACACTCCAGCCGCATTTCTCGCATTTGTACTTGCCGCCGTCAGCCCCGCAAACAGGGCATTTGCCGCCTTTCCTCTCCTTTGCTTTTTTGCCGCTGCCCTCTTCTATTATTCTGATTCCGGCTCTGGTGCCCATATCGCCCTTATCGCCCACATTTAGAATTTCTTTGAGGTTCCTTATTAAACTTCTCAATCCAGGGCAATCATTAATCCCGAGTATAATCACAAACTGATAGCCAGGCTTAATGGCCAAGCTTAATCGCCAAGGGTGTTTCCCGGACTTGCCTGCCGGATCAGCTCGGTCCCGTAGCTGCCCTTCCCGAGCTCGAAATCCAGGACGATTTTCATTCCCCCTTTGTTGAGTTCGTCCCTGGCAAAAACATACTCGAGGTTCTTTGGGAAGGACCTGAAGTCCCTGGCTGAGCCGACCGAGGAAAGTTCAGGGATTTTTTTGTTCCTGAAGCTGGCAGTCTTGACACCCTCGGAGACGAGGATGCCCTCAACGATCCCCTTCACAGCGGGGTATTTTGCCAGATTCGTTTTGTAGCCGACTAGCGGGATCACGGCAGACTCCTGTTGCTGCTTCTTTGGGGATTTTGCAGACTTTGAGTATTCCATGGCTGCTATGTTCCAGATGTGGGCCTGGTAGGCATGAACGAACATCTTCAGTAACCGCAACGGTAACCTTCTCACAGCCCCGTCATAGTCTCCCGGATTTTTGGCAAGATGCGAGATCAGTACCGATTCGAACCCGAGACTGGCAGGGAATTTATTCGCAGCGAGCCTGAAATTGGCAGATTCCAGCAGCATTTTTCTGGTCGCTCTGGTCCGGTCCGGCTCCAGGGCCGACTGGATGGTGAGAAAGCTCCATACGGCATTTTCGACATCGCCCATTGCCAGATATTTGCCGACGATGTGATTCACACGCCTTCTAGAGCCGAATCTCTGCTCGCCGAAAAAATTGATCATACCCTCCCCTTTCAGCTTTTCCAGGCGTTGCTTGACGCCTTTCATCCCGCTTGGCACAACATTCCTCACCGTTATGGTGAACCTGTTGGCATGATGCTCACCGAGCCTGACAGGCCTGTTCCGGGACCTGAAGTCGCTAAACTCCAGTCCAGGTATCTTCAGATCCAGGATATCCTTTTCTTTCGCTCCAAGCACGGAGATGGTCTGGCTGGTCACAGCCCTCTTGTCCTTTGTGCCGGAATAAGAGACTAATCTGGTGCTTACGTGCAGCTTTTTCGCCATAATCTCGATTGTCCTGAAGAAATCCATGTTCCTTTTCGTCAGGGTAAACCAGAGATACCTGGCTGACTTTTTGACAGGCGGTCTGCCGTGTATCTGCCTAATCTTGTTTTTCCAGCTGGCTTCGATTTCGTCGGGAAGGACCTCCCTGACAATGAAATCCTCAGGCTTTTGCTTTATCCGCCATGTCATATTGACCAGAGAGCCGCTTGAGACCACTCAACTTGTTGGGTGGTAGTTTACATGGGAAATAATGCCACGAGAATTAAAATAGTATTGAAACACTATTAAAAGGAATTAAAGAAAATTGAAATTCCATCCCTATTTCTTCTCTTCATGCTTGGCCTCTTCCTGCTCTTTTTCCGGGGATTTTTCCTGATATCCCCCCTTTGCAGCCTCTTTCCCGGGTTTTTCGATATCTTCGGCAGAGGGTTCTTTCTCTCCTTCCGGTTTCTTCGGTTTCCCCCCTTTCGCATTTTCTCCGGGCTCGTCAAGCTTACCTTCTTTTCCCGTTGCCGGTTTTTTCTCCGGTTCTCCTTTCCCGGCACCTTTCTTCTTGAGGAACTTTTTCTTCTCCTCTTCCAGGGTGATTTCAGCGGGCAGCTTTACGCTCGCCAGTCCCTCGGCATCGATGCTGGCCTTGACCCTGATTTTCCCGGGAGGCTTTTTCGCCCCGCTGCTCCACAGGGCATGGTTGAGCTTGGGGGAGATTTTCACCCCCTTCGCGTGCATATGCCTTGAGATGAAGTTCCGCACTGCATTGACCGACTTCTTGGACCTCATGATCCGGCCGCTCCCGATCCAGGCAGATCTCAGCGGGATGGTGTATACATGCTCCTCAAGAACGTCCGGTTTTTTCTTCTTTGCCATAGAATTCACCTATATCTTGAGCCCATCTTAAGTCCACTAAATCTTGAGCTTGTCCCTTCTCCATCTCTTGGTACTGACCCTGACCCTTCTGCTCCTGGCCCTCTTCAGGCCGAACGTCTTTATGTCAGCCCATCTTGGAGAAGGCCGGATCTTGGCCTTCGCGGTGAGCTTGAGCTTCTTTCCAGCCGATTTGTTCTTGCTCATAACCACACCCTTTTACACCCTCTTTATCCTGAAATCCTTTTTTTGTGTCAGCAGCCTGAGTATCTCTTTCATCTTTTCGTCGCTTATCTTCTCCTTTATTTTCCCGGTCTGATAGGTCTGTATCAGGTACAATTCCACCTGCTCGGCAAGTTGCTGATTGACGGACCTTATCCGGCCGAGCCTCTCAAAGGCTTCCTTGCTGAGCATTTTTGACAGTAGCTGCCTCTTCAGCTCTTCTATCTGCCTCATTTGCTGCAGATCTTGCGGACCCAGGTTTTCCCCGTTCATTTTGATTTTTCCTTTATCTCTTTTGCAGCCCCGCTTAAAAAGGACTCGCCTTTTGGGGTTATCATCCTGCCCTTGTTCTTGTTTTTCGCGACGAAGCCGGCAGACTCCAGCTGCTGCAGTATCTTTCTTATCACGGACCCTGATGCCTTGTATTTGTGCTCCGGCTTGTGCCCTTTGTTCTTTCTGCCTCCGTACTCCTTCCTGAGTTTCGCCACGCCCAGACTGCCGGCAAGCTCGATCTTCCTTAGAACGGCGGCTGCCCTTGTCCACCACCAGTCTGGTTTCTGGGGCGGCCTCTCATTGTGCATGCCCGTCTTCGCAAACCTTGACCATTCGGGAGGCTTGAATTCGGACATCGCCTTCATTTTTTCCGCGGCTTTCTCGATCAGCTTATCGGGAGCAGATTCTTTTAACATGGCCATGCAATCACCGGTCCGGTATATTTTCAATAATATAGCACATATGTATATATAAAAGGCTTTTAAATTAGAATTCCACTGGTGTGTTTCACCAGTGGTCTAGAGAACGTACCGAATCCCTAACCCGTCATGTAAAATCACCAATTAACAGAGACAAGCCGTAATTCCACCAGTGTTTCACTGGTGGATAGGCTTGTGAAACTATGAACCAATATTTAAATGGACCGTGGTAGAGCCTTACACTTCCCAGCCAGTCAGCACCATGTAGAGAGCGCCGATGTCCAGCAGTATGAAAAATCCAACTAACATCAGGCCCATGATAATGTCGATGTTGTATCTTTTTATGTTGCATTTGACGACCTGCGGGTTTTCCGGTCTGCCCAGACAGGACACATTCGCCTTCACCAGGGTGTCGAAGATAAGCACTATGAAAAGGGTTGAAATGAATATTATCACTATACCAAGCATAAACACAGACCTCATTCCTACCACAACTTTAACTCTTCCTTTTTCAACTCAGTCAACTTTATCTCGATGTCCACAATCTCGGTATTATATTTTTGTTTCAGCTTCTTAAATGTCTCCTCATCTATCTGCCGGTTGAAATATTTCTTCTGGACCGCTTTTTTGGCATCCTCGATTTCACCTTTCTTTTTTTCCAGGGACTCGATTGCGCTTTTCAGCTTCTTTTCCCTGGCTTCGCTCATATGCGCAAGCACTTCCAGCCCCTTGAACATGAAGTAGATCGTGGTTTCGATGACCATTATGAAAGCAAGGACGAAGGAAAAGCTGAAGAGGAACAGCAACAAGAGGTTCGTGGGCAGGCACAGGTCGCCCCCCTTTACGGCGCAATACTCGGTCACGCTGATGAAGTTGTTGAAGGCGTAGTGTATGAAGAAGACAGAAGTGAAAATAATCAAAAGACTCGACAATGTGACGACCTTTATATCTATCATGCCCTCTTCTCCTTTACGTATGGGTATCTGTGGACCTTTCCGCATTCAAGGCATTTTACTTCCATGGACTGTGACCTGCTGTTCGACCGGACGACGCAGTTTTTTCCCGGAAAAAGGTACTTATAACAATTGTTGCATATACTTCTTTTTAACTGTTTTGGCATCTTGACATTGTACCTCATCGAAATTTTCCTGGCGAGCTCGACATACCTGTGAGACCTGCCTGGATGCCGGTCGAACTCCTTGCCTGCAAGGCCGAACAATATCATGATCCTCTCCCCGGCCATCTCCTGCTGCCATCCGGGCTTTGATCTCTTGCTCCCGCGCGATCCTTTCCCTTTCATTATAAGTTAATCCTGAGGTTTTTCCTGGCCAGCTCTACATCACTTCTGACCACGGTCTTTCGGCCGGCATGCTCCGCCATTATGGACGCGTTCTTTGATATCTCCCCTGCTATCTCACCAGCGATCTCGGCCAAGGCCTCCCCTGCAGAGAACGAGACCCTTTTGGCCCCGTTTTCATGCAGAATCTTCTCGAACGGCGCTATCGGCAGCTTCGCCATCAAATCACCTCACATCAACCATATAAAACCATATAATTGCTTTATAATTGGTTGCGGGAATTAAAAAGCGTTAAAATACAAAGAGGCAGGAATCAATAGGCCCTTGCGATGTAAACCACGGACTTCGCCCCTTTCCCGCAGTAAACGCATTTGCCAAAGGTCTTTTCTGTCTTGCCGTACAACGTGCCCCTGATGTTCGCCCCCGTCTCGTCTTTGATACAATCTTCACATTCCGACGAGCCGCACCAGTTGGCCCTTGAAAACCCGCCCTTTCCCAGCGATTTTTTAAGCTCGCCCATGGTTTTTACGTTTCTTATATTTGAATTGAGATTCCTGGTCGATTCCTCGTACATCTCTCTCTGTATGTCATCGAGCATTTTTTTCACTTTTCCCATTTCCTTCACTTTAACCTCGCTCTTTTTGCCGTCATTCCTCTTGACCAAGGTCATGGCATTCTTCGCCACATCCTTTGGGCCTATCTCCATCCTTAACGGAACCCCCCTGAGCTCCGAGTCGTTGAACTTGTAACCGGCCGAGTAATTCCTGTCATCAAGATACGTCCGCACGCCCATCTTTTTGAGTCTATCATGCAGTTCGTGCGCCTTTTCCATAATCTGCTTCTGCTTTTCCTTGAAAATTATAGGAACAATGACAACCTGGACGGGCGCGACGAGCGGGGGGAGCACAGCCCCCTTGTCGTCTCCGTGCTCCATTATTATGCCTCCTATCTGGCGGGTTGACATGCCCAGGCACGTCTGCCAGACGTAATCCTTTTTCCCGTCCTCTTGCGTGAATTTAATGCCAAAGGGGCGCGAGAAGTTCTGCCCTAGAAAGTGCCCTCCCGGTCCCTGGAAGACCTTGCCGTCCTGCACCAGTGTGTCATAGGCTACCGAGAATTCGGCTCCCGGGAACTTGTCGTTCTCTGTCCTCCGCAGCACCAGGACTGCCGATGCTATATCCTCATGGAAGCGGTTGCATATCTCTATGTAATCATCAATCTGCCTGAGCCCGTCTTCCTTGCTCGCGTGGGCGGTGTGAACCTCGGACCACAGGAATTCCCGGTCCCTGATGAAGGGCTTGGTGACCTTTGTGTCCCATCTAAGAATGTTGCACCACTGGTTTATCCTGAACGGCAGGTCCCTGTGGCTCCTAATCCACTTAGAGAACATGTGGTACATTATAGTCTCAGACGTGGGCCGTATTACGAGGCGCTCGGGCAGTTCCTCGCCGCCCACCTCGGTGACATTTGCCGTTTCCGCCTCGAAGCCGGTGAAATGCTCCTTTTCTTTCTCGATGAAACTCTCAGGGATGAGCAGCGGGAAATAACAGTTCTGGACGCCTTTCTCATGCAGCAGGTCGTCGTATATCCTCACGATCCTTTCCCAGACAGAGTAGCCCCACGGCAGTATCACGTCGAACCCCTTTATCGGCGTCCTCTGGTCCTTGAAGCCGCCCTTTCTGACGACTTCTGTGTACCACCGGCTGAAATCCTCACGCCTGGTCACGGTGACGCCCAGGTTGTCCCTCTCCTCTTTTGCAGCAACTTTCTTTCGCCCCATAAAGATTATCTTTGGTTTTGATACTTTTATTTATGAAATCATTTATGAAATTCACCTAGGGAACGAAAAGGGTTCCAACGTATCCCCCCCTCAACGCCCTCTGGATTCGCATGTCGTCATAAGCGCAGTCCTTGTAGTTGATCAGAATCGTTGGCCTGCCAAAACGTCCTACGTCCCTTGCGGCAATAAGCTTCGAGTGCATGCCTCCCCTTCCCCATTCCCCTGTCCCGTTAGCGCCATCGAGCATCTCCTCTCTTATCTCGTACACCGGCATCACTTCCAGGTGCTTGGCATCGGGGTTCTTCTTCGGGTCGCTGTCGTACAGCTCGGAATCGGACAACATGACAAGCAGGTCGGCGCCGATGGTATTGCACGTCATCGCTGCCAGTATGTCGTTGTCTGAAAATGATATCTCATCGTAGCTTAACGCATCGTTCTCATTGAGTATTGGGATTACACCATCAAGCAGCAAACCTTCCATGACCGTGCTGTAATTTTCGATATCATTTCTGGTTACAAGCAGCTGGGCAACCCTTCTTCCGTATCTGCAGAATGCGTGCCTGTAGCTCTCCATGAGGCGCGGCTGCCCCTCGCCGGAAAGCAATCGCAAGGAAAACGTGTAATCATCATCGCTGGCGAATCGCTCCCTGTACGTCCCCCTGTCAATATTTCGTTCCGACATTGCGGCAAGTATGGCCCCGCTGGTTACATGGACAACCTGCCTGCCTTCATCTAGCAGTCCTGATATGTCTCGAGAAAGCTGGCCCACCCTTTTTTCATCCAGTTTACCGTCAGTGGCAAGAACGCCGGTGCCCACCTTCGTGACTATTCTTTTGGCTGAAGAAATAGCTCTATTCGTCAAGCCCTGTGCTTGGCCCTGGAACTGATTCACCCTTCATCTCGACCGCCTAGCTATTTATTGAAGCAAAGTTTTAAAAGTTTTAAGCTTTACTGCACCCGGAATTTTTTTATATTTTTGACTTATAAACCGATAGCAATAAAGTCAAACAATAACTTTATAAATCTTAAAACCAAATATTGGGTGGGAAAAGTGGTAAAAAGCCCACATTCCAGGATTGAAGAAGGATATGCGATCAGGAACATAAGAAAACTCGGCGGCTTCTGCACTTCGCTCTACAGGGACAGTATAGGTTTCTTCTGCACTTGTTATAGCAGGACCGGGAAAAAACTTGCAAACAGGAGCGGATACAAGATAGCCCTGGCCGCCATGCCGCTTGGCATAGGTGCGTACTTGGCGAGCCTCGGCGTTGAAGACCCGGCCATCAGCGAGTTGTTGAGCGCCACAGGCTACGGCTCCATGGGCGCTGGTTCCGTGTCCTTTGCCGATGAATATCTGAACGGAAGAGGAAGGGTAAAGGAAAGAAAGCAGATGGAAAAGGAGATGAGAAATCTGGAAGAGGAACTGGAAGGTTCTAGGAAACAAGAAGAAGAGAACGAAAAATTGCTGAAACAACTTTTAAAAGAGGAAAAAAAGCAAACACAGATACTAAAAGAGGAGCTTGTAGCAGGTTGATGCAGATACATAAAGCAATGTAAAGGCAGCAGCGATCGCCTTGCCTAGCTGAGAGAATAAAATTTTGATAGGTTTTTAGCCCCTTTTGTCCTCTATCGCCGCATGCGCCGCCGCAAGCCTCGCTATGGGTATCCTGAAGGGCGAGCAGCTGACGTCCGTCAACCCTATTCTGTGGCAGAACTTGACCGATTCGGGTTCGCCCCCGTGCTCGCCGCAGATCCCTATCTCCATCTCTGGCTTGACGCTCCTGGCCTTTTCTATGCAGATCTGCATGAGCTTTCCGATGCCGTCCTGGTCTATCGCCTGGAACGGGTCGAACTTGTATATGCCCTTTTGGACGTATATGCCCAGGAACTTGCCCGCGTCGTCCCTTGAGAAGCCGCATCCCATCTGCGTCAGGTCGTTTGTCCCGAAGGACATGAAGTCGACTTCTTTCGCTATCTCGTCCGCGGTTATGGCGGCCCTCGGCACCTCTATCATCGTCCCGATCTTGTATTTTATCTTGCCCTTGACATGCAGCTCTTCTGCAACCTTTTCTATCATGTCCTTTATCAGCTCCAGTTCTTTGACGTTGCCGACCAACGGAACTTCGATCTCCGGCAGGGGGACGTATCCCTCCTTTTTTGCCTCAAGGGCCGCTTCAAAAATCGCCCTGATCTGAATTTCATTGATCTCCGGATACTTCACGCCAAGCCTGCACCCCCTGAAGCCAAGCATGGGGTTTAGCTCGTGCAGGGTCTGGGTGGTGTCTTTAATCTTTTGGGGTGAAACGCCCATCTGGCTGGCGACATGCCTGATTTCCTTGTCCTCATGCGGCAGGAACTCGTGCAGGGGCGGGTCCAGCAGCCTTATTATTATGGGCAGCCCGCTCATCACCTTGAACAGCTCCTTGAAGTCTTCGCGCTGGTAAGGCAGTATCTTGTTCAACGCCCTTTTCCTCTCTGGCGCTTCCTCTGCCAGTATCATTTCCCTGACCGCCGTTATCCTTTCCGGCTTGAAGAACATGTGCTCTGTCCTGCACAACCCGATCCCTTCCGCGCCGAACCTCCTTGCTATCTTCGCGTCATGAGGGGTGTCGGCATTCGTCTTGACGGCGAGCCTCTTGAAGCGGTCAGCCCATTTCATCAGTTCCTCGAACTCGCCCGCAATCTCGGGCTCGATCAATGGCATCTGACCTGAAAACACCTCTCCTGTGGAACCGTCAAGACTGACCCACTCACCTTCTTTGATAACCATGTTCTTGCTCGGTATCTTGAATCTCTTTTTATGCTCGTCAACTATGATCGCTTCGCAGCCGGCAACGCAGCACTTTCCCATCCCCCTGGCTACGACTGCGGCATGGGACGTCATCCCCCCTCTTGCCGTCAGTATGCCTTCCGCGGCGTGCATGCCTTCTATATCCTCCGGGCTGGTCTCGGTCCGGACAAGAACTATCTTCTCTTTCGCATCCCTTTCCTTTACCCTTGCGGCCTCGTCGGCATTGAAGACGACCTTGCCAACGGCAGCGCCCGGAGAAGCCGGCAGTCCGGTGGCAACAGCCTCTTCCCTCTCCTTCGCAAGCGGGTCTATCTGCTTATGGAGCAGCTGATCAAGCTGCCCTGGCTTGACCCTCATGACAGCCTCTTCCTTGCTTATCAGCCCTTCATGCATCATGTCGACGGCGATTTTCACCGCTGCCTGGGCGGTCCTCTTCCCCCTTCTCGTCTGTAGCAGGTAGAGTTTTTCCTTGTCAACCGTGAACTCGAAATCCTGCACGTCTTTGTAGTGACGCTCGAGCAGGCCGTAGATTTTCACAAGCCCGGCATAAGCCTTGGGCATGTCTTTTTTCAGGTCATCGATATGCTTGGGCGTCCGGATGCCAGCGACTACGTCCTCCCCTTGGGCGTTGAGCAGGTATTCGCCGTAATGTTCCTTTGCCCCCGTTGAGGGATTTCTCGTGAAACCGACGCCCGTGGCGCAGTCCCAGCCGAGGTTCCCGAAAACCATGGTCTGGACATTGACCCCGGTGCCCGCATCGTTTCTGAGGTTGTTTATTTTTCTGTATTTGATGGCCCTGGGGTTGTTCCAGGAGCTGAAAACGGCGTCTATTGACATTTTAAGCTGCTCCCACGGATTGATCGGGAACGATTTCCCCTTTTTCGCCTTGATCAGGCGCTTGTATCCAAGCACGACTTCCTTGAGATGCTCCGTTTTAAGATCGGTGTCGTATTTCGCCCCGTGCTTCTTTTTCACATGATCGAGGACATGCTCGAAATCGCTGTGCTCCATTCCCATCACAACGTCCCCGAACATCTGGATGAACCTCCTGTAAGAGTCCCAGGCACCCCTCTCGTTGCCTGTCTGCTTTGCCAGCGCCAGAACGCTTTTGTCGTTCATCCCAAGGTTCAGAACGGTGTCCATCATGCCCGGCATCGAGACGTAGGAGCCTGACCTAACTGAGACAAACAGCGGGTTAGCGGCATCACCGAGCTTTTTGCCCATCTTCTTTTCGAGCCTGGCCAGATTTTCCCTGACCTGGGATTCAAGGCCGGTTGGCCATTTCTTCCCGCTAGCGGAAAAAGAGATGCAGGCCTCGGTCGTGATTGTGAAACCGGGCGGGACGGGCAGGCCTATGCCTGTCATTTCGGCAAGCTGAGCGCCCTTGTTTCCAAGCAGAAATATATTCTTGGCTGTGTTCCCTCCCTTCACTTCATCAAACATATAAACCATCTTCTTGGCCATCAAATCACCTTGTTTTTTTAAGCTGAACATCAATCATGACTGGCTTAAGACTACTATTAATTATAATAGATATTTAAAAATATTCCGGCCAAAGGTGAAAATGGTGGGAAATGCGATGAACATCGTATAAATGATGGGCACTTTTTCAGGATTTCGGTTCCTTTTTTTTAATTGTCCATGCTATGTCGACTGCGGCCAACAATATGCATAGCGGTGCCGAGAGTTACAAGACAGCCACCAAATATCAGTAATCCACTATGATTGTGAAAGCCAGGATGAATGAAAGAATCAACATATGTAAGACACCACAAATAAAGCATCCCAAAATCGCCCTTTCATATTATAATATTTCGATTTATGTCTTAAAATAAATAGTTGTTTTTCAGGGTTTTATCCAAAAACCCAGCTTATTTATCAAACAAACTTCAGCAAATTATATCCGAGGGTTTTCAATGAAAACAGTTGTTCTTACCCACGCCGACCGTGACGGACTGACAGTACTTACGCACTCTTTTTTTATTAGTTAATTGTATGACATCCTTATTAATAAAAAACATGAACAAGCCTCTGGAGGGCATGGTAGTATTTCTGCAGTGAGTGGTACATTTTATTCGTATCTCAATGCATCAACAGGTTTGAGCCTGGAAGCCCTGTATGCTGGAATTGCACCTGCAAACATTCCTATACCCACGGCTATTCCCATTGCTGAAAGCAGAAGCTCTGGTGTAACAAGAGTCGATCCAAACATTCCTCCTACCATACCGCCACCAGCTGACATCGAACCGCCCCCCATAATGGCGGATGCCAATGTTCCTAAAATTATACCAATCACACCACCAACTACACCGACCAGTGCTGAGTTCATCAGGAATATGACCATTATGTCCCTGTTTTTTGCACCTATAGCTTTCATTATTCCTATCTCCTTTGTCTTCTCAAGCACTGTTGTGAACATCGTGTTTGCAATACCGACTGCACCTACAAGGAGAGAAACGGCTGCAATGGCTCCGAGGAATAGTGTTATGGTCTCTATTGTTGAACTTACAGTCTCCTGAATGCTTGAGGAAGATGACACCGTGAAGTCCTTGGTCCTGTCCGTCACATGTCTTGAAATCATGAGTCTTTCTTCTATCTCTTCAATGGTTTCTTCAATAATCTCTTCGTCCGTTACCTTGATTGTGATCGTATCGTACTCATTACGGTTAAAATCTTCATCTTGGGATGCGAATATATCTCTTGCGGCTTTTATAGACATTATTATCTTGCTGTCGTCCCTGGAACCACCAAAGCCGCCGCTCTCCTCCAAAATGCCTACAATCTTGAAGCTCGTGCCTTCAATGGTGATTACCCTGTTCAGCGCAAGCGGCTGCTTGAAAACATCATTAGCGATACGACTTCCTACCAATACCGCGTTGTAATCAGAAGGTCCCAGAAAACGTCCTTGCTCGAGTTCTGACGTTGTTATATGACTCCAGACAAGTGGGTCAACACCCTCTATAGTGGCGGACGTTTCTTCTGCAAGATAATAGACTTCTCCCCTCCCTGAAATGCTTCCCTGGACATATTCGACGTTTTCTATAGGCTTTATAACGCGGGTGTCCTTGTCAGTAAGCCCTTCGTCGTCATCAGAGGATGTCGCTGTCTGGAAGCTGTTTCTTCCTCCGCCTCCTTCTGGATGTTGGAACATGCCGAAAGCTCTGGAGAATCCGGGAGTAACAGTGATTATGTCTGATCCGAGACCTCCCAGATTCTCCTGAACGCTCTGCTGCATTCCTTCACCTATCGAAACTATTGCGACTACAGCAGCTACGCCTATGACTATGCCTACTATGGTAAGCCAGCTGCGCAGCTTGCTGTGTCTCAATATATTCAATGCTAGTTTGAAGGACTTTGACGCTTTCATTTACATCAAGTCTTCTTTCTATTCAGCAACTTTCCGAGCAAAGGTTTGATTTTCTCTCTCTTTTTGTATCCCACCAGTATCAAAACAACCGCCGCTGCAAGCATGCCGTAATTCACGTATGCTGTGTACGGTGAAGTATCTGACTGTCTTCCAAATCTTGTTGTAGGTGTTGTTGCACTGCTGTCAGTTTCCCTGAACTGTATTGGCACATCCTTTTCGATGACATGCCGTATTCCTGTGGTATCGGTGTACTCTATGTACACTTCAAGGTTGTTTCCTGATACCATTGCCTGGGAAGCTGCCTCTCGCATGGCTGCCCTTTCCTCAGCAGTCATCTGTCTAAAGTCGACACCAGTGGGAGCTACACTTGAACTCTGGCTTATCTGGAACGAGACTATAGTATAATCGCCTTTGTCCAGATTGCCTACTATGGTCGAAGTGCTTCCTGTGACCCTGTAACCGCTCTGCTCAGGAATCCTGATAGTCACTGAGTATGCCGGATTGTTGCCCACGTTCGCGACAGAAAGTGAAGTAACACCTTCCGAGCTTTCGGAGAATGTCACGTCAAAATCTGTCTCGCCGCCAACAAAGATACCAGCTTGGGTGTTCAATTCTTCGGTAACGCCTGATTCTGTTTCGTATTGCAGAGTAAGGTCCAGCTTATAAAGCCCCTGCACTGCGTTGACATCCGCAACAACCGTATACTCAAGTTCGACAGATTCACCGACATCAATGTTCTTTATGTATTTTGTGTCATCGGAGTAAACCGGCAGGATGACACCATCTTCTTCACTCCAGGAAAAAACCAAATCCCTCAGTGGTGAATTACCAACATTTGTTATGGTGAACTTCAGTGGTGTTTCATTGCCCGGATACAGCTTTGCCTTATCGATGTATATTATCTGTGCGTATTCGGTGCCAGTGACTTCGATATCGAAGCTCACTGTAGATGTTATATCAGATCCTTCCCAGATTCTCTTTAGCTCTATGTCGTTGGTCCCTTTCACAGCTTCCCTGTCAACCAGTACCTCGAACTTAATGATAGCTGCATCATCACCTTCCTGGTATGCAGAGAGTGTTCTTATGGTTCTTGTGTAATCCTCTCCAGGTATTGCAACAAACGGGAATTTAGGTAGGAACTCGTACTGGATATTAGAGGCATCCCCGCCTCCGTTATTCTCTACCATGAATCTCAGTTCCAGAATCTCTCCTGCTCGTGCAGGATCGGGATTCTGATTTATCAGAGAGACATTTATAGAAGCAGTTGACGATGACTCTGCCGCAAAGACGCTTACAGAAAAGACGCTCAGAGATAATACTAGTGCTATTGTTAAATACTCGTATTTCATCTTGAAAACCTCCTATTTGTTAAGTTGAACTGACCGCAGAAGTCGTGTTCTGGATTAATGCTTCTGCAGTAGTATCCGCATAACATAGGATTGCTGTCACAATATCCTGATAGATCATCGGTACTTTCCGCTGATTCAAAGGTATCCTTGACCTGGCTAATATCCTCTTCGCTCATTTCAAATGACATGTTTCCGTAAGGTCTCATATTTCCCGGAAATCTTCTATCAGAATGATTGGGTTCGGAATTGCTGCACCCGGAAATTAACAAAATTCCAAATATTACCATAATAGGAGGTATCTTCATTTTGCACTCCTCCCGTTTTTTTCTATCCTTTCAATCTCGCCGTCTTTCAAGTGAACGACCCTGTTTGCGAATTTTACCAGATGAAGATCGTGGGTCACCATTATGATTGTTTTCCCGTCATTTTCGTGTATTTTCCTGAGGAAATCCATTATAAATCCGCCTGTCTTGCTGTCAAGGTTTCCTGTTGGTTCGTCTGCAAGTATTATTTCCGGATTTACAGAAAGCGACCTTGCAATAGCTACCCTTTGCATCTGGCCTCCTGAAAGCTGCGACGGAAGGTGATGCATCCTGTCACCAAGTCCAACCATCTTAAGAAGCTTCGATGCCCTTTCTTTTGCTTTCGAATCATTCTCGTCCTGGAAAACGAGAGGAAGCATCACATTCTCCAGTGCATTTAGTGTCGGTATGAGGTTGAACTGCTGGAAAATGAAACCTATTTTCTGGCCTCTTGTATGAGCAAGCTGTGATTCAGTTAGATATGCTACGTTATCTTTACCCAGAAATATCTTACCTTTTGTAGGAACATCCAAACAGCCGACGAGGTTCATCATGGTGCTTTTCCCGCTCCCGCTTGCACCTGCAATAGCAAGGAATTCCCCTTTCCTAACTTCCATATCTACGCCTCTGAGTGCGGGGACTTCCACTTCCCCCATTTGATAAACCTTCCAAACGTCTTGCAGCTTGATAACGGATTTTTTCATAATATTTCACACCAAATATTCGATCTGGGAATGTATTAACACTTCTCCTGAATCCATGTCAATTAAATAGGAGTGTCTTACTGAATTATTACTTAAAGAAAGTTGGATGATGCTTCTTGGAGATTCCATTCTTCCGAATATGTTTATTGGGGGCGGAGGCATCCTTCCGTCAAATTTTCTAATATTCTTTGGCACTACAATTTCATAGTTATTGATATCATCACCTTTATTTCGCAGTTCTTGGGCAACAATAGCTTTCGCAGAATCGATTTGGTCCTGAGTCGGTGTAGTAAAGGAAGCTCTGAAGTGATATATTCTAAATAACCCTCCAATCAGGGCCAAGACAAAGAGAATGATAAATATAACTGAAATAACCTTCCAGATATTCACCTTTTGCTTCCCTTTGAATTGAAAAAACTCCTTCATAGTTTCTCACGCAGTCTCTCACGCATGAAGTTTTTTGTTATATTTTAATATTTTATAACTTGAAACCATCTATATAATTTTCCTGTAACTGGTTTCATTTTTATGAAATCACAATGTAAAGCAAGCATAATTTTATATAGACCCTGAATAAAATCTTGGTATGAAGCAATTCAAGATTATCATGGCGATTGTAATACTCACTGCTTCAATACTCCTGCTTTTCAGTAAATTATTCACAGCACAACCAATCCAGATAATCCTTGAGACCGGACAGGAAGTTACCACCCAGAGTTCAGATTATTTCTCTTTAGCTGATGTTTTGCTTCTGATTACAAGTTCGTTTCTAATAGGCTTAACAGCAACTTACTTATTTTATAATTCAGATACCAAGGATGTAATCAAATCTTTCAGGCAGCAAAAACAGCCAGAAAAGAAATATGAAATGGTAATCCCCCTGTTAAAAGGAGATGAACGAAAGGTTTTTTCGGAATTATTGAATTTTAATGGTGAGATTCTTCAAAACGAATTGGTTTTAAAATCGGGGTTATCAAAAGTGAAAGTGACAAGAATTTTGTCCAGCCTTGAAAATAAAAATTTGATAATTAAAGAAAGACACGGATTGACAAATAAAATAAAGTTGAAATGATTTTTGAAATGATTTTTAATGCCGATTTTTTATTTAATAGCATCCGACAATATTATATTCTTATATTCGATGCTTTTCATGAAAACAGTTGTCCTCACCCACGCCGACGAGGGATGGAGAAGTTATCCGTCTCAGCCAATAGTTCCTATATAATTTTAAGGAATTTTTTATAAATTTTCATTTCGATTCCCAGTATTTTTCGGCTTCTTTTTCCATCTTTTCCAATCGGTTGTAATAATCAGGAAATTCGTTCAGATGAGCCAAAGCAATTTTACCTGTCATTAGAGCGTCATCGTTAGTTACATTTGTGTTTGGATCACGTTTTCCATGTTCAAGTTCAACATCCATACCTCTCCTGAACTGCTCTGCTTTAAATTTGTCCCATTTTATTCCAAGTTTATCTCCGATTGATTTCGCTTCTTCTTCTGTAAAATGTTTTTTATTTTCCATGGTGAATATTTGATTTTTCAATATTTATAAACAATAATCTAATTTATAATCAACTTTGGTGATTTTTATGCCTAAATTTTTTAAAAAAATCTCAAAAAAAACGGGACTTTCCCCCGGAACTTTGGTTCACATCGGTAAGAAAAAGGTCGAAAAGGTAAAAATCACGGTCATCGATTATAACGAAAAGCGTTTCGAAGAGAAGGAAGTAAAACAAATTGAGGAATGTTTTCACTTTAAGTCAAAACCGACAACCACTTGGATAAATATCGATGGTCTGCATGATGTAAAAATAATCGGGAAAATCGGGAAGCATTTTGACATCCATCCCCTTGTTCTTGAAGATATCGTTAATACAGGACAAAGGCCAAAGATGGAAGATTTTGATGAGTATATTTTCATTGTTATGAAAATGCTATATTTCGATGAACAGAATGAAGAAACAAGATCCGAACAAGTGAGTCTTATTCTAGGGCAGAATTTCGTCATTTCTTTCCAAGAGACTAATGGTGATATTTTTAATCCGGTGAGAAATAGGATAAGGGAAGGCAAGGGAAGGATAAGGAAATCGGGGCCAGACTATCTTGCTTATGCTGTTATGGATGCCGTGGTCGATAACTATTTCAGTGTCCTTGAAAAGTTTGGTGAGAGGATAGAAGGGATGGAAGGAGGTCTGGTAGAGGAACCTAAACCTGAAACCCTCCAGACAATCCATAATATGAAAAGGGAGATGATATTTTTACGAAAGTCTATCTGGCCCTTGAGGGAGGCCGTAAGCGGGCTCGAAAGGTCTGAATCAAAAATAATCAAAAATAAGACCAAGATTTTTCTGAGGGATGTCTATGACCATACAATCCAGATAATCGACACGGTGGAAACCTTCAGGGACATGACTTCGGGTATGCTTGACCTGTATCTTTCAAGCATAAGCAACAAGATGAACCAGGTCATGAAGGTACTGACAATAATCGCCACGATATTTATTCCTCTCGGTTTCTTTGCGGGTCTTTATGGAATGAACTTCAATCCCGAAGTATCGCCGTTCAATATGCCGGAGCTTAACCATCCTTATGGCTATCCACTTATTTTGCTTTTTATGATTACAATCGCAGTTGGGATGCTTATTTATTTTAGAAAGAAAAACTGGCTGTAAAAAACATTATCTGCCTTTATTCTTTAGGCACAAATAGCACGTTATCTTTCCATCCTGAATGTTTGAATCGTTCTTACATACCGAGTGACCACACTCTGAACATACAAATTCTGCGGGATTGTCGCAGTAATAACAATTTGAACCCATTAAACCACCTATACTTTTTTTTCACTCCATCTTGAAAAAAATATTATCCCGGCCACGCAAATCAATGTAGTGACAATTGCTGTCGAATACATGATTACTGTACCTGATCCCTGAATATTAAACAGCTTTATGAGGTCATTCACGCTTTCCTTAATTGCGTCCCTCCAGACAAGGGCAATCAAGAATCCAAAAGCGGCAAGAATAGCGGTTATTATATTTTTCTTGATATCATTTTTAAATTTATCAGCAACTGAAAAGAATTTATTGTCCCCCTCACGGGTTTTCTCAATAGAATCTGAACTTACCTTACCCACACAATCACCACTGAAATTTAATATATTTTTATTTACATGATTTAAAAATTGAGTTGATATTTATGAAAACCGTAGTTCTTTGCCACGCCGACTGTGTGAGACCGACAGTACTGTCGCACTCTGTATAAATTTAATTATCAGAACAGTAAGATATTTAAACAAGTGTTCATAATATTAAACACATGTTCAAAGAATTAAACATTATGAAAATATTTTTTGAAGAGCCAAATAGAGAATTTAACGTAAGGGAAACGGGAAGAATTCTGCGCATATCGCCTGCAACTGCAAGCAGTCACTTGAATTCTCTCGTCAACAAAGGTATTTTAACTTGGAGAGGAGAAAGGAACCTGAAATTGTACAAAGCTGATTTGGATAGAGAGGAATACAGAGATCTGAAAATATTCTATAACATTAGAAAAATCAAAGATTCCGGTTTGCTGGACTCTCTAAACAAGTTTTATCTTAAACCGACAATAGTTTTATTCGGATCGGCGGTTACAGGATTGGATACAGAAACGAGTGACTTTGACATATTGGTAATAGCAGAAAAGACGGTTGAATTCAAGAATCTTGAAGTGTTTGAAAAGAAAATCAGGAGGAAATTACAAATATTCGCGGTCAAGGATGTCAAAGAACTGAAGAATCCGCACCTGATAAATAATGTTTTGAACGGGATAACGATACAGGGTAAAGTAAAATGGATTTGAACGAATGCTTCAGGAAGGGAATGATCAAGAAGACAAGAATAGACAGCGAACTAATTATATCTTTAATTGAAATGTCTGATATAAAGGAGAATACTGTAAAAACAGCTAAAATCAACGGTATCAACATTTCAGCGTATGTTTCGCTTGCTTACGATTCCATCAGGGAAATTCTGGAAGCGTATGGCAAATGCAGGGGGCATGGGGGGAAGTGAAAATGGGATATAAAGCAAAACTGCCGATTGAACTGCAAGTAGTCATCGCAATGCTGCTTATACAACTGATTCATAAAATTGTAAGAGAAATACCCGGCTCTTTAAAGCTGGGAGGGCCCGGATGGATTATAACTAGTATGTTTTCAGTGCTGCTTGTTACAGGAATCGTTCTGACTCTTTTCAGAAAGAAGGCTGGACTAATATTGGGCATTATTTGCGGGGCATGGATGACCTTTCAGCCAATATATGTACATATTATCATGGCTCTGCCTGATCAAAACGGGATTTGGTGGTATCCCATTTTTCCTTGGATCCAAGCAATTTTGATAATATATTTTTGTGTTATATCATGGCGTAATAAAGAAATTTTTACTAGGTCTTAGGACTCCAGATTTATTGAATAAAACTTCGGGGTTGAAAGAAATGCTGACTTATTTATTTATCCTTACTCAAAATATCATATTGGTGAAATCATGAAAACTGTATGCTTGATCCACGCCGACTGTTATGGACAGGTTGTCCGTCTCACTCAACCGTCCCATGGAAATACACAACGTTAACTTTATAAAGTCTTGTTATATATATCTATATAACAAGAGGTGCTAAATATGTCCCAAGCCTTGTTAAATAAGGAAATACTACACTATCCACAACTGGACACAGTACTTATGGTAGAAGAATTCATAAAGAAGCACAGCGGGGAATTCAAAAAGAGACGATTGTGGGAGCATTTGCCGAAAAAGGTTATGTACCAGACATTCTGCGTCATATTCGAATATCTTCTAGATTCTGGGAAAATAGCGGTCGACAGGGAAGGGAAAATCGCATGGATATGGAATCCCGAACTTGTGAAAAGGTTCCTTAAGCCAGATTTAGTGGTTCGATGATTTCAAAAGTTGTATTTGCGGAACAAAAACTAAAGAAGGCATTCGAGAAATTGAAGGTCTCAAAGACAGAGGATCAGCATCTTTACGAGTGGCTCAACAGGGCTTTTGACGACCTCAAGGAAGACCCTTTCTGCGGAATCCAGATTCCCAGAAAACTGATACCAAAGATATACACAAAGAAATATGGCATTGACAACTTGTGGAAATACAACCTGCCAAATGCTTGGAGGTTGATATATTCCGTTGCAAATGAAGAGGTGATGATACTTTCAATAATCATAGAATGGATGAGCCACAGGAAATATGAAAGGAGATTCGGATACGGATAGTTATTTGGTGATTTACAAGAAGAGATTGTGATTAATATGATAAAACTTGTGTTTGTTGATATGAGCAAGACATTGATCAAGGGTAGTGTTGTTAATTCTGGTGCTGAATTTTTAGGAAAGGGGGATACTTACAGGGAACTGTACCCAAAATTCAAATCAGGGGAAATTCCTTACAAGGAAGTTTTATTGAAAAGTTTTGCTTGTTGGAAAGGTCTCAAATCGTCTGATTTACCAAAAGTATATAACAGATTTGAATTCGTTGAAGGTGCAAAAGAAACACTTAAAATGATTAAAGAAATGGGAATTCAAACAGCTTTGTTGTCAAACGTTGCAACACATTTGGCGGAATTTTTCAAGCAAGAATTGAATTTTGATTTCACTACTGGAAATGTACTTGAAGTAAAAAACGGGATTTTTACCGGAAAAATCATCGAATTTCATGATGACAAGGTAAAAGAGGCTATGGAAATATTACATGTCTCTGGCATTCACCCGAGTGATGCAATTTCAATAGGAGACAGAAAAGATGATGCAAAAGTATTTGAAAAAGTAAAATTCGGTGTTGCCTTCAATGGTGATGAAACCGCAAGAAAAGCTGCAAAATATCAAATTACAAATTTTAAAGAACTTATAAATATAATTAAAAAGGAGTCAAATTAATATAGTGATTTTCCATGAAAACCGTAGTTCTTTGCCACGCCGACTGTGACGGGATATGCTCAGGTGCCATAGCACAGTCAAGATTTCCTGATGCCGAAGTCTTCTTTACCAAGCCTGTTTCATTTTTGCATGACCTCAGAAACACGGAAGCTGGGAGGATAATAATCGCCGATATAGCGATTACTAAGAGCCATGCAAAGGAGATAGCCGCCACGCTGGAAGAAAAGGGCAAAAAGAGCGAGATACTTTATTTCGACCATCATCAACTGCCCAAGACCATAGAAGAAAGCGACATCAAGGTGACAAAATACGAGCACAAGCTGAACGTTAGCGCGTCGGAGCTCGTATACAGACACTTCCAGGGCGAGATCCCCAGGGAGAGGATCTGGATAGCCCTGTACGGGGCAATAGGCGATTACGAGGATGACACAGAATTTGCCAAAAGCAGGATAGCAAACTGGGACAGGAGGGCCCTCTTCTTCGAGGTTTCGACGCTCATCCTTGGGATAAAGAACAGGGAATTTGACAACTACGATGCAAAGAGGCACATCGTGCGTACCATGGCCCACGGGGAGAACCCGTCAGACGTTCCCGGCCTGGTGAAATCGGCAAAGGTGGCTGTGACCAGGGAGTTCGAGCTGTACGATTTCATAAAGGAGCATGCCAAGAAAAGGGGCAATATAGGCTACGTCACGAACATGCCCCGCTTCGGATTTAGGGGGCCGGCAGCCTTGTTTGCCGCAACGGTCACGGACAGGCCGTTAGGCTTGTGCATCTACGACAGGGAAAGACACATCGACGTGACGGCCAGGAAAAGAAATAGTGACATAGCCCTGAACAAGCTGATGGAAGCCGCAGCAGAGCGGGTTGGCGGCTCAGGGGGCGGCCATTCCGAGGCAGCGGGGGCCAGGATACCGACCGGAACGCTGGACGAGTTCCTGCTCCAGGTGAACAACAAACTGAGATAGGGATGGAATACTAATTTATTTCCAAGTTTGCAATTTCTTTTCATGGACACGTACTACGGAGAATGGCTTGTGAATATAGCCAGGAGAAGCATAGCGGCGTGGGTGAAAAGGGACAAAAAATTCAAGCCGAAGAACTGTCCCAGCGAATTTTACGAAAAGAGGGGGGTTTTCACCACTCTGTACACCTATCCGAAAAAGACGCTGAGGGGGTGCATAGGATACCCTGAGCCGACCATGCCGATGATAGAGGCGCTCGTCGAGTCTGCGATTTCCGCGACAAGAGACCCAAGGTTCCCGAGACTCTCCGACGCCGAGCTTGACAAGATAACGATCGAAGTTTCCGTATTGACAAAACCGGAACTGATAGTAGTGAAAGACCCACGCGAATACCCTGCCAAAATCAATCTCGGAAAAGACGGCCTGATAATAGAGAAAGGCCCTTTCAGGGGGCTGCTGTTGCCTCAGGTCCCAATGGAGTGGAATTGGAACCAGGAGATGTTCCTGGGCAATCTCTGCATAAAGGCCAGCCTCTCACCCAATGAGTGGCGTGTAAAGGGTGTGAAAATCTACAAGTTCCATGCAGAGATATTCGCGGAAGAATATCCAAAGGGTTCGATAAAAAGAGTTGATTCGGAAGCAATGTGAGCTAAGCTGGGCAAAAATTCCGGCTTCTCTATTTGTCAAGTCGCGTTCTTTGGCAGGTGTCTCATCAGGATTTAAAGATGTTACTGTTCTTTCCCTCCTATTGATCAACATAACTTTTGCATTCTTCCTCCTTCCCTGCTCACCTTCTGCTGTCGATGAGCTCGTATAAGACCGTTACTGCCGGTAACGGTCTGCTCATCGATACTGTATATTTGGTTCTCGTATGAGAAATAGGTCAGTGATTCGCTTTTCCCCGCCATGAATGACGGGGTAAAACCATTCTGTGTGTTATGAATTTAAACCCAAACAGAGACAGTACCACTATTCCCATTAAGCGAGGTCCGGCACAAATTTTAATCACCCAAACAATAATTAAGCATGAAAATATTGCTTGATACGAGTTTTATCATGTCTGCCATGGGCAGCAGGATAGACATTATACCAGAGCTCAGAAAATTCGGGTCTCCGGCATTGTACGTCCTTAACCTGGTTGTCCAGGAACTGGAGTCATTAGCAGCTGGCAGGGGCAGGAAAGCCATGAATTCAAGGTTGTCTCTGCGCTTCGTCGAGCGAGAAGGCGTGCATATCATCAAAACGTCCGGGGGCCAGACGGACAGTAAGATTGTCACCTATGCGACAAACAGAAAGATGGTGGTGTGCACGGTTGACAGGGTCCTCAAAAGGACGCTGCTGAGAAGAGGGGCAAAGGTTATAACCATCAGACAGGGAAAATATCTTGTGCTGGTGCAGACGCGCCAGAGAGCTGACAGGGGTTAGATTTTTATTTCCTCTGCTCCCATATGATTTAATCCCTTGAAACCCGTTAAAATAGATAACCACTTATATACTTTTAACCAAATTAATACAAATTAAAATAAGATCAAACAATTATAGTGATATTATGTACAAGCTCGTTGAAGTTGAGGACGACGTTAGGGTCCCGCCAGCCAAATTTGAGTTCGGGCTGCAAGAATCCGTAAAAGCCAGCCTCGTAGAGAAATGGGAGGGCCTGATAGAAAAGGCGCTGGGGGTGATACTGGT
This sequence comes from uncultured archaeon, assembly GCA_964559215.1. GTDB lineage: Archaea > Aenigmatarchaeota > Aenigmatarchaeia > QMZP01 > JAFGSV01 > JAFGSV01. The sequence goes on from CAZLFZ010000007.1 coordinate 51,274, forward strand.
CGTCACCGCGGTGAAAGGCGTAGGCGAAGGCAGGATATACGCGGGTGATGGCGCCGTTCACTATCAGGTGCAGTTCGAGATGCTTGTCTACAGTCCTGAGCAGCACGAGATAGTGACGGGGGAAGTGATAGACGTGACGGAATTCGGCGCATTCATGAGGTTGGGTCCTGTTGACGGCATGGTCCACGTCAGCCAGATAATGGACGACTTCGTCAGCTATGACAGGAAAAACGCCATTTTCACTGGAAAGGAAAGCAAGCACAAGCTGAAGGAGGGGGATGTTCTAATGGTAAGGATAATATCGGTTTCTATAGCAGGGAGGGAATACAAGATAGGGCTTACAGCCAGGCAGCCAAACCTGGGCTGTCTTGAATGGATAAATGAAGAAAAGGAGAAGGGGAAGAAGGCCGGGACAGCAAAGCCGGCCGGTCCTAAGAAAAAGTAAGGGTTTTGCGTTATGACAGAAAGGGAAAAGGTGTGCAGGAACTGCAGGTTGTTCGTGAGGGGCGACGTCTGCCCCATCTGCAACGAATCCAATTTCTCGCGGTCCTGGAAGGGCATGGCCATCATAAACGATCCAGCCAGTTCTGAGATTGCGAAAACCTTGGGGATAAGCACCAAGGGCAAATACTGCCTATGGGTTAAGTGAAGCTCTGAATTCATTCCTGTTCGGCCTTGTATTGTTTAAATACCGAATCCAACATCTAATCATGCTATCGTTTGGTGTTGATCTGGCAGGGCTGGATAAGAACCCGACTGGGTTGTGTCTGCTTGCCGATAAATCAAGCAAAACATGGATTGTTCATAGCGATTCCGAAATTCTGGAAAAAACCGATGAATTCAAACCGGACATCATAGCCGTGGACGCCCCGTTCTCTTTTCCCGACGCTGGTTACTTCAGGGATTCTGACAAAAAGTTGCAGGAAATGGGATTCAAATGCTTGTCACCAAAATTTCCAGGGATGCAGCCATTGGTGAAGAGGGCTATAATCCTGGTCAAGGAATTGAGAAACAAAGGCTACAGGGTGATCGAGGTCTTTCCTCACGCAACAGAGAAAATCACAGGGCTGAACAAGAGCGAAGATGCAAACGAGCACGAGCACGACGCCATGTTGTGTGCACTGACCGGCAAGTATTGCCTGGAAGGCAAGTTCGTGGAAATAGGAAAAGAGAAGATAATAGTGCCGAAGTGATTTCGTTCAGCTGGCGTATTCTTGGTATTCTTGTACATCTTGTACAGGGAAGGTACAGAAGAAGCCTTAACGAGACGGTGTTCAGCGTCGTGAAGAGGTTGATGGGCTCATGTC
>CAZLFZ010000008.1:0-49497 GCA_964559215.1 uncultured archaeon
ATTATTGTCGATGTGGTATTTCGGGTTTTCGGTTACCTTCAGCTAAACACATACTATTAATTCTTCAAAATTTCTTTGAAATGTGACTATCGTTTAGCGAGCCCGCCAATTGCAACTAACATATGGCGTTATCAGAGGTTATGGCTTTTGCCATAATCTGGATGGGGCGTAGCGTTTACTTGCTGAGCGGAATCTGATAACGCCCTGTTAAATTCAGGGCCTCTCCGAAGGCCCGTAGTCCGCCGGAGGGGTCACCCACAAAAGTTATTTAAATTTTTCTAATAAAACAGTGATATGGAAATAATATTTGTAAAACCGAGCATAGAACCCATGTTTGAGGCTGTAGTATATAGATCAAAGTCCCCACAGGGCAGAGAAGTGTATAGAGTGATGATTGGCAGAGAAGGGACAGAAGTTAATTACCAAGGAGATGTTCTAGAAATCGTTGACTTCTCTGGACTCACCACCAGGCAAACAGCCGAGACATGGGTTGAACAGCAAGTTGTAGGATTAAAAAGTGAAGGCAAGCGTGTAGAATTTGATGAAAATCTAAGTTATGTTATGGCCCGTGCAGTTGATGAGCTTGCCGCTTAATCACCAATACCTGTGTGACCCCGAAGGCGGATTGAATTTAACAACAATTATGCGAAGATTTTGTTCGTTTTAGTCCCACATTTGGGATTTTAAGCGCATTTTTTAAGTTAGATAATTTACGTTCTTTTATGAATTTAGAGATGAAGAAGCTTGGTTCTCAGGAGCGGTACAGGTTGATAGGAAATATAATCGAGGAAATAAAGCTGAGAAAATATTCTTATCAGACAGGGAAGGCTTACACCTCGGTTATTAAGAATTTCCTAAAATCGGGCAAAGGTCCAAGGGAATTTTTGCTTGCAAATTCGGAAAAGAGCAGGTCAACGGTCAGGACGATTTACTTTGCATTAAAATTCTTCCATGATAATGTTCTTGATGAAAAATTTAACGAAAAGTTGCCCCTGGCAAAAAGCAGTTTAAAGCTGCCGGTCGTGTTAAACAAAGAAGAAACGGTTAGAATGATTGGCATAACGGATAATCTCAAGCACAAGCTCGTTTTGATGTTCCTTTACTATGCTGGACTGAGACTGGATGAAGTCAGAAACCTGAAATGGAATGGCTTGGATTTTAGCAGGGATATCATACACGTAAAAACCGCCAAGGGCGGGAAAGAAAGGATTGTGTTCCTGCATCCGAAATTGAAAGACGCTCTGAAAATATTTGATATCAATGGGAGGGGTTTGATTTTCCTATCCCGACGAGGTGGAAAATACAGCAAAAGGGCAATACAGCAAATAGTCAAGAAATCGGCCGGGAAAGCAGTGACTAGGAAAAATGTGACTCCTCATACCATAAGGCATAGCTTTGCTACACACTTGCTTGAAGCAGGAGCGGATATAAGATACATTCAGGATCTATTAGGCCACAAGGATTTGAGGACAACCCAAATCTACACGCATGTAGCAAACAAAAACATCAAGAATCTTGCCAAATTGTTGTGAGAACTTTGCAAAATCCTTTAAGAGCCCCGCAATTTCATCTGCTGAGCTTTAAATCAAGGAAGTGCGTCGAGCAGGAGAAGCAGGGATCGTAGGCCCTGATCAACATCTCCAGCATGCGCCTGACTTTGTTATCGGGCTGCTTTATTATGGATGGTACCAGTTTTTGCATGTCGAATTCAATGTTCCGGACGTTCTGGTATGTGGAGGTGATTATGTTCGCAATCGTCACCTTCCCCTTGCTATCGAACCACAATATAATTGGTTGGTTCGCTGGTATTAAATTTGTTCCTTTTTTAAGGATGTCCAATAACATAATTTATGAAATTTGCTTGGGGTGGGAGGACCCGAAAGCCTAGTCGCAGGGGAACGTAAATCGTGAGTATTGATTTCCCCGGTGACGATAGTATAGAAGTAGAGTATAGAAACAGAACCCTGCCAGTGCAATTTATTCAGGGGGGCAGACCTCGTATCTATGGCAAGGATATCGGGAACGGTGCATTGAGATAGTTAAAACGGAATTCTATTGCACCTTAGCATGTCCTGTCCCGCTTCTTTGACTGAATAAACTGGTTTTTTTATACCTCAAAATAAAATCAAGGTAAGGGGTGGTTTCATGCATGACGTTTCTGTGGCGCAGGCGGTCGCTGAGGCTGTAACCAAAAAGCTCAAGGGAAAGCCGGTAAAAGAGATAGAAATCGACCTGGAGGTTGGGCAGCTGAGGTTCCACGACCCGGGGCAGGTCAAGTTCTGGATAAAGGAGATTCTCAAGAAGGAAATCGGGGAGAACCTGAAAGTCAAGACCAGCATCAGGGTAATCAAGCCGGATATCAAATGCAAATGCGGATTCAAAGGCCCTGCAGGCTCTGTTAAAACCACTGCCGAGCTTGCGCATCACGGGATATATGAAATGAAATGCCCAAAATGCGGCTCGCAGGACGTTGAGATAGAAAAGGGAAACGAGTGCCTGCTCAGAGGAGTAAGGTTCAGCTAAATATCGCGATAAGAACTCATCTTTTAGACAGAGAAAGCCCGGCACGGCCACTTAGCTGTATATCCCTATCCGGCGATTGATGAATCTGAGCGGCTCAAGCAAGCGGTCCTTGCTAACGATGACACCCCAGCTCACGAATATGCCCGCGGTTATGCTTCCCCCGAGTGCCAGGTCCAGCATCCAGTTGGCGGAGATCAGGAAAAGCTCGCCGTTCCAGAAATGATCTATCACTCCGAACAACGCACCGCCCAGTAACATGATGTTCAGCCAGAAACCGTGGGCGCCATGCTTGCCTAGCGATTTCCTAGTTAACGTTCCTATTATGGTTGCCGCCAAAGGCACGATGTAACAAACCATATGAAAATCCTCCTTATCTGTTATATCCGTTCCTGCCTTTAAATTTATCATCCAGCCTCAAATGGAAAGGGAAACCCGACTTTTTTTCTGGAACATTCTGGCACAAATTAAAAACAACAGAACAACTCTAAAGCATGAGATACGTCCTGTTAGGCATAGGCAATGAGCTGAAAGGGGATGACGGTATAGGCAACGTGATAGCCAGACAATTCAAGCACAGGGGCTGGCTTTCACTGGCCTGCGAGACGGTTCCGGAGAACTTCACGGCCGTGGTGAAGAGGGAGAAGCCGGAGATCCTGGTCATGGTGGATGCCGCCGAGCTGGGCATCAGGCCCGGTGAATTCAGGCTCGTTCAAAAGGACAAGCTCAACTCTGCCGGTTTCGGGACCCATGGCATGCCCCTGATGCATCTGGTCTCTTACCTTGAGAGATACGCAGGCAAGATAATGTTCATCGGGATACAGCCAGGTAAGATTCAGCTGGGTGAGAAGATTTCACCAGCGGTTGGGATGGGTAAAAAAAGGCTTGTGAGAATCCTTAAAAGACAGGACTGGGAAGCAATCGAAATGCTTGAATGAATACCTTGTATGACATCACGTCCTCCAAGCCTTAGGTCCAAACCGAATAAAATCAAAAGGCCTTTTATATAAAATGGCCTATAGATTGGATATGCACTCAAAACTTTTCGTGCCAATTTCAATTTTTGCCCTGATTTCGGTCGTCTTTATCTCAGGCTGTTTACAGCAAGAGCAACCAATAGGCGGGGAAACGGATGAACATGGATGCATGCTGATGGCAGGATATACCTGGTGCGAAGCCAGGCAGAAATGTCTGAGGACCTGGGTGGAAGAATGTGAAAATTATGATGGTGGTGGTTGCAATTCCAAATGTATCGAAGAAGGGTATGATGTCGGGCATTGCATGTGGGAAACGGAGATATGTGACGATGATGTGGAAAAGGCGGGTTGCTTAATTCCACGATCAATTCATTGCGGGAATCCTGGGCAGTGTAATTGTTACTGCAAGAATGAGACCCCGATCGGAGGAGAAACGGGCGAACACGGATGCATGCTGATGGCTGGGTACACCTGGTGCGAATCAAAGCAGAGATGTTTGAGGACATGGGAAGAAGATTGCCCCAATGCGACTTTGACTCCAGATGAATGTGAAGCTAAGGGTGGGAGAGTATTGAACATCGTTGGCGGATTTGATTGTGCCGATAATGAAACAAACATCGGTGAAGTGGAAGGGTTCATTTCTCCCCATGTCTGTTGTCTATACTCAGAAGAATACTGCATTAAAGCGGACTCTGGCAATGCTATGAGTTTAAGCGAGGCCAAACAAATCGCTTTGGCCAGTGATTGTATTGAAAACGCAACGCTCAAAGATACTTATGTGTGCAATGGGGATACAGGCACATGGTGGATTGACCTCGACATCGAAATGGAGGGTTGTAATCCTGCGTGTGTTGTTAAGATTGAAACAAAAACAGCGGTGATAAACTGGAGATGCACAGGGCTATTACCCCAATAACCTGGATGCTGAACTCTTCGGGATTACTCATTTCGGCATCACCCATTGAGAACATAACGGCGATTTTTAAGTGAAACCGCCAACCTGATGATTAATCCTTTTTGTAATCCGCCAGCAGGAATTCGTCCGTGAATTCGAGGGCCTTGACAGGGCAAACGTCCACGCACTGCCCGCAGAATGTGCACCTGAAAAGATGGTATTTGATCTTTTTCTCCCTTTCCTGAAATACAACGGCATTGGCAGGGCAGACAGACACGCACAACCCGCATCCTATGCATTTGTCTTTATGGTACTTTATCTTGCCCCTGAAACCAGGAGGCGTGGGCACCGGTGGGTTTATTTTCCTTTTTTCTTTTTCCACATCCTTTAGAAAACCTGTGACAGACCTTGGTATATGTTTAGCCGGGAACAAATTCGTAAACGGTCTTTTGAACAACTGCCTGAGCACCTCTTTCGCCATTGGAAACATTTCACCGTCCTCCATCATCACCATAAAACTATATCAATTGAAATCAACAGCAGGCCGATAAGAGCTATCAAAGTTGCGTAACCCCAGTATGCCTTGACCACCTGGGTGATTCTCAGCCTCGCCACCGCGACCCTGATGAAAATCGAGCCTGCAAAAATGACCCCGAACAGCTTGACCAAAAAGAACAGCCCATCCGCTAGCGTTCCCATCATCCCTGGCAGGCCCAGCGGGCCGGAAATGCCCCAGGGCAAAAACAAAGCTATGACTATGGCCCCCAATACTATGGTCTTGACAGCGTCCGCGAGATAGAAGAGCGCCAGGTTTCTGCCGGAATACTCCACCAGCACGCCGGCTGCGATTTCTGTTTCGGCCTCGGCGACATCGAAAGGTACTGATCCCAGCTCTCCCGGCATCACGAGCAGCAGAGTCACGAACAGCAATGCCAGCCCCGCAAATCCGGCAGGGCCCACCAAGCTCCAGACCGGATTGCCTGATATTATGCCTAACGAAAAGACAGCCAAACCGGGATTCGCAATCGACAACAGCCATGCTATGCTAACGGCGGTAATTGCAAGGGGGAATTCGTAGCTCAGCATCGTAACCATCTCTCTCTGGGCACCAACCGTGGCATAGGGCGAGCCGCTTGCGAATCCGCCGAGCACAAGCGCAAGTGATGGGAAGATTAGCATGTAAAGAACCAGAATGAGGTCGCCATGGCCATGCAGAAGTGGTCCCATTCCCCCCAGGGGCAAGTAGAGCAGAATCACGATCGATGCGGATAAAGCGATGACGGGCATCAGACTAAAGAGCCATTTCACCGCATTTTCAGGAACTATGTTTTCCTTTATCAAGAGTTTTTTAACGTCCCTGAACGGCTGGGTGACCGGGGGGCCAACCCTTGCCTGCATCCTTGCAGCCAGCACCCTGTCGATGCCCTTGTATAACAGCCCCAGGACTATACCGGCCGCTGCGACGACGGGGACCAGCAGGATTTGGTACAGGAGCGTGTCAATCATTTTCCCAGCCTCCTCCTCAATTCGGATGTTTTTCTCACGGATAATTTATGGAGCATGTCTTGGCCGAGAACCTTTCTCTCACCGGAATCCGTAATCACGGCCCTGTTCGTGCACGACATGCATGGGTCGGTCGATGCGGCAACAATCGGTATGTCGGCAATCTGCTCCCCGAGCAGCATGGGGATCCAGGACAACAGGTTGTTGTAGGTTGGCGCCCTGACCTTCCACGAAAAGGGCGACGCTTCACCAACCATCTTGACGTAGTGGAAAACCTCGCCCCTCGGCGCCTCATGGCGGCCGATGCCTTCCCCTTCCGCCCCCCTAAGATCTGCCAGCAATTTGGGGACCTTTTCCTCATAGGCTATCTTCCCGGCAGGCATCTGACGCAGGCACTTTTCTATCATTTTAGCGGACTGCCTGACCTCCAGCAGCCTGACAGCGATCCTGTCGTAAACATCGCCTCTGATTTCTCCCGTTATCTCGTCAGGGGTTATTGCACGCACGTCCAGGTCAGGATAGGCCGCATAAGGCTCGTCCTGCCGGACGTCCTTTTTGATTCCAGACGCCCTGGCAGTTGGGCCAACCACGCACAGCCCAAGGCCATCAGCTTTGCTTAAAATGCCGGTGTCCCTTGTCCTGGCTTTTATGATGGGATCCGCCAGGAAAATCTTCTTGAGCTTGTCAAAATATCGGTTGTAGTAATTCATGGCTTCCCTGATGCGCGGATACTGCTTTTCGGCAATGTCCCTTCTTACACCGCCTATCATCAGCATCGCCTTTGTTATCCTGTTCCCGGTCAAATACTCGATTATGTCCAGTACACGCTCCCTCACCCTCCATGTGTAGTGTAACACGGAGTCAAAGCCTATCTCATGGGCGGCAATCCCCGCCCACAGTATATGGGAGTGTATCCTCTCCAGCTCCGCAATTATTGTCCTGATATACTGAGCCCTCGCTGGCACCTCGATACCAGCTACGCTCTCCACGGCTCTGCAGAACGCCAGGGAATGAGAAATGTTGCAAATACCGCATATCCTTTCAGCCAGATACAATATCTGAACGGGATTCCTTCTCGTACCAATCCATTCGATTCCCCTATGCACCTGGCTCAATTCGAAATCCACTCTCGTGACCTTTTCGCCCAAAATCTCGCAGTTGAACCTCACAGGCTCTTTAAGGGCGGGATGGACAGGTCCTATCGACAGCGTAAAGGAATCGCTACTGCATGCCTTGCGACCTGTTCCTGGCTTTACCTTGCTCATAAACTGCCCCCCTTGTTCAGGTTCCTGATGAGTTTTTCCGGCCCTGTCTCGTCCCTTCTCCACGGATACACGCCCTTTGGAAAATCAGATGGCAGGAATATCCTCCTTGAATCTGGAATGCCTTTTATCATGACCCCAAGCATTTCCTGCAACTCCCTCTCGGAAATCAGCGCCCCGGGGATGAGATCCGTGATGGTCGGCAGGACTGGATTCTTCTTAGGCAATTCAACATGCATGCTGATGCAAATTTCCGCCAGTTTGCTGTCATAATTGACCGAGAAATGGTAAATCAGCTCTATGTGGTCTCCAGTGTCATATCCCGAGGCAACTGAAAAATGGGGGTTGGGATAGATTTTGCACAGATGCTTCACTGCGTCCTTGAACGAGTTCCTCTCAACATTAAACCAAACCCTGGATATTATGTTCCCATTTTTCAATTTGTGCTCTATTTTTTCTATCCTCGCCTTTTTTATTTTCCTGCCGAACTTCCTTTTGAACGAATTCAAGACAATTGCCGCCTTCATTTCTTGCCTCCGAGTTCTTCAAGGCGCTTCCAGGCCCTCACAACGCCGTCTATTATGGCCTCAGGCCTGGGCGGACATCCTGGGACGTAGACATCCACAGGGATTATCCTGTCAACAGGCCCTACCAAGTTGTAAGATTCATAGAACACGCCGCCTGTGTTTCCGCAATTCCCCACCACTAACACAACTTTCGGGTCCGGGACCTGCTCGTAAATCCTTTTCACCTTCTTTTCCATGTCCCTTGACACAGGCCCGGTTACCAGCAGGATGTCGGCATGCCTGGGGGTACCGACTAGCTTCATGCCGAACCTCTCGACGTCGTACCTCGGTGTGAGCGCCGCAACTATTTCTATGTCACATCCGTTGCACGATCCCGTATTGAGGTGGAACACCCACAGAGATCTGCTAAGGTCTTTCAGATTCATGGTCATAGCAGCCCTCCAAGCGTCATCGCCGCCAAAATGACGACAAGCAACATGACAAATGAGTAAACATAATCGTTCACCACACCGGTGTGGGCCCTTCTCAACCATTTGTAATACCTGCCCATGGCCTCAAAAAATCCCCAGTACATATTGCTGGACCTGATATTAGCAACGGGGGGCAGATTCCCAGAAAAGAACGGCAGGGTTTGCTCCGTTCCGCGCTTGTATTTTTTGTACCCCCGGGACCTTATGATATACACGATTGCCAGTATGATTATAAATGCCGCCAGCCACAGAAGAGGATCCCAGTGGCCAGCCGCCGTTGTCAATACAAACCCTGTCATACTACCCCTCCGATGTACGCTTGAGGATTGATCAAAGCCTCGGCCGCCGGTGTGATGAGCAAATCGAGCGCCAGATTGGGAAAAATCCCAAAGAACAGTATAAAGAAAGCCAAGACGCACATGGCAAACATCATGCTTTTCGGGACTTGCCTGACACTGCCCTTGTAAGGAACCCCCAGAAATACGGATGCGAAGATTTTCACGAATATGGCCAGTAACATGATGGAGCCCAGAATTCCGATAATGGACAACAAAGGATTGAAATAGTACACGGATTCGTAGATCATCAATTTGCTTGCAAATCCTCCCATGGGGGGCATGCCGGCTATTGCCAGCATCGAAATCATGAAGAGCACCGCCAGATAGCCTGATTTGTGCGCCAGCCCGCCAACTTCATTGATATCTTGTTGCCTCGTGATGTAAAACACCGTCCCTGCTGCAAGTAACATCAGGCTCAGATCCAAGACATCGTTTATCATGTGGAATATTCCGCCTGACAGGGCTTGCATGGCAAAACCGCTGACGTTCGGCATGGCAATCAAACCGGTTCCGGCCCCGAGCATCACATAACCTATCTCTGCCACCGCGGCATAACCTATCAGCCTTTTGAGATTCCGCTGGGGCATGGCCATCGTCACTCCCACAAATACGGACATGGCACCTAAGATGACTATCAGCCAGCCCATTGTGACAGGCAGCACGAGGCTAAAAACCGAGAAGCATATCCGAAACATGACATAGAGAGATAGGAGGGTGATGGTCAACATCATTATCACCACTTGGGCAGGGGCTTCCTGATAAGCGTCCGGTTTCCACATATGAACGGGAACGGAACCGCTTTTTAACAGCAGAGCGGACACCATCAAGGACAGAGCAGCTATGTCCAAAAAGGAATGCTGCATCGATACTTCATTTGCAATGGCTGCCATGTTCAACATGCCGTATTTTCCGTACAACAGGCCAATGCCGAAAAGCAGTAATAATGACCCTGTCGCGGAAATCACCATATACTTGAATGCGGCTTCAAAGGACTCGCCTGAGCTGAAAAAGGCTATCAAACCCGCGCTCGAGATGGATACCACCTCTATGAAAACAAACAAGGTGAAGAAGTCTCCGGTTAGGCTCAAACCCATCATCCCCGCCGCAAGCAGCAGGAGCAAGGTGTAAAATTTATCCAGACCCAGGCTGTGATGCTCTTCCATGAAACGCCAAGAGTAAATCGCGGCAAGCAATGCTATGGACATAGCCGCAAGGGAAACCAAAGCGGACATCGCATCGGCCACCAGTATGATTCTTATGGGGAACCCGCCCGTGGAAGTCAGACTCGGTACACTAGCCCCCACGCTGTAAACATGAACGTTGCCTGCCAGGACGTCCCTGCCCAGCATGATGACAACAAATTCAGCAAACGCCAGGCTGAGGATAACCCACAAATTTCTAATCCTCTTGCCTGCCTTGCTGACCAAAGGAGTGGCTAATGCTGCCAGCAAAGGAACAGCTATTGCCAATGCAGGTGCATGCTCCAATAAGATCATTCAAGCAACCTCCTCTTTCTCGCATCCAATGTTCCATAGTGCTCATAAATAAGAGCAGCAAATGTCAACATCAGGGCCACCACAGCTATATTTATCACGATGCTGGTCAGGGTCAGGGCTTGAGGAACTGGCAGGGCCATTTCCAACTTAGGAGCATTTGTAAAAATAGGTGCTGTTGAACCAGCTCTGTATCCCAGGGATATTAAAAATAGATTTACACCAGAACCCATAACATGCACGGCCATCACTATCTTGATCAAATTTCTTTTGAAGACCATGGCAGAGAGACCGAACAACACCAACACAACCACTGCCATAAAGGGGGTGCTGATCATTCTTCCCTCCTCCCCATTTTCTCTACCGGGGCTTCGGTGTGTCCTTCCTTGCTGCTCACAAGGAGCAATATGACAGCCAGAGACAAACCTACAACAACCTCCAAGCCAACTGCCAGATTCATGAGTGGGATAATCCCTCCAGTTCCAAGGTAGCCGGGATTCGGACCGAAAGGAACGGTCACCCTGAAAAACCATCCTGAACTGGTCAGATACTGGTGCAAAAATGTTGCCGAAAGGCTGATGAAAATCAATATCCCAAAGGTCGTTATTCCGATACTTTTTATGGTCCTCAGCGAAGAAAATGACTTTGAATGTTGGCTTTTTATCACGTCTCTTCCAAATGCCACAAGGAACATCGCGGTAATCGTAGCTATAACAGCTCCGCCGGCAAATCCTCCTCCAGGAGTTAGATGGCCATGCAAAGCGACATAAAATCCGAAGGTAGCTACCGGGACTGCGAGAATGCAAACAGCCATTTTCACAATGGGTGACAGCCCGGTGTCATGAATTTTTCTCTTCATCTCTTCCTCCCAAGAAATGCTGCAAAAATTCCGCAAGTTGCAGCGAACAAAACAGTTGTTTCCCCCAAAGTATCAAGGGCCCTGTAATCAAACAGAACCGATGTCACGATATTGTTGCATCCCGTTTCAAGCTGACCATTCTGAATGAGATAATCATCCATCCTCGTATCAGTGGGCCTGCCAAAAGGATGCAGAGACAGAACTGCGACAAAGAGGAATGCGAACAGTACAAGCAGGGTTCCCGCCTTAGTCTTTTCTTTCATCCTCCCACCTGTTCGTTTTATTGATAGCTATCACATAGACAGCAGTAGTCAAGCCAGCTCCTATCGCCGCTTCTGCAATAGCTACATCTGGAGCCTGTAAAAGGTAAAATTCCACGGACAGGAGCAGGCACATGGCGGCCATGAAAATGACAGATAACATAAGGTCTTTCTTTAACAAAGCTATTCCCGCAGAACAGACTATTCCAATTAATATTAGCAACTGGACTATTTCAAATATCATGGCCGGCCTCCTGCAGTTTATCAACCACTGCTTTTTTAGGCATAACCCCGCTTCTGTGTGCGGCTCTTGCTATGGCGTGAGCTCCCGTAGGATTTGTTATCAGTATCATTAACATGACAATGAAAGTATGAATAGAAAGAGAAAGCCAGCCTTCATTTATTCCATACAGAACAATACCCAGATAAAGAAAGATAGAGCCAAAGGTTGTGCATAACGTGGTACCATGCAGCCTTGTGTAAACATCCGGAAACCTGTGCAAAGCCAGCGTGCCTAGTATCTGCCATGCTGTCCCTATTCCAAGAAAAAGATAGATTATCCAGATCATTTGTTTTCCTCCAGATATTTGGCTATATACAAGGTTGATACAAAGGATAGCATGGCATATACGATTGCCACATCTATATAGATAACATGCTCAAAGGCAACCCCCAGTACCACAAGGATGGCAACCACCAGGGTATTGATCGTATCCACTGCTATCACCCTGTCTGGAATGGTGGGACCTAGAGCAGCCCTGATCAAAGCAATTATTACCAGTATTGCGATTACAGCTGCCAGCACTATCATTCTGCTATCCTCCTCACCCATCTAGGAAATGATGAGCAGACTTCTTCTGTCTTTGGCTTTTTGTGCCGGACATAAATGCAGTGCACATACAAATTTTTTTCGCTATCCACATCTACTGACAGTGTCCCTGGCGTGAGGGTGATGGAATTTGCCAGCATCGTTATGCCAAAATCCGTTTTTAGCCCAGGGGAAATGCGCACAATTCCGGGTCTGATTTTACCAGTGATTACCCTGCATGCGACATCCAGGTTGGCTTTGGCCATGTTGAAAAAGAACGGTCCAATCGCATAGGCAAGAAACATGAACCATCTTACAGGATTCAACCAACCAAGTCTAGGCTTCACCCCAAGTACGCGGGATATTTTTTTTGCCAGCAGTGCGGCCAATACAGAAAAGAGAATCCCGAAAATAATTTCTTCCAAACTCCACAAGAGAAACCCAGCCGAACCCGCAGTCCCTGCAGTCAAAGCTAGATATGTTATGAAAGAAAACACGAACACTGTTATCAGGACAGCCATATATTTCCCTCTTATTATAAATTGGATTCCACTATTAATTACCTTATGAATATATCTTACTATATCTCACTATCTCGCTTCTTTATATGCAGAATAAGCGGCCACAGCCCCCTGTGCAGCAGCAATAATTATCTGCTCCAGAGACGTGACTGTTACGTCCCCTGCAGCGAAAATCCCTTTAACATTTGTTCTCTGCTCATTATCTGTTTTTATATATCCATTTTCTAATTCTATTCCTAATTCTTCTGGCAATTTCGTGTTTGGAGAAGAGCCAATCTCTATAAACAAACCATCCAGTCTTAACTTTTTTTTATTGTCCAGTTTCACCGCCTCAAGCCTTTCCTTGCCAATCAGTTCAACAACATTTGCATTAAAAACCGGATTTATTTTTTTGTTCTTGTTTACCCTTTCTATCCATGCTGGCTCTGCCCTAAAGAAGCTGTCTCTACGATAAATTATGTAAACCTTGCTCGCAAATTCTGAGAGAAGCAATGCAGCAGTTAAAGCAGCATTGCTTCCACCTACCACTCCCACAATCTTATCTTTAAAGAAGGCCGCATCGCAGGTTGCACAATAACTGATGCCTCTGCCTAAAAATTTTTCCTCATTATCCAGATTCAATTTTGTTTTTTCCGTACCCGTTGCAAGAATTATTTTTTTAGAAAAATAGGAATTATCACCTGTTTTGATGGCGAAGATTTTATCCTTGTTTATCTTTGTTACCTTTTCGGTCTTGATCTCAAGCCCCAAATCTGCTACATGTTGCTGCATCTTGTGGGCAAGCTCAAAGCCACTGATCTTACTATAACTAAGAAAGTTGCATATTTCATAGGCTTCACTGGCCATGCCACCTATGACCTCTCCAAAAATCAGGGTATTCAATTTATAACGTGCAGCATATACCGCTGCGCTCATTCCGGCCGGGCCTGCCCCGATTATAATTAAATCATATATTTTATCTTTCATTTATCCCCCTCCAAACTTATTGCATTATTTGGGCAAGCAGACATACATGCCCTGCACTTCCTGCATTTTCCAGGATGCTTAACTACAGCTTTCCCATCTTTAATCTCTAAAACAGCAAAAGGACAGACTTCTGCACAATTGCCACGCCATCGCATTTTTCTTTGTTCATTTTAGTTATACACTCCCATTATCTCAGTTTTATTCTCATTTCTTTATTTTGTTGGTACAGGATTTTTTATAACCTCTTTTGAATCAAATGTTGAAAGGAATATATTCTTGGTTAGTTTGATGGCTCCAGTAGGACATCTATCCTGACAAAGCCCACAAAAACAACACTTTCCCAAATCTATCTGAGGATACAATTTCGGGTACTTTTTTCTGTATTCTTTAGGTGCTTTCACCATCATTATGGCCTTATTAGGACATATATTAGCGCATAAACCACAGCTCCTGCATTTTTCTATATCATACTCGTGCTCACCTCTATATCCCTCAGCTATCGGAATTGATTCGTGGGGGAATCTGACTGTCATAGGTTTAGAAAATAAATTCTTTACCAACTCTATTACCGTTTCTAATATTCTTGCTTTCATTTTCATTACCTATCTAGATCCGCTGGGCAAACGTTTAAACTCCAATATATAGCAGGTATGTCTGCAATTTGAGAATCTTTTAATAAATATTCAAGCACTGGTATCATGTGCAAAAATGAAGGTCCCCTGATCTTGCATCTATAGGGTTTTTCACCACCAACACTTACCATGTACATGCTCCCTTCTCCTCTTGCGCATTCATTCCTTACATATACCTCTCCCTTAGGAAGAGTAACCCTTATTTTAGGATTTGGGGAAGGCACCCTGAAGTTACCTTCAGGCATATTATCCAAAGCCTGTTTTATTATTTTCATTGATTCTTCAATCTCTTCTTTCAGGATTGATAACCTTGCACAGGAATCTCCCTCTTTTCTGACAGGAATATCAAAATCAAATTCAGGATATGCCTCATAAGGATCATCTTTTCTTACATCTGTTTTTAATCCGCTCGCCCTTAATACCGGTCCTGTTGCACCAAGCCTAATAGCCTCTTTTAATGGCAAAACACCAATCCCTTTAGTTCTTGCTGAGATCGAAATGTTATCAAATTTTTCGAATGTGGATAGCATTTTATTCATCTTTCTCAATGTTGTTCTTATCTTTGTTGCTATGCCTTGTGTTAAATCTCTCCTTACGCCCCCTGGGCATATATAACCAGTAGGATATACCCTCCCACCAGTTATCTGCTCAAACAGGTCTAATATATAATCTCTATAACCAAAAGCCAACATAAACCCAGTCTCAAAACCAATGGCTTTTGACATCACTCCGTACCAGATGATATGGGATTGTATCCTGGACAATTCTGCCATTGTTACTCTGATATACCTTGCTCTTTCTGGTACATTGATGCCCATTAACTCATCAACAGCTTCTGCATGAACCAAATTCCAGCTAAGAGGTTCAAGAACACAAAGCCTGTCTGACAACACTGCATTCTGCATTGGCATTCTGTATTCCATCAACTTTTCAAATCCTCTATGCAGGTACCCTGGATCTGACTTAGCAGATATTATCCTTTCTCCATCCAATCTTAACTTTATAGAGAAATTTCCTGGTCCTGGGTGTGCCGGACCAAATGGTATCTCGTATTCTAACTCATGTCCACTTGTATCATTATTTGAAATCATTTTGCTACACCCAAGTTTAACTCCTCTTCTTTTTGCAGTATTCTTTAATAAGCTCTGCTGCTTTTAGTCCACTAGCTATTGCTTCAATAATTGTTAATGGTCCACTAACCGCGTCTCCTGCAGCAAAAACCCCCTTCAAGTTTGTCATCATCTTGCTATCAACCTTAATAAGGCTCTTATTGTCTAGATTTATATTCATTGAATTAAGTAATTCTCTGTCTGTCAACTGACCAATAGCCCCAATAAAAAAATCAGTTTTTATCTTGAATTCAGAACCTTCAATAGTTATAGGTCTACGCCTTCCTGATTTATCTACTGGCCCTAACTCCATCCTAACACACTCCACCGCTTCCACTTTTTTCTCTCCTAAGATTCTTTTTGGATTTGTCAAGATTTTCAATTTTATTCCCTCTTCCGTTGCCTCTCCAATCTCTTCTTTATCAGCAGGCATCTGCTCTAAACTTCTTCTATAGATAATCATTACATTAGCTCCCAGCCTTCTGAGAGAACGTGCAATATCTATTGCCACATTTCCACCACCAACCACAGTTGCATGTTTTCCCTTGAAGTTTGAAATGTTTATGCCCTTCTTAATATCTGAGAGCAGCTGTATGGCAGAGAATACGCCTCCCAAGTTCCTTCCGCTAATATTTAAAACAGAGCTTTTGCTAGCCCCAATAGCCAACAATATTCCTACATAGCCTTCTTCAAATAATGATTTAATTGTGAAGTCTTTGCCTAATGTAGCCTGCGTAAACTCCACCCCCAATTTCTTGATTTCTTCAGTTTCTTTTAGAGATATTTTGGGGGGCAACCTATAATTGGGTATTGCTTGTACCCTCATCCCTCCGTATATTTGGTATGGCGTTTTTTCATAGCAAGACTTAGACTCAAAAACTTTTACTTTATAACCATCAAAGGCTAACTGCCTAGCAGCTGTTAGCCCAGCCGGACCTGAACCTATTATTGCAATTTTTCCTTTCCTTTCCTTTTCTATTTCCGGATACCAGTTTTTATCCATAAACTGATCTGCTATAAAGCGTTTAATATCCCTGATTACAATTGGCTCTTCCAAATCAGACCTAGTGCATGCTTCTTCACATGGGTGAGGGCAAACTCTACCAAGAGTAGCAGGACAAGGCACCTTTTCTAAGATGGTTTTCATAGCTTCCCAATAGTTTCCATCACTAGCTTCTTTAACATATTTCTTTACGTCAACACCAGCTGGGCACGCTTCAACACATGGTGCAGGGTCTTTGCACTGAAGACATCTTGAGGCTTCTATCTTTACTTCTTTCTCACTGTATGTTTTAGAAACCTCCCTGAAGTTGTTAATCCTCTCTTTTACTCCCAACTTAGGAACTGGCACCCTCTTTTTGTATAATTCTGGGGGAAGACCTTTCCAATAGGGTTCTTCCCTTTTATTTTCTTTGCTATAAAATTCCTTTTTTACATAATCCCTCCAGTCAAAATCTTTTCTAAAAGGAGGTGTATTGTTCCAATCTTCTAAGAAAAGAGGTGTTAAATCGGGGTTGCCTCTGAATTTGATACCAAAAAGCTCATGTAATTCCCTCTCATGTATCTGTGCATTCTCTTTCCATACTCCTATAACAGAACTAACAGTTGGTTTATTTCTGTTAATTCTTGTTTTTACAGTTAGAAGGATATTATCTGAATATGACCAAAGATGGTAAGTGAGTTCATACTTTCCCACCCCTATTAAATCTGTGGCAGATATGGCAGAAAGGTGTTTGAATCCCATATCTTTGATGAATTTAGATATATCTATTATATCCTTTTTGTTTACTGTTATCCAAACTCTTCTCTTTCTTTGTATATCACTATCTATCTTAAAGAGCGAGTTTATCTTTTTTATTATGTTAATTTCTTTGTTATATTCCAGATCCTTATCCATGTTTGCCAACCTTTAATTTCTTGATACTTTCTTGGACGTGTACCATCATTTTATGAACAGCTTCAAATATTGCTTCTGGTCTGGGAGGACATCCTGGAATATACAAATTAACAGGTATATAATCCTCTAGTCTTTTTATAGTGTTATAAGAATCCCAATACATCCCTCCTGTCATGGTACATGACCCCAAAGCAACTACTACCCTTGGTTCAGGCATTTGCTCATATATTCGCTTGGCTCTTTTTAGGGATTTAACTGTTTGATAGCCGGCAATAAACAGAACATCAGCATGCTTAGGTGTACTTGTAAGAATCATGCCGAATCTTTCCATATCCCATCTTGATCCGACAACAGGAATCAGATCTGTAAATCCGCATGAATTAAACCAATTAAAAACCCATATGGCTTTTATCACTGTTCCCAGTTTTTTTATTTTTTTTGCTTTTTCTAATTCATTGTGTTGTTCAACTGAAATCCTTTTTTTTCTGATCATTCTTCCACCTTAAATTTTTATAATGTTTGTAATGCTACATCAACCCATATCAGGATTAGTCCAAGCAAAGCTACTGACATAGCATGAATCCAATACGCTGAAACCACCTGATTGATCTTCAACCTTGCTACCGCTACCCTAATTAAACTTGATCCTAAAAATGTCACTACAAATAATTTTATTAAAAAGAATAATGCATTGAATATGTGTGCCGAAAAACCTGCTACGCTAAAAAAATCAGAGATGTTCCAAGGTAAAAACAAAGCAATTATAAGAGAACCTATTACTACCACCTTTGTTGTATTTGCAAGATAGAATAGAGCTAAGTTTCTTCCAGAGTATTCAGCTAACACTCCTCCAGCTATCTCTGTATCAGCCACAGCAACATCGAAAGGGACTCTTCCAAGCTCTCCTTGCATCACAAATAACAAAACAACGAATAAAAGAATCAATCCTATAAAACCCATAGGTCCCACCAAACCCCAAATAATGTTGTTAGTTATTACTAAAAAGGAAAAGACATTTGCTCCTGGCTGGGTAAAGGAAAGCAACCAAGCAATTGAAATTGAAATGATAGATAATGGAAACTCATAACTCATTAAAACAATCATCTCCCTTTGTGCCCCTATTATTGCGTAGGGAGAGTTAGAGGAAAAGCCTCCTAAAATCAAAGCCAGAGCAGGAAAAATGAGAAGGTATAATACCAATATTAAATCTCCCTGTCCCTCCAAAAGAGGCATTGTTCCGCCTAATGGGACATAAAGTAAAATTATGAGTGTAGTAGATAAAGCAGCTACTGGCATCAAATTAAAAAGCCATTTTACTGCGTTTCTAGGAATTATGTTATCTTTCACCATCAATTTTTTAAAATCTCTGTAAGGTTGGCTTATAGGTGGCCCTACCCTCAATTGCATTCTTGCTGCTAATATTCTATCAATTCCTTTGTAAAGCAATCCAATAAATAGACCAAATAGTACAACAATAGGTATTAATAAAATTTTAAACCAAAATGCTATCATTATAACCCCCCAATACTCAAAACCGTTAACATAATAACTATGACTATGATGAACCAAAAAACATAATCATCGAGTAATCCTGTATGAATGCGGTTCAGCGCTTTGTAATGTTTATCCATTGCTTTAAAAAAGCCCCAATAAATACTATTGGCCCTAATGGGTAATTCGGAAGGGTGGCTGCCTGAACAGAAAGGCATGGTTTGTTCTGTTCCGGGCTTGTATTTTTTTTCTCCAAAAAAACGTATAAAGTAAACTAACAAAACTATAATAAATAGTGAGACTGACCACACTAAAGGATTCCAAAAACCTGTTCCAGTTTGTAATAAACCCATCATAAAACTCCCCCTATATATTTAGATTGGTCGACTAAAGCGTGGGCAGCAGGACTTATTATATTATCTACGACTATGTCCGGGAATAATCCGACTAAAAGTGTTAGCAGAGCTAAAACCAACATGGCTATTAGCATTGTTTTTGGTACTTCCCTTATCTCATTGTGTTCTTTTAACTTTGGCCCCATGAATGCTGAATAAAATACCTTTACAAATGAGGCCAAGGTCAGGATACTTACCATCATGGCTATAATTGAAAGCAAGGGGCTAAAGCGAAAGACAGATTCATAAATCATTAACTTAGAAGCAAAACCGTTGAAAGGGGGCAATCCAGTAATGGCCAAAGCTCCAATCAGAAAGAATATAGTAGTAAAAGGCATTTTATGGGCCAACCCGCCCATCTTATTCAGATCTTTAGTGCCTACTCTATAAATGATTGCCCCTGCTGTTAAAAAGAGCAGTCCCTTATATATTGCATGATTTATTATATGAAAAATTCCTCCTTCCATAGCAGTTATCCCAAATGAGTTCAAAGCATTTATATTTCCAATTACTGCCAAACCGACTCCAATTCCTAATAGCATATAACCTGTTTGGGAGATAGCATGGTAAGCCATCAGTCTCTTTATATTTTTTTGGGAGATAGCCATGATGACTCCAATGAACATGGATAGAACCCCTAGAATAATAACAGACCAAGCAACGATTTCTATTGTGGGTAAAGCACTAAAGAGTGTAAAAGAGATTCGAAACAGTGCATAAAGTCCGGCCTGGCTGGCAACTACTAAAACAGCAGAAATAGGAGCAGGAGCTTCCCCATATGCATCAGGAACCCACATATGCAATGGCACTGCACCACATTTCATAGCAAAAGCAGCTATTAGAAGTACTAATGCTACTTTATCTGAAAAACTAAATTTTAGAACATTAGCTAAAGCAGCTATATTTAACAGATTATAATGGCCATAAAGCAAGCCTATAGCCAATAATATCATTAAAGCTCCAACAGCACTAATCACTATATATTTGAATGCAGCTTCTAGAGCTTCTCCTTTATGGGAGTAAAAAGCTACCAGCACACCAGAAGAAATTGAGAGTATTTCAAGAAAAACAAACATGCTAAATAAATCTCCTGTAAAGACTAATCCAACCATAGCTGCTGTTAATAAAAGAAGAAGTGTGTAATACTTGCTTTTAGCAGTTCCCTCTTTTATAAACTTGAGAGAATAGATACTAGCAATTAAAGCAATGGTCACAGAAGTTATAGCCATAAATACTGAAAAAGCATCTAACTCTAAAACAATGCGCACTGGGATAAAATTGGCAATTGGTATAGTGTCTGTAGGGAATTTAGCTCCTAACGTATATGTGCGAATTCCATTGGAAAGTATGTCGTGTGTCAAAATTAAAACCAAGAATTCTGTAAATAATAAGCTTAAAATTATCCATGAATCTCTGACCCTCTTTCCAAATTTGGTTATGATGGGAGTAGCTAATCCCCCTAACAGAGGGATCGATATTGCTAAAATTGGAGCATGCAGGAGAAGATTCATCCTTTTAACCTCCTGTTTCTTATATCCAAGCTTCCATAATGCTTATAGAGTAGGATCACCAAAGACAGCATAAAAGCAACAAGAGCTAAATCTATTACAATATTGGTCAGAGTTAAAGCCTGTGGTATTGGTAATACCATCTCCAGCTTAGGAGCATTTGTAAATATAGGGGCTACTCCTGCACTTTTATAACCAAGGCTTATTAAAAAAAGATTTACGCCGCTTCCTATAATGCTTATACCCATGACTATTTTGATTAAATTCTTTTTTAGTGTTATAGCAAAGAATCCAATAATTACTAATATGAGCGCTGCTAAAAGAGGGAACTGACTAATCATTTTCATCTCCCACTTGACCAGTATACATCACTAGTGCAATCAAGGACAAAGCAGCGAGCACTTCAATACCTACTAACATATTCATTAAAGGTATTGTGCCTGCGGTTGGAAGGTAGCCACTATTAGCTCCATAGGAAATGGATTTTCCAAATATGTTTCCTGTATTGGCCCAAAAATTACGAAAAAATGTCGATCCGAGGCCAAGAAATGCCAATAAGATGAAAGATACCAAAGCCAGGCTTTCTAATAATGATAAAAACTCTTTATGTGACTCTTTCACCCCGCTCCTGCCAAAAGCAACCAAGAATAGAGCCGCAAGAGTTGCTATAATAGCTCCACCAGGAAAACCTCCCCCAGGAGTTAAATGACCGTGCAGAATAACATACAAACCAAAAACAATTATAGGAAGAGCTATGATGAAGGAAATTGTCTTCACAATTCTGGACATGCCCCTATTTTTATTTTTCTCAATCATCTTGAGCCCCCTTGCCTTTCATAGTCGAAAATAATATGAAAACCCCGCTAGCTGCAGCAAATAACACGCTTGCCTCTCCTAAAGTATCCAGGCCCCTGTAATCAAACAGTATAGCTGCTACAACGTTGTTACTGCCAGTTTGAACCTGTGCATTTTGAATAATATAATCATCCATGCTGGTAATACTGGGTTTACCAACTAGGTGCATATCAAAAATAGTGACTAGGAGAAAAGCAGATAATATTGATAGGGTTGCTATTTTAATTAACCTTTTCATGCTCCCACCTGTCTGTCCTCTTTATAGCTATTACGTAAATTGCAGTGGTAAGACCTGCTCCTATAGCCGCTTCAGCAATAGCTACATCTGGGGCCTCCAAAAGATAAAATTCCAAAGATAAAAGTAAACTCATTATTCCAAGAGATATGACTGATGAGAGCAAATCTTTGAAACCCATGGCCATAAGTGCAGAGCCAATTGTTGAGATCAATACCATTACATGAATTATTCCGAAAATCATCTTCTTCTCTCCTTCAACTTATCCACGACAGCATATTTAGGCATTATCCCACTCCTATGAGTAGCCCTTGCTATAGCGTGAGCTCCAGTAGGGTTAGTTATCATTAATAATACCAAGATGAGGATAGTATGAGTAATTAATGAAGCATAGCCTGCTTTTTCTAGAAAATAAAGACGTACTCCATACAGAATAATTCCAAGATAAATGAAAATAGAGCCAAAGGTAGTGCATAACGTGCTACCGTGCAGCCTTGTGTAAACATCCGGAAACCTGTGCAAAGCTACTGTCCCTAATGCTTGAAATATTATCCCAATTGCTAAAAAGCAATAGATTACCCAAATCATAGTCTTCCCTCCAAATATTTTGCAATGTATAATGTGGATACAAAAGCTAACATGGTATAAACAATTGCTACGTCTATAAAGACAATTTCTTCGAGCAGTACTCCCAGTGTTACCAGCTCTGCGATTGCCAAGGTATTAATAGCATCTAATGCAACTACCCTATCCGGAACAGTCGGCCCCAATATTGCCCTAACTAAACATATTATCATTAAAATCACCAATGCGAGTGCCAGTACCAATAAAGCTGTTAAAATCATTCTGCTATCCTCTTTACCCACTTTGGAAAACCTGAGCAAACCTCTTCAATCTCAGGTTCTTCGTGTTTCACATCAATCCAATGGACATATAGATCGTTTTTTTCATCAACATCTACAGTGAGAGTCCCAGGAGTCAAGGTAATGGAATTTGCTAATAATGTGATGCCCAAATCTGTCTTTAATCCAGGATGTATTTTTACAATTCCTGGTTTGATTTTTCCTGTAATAACCCTATAAGCTACATCAAAGTTAGCCTTAGTTAGACTCCAAAAGAATGGCCCTACAATATAAATAAAAAACAGTAACCATCTCTTTGGATTTAAGATAGCAAGATGTGGCTTCTTTCCTGCAATAGAGAATAACTTTTTCATTAAGATAGCTGAAAAAGCTGAAAATAAAACACCAAAGATAATCTCTTCATGGCTCCACAGAACACACCCTCCTGAGCCTAGGGTAAGGAAAAGATAAATTAACAAAGAGAATACAAATGCACTGAATAATAT
The DNA here is from genome assembly GCA_964559215.1 of uncultured archaeon. Classification (GTDB taxonomy): domain Archaea; phylum Aenigmatarchaeota; class Aenigmatarchaeia; order QMZP01; family JAFGSV01; genus JAFGSV01. Next base: position 22,870 of record CAZLFZ010000008.1, read on the forward strand.
ATTCATTTTCTCATCTCCGAGTCATTTTTATGTCTTGCTGTTTATTCTTTTGTTTGATGTTTTCCTCTCGTTTCAATATACGTCTTTAAAAAATCCTATACTGTTGTGTCTGTCATAAAATTGATGTGCTGGGTTAGGTATCCGATTATTTTTTTAACTGGGTCTGTTTTCAGCATACTACTTGTTTTTTTGCCATTAATCTGAACTTTTCTGCCTGTTTTTGTTTCTCCATAAGCAAGTTTTTCAATATCATATAATAATTGGCTTTTACCAGGTCCAGTAGGGCCGACTATGCCGATTTTTTGCCCTTTGAGTATGTCTATTTTTTTCTGGTTCTCCTTCTTTCCTTTCTTGTTATGTCCTGGCAAAATCGAAATTTTTTCTATTATCATTTTAATCATTTAAATTTTTATTAATGCAGTTTCTTACCTGGGATTCTGGCAAAGCTCCAATAAATTCATCAGCAACTTTTCCATTTCTAAAAATTTTAACTGCGGGGATGCTCATTATTCCATATCTTTGAGTTGTTTTTGGGTTCTTGTCAACATCCAACTTAGACAAAAGGAGTTTTCCTGCATATTCATCTGCAATCTTTTCTAAAATAGGCCCCAGTATTAAGCAAGGCATACACCATTCAGCCCAAAAATCAACAATAACAGGCATTTCTTTGCTTTGTCTTATTACTTTCTCTTCAAAGTTGCTGTCATTTACTTCAATTTTTATTTTAGTTTGACGGTTTTTCATTTTTTTCTCTATTTCCTCTATTTTTCCTTTTCTGATTTCTTCTAACCCATCCATATCAATTTCTCAATTTTTGATAGTGAATGAATTAGTCACTATTCTTTAAATGGTTTACGGACTTGTGAGCTAATAAATGATTTAGAATCACTATTCCTTTCTAAATTTGAAAGTATTATATCATAAAACTACGGCAAAAACAAATTTTCGGCGGACTCGCAATTACGTATAACATCGCGATTTGGAGAAGCAAAAACTTCTCTAGATCCTGATGTTAGTTTCAATCGCTCGGGCGCCTACGGTTCGCTTCATTTCATTCTGCTCCCGAAAATTTTTCTTTTGTTGCCTTCGTTGATAGAATTAATTCAAAAATTTATAATTTGTTAATAGCTTCTTCAACTCCTTTACACCATTTATGAGTTACTTTTTTCATTTTATCTTTAATTTCGTTTTTATCGTTTATCTTATACAAAAATGTATATCCTCCCCCAGATATATTTCTTTGCGTCCTTTTTACTAAATCTTTATCAACTAAGTTTTTTATTGCTTTTTGAATTGTTGTTCTATCCAGTTTCATGCCTTTAGAGATTTTGAATGCTGTGTATTTTTCATTCTTTTCCAAAAGAAAAATCAATACATTATATCCAGTTTTATTCAAATCGAATGCACACCTAGTCAATTCTTCCTGAGATATTCTTTTACACGAAAAAATTACCATTTCAGCCACCAAGATATTTATTTAAAGAGTCTACAATAAAACAATCATTAGCTATTACTTTAATATTATTATTTTTGGCTTTTTCATCCATGCTAATCCTCGATTTCAATTGCATTATTTGGGCAAGCAGACATACATGCCCTGCACTTCCTGCATTTTCCAGGATGCTTAACTACAGCTTTCCCATCTTTAATCTCTAAAACAGCAAAAGGACAGACTTCTGCACAATTGCCACGCCATCGCATTTTTCTTTGTTCATTTTTATCATCTTCCATCTCTTCCTTGTCCTCCACCACCACGACCTTTACCTCTGCCATCCCTAGGTCCTATACCGAGGCCTCTTCCTCTACCTGCCCCCATTCCTCTTCCTTGTCCCATTCTTCTGCTTCGACCATAATCTTGATTAAAATCTGCATTCGTATTTTCATCATTAGATTCTTCTTCATCAAGAATAATGGCTTTTCTGGGACAGGCGGATGCAGCGTCCTTTAAACATTCTGCATTTTCATTTTTTATTCTTGCTTTTCCTCCTACCATTTCTATTCCTTCTGGACAGATATTGGCACAGATACCACATCCTACACATTTGTTTTTACTTATGTGTATCATTTCTTTTCCTCATCAAATATTTGTATTGTGAGTTTTGCTTTCTTTTTCATGCCAATTTCTGGGGCTACTGAAGCGAGCATCTCACCAAATTTATTCTCTTTATCTCTGAATGCTATATGCTCATATTTTTTATTTCCCGATTCTTCAATTTCATGAAAGAGTTCTCCTTCAATAATTTTTGTCATTTTAAACCTTCCATCCTTCTCTCGCTAATTTCATGAACCTTTCCTTTTCCTTTTCATTCATTTCAGCAGTTTTTATTTTAATTTTTATATTTTTGCCTAGATTCTTTACGGATTCTTTTATAAGATCAATGAGGTCTTCTTTAATCGGAATACTTAAAAAAGGGAGCACTAGCGTGATTGAGACAGCAGCATCTTTTACTTCTATATCCTTTATCATTCCAAGTTCTACCAAACTGCAATTTATTTCCGGATGGATTGCTTTTGATAACTCTGCTTTAATATCTTCCTTTGAAATCTTTTTCATCTTTTTTTTCATGTTTCTTCTCCCAATTTCCTAAAATTTAAAACACAACCTTGATTAATAGATTCGTCATGGCTTAATGAGCTACAATGTTCTTCTTCAAAATAAAAACCATAATTTTCTATTTCATTTTTAATATCTTTTGGTGTCATATTTTCCAGTCCCCAGCCAGGACTATCAAATTTGTTATGTTTGGGATAAACTGAAAATAGACCATGCTTTTGAAGAATCATATGAATTTCTCTGTATAGTCTTTCTCTAACATCGATTAAATGCAAAACATCGTAAAGTAAAACTACATCAATAGAATTCTTTTTTAATCCAATTTTCAAATCGCCATCAGCTTTAAATATTATTATATTTTCTAATCCTTGTTCTGCCATTTTTCTTTTTAATTTATTTAGGGAACCATTATTTTTTTCTAAAGCATATACCCTCCCCTCCCTACCAACAATCCTCGCCACGGGAATTGAATAATGACCAGCCCCTGCCCCAAAATCCAAAACTTTCTGGCCAGATTCGATTCCGATTCTTCTTAAGAATTTAATTCCTTCCTTCTTCTCCCATCTTTCCATTTCTTTATCCATCTTCTCTCTCCATAATATTCTCAATTTTTTCTATAGTTTTTTCTGCAACTTTCTTTTCTTTGTTAAAATGCTTTTTCATCCTTTCGAGGAAAGCTTTCTTTTCTTTTTCACTTTCAAAATTTTTCATAAGATTTTTGGTTTTTTCTAAATTTTCTTCCACTTCTTGCGGAATCTTTTCACTGTCATGCCTTACTGCTTCTTGAGGGCAAACATCATGGCATTTACCACATCTTATACATTTATCCATATCAATCTCTGCTTTTCCTTCTTTCATGGAAATAGCATTAACCGGACATTGCCTAACACAAATCCCGCAGCCAGTGCATTTATTTTTATCTATCCATGGCATTTATTTACCTTCTTTTATTTTAGTCATTCAAATTCTTGTCCAGCCATTTCCTTACCAAAGGTTCTGGTATGGATCCAACGAACCCATCAACAACACGCCCGTCTTTGAACATCTTCACAGCAGGGATCCCCGCAATGCCGTATTCTTGAGCAAGCTGCTGATTATCATTGACATCCACTTTCGCCAGCACGAATTTCCCATCGTATTTTTTAGCGAGCTCCTCCAGTAACGGACCAAGCATAAGGCAGGGAGCGCACCAGGCTGCCCAGAAATCCAGAACAATCGGAACCTTCTTCGACTGCTCTATCACCAGCTGCTGGAAGCTGCCGCCATCAATTTCGATTTTGGTTTCCATTACTCCACTCCATTTGTCTTTTCAGGCATCTTGCGCATCTTTTCTCTTTTTATCATCTCAAGTTCGTTGTCCATCCCATCACTATGAGGGTGATTATTGTATTCGCTATTTAAAATATTTTACTCCTCCTTGGGGCGTATCCCACGCTGCCTGTATATCCTCTTATCATACACTATCCTGGCCTTCTTTCTCCAGTGACCAGAACATCTAGTCCTCTGTGCCTTGATTATCGGCGTGTAGCCGTGCTCCATGATAATCCTGAACGACCTGTTGTCGTCATACCATCTGTCAGCTAAAAATGAACTATCCCTTCTTCTCCTTCGTGTTTCGGTGAACTTATTTGCTTATCGCATCCACAGGGCATGCGGCTATTGCATCATCCACGCATCCTGCTTTCGCGTCCTTGACGTGCGATTTGCCGTCGTCTTTCATTTCAAATCCTTCAGAGCAGACAGCTGCGCACGCACCGCAACCTATGCACTTCTCAGAATCCACTTTAACCATTGCTCACACCTCCATTTTTTTAAAATTGTTGTAACGGCTATTTAAAATAATATTAGCCATCAAATCTTTCTTTTAAGCCGTTGACGACGAAACATGTGTTGTATACTACTTCTATATTGTTGTCTTTGCAAAAATTTATAGCCTTTTCCGATTCGGAGCCTGGTTGCATCCATATTTTTCTAATTCCGAGCTTTTTGCATTGCTTTATAACATCCAGTGTTACTCGAGGAGGGACAACTGTAATAACAACGTCTGGCTCTCCCGGTAGAGATTCTAAATCATGGAAGCAGGGGACCCCATCTATTCTGCTGTGTTTCGGGTTTACCGGATAAACACGGAAGCCAATAGACTTCAATTTCTTGTATATCTTATATCCCCACTTTTGCGGACTTAAGGAAACACCAACAATCGCGATTTTATTTTTCTTGTCTAAAAAATTATCGGGATTCATGCTTGCCACCGAAAATTCTGCTCCAAAACGATTTTCTCAAACCAAGCACTTTTTCGATTTCGGTTCTTAGGTTCTCCTCGCTGGGAACGCCCACTATTCTTTTGATTTCATTGTTATCATCGCCAAACAACAAGATGGACGGTGTCGCTGCGATGTTGTATCTTGATGAAAGTTCTCTACCTTCCTCTCCCTTTGTCCTCATCTTCTTGAACGTTAAGCCATAATCATAATACCCAGGTGCAACCTTCCTTACAACTCTCTCAGCACGCGGGCAATGAGGGCAATGTGATGAGACAAAAAGCAGTATTTTCATAATTACCCGAGATTCTTGTCCAGCCATTTCTTGACGAAAGGTTCTGGGATGGCACCCACAAACTCGTCAACAACCTTGCCGTCCTTGAACATCTTTACCGCCGGTATGCTCATGATCCCGTATTTCTGAGCGTTTTCACGATTCTCATTCACATCGAGCTTGGCCAGAACGAATTTCCCGTTATATTCATGTGCGAGTTTCTCCAGCATCGGACCGAGCATGACACAGGGAGAGCACCACACTGCCCAGAAGTCCACGACAACCGGGACCTTTTTCGACTGCTCTATCACCAGTTGCTGGAAATTGCCATCATCTACTTCGATTTTGGTTTCCATTTCCATTCCTCCGCCTTCCTTTGTTTTTTCAAGCATCTTGCGCATCTTTTCTCTTTTTATCATCTCAAGTTCGCTGTCCATTCCATCACTATGAGAGTGATTATTGTATTCGCTATTAAAATATTTTACCCGGATTTATGATTTATATTTGAAAATGTTAACAGTCCGATAAATGGATTGTATCTTCCTTTTTTCAATCCACCGCTTCACAAGCCAGAACAACAGGGTCAGCAAATGGCAGGGGCGTCAATTCCGGATGGGCCGCATACTTAAGCTTAAGCAAGCCTTTGACTGTTGATTTTCTTTGAATAGCGAAGGAAATCATGTTAATAATTCCTGAGACTATGTGGCCTGAACCTATAACCTGCGCCCCTATCACCATGCCGCCATGATCGAAAATCAGCTTTGTTTTTAACGGTTTCGCACCCGGCTGAGTATCGTATTTATCCAGTGTTTCGCTCGTGCCTACCTTGTACTTTATTTTCTCAAGTCTTGCTTGCTCTTCTGTCAGCCCGACCCTGCCAAGCGAGCGGTCAAATATCTGCGTGACGCTTGAATTAAGCACGCCATCGAAAGTTGCATCCATTCCGGTTACGTTCATTCCGGCGACTTTCGCCTGGACCACAGCAGTTGTCACCAAGCCGCTCTGCACAGGCTTCCCGGTTAACATTGAAAATGTCTGGGCACAATCACCCACAGCGTAAACACCCTTTATGTTAGTTTTCATGTGCTTGTCTGTTTCTATGCCAAACTTTCCTGTTTTGATCCCGCTTCTTTTGGCCAAGTCCGTTTCTGCCCTTATCCCAGCCGCTACCAGGACGACATCGGCCTTTATTTTCCTGCGTGCGACATGAACAGCATTGACTTTCTTATCCCCTGTCAGTTTTGCAACAGGCTTCCCCAGCAATACTTTTACCCCATTTTTTGACAGCAGATATTCAACCTGCTTGGAATATTCTTTGTCGTAAGACAAAGGGAACAGCGAAGGCAACATCTCTACGATGGTTACCCTGAACCTATCCGACAGCAAAGACGCTGTTTCCACTCCTATCATACCGCCACCGATTATGACCACATCATGCGAGCCTTTGAGTGCCTTGGACATCTTCTTTGCATCATCCGCTGTTCTGAGCGTGAAAACGTTCTTCAAACCGATACCCCCTATTGGAAGCAGGAAGGGCCTCGCACCTGTGGCAAAAATCAAGGAATCGTAGTCAAAGCTTTTGCTTTTTGTTTTGACTGCACTGGATTTAACATCAACAGCTACCGCCTCGTCGTGAACCAGCCTTGCCCCGGTCCCGGTCACCATGGCTGCCGGCTTTTCGCATTTTCCAAGGCTGTCGATGCCTGCAAGCGCATAGGGAGCAGAACAACGTATGAAAATGCTCTTTTCCCTGCCAATGATGGTCACATCAGCATCCGGATTGATTTTCTTGATTACGTGCGACGCGACAATGCCAGCTGCCCCGCATCCGATAATCACGATTTTCATATTATCCCAAAATTTTCTTTATCTCTTCAGCAATATAAATGAATTCTCCCTCTGACTCGCAATCACTCAAGATGAACGGTTTCCCTCTTTCCGCCGATACAGCTATTTCCTTGTTTAGTTCTAATTTTCCCAAAAATTTCACGCCCAAATCGTTCGCTAGCTTTTTTCCGCCACCGGCACCAAAGAGATTCCCTGACATGTTCTCTATTATGCCCAAGACGGGTACGCCTAGCTTATTTACCATATTTGCGGCCCTTTTTGCATCAACAGCCGCCACGGTCTGGGGCGTGGTAACAACTATTACGCCATCAGGCTTCATTATCTGCATAATTGTAAGGGGGGCATCCCCTGTTCCAGGAGGTAAATCTGCAATGAAATAATTCTGCCTGCCCCATTCTACCTGCTCAAGCAACTGCATTATGGCCTTTGAAAGCATGGGTCCCCGCCAGATAACAGGCTGGTCTTCCCTTTCTAGGAAAGATGCAAATGAAACCACGCTCATGTTGTATCTTCTGTTAGGAATAATCCTTTCCTCTTGTATGGAAAAGCCTTCTTTTATTCCCAGAAAACTGTTAACATTAGGGCAATCTATATCTCCATCAAGCAGGGCGACATTTTCGTCCTTTGCCAGGAATGCCGCGAGGTTGACCGCTATCGTTGTCTTGCCGACTCCACCCTTTCCGCTTATGACAGCTATTTTGCGCCTTATACCGGACAGATTTTCATTTATTTTTTTGAGTCTTTCATCAAAAAACATATTCGCTTTTTTTATATCATTCATGCTGTTCACCTTTTATCAGCTTGAAATCTGCAATCAAAATGAATTTCATAGCAGGGTTATAAACAGCAGATGCGGGATGATAAAGAGGGATTATCCTGGCGTCCAGCAGCAGGTTTCTTACCTTAAAGACGCGGCCGTGAATCCTGCCGATGCTCTCGGCTTTATGCCCGAATTTCTCCATAATATAGGTTGCCGCAAAGTTTCCCATAGGGCATAAAGTCACTGGCTTTATGATCGCAATCTGCCTGTCCAGATAGGGTGTGCACGCCTTTATCTCTTCTGGCTGGGGGTTCCTGTTTTTCGGAGGTCGGCATTTCAGGATGTTGGTGATGTAAATTTCGGCCCTTTCCAGCCCGGCCGAGGCGAGTAGCTCGTCTAAGAGCTGGCCTGCCTTCCCCACGAATGGTTGCCCCTGCATGTCCTCGTTGAATCCAGGTGCCTCACCTATGAACATAATCTTTGCATCCAGGCTGCCCTCACCGACAACGGGCTTGTTCCTTGTCTTGGACAGCCCGCATTTCTTGCAGTTTCTTATCTCCTGCTCTATCTTATTCATTTTATTCATTTCTTCTTCAGACATACAGACATATAATCATATATTAAACTCCACTAAGCTCCTTCTTGAACATCAGACATTTACCTGTTTGATTTTTGCCCCCAATTTGGCAGTTTACTTAGATGTTAATCTTAGCCGTTAATCAGTCACTATATCTATTGTCAGATTTATACCCCGCTGCATGTTTCAGTCTTTCCGTTAGCCAGCCATCTTTCACATTGCTTCTGACATCAAACTTTGAAACATACGGTTTGATATCTAACAGGGGAGTACCATCTATGACATCAACTTCGCTTATGTGTAAAACATTATCAACTCTTTTTTCTAATCTAACAATCGAGAAACCTATCGGATTGGGCCTTCTAGGTCCACGAATAGAAAAAATTCCATGTTTTTTATCCTCTAAATAGGGTTTGTCTAACAAACGATACCCGCTGGCCAAGTGAAAATGAAAAAGCAGGATAATATGGGAGAAACCTTCGATGTCCTTTAAACCGTCCTGATATTTTGGAAAAACCTCAACCCAGCCACGTGAATCTGGCAAAAGCGCTCCCTGAATTGGCACCCCTACCCTCTGTTCATAGTCTGAATGTATTACCCCTATTGGCTTGTAGGATATTTTCATAATAGAAATTTAGTGTGCTTTTCTTTAAAGTTTCTCTGCTCATTTTAACCCCTTGTCAATGTTGCCATCAGGCAGCATGCTGTCAGGATGGGGCTCGTCCCTTTCTTCGAGCTGGAACCTCTTGCAGTTTTTCCAGTTCCCCTCGCTCAGGCAGTATTTATTCTTCCACTTATCACTGATTTTCCCTTCTAATTCAAAGTTTCTCAGCGGACAAACAGAAAACCATTTGCATTTTTTGCTCATAGCTCGTACCATTTATTACTTTAATCTGCTAGCGGATCCTAATTTCCATTTTTTCATTATTGATGCACTGTACTTTCTAAGATGGAAACAACCGAGTCCAAACATTTTTTATCTTGAACTGGATCTTGCCTACCTATCTTAAAGTTTCTGATTCCTGCATTAAAAATCATTTTTGCGTTAGTCTCCAAATCAGCTGATGCCAAATCAAACGGGCATCCTTTGTATTTAGCAGCCTTATCTTGTGCTTCTCTGTACCACATTGAGAACCGTTCATTACCTAGTACTCTTTTATTCTCAACAGAGATATGAAAATAATGCCAATACGAATTACAATCAATAGAACAATGAGAATTGACTATTGCATAAAATTGCTCATTGGGCCTTATTGATTTTAGTATTTCCGGTCTGACGGAATCCTGCGGTGTTAATACAACCCAATCGTGCTGTTTGGCCGCTTCACCGTACCTTTTAAGTCTCTCTACATCAGATATCGGTTTTTCGTCAAAAAAAGCGGTGCATGAGCATGCTGTCTCTAACAGCCCACCGCTTCTGTCCTCCACCCAGGAACGAATATCCGGGTTTGCAACAACTACACCATTTTTGACTCCATGTTTCACATAATTATTGGTTAGTATATCAACCGGTTCGATGTTGGTTGGATCTTCTAGTTCTTCGTCTGTATAAAGCTGGTTACTATATGCTAAGAAAAAAGGAATGCCCAACTTATTGATCCTGCTAACCGCTTCTCTGAAAAATTTTTTGTTCCCTCGGCTCTGTTCCCCGCTTCCTTTATTTCTTCCATCCCTCAATGTGCTGTACCATTGTCCTCTTCCCCCATTTAAGCTGGAATCGGGGTATCCGCCGTATACGACAATTTTTATCCGTTTTGATGATGTTCTTTGCAGTATCTTTTCCGGTCCCGTATACAAGGGGGTTTCTATTCTCAATATCTCCCCGGCATCTGACATCTCCCCATCTCTACTGGAATCCCTGCCTGGCGCTTCGTACTCTGACGTTAACAATACCCCTTTTAGAGAGCTCATCTTTTATCACAAATAAATTCATTCTTGAATCGAACCCACAGATACATTACTTTCCTAGGATTCTCTTTTCTTCTTTGAGAAGAGTATAAGCAAGGGCTAAACCTCTTTTCTCTCCTTCTAAGGATCAAGCAAGTTCAATATCTCTTCAACTCTGGCTTTGGTTTCATCCCAACTCCTTACTATAAAATGACATAATCGCAAAATTTTTAAAGATATCGCACTGGCTTTGGGTGGGGGCTTGGCACTCTCACGGCCCTTTCGTGCAGGTTTAGATCACATAAAAAAGCATCAAAATTACCTGTCCTGATTATTCTCTTTCATAGTCCGTTTGCAATGATGTATTACCTTTCACCTTTCCAAGCCTGATTCTCTTATAAGACGTCCATCAGAACAGCCAGCCAGATTTTTAAGTTTTTGACCGGAAGAAATTTGGTTCGAATTTCTGGATTCATATGATTCATATTTATGAATTACAGAAAGTGTTGGTTTGTCAAAAGAGCATCAGTACGCTATAAAAAAGATGGATACCAAATCCGATGATGATAATGCCTGATGAAATTCGCAGAATGTTTAGGTGGAAATCTGATTTGAATATTTTATCGGGCAGGAACCCTGCTAAGGTTCCCAGAATCAGTACAGGAACGGTTGTTCCAATTCCAAAGGAAAGAGCATATATAATGCCTTGTAACACGTTAGTTGCTGTATAACCGATATAGGTAAGGATTGCTATGAGTGGAGCGCAAGGTGAGATTCCAATTAGGAAGCTCAAAATCAGCACACCTTCAGTACCCCTAAAAACACGTTGCCTGATAATCTGATAAAATGAGAACTTAAATCCCTTGCCAAGCGCGACAAATATACCTATAAGGATGATTAGAATTGCTATGATTATGTAAATGTAGCCTGATCTGTGGGGAGGAAAGAACCAGTTAAGTTCTGCAAAGGCTACACTTGCTAACCCACCCAAAATGGCAAGGGCAAGTAATCTTCCTAAAGAAAAAATTAAGCTTATTTTCAGACCTTCAGACCATTTTCTCTTCGTCCCAGCTATGTAAGGCAAAAGAAAAGGGCCCCACAATGCCAGGCATAGACCAAAACCCATAGCAATTCCAGCAACCAATAACATAAGTTCTTCCATTTTTATATCTCCAGTCTCTTACCAACGCCCACTAGAATGAAATTTTCCCCGTAAATCCCTTTGAAGGAGGAGCGAGCCAAATCACCAGAACAGTGACAGGGAGCCACCATTTCTACTCCCTCTTTCTTAACTCCGTCAATAATCCCATTTATTTGCATGGGATTCATCCAGCAAAGATGAAACCCCCCTAAAACAAGATGCACACTTTTATTGGTTAATCTTTTTGCTTCTTTTACAATATCAACAATACCTGGATGCGCACAACCCGTTATCACAACCAGTCCTTTCTCGGTATCAATCACCAAGGATTGCTCCGGTATCAAAGTTCCAAGCTCTCCTGTAGAGTAAGTGTTATTGCAAATCGGGATTGGGTCGTGAACCGGAATGAGTTTCGCTCCATTCTCCTTTACCATGCTCTTGAGACGATCGGGGAAAAATTCAGGCACATAAACAGTAACATTAGAGTTTTTCAGCAAAAATCCATCCAGTCCGCCAACATGATCATAATGGATGTGAGAAATCACTATCACGTCTACGTTCTTTGGATCTATCTCAAGCTTGTGCATATTGGACAGCAGTATAGAACTGTCGCCGCCTGTATCAAACAAAATCGTCTTTTCTAATCCCTCTATCAGGCATGAGAATCCCCAGTCTGTTCCCAACCTTTTATCGTACTCGTTATTATCATAGACTATGGTGATGTTAATGGAAGGGGGCTTGCCGGCTGAAATTTTAATCCTTGATTCTTCTTTTCCTAAATCAGGAGGAGGGATTTTCCAAGCACCTTCTTCTTGCACGCACCCGCTGAACGCTAAAATCCAAATTACCAAAACAACTGACAAAATTCCAATTCTATTTCCCATATCTTTACCTTCTAAATCTTTAGCTCGATCCCGACAGGGCAATGGTCGGAGCCCATTACGTCTTTTAATATATATGAGTTTTTGACGGAATTCAAAAACGGGGTTGGAACAAAAAGGTAATCCACCCTCCAGCCGATGTTTCTTTTCCTGGCATTAAACCTGTACGACCACCACGTATAGTGTCCGGGTCCCGGTTCAAATTCCCTGAAAACATCGACATAACCTTTTGATAAAAAGTCATCAACCCATTTTCTTTCTTCTGGAGTAAATCCTGCATTCTTTTCATTTTGTTTTGGGTTTTTTAGGTCAATTTCTTTATGTGCAACATTAAAATCTCCTGTCAAAATTAATCGTTTGGTTTTTTCCTTTAACTTTTCGACAAATTTCAGATAAACATCGTTAAATTCTAGTTTAAATTTTAGCCTACTCAAATCTCGCTGTGAATGAGGGAAATATGTGTTAACCAACCAGAATTTTTTATATTGCAGAATCAAGAATCTCCCTTCTTCATCAAATTTTTTTACACCGATTCCTTTTTCCACTTTAATTGGCTTTTCTTTTGTAAACACAGCAACCCCCGCGTATCCCTTTTTGTGCCCAAAGTTCCAGTAAGCATAGTAACCTTTTGGTTGCGCTAATTCTTCTGTTAGCTCTGCCTCGGATACCTTTATTTCCTGCAGGCATAATATGTCTGGTTTAGCGGTATACAACCATTTCAAAAATCCTTTTTTAACACAAGCCCTTATTCCGTTAACGTTCCAGGATAGAATTTTCATTTTTTATAGTTTTTAATTAGGATATAAATTCTTTGTTTATTCATACTTCAAAACCAGACCAGAGCCTGCTTCTTGTATTGAAAAGTGTTTTCCGAGTTCAATTTTTGCTTGCAGGTCAGTGCAGTGGCACGGATGCATTGTTTTAATTTCGCATGATTGAAAATATTTGATGGTTTTATCCATTACGTCCTTTTTTTCTTTCAAAAGATGAAACCCTCCAATCACGTCTAATATTTTCGATTGCTGGCAAACCTTCTTTGCGTGTTCGATTATATTGCAGATGCCGGAGTGGGAACATCCGGTAATAATAACTATCCCTTTTGTTGACTTGTATACTAAGGCACTATCGTCCATTAAATAATCCGGGAATTTCCTCCCATTTTTTATGGTCATACCAACTGGAGTTTTCGCCTCAAAATCATTTACTCTTGGAATTTCACCCAGAAAATATACGTTATCGGTAAGCTTTGCTGGATTTTTTGATAGTTCCAAATCAAAATATTTTTCTATTTCTACTTTTCTTTTTCTGGTTCCGATACTTCCAAATTCTGGGTGCTCTTTTCGGTTAAAAACATCCGGGTGGGCTACCAATTTTATGTCTTTTGTCTTATTACCCATAAAATTAATATAAGGCTCCAGACCCCATGTATGGTCAAGATGCCCGTGAGATAAAAGCAAATAATCTGCCTCTTTTAGGTCGATTCCCGCTTTTCCCGCATTTTTTATAAAAACATCTGAATAGCCGAGGTCAAAAAGAATTTTTTTATTATCCGCCTCAATCCAATAGGAGACGGCAGGCTCGGCAAGATAATATTGGTCAATTATTGTGTTGTTATCTACAAGGACTGTTAGCTTCATTTTAATTCCTTTTTACTTATCCTCTATTAATACTTATCCTCTATTAATTTTTCATCTACACTTCCATCTAGCATTACATAGGCTGGAGATACGAAACGTGCTTCTTCAAATCCCTTTTTTCTTACGCATCCTTCACCGTTATTCCAGCAATAATTTTCTACCCATTTCCTATCTATTTTTCCTGCTTCGTATGCTCTCTTAATTGCAGATGTTTCATTATACCATCTACGTATTTTTTTCATTTTATTCACCAAGCCTTAAATTTTTATAAAGGGTTTTAGCCTTATTCCAATAGTAGTGAGTGGGGGGCTTGGCTTTGCCCACTGCATAAGCATCGTGCCATCCAGGAGGAACAGGCATATCGGCGTACAATTGCCCCCTCCTGGCTTCAAGCAACCTTCTCGGTTTTCTCATAAAATCAGCGCCACACATAACACTTTTTTCTGTTTCGGATAAACGCTTTAGCCATCCTATCCCTTTGGAAGAGCGCATTAAATGATGGTCGAGAATTAAACAACCAACTTTTTGTGCTAGCCTTTTTGCATTATGCCAAGCCCTTCCAATTTGTTTAGCAGAAATAGCAGATAAATAAAGTGGAGGCCCTCCGGCTAGCACTATATCAGGTTTCCAGTATAATATCTGAGCAATCGCTTCATTATTCAGAAGCTGAATGTCAGAAGCATGAACAAATATTTTATCTGCTTCAATTTTAGTCATTATTACTGTTTCTGAATTATCATTTGCTTCTCCATGAGGGACTGGCTTGGAAAAAGTCATTGCTCCCTGTATTTCTTCTGCCACTCTTAAATCTTTATTTAAATAATGAGAAAGAGACTCTGCTCTTTCCTTTTCTAGCGGAGAAAAGCTAGATGGGTCCTTAGTCCATATTCTAACTGGTGGATTTAATCCGGTTATTTTTTCAACATTAAGCTGATAAGGATTGGCATCTACCAAAGGAACATGGTCTCCATGAAAATGGCTTATTACTATATCAGTAGCCTCCTCCCATCTGTCTACAATCCTTTTTTGTACCCTTTCGTCCACAGCTACCTGCAAAGGATGGGGAAGTAGCCCATGCCTAATATAACCCAAGGCTATTCCTGGGTCAATCAATATTTTTCTGTTTTCAGTTTCCACACAACAACTCAAACTCCTGACCCCTAAAGATTCAGTTCCTAAAATTTCTATTTTCATAATTTCCTACCAGCCTCCGGACCCGGCTTTATCGTATAGATTTCTATCATTTTGACTTCAACAACCCCCTTTGGGAATCTTCCTGGTCTCTTCGATTGCATGAATTCCTTACCTTGCGCATAAATTGGTCCTTCTGTGTGGTAAGAGGCTGTTCCTTTTATTTTGTAGGCTTCTTCTGTGTCTGGGTCCCAGAATGAAATGCAGACCCTGTTATTTTCCAGCACGTTGTGCTTGCTCATCCCCATGTAATTGTCAAGCAGCAAGATCGTCTCGTCATCGAGAATCTTCTTCCAGAATACCGGAACAACATTCGGATTTCCTTCCTTGCCCGCCGTGCCAAAGGATACTAATTTTTGGCGTTCGAATAAGTTTTTTACTTCACTTGGAATTTTCATTTTTCAATCACCTCCTTTAACCAATCAAATCCTCGCAGGTAATCAACCAGCAAATCTGGCCTTCTTGCTATCCTGGCCGGATGCGATACAGGGTAAAGGTCATAGCCGTCTCTTTTCTCTCTTTTGAGCCAGGCCGAGCAGCCAAACCAGTCAAAGGCCTGCTTACCCAAAGGCACTATGATTTTTGGTTTTACAATCTCGATTTCTTTGTCGAGGAACGGCCTGCAATTTTCAATCTCCTCTTTGGTGTTTACCCTGTTATTCGGTGTATGGCACTTGCACACGTTCGTGATATAGACCGTGCTCCTGTCTTCTCCTATATTTTCCAAAACCATATCCAGAACTGCACCAGACCCTTTGTAGAACACTTTCTGCTTTATCACGCATAACTCGCAGGGACTCTGGGCCACGAACATTATCTTGGCGTCCGGGTTTCCCTGCCCAAACAGAGCTGTATATGGCTCTTTGACATTTAGCTCTGGGCATTTTCTGCAACTATAAACCAACTTTTCAAGCTCCATCAACTCGGAATAATTTCCCATTTCTGTCTTCCTCGGATTATTATTTTTGGTGTTTCTCTGGTGTTTCTGCTGTTTCAGAGCGTGATTACCTTGCCTGCCCCACCGTCAACGTACTTCTTCGGATATAAGGACTTTATTTGCGACTTGAACTGGGTGCAATGAGTAGGGCAAACCAATTCCAAATCCTTGAGCAGGTCAAATTCCTTGAAACCATGCAGACCGCCAATCAATGCATAAACCTTACCGAATTGTGCAACTGCACGAAGGATATTTCCAACTCCAGGATGGGAACATCCTGCAATTACAACAAGCCCCTTGCATGTTTTAACTGCCATTGATTGCTCTATCCCGCCAAGCTCGCCAGTGGAAAAGACATTTTCATGAATTTTGGTTGGTTCACCTATGGTGATTACCTCCCTCTCCACAGGCCCGGCAAATGAAGGCGGAACGTAGATTTTAGCCTTTTTGTTTACCTCGAGGAAATCCGCCAGCCCTCCTGTGTGGTCAAAATGGGCATGTGAAATAAAAACCTCTTGGACAGAGCTCGGGTCTATATCAAGTTTTTTCATATTTGCCAGCAATATCTTCCCCCTTGTCCCAGTATCGAAAAGTATTTTTGGCATGTTCTCTGCTTCCAGCAGGCAGGAGAAGCCCCAGTCGGCCTCTAAGCCTTCTTTACTGACATCGTTGTCATAAACAATTGTGACTTTCATTTCATCAACCTCCCAATGATTTTTTATCTTTCTTGCATATAATTTTGCTCACCTGTCAACATTTGGCAAATTTGGATTTAAATGCCAATTAAAAATAAAATAAGGCCGACCAAAAGCCCAAATCCCACATTAAAGGCCTTTACATGGATCGTATCTCTGACAGAGTAAGAAAGCATGGGTAAGAGGCCGTGACCGTCCTGCACCAATGAAGATGTCATGAGCACGGAAAATGGAATTAAACCTTGAGCGAACAAAGTAAGGAAAATAAGATGTGGGCCGCTCTCCGGGATTATTCCAATTAATGCAGCTAAGATAACCATAAACAGGACATTTTGTGGCATTATAGCAGCCAAGTCGAAATACTGAGTTAGAAATTCAACCGCAAGCAGAGCGAAGAAAATCCACAAAAAAAGCTTTGGTATGTGCTTTTTTATAACATGCTGCCATACGTGCTCTTTGAAAAAATGCCTGCCCAGAAATCGGGTTTCTTCTTCCTTAGCATGACGTTTAATGACACAGGGTTTGGCCCTTTTTAGTTTAATCTTTTTGGCTATTTTATCAGCAAGAAAACCGCCGGCGATTCCGAATACCATGCAGGTGCCAAAAATTAAAAGGGCAGTTTCCGGTATCATGGCAAGCATAACAAAGGCTTCATCACCAGCTGTCGCAAGCATAACTGCTGCCAAAGCCCCGAAGCCAACCAGTCCATGGGCATAAAGTGAAACTATAAAGAAGGCATCAACACAGCCAGGCACAGCACCGAGCAAAGAGGAACCGATTATCTGGTTTTTTTCATTTCTTGTCAGATACTTCTTTATTTTGCCTTTGAATTTTATCTGCATCCATTCCACTATTATCATCAAGAATGTGACTATCAAAATTATTTTCAGCGTTTCAAAAAAGATTTCTTGTATCATTTTATCATTTGTACTTTGTAAACAGATGGGTAACATTTCAGTTGAACAACCCTTCTGATAACAGCTAATTGTTTTTAGGAGTTATAAAAATAACTCCTTAACAAAGAATCAAAGTATTAACCAACGACAATTTTAGCCAAATTACACCAGCATTAACAACCCCGGATTAACCAATAAAATTATCCCCAGTGCTATCATAATCACACCACCAATGAGCTTTATAATTTTCATTTGTTCTTTGGTTACTTGCTTGCCTTTGCATAAGTAACCAAAAATGGTTATCATGGCTGTGAGTGGTATTACATAAATCAGGTTATAAAAAAGTAAATAAAGATAATAGGTAAAACTTTCAGTAAAAACTTTTTCTGCCAAGATTTTTGTATAGATTATTGGCCAGCCAGCAGTGCAGGGAAGTTCGACCAGACTAGAAAATAATGCTAACACTATGGAAGCTAGTATCAAAGCCGGCATCGAGCCCTTTCTGATAATGTCTTTCATCGCTTCAATTCTTCTAACTAAAATTGATTTGTGACTTTCCTGTATCATTAAGGTTGCACCCTTTCTGAAGAAAAAGTATTCTTTGCAGTTAATTGCCCCGGCAACTAAGGCAACCAAAGCGATGGCTATCCTTACAGGATCAAGATAGCCTATATATAAAAATACGTTTAGCCATGCAGCCATGAATAAAAAGTAAATAACATAGACCACGGCGACGAACGTATAGCCAACGGCAAATATCCTCTTTCTCGAGTGGGCAACCGAAATCATTAAAACAAGCAAAAAGGTTAAAACCCACATGGTGCAAGGATTAAAGCCATCTATTATTGCTATCATAAAGGTGAATAAATATAACGGTAAAACCAGACCAAGTTCTTTAAAATAATCCGGACTGGCCTGCTTGGTTAAGAAAAAGAAAGACATCAATGCTGCTATAATTATAACAGCAACAGCAATCTTTTTCTTTTCTTCTTCCATTACAACCACTTCTTTAACCTAATCCTCTTGTAAATTAAAGTTATCACACCGATAATAATGATTACAGAAATGAGTGATATAAACATCCTGTTCCAATAAACCTTTAAACCTTCTGAATTTCCAGTTCCATTATCATCGGGTTCTGTTCCGGTGACATTGTCATCAGGCTCCCCAGACAACAATCCTTCGCCATTCCACTGAAAAATCCAATTACCAATTTTGATTGCATGTTCAAATTCTGCTTTTTGAAGAACTTTTAGCTGGGGGAATCTGATTCCAGAAAGCAGAACAGGTTCTGGCTTCATTACTTGAAAGTTGGCTCCATCCAAAACAGCAGATAAATTCTCATTAGTTAGCAATCGTTTTAATAATTTGTTGTCCCCGCCTTCACCAGATTTTATTAAAATCCTGTCTTTTGTCCATAGTTTTGCTTTGCCTGGCAAGCCGGTCAGGCCCAAATCTTCAAAGCTGACAGAACCGCCAAGCAAAGGACAGGGATTTGGGCCTTTCTCGATCATTTTCTCGATGCTTTGCAAAATTGGCGTATCTCCAGCGGCATTCCTTTCTTTGTCAAAAATTATCAAAGGAACTCCTACCCCAGATTCATATTCTTCGTTATACGCATAAAGCACGTATGAATTTTCCGGCTCCAAAACAAATTCGTACTCTATTACGACAAGATTAGGATATTTTTCCGTTAGCTCAACAAGAGCGACAGGGTCTGTGATTGCGCAATGAGGACAGCCGACATAAGTAAAGTAAACAGCGCATACATCCTTCTCGGTCAGGGCATTGGCATTTGGTAGAAGTAACACTATGAATAACATAGTAGCCAAAAGCGCAGCCAATGTCCTCATGATAATCAATATCTAATTACCTGAAACCGTATATATATTTAAGTTTCAAAAAGTGAAACCATTGTATGGAAGATGCCAAAAAAATTATTCTCGGAATGATGTCGATATCGCTTTTCGTGCTGATAGTCGGTATCAGCTCTTTCTATGTGCAGATTCAGATAGAGACCGGAAACGTGTGCGGGTGTCTGATTCCGATTCCCGTTTTCATACCCTTCCTGGCCTCGGTCGGATTGTTCATCGGAACATTGGTTTATTATTTCTTCACCCCAAGGCTTGAAGGTAAAAAAATAGACAAAAATGTAATCCTGAGAGTTTTCGATTCCGATGAAAAAGATATAATAAACTTCCTGCTGGAGAACAAAGGAAAAACCACACAGTCAAAAATAGCTAAAGGAACGAGTCTATCAAAGGTAAAGGTTTTCAGGATAATTGAGAGGTTGATCAAGAAAGGTGTGGTTCTTAAAAGTCCACTGGGAAAGACGAACCTAATAACATTGAATGAAAGCTTGCTGGATTTGTTCAAATAAATCAGTGCCCGCAACTCTCTTCCAGGTCTTCCAGCTTATCAAGGTTTTGGATGACGTCTTCAACGGTCTCGAAACGGCCAGTTTTCAGCTTTATCCCAAACTGCGCGCATAGCTGCATGGCCCTCATGCCCATTCCAGATGTGTATATGACGTCTACACCAAGACCCTCCAGAGCCGCAACAGGAGAGCATCCCTGAGTCGGCCTGACAGGGACTATTTTCAGTTCTTTTTTGCCCGAATCGTAAACGGCCAGAAACTGAATGTGGCCGAAATGCGGATGTATCCTGGATTGTTTCCCCCGATTCTCCATGATTGGCATTGCTATTTTCACGTTATCACCACCTTATTTTTATCTGTTTTTATTTTAATTCATCTTTAAATTCATCTGGCTGGATTTGAAGGGGGCCTCTCCCCGAATATTGCGGTACCTATCCTGACCATGTTGCTGCCCTCTTGTATGGCGACCTCGTACGAGTTTGTCATTCCCATGGAAAGATATTTCATGTTGACATTCGGGACATTAAGGGACTTGATTCTCTCGAACATCTCTCTCGTTTCCCCGAAATACGGTCTGACCTTTTCAGGATCTTCAAACCTGGGACCCATGGTCATCAAGCCTTCTACGCTCAAGTGCTCAAGCCCTGACATGCCTTCAATAAATTTCCTGACTTCCTCATAATCTGGGGGCAAACCATGTTTTGCGAACTCGCTACCGATGTTTATTTCAATGTAAACAGGGACTTTTCCATCTCCCCACCTATCAATATCCGGTACTCTCCTGTCTATCGCTTCGGCCAGTCCTAGGGAATCAATGGACTGCATGACATCAAAAATCCTCAGTGCCCTCTTCACCTTGTTTCTCTGCAAATGCCCAATCATGTGCCATCTGACTTTTTTTGCTTCTTCGCCAAGAGCGTTATACATGCTCTCAGCCTCCTGTACATAGTTTTCCCCTATATCTGACACACCGACATGTATGACCTCTATTATCTCGTCCGGGCTTCTGTTCTTGCATGCCGCTACAATAGCAACATGTGGCGGGATTGCTTCTCTTATTCTCCGATAATTATCTGCTATGCTCATCATACTCATACTCATCCTCTCCCTCTCATTCTGCTCCTTTTGCTTCGGCGTGCTCAAGCATGCGAACGAGCTTATTTTCAACGAACTTGTCCACGACATCTTTTGCGGTTTTACCTTCCGTCTTGTAGATATCGACCAGGTGGTCCCTAAGCGTGTGGAAGGCTATTTCTCCTATTTGCTTGGCTACAAGCGCGTCGGTGTGCTCCCTTATTATAAAATGAACCGCCGACAGTCCAGCCTTTACTGCTTTTTTACTGCCTGGGTTCTTTTTAGAATAAAACTTCTTGACATTTTTCTGGTCGATATCAACGAACAGAAAATATTCCGCCCTGCCGAAATTTTCCATCACAGCGGAATCGAGCCCCCTATCTTTTTTTACCGGAATCGCGACCCTCTGCTTCTGGCTTTTGTAGGGTTCCACATGGACCGAGAAGGAAACCACCCCACCAAGATGCTTTTTGATACTGCCCTCTATCTCGTCTGCTATTCCATGGGCCCTTTCAACATTTGCGGACTCCTTTATTTTTATCGTAACTTCACCGAAAACGAAGGGTCCCGATTTCCTCAAGCGCAGATTCTCGAATTCCTCAACATCCTTGACATCTTTTATGATATTTCTCGCCTTCTTCTCGTGCTTCCTGCTTGGGCTCACATCCATCAGAGCGAAAACAGCATCCCTGAGCGAGAAGATGCCTACCTTGAGGATCAGCAAAGAGATTATAATTGTTACAATTCCCTCGACATATGGCACATTCAGATAACTCATTGCGACGGCCGCAAACACCGCGGTCGTAGCTGCGACATCAGCCATCCTCTCCTTTGAATTTGCTATAAGCAGCTCGGAATTTATCCTTTTTCCCGTTCTCAAAAGGTATCTGGACAGACCGCCCGAAATAAGTATCGAAACAAATGCTACGGTTAGCCCGACGAACGGCATGGTGATTGCAGGTGGGATGAACAGTCTTGCATAACCCTCAAGCAACAGCCTGTACGCCGCATACAATATAAAAAATGAAACGAAAAGCGTTGCAATGGACTCTGCCTTGTAATATCCATACGGGAATCTCTCATCGGGCTTCCTCTGCGATATCTTGAAACCGAACCAGCTAGCGAGCATGCCAACAAGGTCGGAAAAGGAGTCGAGGGCGCTCGTTATCAGCGCCACTGAGCCTGACAACATCCCTGCAATGGCTTTTATGATTAACAATGATGTTGACACAAGCGCAGATACGATTGTCGCTTTTTCGCCACTTCTAAGATTCTCTATTGCTGCCATCTTCTACCTCTGCCGGCAGCGAAACCGCCGCCCATACCGCGGCCCATTCCTCTACCAGAACCCATTCCTCCTCCCATGCCGAATCCCATGGGACCGGGCGCTGATATTGGTTGCAGTTTGCCAGCCATGAATTGCTCCACGTTCTGCCTAACTGTGCCTGCAATGCCTGCATGCATTTCTATACCCAACTGCTGCAAAACCGCGAATGCCCTAGGACCGACAGCTCCTGATATGACCGCTTTGACTCCCTGATTTCCAACGGTCTGTGCGGCCATTATTCCTGCTCCGCCGGCCTGCATCATGGCCTGGTTCTGTATATCGACGTGGCCCTTTATCTCCTTGCCAACTATCTCCACTATAACAAAATAGGGACATCTGCCGAATATCGGGCTCGCCTGGCTGTTGAGACCGGGACCTGATGAACTTACAGCTACTTTCATATTAGTACCTCCCAATTTTTTCCTATCTGCATAGATTTCTCTTCATTCTTTATTATTTTTTAGTGAATCTTCTTGCTGTCTCGATTGCGTCAGTTTCCTCTGGCACCACATCGTTTCTTTTCCAGGGATATGGACCCTCTACTCGCAGTGGCCTGACCGTGACAAGTGTTCCCAGACCATCAAAATTTTCATCTATATACCTTTTTAACTTAGGTCCCCTTTCCCCAGCTGGTGCGCCTCTGATATACGATGGCAGTTTGAGGCTGTATATCCTGTCATCTAAAGAAACTACCACCAGATAGTCTGCGCTGCTAAGATGCGATGTCGTGTAAAGTTTGCCGTCTTTGTGTGAAACGATTGCGGCTTTTTCCATTTTTCACCCTAACTATTTTGCTGTTCAAATCCATTTTATTCTTCTGGTCGTTCCGCGTCTGGATAGCATTTCTTTGTCGAAAGGAACTTCCTTCTGCTTATTTTTCCTTTTTAATTTCTTCTATCCTCTTCTGTATTTCGTTAATCCCTTGCTCTATGGCATGCATTTCGTCTTTAAGTGCACTTTGCTCTTGTTGCAGCATTTGCAATTCCTGCTCTTTCGTTGGCTGAGCCCATGGATACACTGGCTGCTGAACTGGTTGGATTGGCACCGTTGGCTGCTGAACTGGCTGTACAGGCTGAACTGTTTGAACCGGCACTGCTGGTGTCTGCACCGGCCATCTACCGAATGTCGGATATCCTATTCCGGCCCTGTACCATCCAGGCAGTCCTGTTGCCCTTGCCCAGAACCTGTTTCCTCTGCCTCTTCCGAAGCCTGCTCCAAATCCTCTACCGGAGAACCCCCTGCCAAAACCTGTAGGCCAGAGATTCGCGTATCCGGGCGTTGCATAGCCTGCACAGTATCCCATTCCTCGGCCTGTCATGGCTCCCATTCCTCTTGGACCTGTTCCGTCTCCTGCTGGCATTTTCAACACCTCCTTACAATTTTATAATCATTTCGTCCTTGTCATAGATGTTCCGCATTTTGGGCATTTTTGCTGGTAGCACGGAACACCCCTGTTGTGCGATAGCTTGTGCCCGCAATTAGGGCAGACACATTGGCCGCCGGGGCCTAAACCAAATCCTCCCATCAATCCTCGACCTACCATGTAAGCACCCCCTCCTATTCTCAATGCCTTTCCGTTGACCAAAGACTCAGCAACCTTTCGCCTTGCAGATGTTAACATCCGGTGGAATGTCGGTCTTGAAACGCGCATTTTCTTTGCACATTCATCCTGCTCCAGCCCTCTCAAATCTTTTAGTTTCAAGGCCTCCAGTTCATCAACAGTGATGGAAACCTCTTTCAATTCCCGCAAGGTTATGCCTCTGGGCTTGAAATAGGTAACCCCAGGCTCGGATGAAACCACCCTTTGCTTCTTTGGTCGAACCATTCCAAAACTCCTCAAATCAGTCATCTATAATGAACATATGTTCATAATGATTTATAAAGCTTTCTCTCAATTCTAATTTCCTCCTTTTTCCGGATTGCGCTTTCCTCCCCCCCATCTCCATAATGTTCATTCCTGAGAGCCGTCAATATCCAGCCTGTCCAGAATGGCTTTGAAAATGCCAACGAACCGCTTATCGTACACGACAACTGGTT
Source organism: uncultured archaeon (assembly GCA_964559215.1). Classification (GTDB taxonomy): domain Archaea; phylum Aenigmatarchaeota; class Aenigmatarchaeia; order QMZP01; family JAFGSV01; genus JAFGSV01. The sequence continues at coordinate 47,224 of CAZLFZ010000008.1, forward strand.
TAAGATTCACCACGGCGTCAACGAATTTCCTGTCATAGGGTATTCTGCCAAGCAATTGGATGTTATTGCTTTTGGCGAAAGCTTCAATTTTTTTGCAGAATCTCCTGTTTAAATCGAACTTGTTTATGACCAGCCCGCATGCTATCCCGAAATGCTGCACCACGCTCAAAACCCTTTTCACGTCATCTAAAGCGGAAGGAGTAGGCTCCGTGACCGCTATAACGTACTCCGATCCCTGGACAGACGCTATGACGGGGCACCCTATCCCGGCAGCAGCGTCTATAAGCATGAGAGCCGATTTTTCTTTTTTCCCTATTTCCTCGGCCTTGTTTTTTACCATGAACACAACCTTCCCCGACCCTGATTCCCCCATTTTCAGCTGGCCTGTCACTATGGCAAATCCGTGCTTGGTTTTTCCAAATCCAATTCTCGCATTCTTTACCTTTTTTAATCTTATCGCATTCTCAGGGCAAACCAGCATGCATGCCCCGCACCCCTCGCAAAACAGGCTGTCAAAAACGGGTTTTTTGATTTTTTCGTTCCAGCGGACCGCACCAAAAGCGCAAACAGCCATACATTTTCCGCAACCGGTGCACTTGTCAGCGATCAACTCCGCCTTCTCGTTGGTTGTCACATCGTGCCATGAATGGTAATCGCTATCTTCCAATCCCAGACTGAGCCCCAGATTTGGTGCGTCCACATCGCAGTCCACGGCTATTATCTTATGCTGCTTTGCGAGCAGGACTGCCAGAGACGAGGTCAGCATGGATTTTCCTACTCCTCCTTTGCCTGAAACTATTGTGATTTTTCTCATAATTCCGGCCTCCTCAAAAGGGTATCTCCCATATTCAAAGGATTTGCGCCCGGCTTTTCCAGATCATATATGGATACTGCGTTTAGTCCTAAATCAAGGAAAACCTGCTTTATTTCTTCCAGTTCATGTCTTGGGAGGGGTTTGAGCCTGCAAGGCCTGAGAGGTGTGTCTATTTGTACCTCATCGGGTCTTATGGTTACGGCAAGTTCCGCAAGAGCCCTTGCACAGTTCTTGTTCTCATTAATGAACATCATCTGCATGGAGAGTTTTCCGCTGTACTCCTGCCTGAAACGCCTCAGCGAATTGATGATTTCTCCCAACCTTATCCCGTCAGCGGGCCTGTTAATTTTCTTGAAAGTTTCAAAGTCCGGGGCGTCAAGCTTGGCAACCACATTATCAAGCAGGCAGAGGTCACGCCTGACGCTGTCGTCCGGCATCAACGATGAATTGGTCAGTATCGCTATTGGCACAGTGCTAACATCCCTGGCCACCTTTATAATCTCCCCGAGATTTCTTGCAAGCGTCGGCTCTCCGGTCCCTGACAACGTGATGATGTCGGGAGATGCGCTCTCCAAGGCCTCCTCCAAATCTTTTTCAACATCACGTGTCGGAACAAAAACCTTTCTGGAGACAGTATAATTTGTCGGACCCAAGATATACAACTGGCAATAAACGCAGTCGAAAGTGCATACCCTGTTCCCGGTCGTAGAGCATACCGGATCTATCCCCAGCGAGACTCCCAACCTTCTCGAAGGAACAGGCCCGTAAACCGTCTTCATTTTAGATCACCTTCAACCCCTTCTCTAGTCCATTCTCAAGCCACACAGCGAGTTTTTCTATGTGGCTGTCCTTTACAGGGACGCCCCTGGAGTAACTTTCAAGCACTGATTTGCTGTATGGAATTTTCTCTATGATCTCGGTTTTGTATCTCTTTGCCACTTTTTCAATTAGTTCCGGATTTCCGATATCCGACCTGTTGAGAATAATCTTTCCCGGTATTTTCAGAACGTGCAGCAGTTGCAAAATCAGTTGCAGATCGTGGGCGCCCAGCGGCGTCGGTTCTGTGACAGCAAGGGCGAGCTCGTTGCCCATCAACGCGGATATGACATCGCAGTGCGTTCCCGCAGACGTGTCGGTTATTATGAAATCGTAGTTCTCTCCTCCTTTTTCCGCAACAGCCCTCGCATCGCTTACGACAAATTCAGAAACCGGTTGTCCAGGCAACAGCTCGCCCATTACCATGTCAATTCCTAAATTACTGCCTTTATAGACGGTGCCTATCTCCTTGCTCGACTTTTTTATAGCATGTTGCGGGCAGGCTATTATGCACGCCCCGCATCCATTGCACTGGTCCGGAACGAATATGGGATGCTGATTTTTGATTTGAACCACGGCATTGGCCCTGCATACCTCAGAGCATCTGCCACACTTTACGCATTTTTTCAGATCCCATTCCGGTA
>CAZLFZ010000009.1:0-22961 GCA_964559215.1 uncultured archaeon
TTGTCGATTTGCCAAGCCATTAAATCAACCTGAACTATTGCTATAGAATATGTGTATACTTCTTTTATATTTTTAGACCCATTTTGATATTATTCGTAGTTAAAGCGACGATGGAATTAGACTCTCATATTTCTGGCTTTTCGGGCTGTAAAATTCTTGGAAATAAGCTTTAAATTTGCTAATCGTTAAGGTGTATTAGAAAACGATAGCTTGCAAGGCTTCAATTTTTTCAATTTTCATTGAAAATGTATAAATGTGATGAAAATCGTTAAGGGGGTGTTAAGAATCGGCAGTATTGTATGTTCATCTCCAAATATTTCCCAAACCCACAGCAGAACCTATGCTTGCAAGTATAAAGCCGATTTTCGACCACGCTCCTCTCGTTATGAACTCTAGGGGGGATATTTGCTGGCATATTGGAAATTTATGTTTGAAATTCCATAAATAGTAAAATTATGAATGCAGGAAAACGTCTGGAACTCCTTAAAACAGCAGTTATGGTTTTAATTGTGGTTGTAATCTTTACAACAGCCATTTCATTTTACTCTTCCTATTCGATTGTCCACCCGCCCAAGAGGCCGGTTACTATAACGCCATCGCATTATGGAATGGATTACGAGAGCACCATTTTCAGTTCTTCAGATGGGGTACGATTGAAAGGGTGGCTTATCCTCAACAATGAATCCCAGTCGCTGGTGATAGTTTGCCATGGTCACGGATCAAACAAAGGGGATGTCCTTGGCATGGCTGAATTCTTATATAGAAACGGGCACAGCACTTTCCTTTTCGATTTCAGGGCACACGGAGAGAGTGAAGGTGGTCTCGCCACTCTTGGATGGCTTGAGACCAATGACCTCAAAGCAGCCATTGAATACGTGAAAAAGAGAGTGAATCCGGATAATATTGGAGTGTTGGGATTTTCAATGGGAGGGGCTACTGCCATAACTACTGCCGGGCAAACAAACGATATAAAGGCCGTGGTCGCGGACAGCGCTTTCGCAGACAGGTCAAAACTGATTACCAAGGCCACGCACCTCCCACCTTTCGGTTATTTAACGGTACTGTTCGCACGAATGCAGGGCATGAACATGGATGAAAACCTGCCTGTAAACTATGTAGGAAAAATCAGCCCAAACGCATTGCTGATAATACAGGGGGACAAAGACCATCTTGTGGATGTTGAAGATGGAGAGTTGTTGTACGATAAGGCAAAGGAGCCGAAAGAGCTCTGGCTGGTTTCCAATGCGCCTCATGTGGGAGCGTATCATAAGGAAAGGAGTGAATACGAAAGAAGGGTTTTGGAATTTTTTGCCAACAGCTTTTCTTAATGATTTTCTTAATAGAAGGTATATTCCTTACAAAAACAGATTTATACATCTTTATGATTTCTTGGTATCGATTTCATTATAAGGGCCTCTATTTACCCTAGTAACAACATCGGCAACGAAAGACTCATCTATGTTTTTCGGCTTTTGGGTGTTCATGTTTTAATTTAGTCCTTATTTTCAAATGATTCGTGTGTTTTGCTTTTTCTTTAAGGAATTCATTTAAGTTCATTCCGTATTTTTGTATCAATGTTGAAGCGTGCTGACCCCCTAAAAAGTAGGGCATTATAACGTATGTTGCCCCGTTCTCATACAATTTTAGTGCTTCCTCAATCTGGTGGGACACAATAATTATTATCGCGTTCTTATTCGACTCCCTGACTTTTCTTAACAGCAACAAATTGGTTTCAACATCGGGAATCGTTGAAATCGCCATTTTTGCTCTTGAGAAATTCAGCTCATTCAACAGTTCCGTATCATTCGCATCGCCATATCTGCATTCATAACCATCTTTCGACAAATCGGTTATTATTTCAGGATTATTGTCAATAACGAGGAATTTTTTCTTAAGGTTCCCGATAGATTCCAGCAAACTGAAACCCATTCTGTTACATCCGAATAAAATAATATCGTAATGTTCACCTCTCTGATAAATGTGCTCGTCGATTTTCTTTCCCACTCTCTCAAAAACACCTAAATATTTGGAAACATGCGAATATAATTTATTGGCATGAATTATCAAATACGTGGAACCGAATATTGTTATCAGCCCTGTTGCGGTTATCATTGACAGTATCTCATTTGAAACATGACCTACTTTCACCCCCAGAGCCACTAGTATCAAAGAGAACTCGCTTATCTGGGCCACGGTCAAGCCTGCCAGAAATCCGTTCCGTTTGGTGTATTTAAGCAGGCCCATCAGAATCATTACTATGAGCGGATTTCCCACAAGAATGAACATTGAAAACACCACAATAGGCAGCAAGAATTCTGAAATGTTCATAAAAACCATCTGCGAGCCGAGCAAAACAAAAAAGAAAAGGATGAAGAAATCTCTTAACACATTCATTTTTAATTTTATCTCGTAGTGATATGGAGAGACAGACAGCATTATCCCTGCAAGCAGCGCCCCGATTTCTATTGAAAAGTTTAAATGACCAAAAATAATGGCCAACGATAACAGCCACCCCATAGAAAAGAGCAATAGAAATTCCTGGGATTTGGCGACTGCTTTAATAATTCTTGGCAAGGCAAAAATGCCGAAGAGGACTATGAATGACAACAGCCCAACCCCAATTAAAACGGTTTCTATAGTAACGCTAAGGATATCATATCCACCAGCGGAAGAGGATATTATGATCAAAATAAGTACTGCGACTACATCCTGCACGATAAGGAAACCCAGCGATATCCTGCCGTAAAGGGTCTGCAGGTCGCCCTTGTCCGAAAGCAGCTTCACTATTATGATAGTGCTGCTGAAAGTTAGCGCTATGGAAATATACAGAGCAGCGATATCAGAAAAGCCCAAAAATTTTGCAATGAAAAACCCTACGAGAGTGGTGAACAGCACCTGACCTACCCCTGTTATGAGGGAGACTTTTCCGACACTTTTCATCACTTTTGGATTCAGGCTGAGGCCTGCAATAAACAACAGGAACACTATTCCAAAATGAGAAAAGGTTGCTACCATGTCGGTGGACTTTACTATGTCCAACAAAAGGGGCCCTGCAAGAATGCCTGTGATTATGTAGCCTATTATTATGGGTTGTCTTAGCAGCTTCATAATCCCAGAAATGCCAACTGCAAGAATTATAATCATGCTTAACTCGATAAATAAGCTTTCGATCATTTACAAACCCCTTTATTATTTCTTTGATTTCATCAGCCCATATACCAATTCGAATGCGTCCAGTTCACCAATCAGTTTGCCCTTTCTGCAGACAGGGATATCATGAATCCCCAAAATCTTGGCCTTTCTTAATGCTTCCTCCACATCGTCATCCATCGTTACTATCTCTGGCTCAAACATCACGTCTTCTGCTGTTTTTATCCTGTCTTTTTTCAGGAAAAAATTAATTTCGTCCAGGGTTATGTTCGGCCTCAGGGAAGTGAATATCTCGTTGACCGTTATCACACCAATCAGATTTTCTGAATCATCCACAACATATACACTTCTCCTTTTCTTGCTGTTCATGAAGATGTTAATTACTTCTTCTATTGGAGTGTTGGGTTTTACTGTGTCCACCTTGTCTGAAAATTTTTTATACGCGTATCTTACCTTTATATTTACGCACCCTCGAACCGTATATTTCATAAATTGGGGAATTGCCAACCTAATTTATTATATCCCAACCAGTTAATAAACTTTCTATGTTTCCTAATTGAGAAACTATGAAACATTAATAATAGTCTGAAAACAAACAATTATCATGCCTGATGAAAAACTTGCCAGGGCAATAAGATCCAGAAGGAGAAGGGATATATTGCACATACTGGACAAAAAGGGTGCAACTTCTGTTCATGCGATAGCAGAAAGACTTGGTACAACGGAATCTTCAGCGTCCAAGCATTTGAAATTGCTGTATGATTTTGGGTTCGTAGATTTTGAAGAAAAGCCGCCCGAAAAATTCTACTTTCCCAAATTCAAAGAAATCGGAGAACTGTTCAGGGTTTATGATAAGATAGTTAAAAAGATGGGAAAGAAATGATATGTTCTTCAAAAGTGATATGGAATGACAGACGCAACTGGTCTCAGTAACAAAGAGGCAATCAAGAAACTGGAGAAGTACGGTTACAATGAAATAAAAGAACTCTTTCACATTTCACCATTCAGAATTCTATTGGACCAAATCAAGAATAATTTTGTCATATATCTGCTGGTTGCTGCAGCAGTGATATCATTTCTCGTTGGAAAAACAGCCACGGAATATGTTATTTTCGTGGTTATTGCAGTCGTTATATCTGTCGGGTTTTTTCAGGAATACAGGGCAGAGAAAGCAATCAAGGCCCTGAAACAGATGATAATGCCTGTTTGTGCTGTTATCAGGGATGGCAGGGAAATCGAAATTCCCTCAAGGGAGATTGTTCCTGAAGATATTGTTGTCCTGAGGACCGGTGAAAAAATCCCGGCGGACTGCCTCGTTTTGCAGGAAAAGGAGATGAAAGTCAATGAATCTGTACTGACAGGCGAATCTCAGGAGATAGAAAAATTCGCAGCGGAAAACGAAAAGGTTTACAAGAAGGAAAATAAAATCTTCATGGGCACCCATATTGTTAATGGGAAATGCATAGCCAAGGTCTTGAATACGGGCATGAAAACGGAATTTGGAAAAATAGCAAAGATGATTTCCGCCGCCGAAAAGGAGTTGCCGTTACAGAAAAAAGTGAACCAGATAACGAAGTATATGGCGCTGGCAGCTGTGTTCTTTTCTGTTTTAACTGGTATTATGATGATTACAAAGGCTGGGTCCTTCTCATATGATGTAATAACAGGGGTTCTTATCGTTGTTATTGCTTTATCCGTTTCGGCTTTTCCTGAAGGCTTCCCCGTTGTTCTAATCTCGACTCTCGCATCCGGTGCTCGTGGCATGGCAAAGAAAAACGCAATAGTGAACAGGATGTCAATAATCGAGACACTCGGTGAAACCACAGTCATATGCACTGACAAGACAGGAACAATAACAACAGGAGAAATGACAGTGAAGCATGTATTCGCGGATGATAAAATTTTCGATGTCACTGGTGCAGGTTACGAAGCAGATGGTGATTTCCTCTGGAAGAATCAAATAACAGATGCCCAGAAGAACATCCCCTTGAAAATGCTGCTAAAATCTTCAGTTTTATGCAATGACGCAAGGATTGAAAAAAAAGGGACAGACAGCGAATACAACTTAAGAGGCACCCCGACAGAAGGAGCCTTGCTGATAATGTCGGCAAAAGCTGGAATTTTCAGGGAGGATCTTAAATCCACGCGGGAGGAAGAGATACCATTCAGTTCTGAGAGAAAGATGATGTCGGTATTGTGCAGGGAAAGGGGAAAGCACGTTGTGTATTCCAAAGGCGCTCCCGAGATTTTGATTAAAAGATGCAAATTCATCCAGCTGGGGGATAAAATTATGCCCTTAAATAAAAACGAAAAGGAAAAAATCCTGAAATTCGATAAAGAATTTTCATCAAAAAAATTCAGGGTCATAGCCCTGGCTTACAAAAAGACAAAATCCTTTAAAAAAGACGATCTCGAGAAAGACCTGATTTTTTTAGGTCTGGCCGCTTTGGATGATCCGCCCAGAGAAGAAGTAAAGTCTACCTTGGAAATATGCAGAGGGGCCGGGATAAAGGTTAAAATGATAACGGGTGACAATAAGGACACCGCAATCCAAATAGCAAAGGAAATAGGACTTTACGGTGATGTCCTCACCGGGGATGAAATGGACGGGCTTTCAGACAGGGAGCTTTCAGAAATCGTAAATAAGATTGCAATATTCTCACGGGTCAGGCCAGACCACAAAATTAGGATAGTGAGAGCACTTAAAAGAAACAACGAGATTGTAGCAATGACTGGCGACGGCGTAAACGACGCTCCTGCATTGAAAGAAGCCCATGTGGGCGTTGCGATGGGGATAAACGGGACGGATGTATCAAGAGAGTCAGCGGATTTGATTTTGAAGGATGACAACTTCGCGACTATTGTTTCTGCGATCAGGGAAGGCAGGACTATATTCAGCAATATCCAGAAATTCATTACATACCAGCTTTCCTGCAATTATGCTGAATTGTTCATCATCTTTTTCGGGATTCTGCTGGGACTGCCTTTACCACTGCTGGCGCTGCAGATTCTGTTCATGAATCTTGTAACAGACAACTTGCCTGCAATTACTTTGGGCTTCAGTCCTCCCCCCAGTTATATCATGGAAAGAAAGGCCAGAAAAAAATCAGCAATTCTGGATATGAGAATGCTTCGTCTCCTCGTGATTGCTGGAACCACGATGGGCATAGCTACCCTTGGCGTGTTTTATTTCACACTCAATGTTCTCAATCAGGACATAATGACAGCGAGGACCACAGCATTAATGACATTGATATTTTTTGAAATAGCGAATGCGTTTAATTTCAGGAGTTTCAGACATACTGTATTCAGATCATCACCATTTGCAAACAAGTACTTGGTCTATGCATCTATCGCATCAATTTTCGCGTCCTTCCTGATAGTATACTCTCCACTGAATGTTGCATTTGAAACTGCCCCGATTGGGTGGTTTAATATGATTCTGGGTGTTTTACTTTCCTTGTCCGTGATAATCGTTTTTGATTTGTTGAAAATGAAAAAGCGAAGAGAGTAACCTAAATTGATTAATTGGTATGGTATGTATGCAGATTGTTCTGCTTTTTTCGTATGCATGAACATACGCATTTTGTATCCATAGAAATGGTAAATAATAATGTTGGTATGTGATGAAAAAAATGTCCCAACTTATTCGCTTACTATCGATTAAAGAGTGTATGTAAAGGGATGAAAATTATTCGTAGTTAAAGCGACAATCAGGTTAGACCCCTCTAAATCTGGCTTTTCGGGCTAAGAAATTGTTTGAAATAAGCTTTAAAAAGGCGAATCATTAGGGGTATATTAGAAACCTGTAGCAAGAGGCCTTTGATATGAGTTTATAAGCAAGTTATGTAATATTATAATTAATAAATTAATAAAAAATTTCCATCGTAAGGACGGTGGTGGTCATGGCCAAAAAGAAGGCAAATAAAAAGAAGAAATAATCCTGCTAAATTTTTCACCACATATTTCACTAATTTGAGATATACTCCATTTTTGATTTTTTCTATTTTTTATCTGGTTAGAAAGAATAATAAAATTTCCGCACCAACATACAGCTATAAAAATATTTCCTTTAGCATCAATGCATGATATCGATTAATAAATGTATGTAAAGGGATGAAAATTATTCGTACCTCAATGCCTCTATGGGACTCAGCTTTGCCGCCTGTCTCGCGGGAAGGATCCCTGAAACTATCCCTATACAGGCAGCGAACAAGATCCCCTGTGCTATGAGCCTCGGCGTTACGAGGGCCATGGGCTGCAAAAGGAGCATGTTCAGATAGGCGGCCCCCCCAAAGCTCAGTAAGACACCAATAACAGCTCCTATAACGCTAATTGTAACGGCCTCCAATAGTATGGATAAAAGGACTTGCTTGTTTGTCGCACCCACAGCTTTCATCGTTCCTATCTGCCTTCTCCTTTCCCTGACCGATATGATCATGACGTTCATTATGACGATAGCGGATATCAGGGCCGCGATGGAGCCCAAGGCGAAGGTCATCAGATTCAACTGGCTTAGCATCTCGTTGACCGAGTTCATTATGCTCTTGTCGCTCGCCGCCTTAATGTCATCGAATTCATCGCTTATCGTCTGCTCTATGGCATCCGCGTCTGCAGGGGACAATGGCTTTACCATCATCATAGAGATTTTCCCTTCTTTCCCTGCCAGTTCCTGCAAGTCTAGCAGCGCCATGTGAACGGCATTGTCAATATCACTATCCCCCGACTCCATAAGGATGCCAACTATTTCGTATTCATTTTCTTCCAGCTCTATCGTATAACCAACACCGTAATCGTGCTTTTCAGCATAATTGTAGCCTATGACTAACTCATTCTTCCCTGGCTCAAGATCCCTGCCTTCGCCCATCTCGATATTCACCCCTCTCATTATGTCTTCAGATTCCGGATCGGTTCCCGTGATGGCAACACCATCTACAGAAGCGAAAAGTATGGGGGCGACATGGTCAACGCCTGGGACATTCTCGACTTCATCAACAAGCTCCTCATCTATCTCGCTCATCATCATATTGAAGCCCTGTATCCCGCTCTCGGTCACGATGACAAGCCCGCTGGTGATGGCTATCTGGTCGTTAACGTAATATGTTATGCCTTCCGCGAACGAGCTCACGCTCGTCACCAGGAATATGCCTATCATGACGCCCAGCATCGTCAGCACCGTTCGCAGCTTGTGCCGGACGAACTCCCTGAGCATCATCTCCCACATCACGGCTCACACCCCCTCCCTTATGGCTCTTATCGGATCGGTCTTGACGGCGACCCAGGCTGGATACATGCTGGATATTACAGTGAGCAATATCCCGTAGGTGATGGCCCCTGCCGCGAGGGCAGGCGTCACGAGAGCCAGGTCCGAGCCGCCGAGCAGGACGTTGTTGAGCATGTCGACGAAGAAGAGGGAAACCCCGACAGCCAGCACGCTGCTTATCACCGATATTATCAGTCCCTCTTCAAGTATCTGCTGCAGTATCATCCTCCTGACGGCCCCTACAGCCTTCATTATGCCGATCTGCCGCCTCCGTTCAAGGACGGATGTGTACATTGTGATTATTATGCCAATCGCGGCCACGAGCGAGGCGACGAAGCCTATGCCAAAAGTCATCACGTTGAGCGTGGCGGTCGCTTCCTCCATCATCGCCAGAGCGTCTTCCATTGTCATCGCGTCGAGATCGTCATGTTCTTCTTCTATGGTGTCCTTAATTTCTTCAACCAATGAGACATCCATAGGCTCTATCATTACTTGCGTTGCTCCGCCTTCGGTCTCGTATATCTCATCTGCATAGTCATAAGGCAAGAGAACGACCAGATCGTAAGCACCAGAATCCTCTTCGAATATCCCCATGACCTCCACTTCCTCCTTGTTTTCACTTTGGGACAATATTATGTGATCCCCCACAACCACGTCCATCGTGTTTGCTACGAGGTATCCTAATGCCGCTCCTTCATCTTCGTTATCAGGCCACGTCCCTTCCTTGAATTCCAGGGCTTGCCCTCCGAAAAGATCAACATCCTCCATTGGAAGACCATCCACCTCGAAGAACCCACCAAATTGCCTGGATATTATTGGGACAACCCTTTTAACACCGGGTAATGATTGTAAGAATTCTACATCCTCATTGTCTATGTCTTCAATTTGATACGATCCTGTAGGCCCTGCCATCTCGGACAAGTCAAAGTGCTTCATCACGAAAATCGTATCCGATCCTATTGAAGCGGTTGAAGAAGTTACAAGTTCATTCAGCCCTGTGGATATCGAACCAAGAGAAACAATCGCAGTTATGGCTATGAATATCCCCAGAGCTGTCAGAATCGTCCGGACCTTGTGCCCTCTCAAATCCTTCAAAGCCAGGTCAATCATAATTATTAATCGACTATCTTGCCGTCATCGACTATCCTGCCATCAAGCATTTTGATTTCTCTGTACGCGAGTTTAGCGAGCCTGATGTCGTGTGTGACTATTATGATGGTTTTTCGAGTCTTTTTGTGCAGGCTTTCCATCAACTCCATTATTTCCCGGCCGCTTTTGGTGTCGAGATTACCTGTCGGCTCGTCCGCCATGATAACATCTGGATCGTTAACCAGAGACCTTGCGATTGCGACCCTTTGCTGCTCTCCACCAGACAACTCGTTCGGTTTATGGGTCATTCTCTCTTTCAGGCCTACCTTTCTCAAAAGTTCCTTGCCTCTCCGGTGGGATTCAGACCGGCCGTGCCCGTTGAATCTCATAGGTAACGCGACGTTTTCGATGGCCGTCAAACCCGGTATGAGATTGTAAGCCTGAAAAACAAAACCTATCTTTTCCCTTCTTATCTTGGCAAGTTCGTCATCATTCATCTCAGAGACTTCCCGGCCCTCAACGAACACACTCCCTTTCGTTGGCGTGTCCAAACAGCCCATTACATGCATCAGGGTCGATTTACCAGAACCTGAAGGTCCGAGAATAGCTGTGTATTCGCCTTTTTTTATCTTGAGATTAATGCCCCTGAGAGCATGCGTCTCCACGCCTTTCATGCTATAAATCTTCCATACAGCCTTTAACTCGAAGATACCACCTTTCATACCCATCAGCCAAAATTAGATTAGCTATTTTTTGCCCGCTTTCTGATTCTCCATACGTAGTAACTTTCTAGTATGACGACCAGCATCAATACTATGACCAACGATGAATAGTCTGCTCCTTCGCCTTCCTCCGAATAGACCGATTTTTTAACCGTGACGGGTAATTCGCTGCTGAAAAATTCATTCTTCTCGTCAAGATACGAGATGTTTATAGTAGCATCTCCGAGCCTGAATCCTTGGAAACGAATGGTCTTGTGCTTTGTTGGTTTGAGCTCGTTAGCTACCGAAGAATCCTTAATCTCGCCATCCTGGATAAAAGCGATCTTTAACGCCTTTGCGTTACCTGTTCCTATGTTTTCGATATCCACCTTGAAGGCCGAATTATCGACTTTCGCGCTTAGCACCTCTATTATGGGGTTCCCCTTTACCGGTATTCCTACGGAAAAGGAGGTGGTTTGAGATTCACCGCTTTCGTCCTTGTAGTTGATGGTCAGGGTGGACAAGTAGCTCTTGTATTCGGCGTCGTTCTCGATTTTTAGCTTGAATTTGGCTGTTGAGCTTTCGCCAGGAGCGAATTCCCCCAGATAGAAAACGCCTCCGGAAAGAACAGGCACAATGACAGATTCCTCGGTCTCCGGGTCAGGTTCCGATATCAGGCTGAGGTCTGTCTGATAGGCTTTGCCGGTGCCCTCGTTCTTCAATACCACTTCTATCTCAACTTCATCACCAGGTTCCATGCTCTCGGGCGTTGTCTTCATCTCGGTCATAACGATTTTTGGAGTTCCCTGGACGCTTACGGGCAACTTTTTGACTATCGCGGCTGTGCTGCCCGGCCTGTAGTACCTGAGTTCTATCTCGTAGATGGCTGAAACAGCGAGCTCGTCCACCTTGAGTTGGTAGGATTGGGACACGCTGTCATAGGCGTCTATCCTTGAAAATGTCTTTATGATATCCTGGCCTGGAAGTAACGTGAAGGGGTCTTTGGGGACAATCTCGAGCGTGATGCTTTCAGAACCAGAGCCGTTGTTCTGCAGGCTTACCTCTATGCTCACTACTTGACCCGGCTCCACTGGATAAGGCGTCTGCTTGGTCAGGACAAGAGATATGTCCTGTCCCTGGGCAGCAGCCAAAGATGCCTGGACTGCCAAAAAGAGAACAAACATCAATAGTCCGCTTAAAGCCTTGTTTTTCCCCATTCTTACCATTCTTGCCATAATAACATCTACCCAATTTTATTTAATAAATGTTTATCTATTTAACTGTTTCCAACTATTTCTAAAACTGTTGGGCATCAACTATGTAAAATGTAAATCACAAGTTAAACCCCAAGAGACTTTTAAATGTATGCCGGCATATATTTTTAAGTCATAAATTAATCATTTAAGACAATTAATAGAGTAAGGTGCAGCAATGGAGAAGGAAGAAAGCAAGGAAAATGTGGAAGAGAAGGCCGCCGAGAAGGCCGCTGAGAAATCAGATGAAAAGGCAGCCGGGAAACCGGAGGAAAAGCCTGCGAAAGAAGCGAAGGAAGAGAAAGCCGAAGAAAAGGAAGCGGAAGAAAAAGTTGCTGAGGCTGAGGAACAGAAAGCCGAGGAGAAGCCAGAGGAAAAGGCTGAAAAAACCGAGAAGAAACCGGAAAAAAGCAGCACCAGGAAGATAGTCAGGGTAGGGGCGAAGGACCTCGACGGCATGCTGACCGTAAAAAAAGCCCTGCCAGGTGTGCAGGGTGTTGGCTTTATGTTCGCAAACGCGGTCTCCACGGTGTGCGGCTTTGGCGATAAGCGGCTCGGTGAATTGTCTGAACATGAACTGAAAAACCTCGGGGACATAATCGAAAACCCCGCTAAATACGGAATACCGGCCTGGCTTTACAACAGAAGGTTCGATCCTGTTGACGGGAAAGACACACATCTCATATCTGCCCGGCTTGAACTCAAGCGCAAGATGGATATCAACGAGCTGAAGAAAAGGAAATGCTACAGGGGCGTCAGGCACATCATCGGGTTGCCTGTTAGGGGGCAAAGGACCAGAAGCTCGTTCAGGCGCTCCGCTACCGTTGGCGTCAGCAGGGTAAAGGCCAGACCATCCAAAACCAGTAAGTGATTGTCATGAGGAAGATAAGAAAGAAGAGCAAGAACCCGAGAATGTCTTGGGATTCGGATAACATATCCGAGAGGAAGAATATAATAAGAAATTACGGCCTGCGGAGAAGGAGGGAGATCCTGATAGCGCAGGAAATATTGAGGAATTACAGGAGAAGGGCAAGGGAGCTGATAGCCGAGAAAGACGAGGAAAAGACGCAAGCCTTGCTGGACAAACTGGTGAAACTCGGTCTGCTCAAGCCAGGACAGGGCCTTGACGATGTGCTTGCATTGACCGTCAACGACATCCTGGACCGTCGGTTGCAGACAGTTGTATGGAAGTTGGGGCTTGCAACCACACCACGTCAGGCCAGGCAGTTCATAACACACTGTCATGTTACCGTAAGCAAAAAAATAGTAAAGTCCCCGGCTTACATGGTGCCGTCGGAGCTAGAGTCCAAAATAAGCATAGATTCGGTTTCCACAGATAAGGGTGGTAAGTAATGGCAAGTGAAGAAAAATGGGGCATTGCGCACATATATTCCAGCGAGAACAACACGGTCATTCACATCACGGATATTAGCGGAGCCGAGACCATCAGCAGGGTGACCGGGGGCATGGTTACCGATAGGGACAAGGACAAGGGGAAGGCTTTCCCTGCCATGAGGGCGGCGAGAAGGGCCGCTGGAGAGGCCATCGAGAAAGGCATTACGGGTCTGCATCTCAGGATAAGGGCCCCGGGCGGTCACAAGAAAAAAATTCCCGGTGAAGGGGCACAGCCCGCCATCAGGGGTCTGGTGAGGATGGGCCTTAGGATAGGCAGGATAAAAGATGTCACCCCGGTCCCGCACGATACCACGAGGAAGCCTGGCGGAAGAAGGGGCAGAAGAGTATAAAGGAGCCCTTTTTAAAAAAGCGTTCACGGAAAAATGTTGAAATTTTCAAGGGGAAGTCGATATGGCTAAGTCACACAGACCCACGAAGGGAAGCAGGGCATTCTGGCCGAAAAAAAGAGCCAAAAGAATATTCCCGCCTGTGAAATCTTGTCCCGCTCCAGCCGATGACAGGGTAGCGCCTCTGGCATTCGCCGGCTACAAGGCGGGAATGATCCAGGTCAGTTTCATCGACACAAGGAAGGGAGCGGCAAATACCGGCAAGGAGATTGTTCAGGCTGCCACGGTTCTGGACTGCCAGCCGCTGGTGGTCTGCGGAATGAAAATGTACCGGACTGGTCATCATGGTCTGATCAGCGAGGGAACCGTATGGCATGAGAATCTGGCCAAGGATATGGCTCGGCGCATGGATATCCCCAAGAAACCTCACATGAAAAAGGAACTCATCGGCAAGAAGCTTGACCGGCTTGTTGCCATCAGGCTTATAGTCAGCACGCAGCCAAGGGGTTCAGGACTGGCGAAAAAGAAGCCAGAGCTGTTCGAGATACCGCTTTCCGGCGATGTCGATCACCAGTGGGTGTACGGCGTGGAAAAATTGGGCAAGGAAATCATGCCGGCTGACGTGTTCTCCCAGGGCGAAGTTGTGGATGTCAAAGCCGTTACACGTGGCAAGGGATTTAGCGGCGTGGTGAAAAGATTCGGAGTGAAGATCAGGGGCAGAAAGCATGGAGGCAAAAGAAGGAACATAGGCAACATCGGCCCAAGGACACCTGCAAGGGTCCTGCCCGGTGCGATAGCCATGGCAGGACAGCTCGGGTTCCAGACGAGAACAGAATATAACAAGAAAATACTAAAGATTGGTGAGGAGGGAGTTTCACCCAAGGGCGGCTTCGTGAATTACGGCAGGGTCCCAAAAAACTACATGCTGGTTTCGGGCTCGGTGCCCGGTCCCAGGAAAAGGATCATTATGCTCAGGAAGGCCATGAGGTGGAAAGAGAAGCCGACGCCCATCGAAATCAAGCACGTTTCTCTTGAGCCCCAGCAGTAATTAACATTTTTCCTTCATATCTCGATTATAGAGGGTTTCTTCAAAACAACTTCCAGGACAAACCGCTCCATCAATCGCTATATTACATCTCCTCAATAATGCTCAATAAGTTTCATTTCGAATACAATAAAGATGCCGATTTCTGTCACACCCTGTATTGACTGCATTTTTTATCCATCTATCATTTACCTGACCAGTATGGCCTGTGGTCCCTAAAGATCCGGTGTTAGACCAGCTATCACAATGAGTAGCAGCAGTGCCATCTGCATTTGAACCAGTCCAAACATATGGATATGAAACATGAACCTTATCGCCGAGTTCGGTTAAATCAATAGGTGTATTTATTGTCCCATCAAATAGGTCTGATTTATTCATTGCTATTACAGCACCATCCATCCTTCTATATATCGCCTCCGGAATCCTGTCCCTCACATCAGTTGTTCCATTGCTTAATAAAGCAATCCAAGTTCCAGCAAGACCTGCAAAATCTGCTCTTTCTTGACATTTACTATCTGCTCCAGCTAATCCTCCAAGAAGGCCTCCCATATATATTGAACCAGTAGTTACAAAAACATCTGTACTTTGAGCTCCTATACAAGTACCATTTTCACAACCACCTGAACAATTATGAGAAGTAGGATAACAGGCAGGACCTGGACTACGGCAATAATACTCTGTTAAGACAGACCCAGAACATGAATCTATGACCCCGCCAGGATAAAGCCTATTATCAGAACAAACACCGTGAACACCATAATCCAAACCGCCATCTGAGTCCATGCATGTTTGACCTGCCATATTACAGGCCCCGTAAGAACAATTATTCTGGCAAACCTCCCCATCAATTACTATATCCCATATGCCTGTAAAATTATTATATTGGCATGCATATTCATGTAAATAATCAGAACTGTCACAATAATCCCAATTTTCTTGACCCAGCCAAATAACATAATCTTGAACCTCATAATCCACTCCGCCAAAGGGGTCTACGCATTGTTCCTCTATAGGAATACAAGGATCACATACACCTCCGCAAACACTTCCAGTTATGTAACAAGTATTATTTATGAATATCTGGGGAATTAGACAATTAACATAGTTCGAACAGAAGTCATTTCCTCGAATAAGATTATTTGCATTACCAATATCTGAAACATAAAGTCCGTCGCTTTGGCTTTTCTTTACAGTATTATTTTCTATAGTATTATCCGAACTTCTGTGCAAAGATATCCCATAATAATTTGAGTCAAGACTGTTGCTGATAACCGAAGTGTCAGTTGCCAGTATTAAATTGATAGCATAAGGAGTTGAAACAACTGAATTATTTTCAACTATGTTATTTGAGGTGTCAAATATTTGAATACCCGTATCGAAATCATAAGAGATAATATTGGCTATATTATTGCCTTTGATTATATTTCCCAGACTTCTAGAATAAATTCCGTACTTATTTCTATAAACTTCGTTATCTAAAATTTCATTATAATGGCCATCAATGAAAATTGCATAAGGATTTTCTCTTAATTTATTATTTTTAATTAGATTATATTTTGAGGCAGGGTATATTGATATTCCATGAACAGAATTATTAGTAATATTGTTTCCTTGAACTGTATTATTGGAACTAGCTCCAAGATAGATTCCATAAGCTCCATTCGAATCCATGGTGTTATTAATAATTTGTATATTCGAAGAATTTTCTGCCCCACATCCCTGATAATTATCATTGAGGGTATTGTTAAAAATATAAGAATCGTTTGCTCCATTTAAATAAATCCCCCAACCTCCTGAGAATCCAAAAATATTACAATTTTTAATAACAGTATTAGACTTAGTAGAATGAATTCCTGAAATATATGCAGTACTTGAACTTGTTATAGAATTTCCTTGACAATCAATTGTTACATTTTCAGCAGTTACCCTAATACAAATTTCGTCTAGTTCTTGGAAAATATCTTGATTCATAACATAGAAACTATTTGGATTGGAAATGCTTTGACATTCAGTAAGTTCTTGAACCGGAAAGGTACATTCACTTGTATTGTAACCAGAACAATCACCTAAACAATCCAAAATTCCGCCTGTAAATCCTTTACCTATTGTTGTACAATTATTTCCACTTAAATTGGTCCCATCGCATACCTCTCCTGTTTCTATGATATCATTGCCACAGAAAGGATTAATCATGTAATACGCCTCAATTGCTTGGAACAAGTCAGGCACACAAGCAGAACATCGATACCATCCGTTGATGTGATCCATCAACTCCGTCATATTGACGATGCCGTCGCACGGTTCCTGGTCTGCTCCGGTGTTGCATTCTGCAGCTGAAACCAGGCTTAAGAAAACCATAGAACAAAAAAGAAACACAATCAAA
This sequence comes from uncultured archaeon, assembly GCA_964559215.1. Taxonomy (GTDB): domain Archaea; phylum Aenigmatarchaeota; class Aenigmatarchaeia; order QMZP01; family JAFGSV01; genus JAFGSV01. Next base: position 16,627 of record CAZLFZ010000009.1, read on the forward strand.
ATCGTCTGGGAGTTTTCCATATTTAATTACTTAATTTTTACAATAAATAAATGTGGACTACAACAAGCTTGAACTGAAGATTAAATAAACCACCACATTGATTCTTCATAAAATTCTACATTCATACAGATCCCAAAGTTACAATGATACCACGCAGTAGAATAATGAGCACCAGTAGCCCAATCCCCGTCAAGAATTCTTTGATATGTATCGACTTGACGTTGACCAGTCCCGGTGCCTTCTGTTAATCGATTAGTAATTCTTTCCCAATTAGTTCCATTATAACAAGCTCCATAACTTTCATCGCCAACACCAGACTTACTCTTAACCCTGAAAACTAATTTATTGGCATCATAATTCCAACAATCAGCTGGTATTGTCACATTATAAGGAGCTAAGGTGCCATGTTTAACCAGCCACAAACTGCTTGATTTAGCATTACCTGGTTTTGTATAATTCATATATACAAAATAACTAACACTATTTGTTTCATCAGCATTCTCTTGATATACCCAACCAGTTGGATAATATTTTCTCAGAGCCTTAATTCCAGAGCTTGCCTGAATCCTTATTTTAGAAGCATCGGGGTCTGAAGGGTCAACCAAAGCAATTCCATAGATGTTTCCATTTTTATAAATCCTTAATGGGGAAGTCAACGTTCCCAAAGGCTCAACTGCAATGCTGATTGTTCCAGTCCCATCATAAACCCTTAGGCCGACGTCTTGATAACTTTGGGCCGATATTTGTTGAGATAATATTATTGATAAAAAGGGTACGATAAATAAAATTGAGATTCGTTTATAAAATTTGGTTCTTATCATAATCATCATGAAACTCTAATTTATTAAAGGTCGGTTCTTAGCCAAATCTGTCCTGTGGCCGGACTTGCAGGGTCTGAAGTTCTCGTCTCTATAATCAAACCTCCTGTTGCCTTAATTGGTCCGCCGACTACTTCAAGTTTATTTGTTCCTGGAGTCGTCGTCCCGATGCCGACGCTGCCATCGGAATCAATAGTCATTCTGTATTGATTGTTTGTTACAAACCTTAAAGCCGTAGCTCCTGCAGTCCTTATTGCGAAATCCTCATCAGGTTCCCCACGCAAACTCGCAAACTCAAAACCACCGGAATTAAATTGGAGCATATTTGTACCCCAAGTGTCCCCCTTATTTATGCGAACAACATTTGCTCCGCTGTCAGGTCCTATGTCCAAAAGAATCCAAGGATCTGGTATTGTCCCGATGCCGACGTTGCCGTCTTCATCTATTCTCATATGTTCGGTTAAGTCAGCCGTAAAAATCAATGCCCCGCCATCAGAGACAAGTCTTCTGTTCTTACCCCCGCTTCCGGTCTGATTCAACCATAACGCTACTTCAGTACCGGTTGTGCCCACTACATGAAGAACGCCGCCGTTTGCGCCGCTCACTTCAATTTGCGCCGTTCCCGCGCTATCCGCAACCTCCAAATTTACGCCCGGGCTAGTCGTCCCTATGCCGACGTTGCCAGCAAAATAAGCTCCTCCATCGTTTCTAAGTGAATAGACATGTGAAAATGAAGTCCAATTTACTTCAGAACCAGATGTTCCGTGGTTGTAGGTTTTGACCGCCATAATATCCTCGCCTGTGTTCCAGTGATAATTGATAGTAGTCATCCGGGCAGAAGGAGCTCCATACCAATCTGGCGTAAATTTATTGGCAATCTCCCCCCCGGAATATCGAGAATGGGTTAATTTTGCATTGACAGCGTGATAGGGTATATTACTCAGTCCAGTTTCACCAATTTGCTGATAATCACCAATTTTTACCCGAGCCACGTCTTCTAATTTTGTACTTGGTGTCTTATGGTGTTCTTCGATATCTAATTCTGAATTATCCGGCCCCATCGTCCCGATGCCGACGTTGCCGGTTTTTGAAATAGCAAACCTGTACTCACCAGCTGTATTATCATAAATACTGAACCCTCCCGCATTAGATGGGATACCTCCCAAATCGCCAAGAATGAAATCATAGCGATGTGGTTCTGTTCCACTACCTTCAATTTTTAATCCTCGCCAACCATACCCTATTCTTACAGTTCCATTTACATCCAAAGTAGCACTTGGGCTCGTGGCCCCGATGCCGACGTTGCCAGTATTATTGTTATAAATATCGTTTCCAGATGCTGCCCAGAATCCTCCTCCACCTCCACTTACACTACTCAGACAAACTACCCCTCCTTGGTCAGTACAGATATCTCCCGTAGCATGGATTCCACCACCTACAACATCTAATTTATCGGTGGGACTTGTTGTTCCGATGCCTACGTAGCCGTTTGATTGCTTGATGGCCACAACTTTTGACGATGTATTCCAGAAGTGGAAATCATCACTCGCCCCACCGGCTCCAGGTCCGATTTGCCATTTTTCAATACCGCTTCTTCGAAAGTTGACAGCTGCATAGCCGGGTGCGTCAATCGTTAAAGCAGCATTCCCAGCCGTTTTCCTGATCCGCACTTCACCACCTAGAATGTCTAATTTGTATCCCGGCGTCGTCGTCCCTATGCCGATGTAGCCGCCTGATAGTGGTACCAATAAAACATCGTTTGTTCCTACCGGATTCGCTAATAATTGTTGTCCACCAGCTTCGGTAAGTACTAAATCATGAGTAGCTCCAGCTTCACCTGTTATCACAAGACCATAATTTGTACCGATATAGGCACGAGCTTCCCCAGATACAAACGATCCAGGACCAAATCTCAAAGCTCCATCAATATCAAGTTTATCTTGTGGCTCCGTTCCTATGCCAACTCTGTTTGTAGTAGTGCTTATGTATAAAGGAGCTAATTCCAGTTCGTCGAGGGAATGGCCCATGATAATAGGAGGGCCGCCCGAATTGTAGGCAGCTGCCATGCCTATTGCAAGAAGTATTGCAACGAATGCCGCAAGGAAAGCGAGCTGTACGTTTCCTATGCTTATTTCCAGCTTCATATTGCCCCGTTGCATAATCAATCCTTACCCTTTCTTATAATCACATACGCTGTTTTACCCATGTACTCTTTGGGACAGTCAATCTTTGCTCCTGTCCCGAACTTGCTTACCTTCTTTTCATAGATTATCTTAATATCATCATGTAGTTCCAATTTGTCTTTGAAAACCTTTATTCTCCTCATATTATAATATATATTAATATATATTTAAATATTTAACGGTGGTGAGGATATGAAAATGGCTGAAAATTTGAATGCAGGATGTCTGTACCCCCCATTTCCAGAAAAATTTATATAACCTTTTTTTCAGTTTTAAACTATGAAGCACATTCTAAGCGACTTCGACTTGAGCGCAGGAGATATGCTCGCTATCCTGCAACTGGCATCCAAGATTAAGCTCAATCCTGAGAGGTATCATGAATCGCTCAAAGGAAAGACGTTGCTGATGTTGTTCGAGAAGACCTCAACGCGGACCAGGGTGAGCTTTGAGACAGCGATGACGCAGCTGGGCGGCCATGCCATATTTCTTGATTACAGGACAAGCCAGATAGCCAAGGGCGAAACCCTTGCGGACACGAGCAGGGTGCTGGGCAGGTACTGCGACACGATAATGGCGAGGCTGTACAGGCAGCTTGACCTAGAAGAAATAGCAAAGCACGCCGGTGTGCCCGTCATAAACGCCCTGACAGAGATGTACCATCCTTGCCAGGCCCTGGGCGATCTGCTAACCGTGCTGGAAAAGAAAGGGGGATTCAAGGGCACCATATCCTTTGTCGGAGACTGCGGATTCAACATGGCGCATTCCACCATGATTTCTTTTTCAAAGCTCGGTATGGATGTGAGGCTGGTCTGCCCTAAAAATCACAGTTATATGCCAAATCCAGACGTGTTAAAGAAAGCAAGGAAAAGCGGAAAAGGTAGAATAGAAATAGTCCATGATCCCAATCTTGGCGTTAAAGGGGCGGACGTGGTGTACACGGACGTCTGGATAAGCATGGGGCAGGAGGAAGAGAAGCAGCAACGCGAACGGGATTTCAAATCCTATCAGGTAAACTCCGCTCTGCTTTCCAAGGCAAAGCCTGACGCCATATTGATGCATTGCCTGCCAGCCATGCGGGGGTACGAGGTCACGGACGAGGTGCTTGACGGTCCACAGTCGGTGGTCTTCGACCAGGCGGAGAACAGGCTGCATGCGCAGAAGGCCGTGCTGGTCTGGCTGCTTGGCAAGGTGTGACCCCCCGTTTTCCAGATATACTTGATTCTGGATTCTTTATTTTTCGTCCTACTCGTGCTCGTATGAGAACAAATCTACTATGAAGATTGCAAATGGCAATAACAGGATGAACAGCGCTATCAGTACGCCGATCACTACGGGGTTTGCCAGGCTTATCTGGGGGGTGCCAGAAACTGTGACAGAAACGAAGTAAAATAACAATACTGCAATTATAAGGAAGAAAACTAGCACATAGATGTTGCTGAAGAGCGACCAGATCGCACTCCACAATGATGCAAAGAAATTGTAAACGAGCGAGAAAGCCCACCCCAGAATTATCAAAATTATGACTATCACGATGATGACGGCAACCCACGCAGCCAGCGCACCAGGGCCAATCTCGGTCGTTTTCACTCCCTCCCCCACCAGATAGAAGATCGAGCCCAGCAAGGACAACACGATTATGATGGCCAGAGCCACCACGGCATACCCCCACTTGCTGCCGTGGTAAGCCTCTTCCCTACTTTTCCAGACGCTCATAACAATTAATTGGGATCTTAAAAATATAAAAGGTCAAATGTAGCTGAAAAGTTGACCCTCCCTCCCCCCTTTCGGAATCTTTGCGATTTTAATTTCTTACTGTCATAATAAGTTGATGGCAGAGAAGATTGGAGTCCTTGTTGTTTCTTCAGGAGCAAGAGCTTCGGCCTATATTGACGCCCTGTCACAAAGCAAGGAATACAAACCGGTTTTTTACGTAGCTGACAGCTGTGCGAATCCGTACAGAATTAAAATGGCCAGAGAAACTGGTGGCGGGCATGAGAAATTCAGTGACCTTGATGTTTTGAAAATAATGGATTTTGCAAAGGGGAATGCCGACAAAATCGGTTTTGGCATAGTGGGTCCTGAAAAACCGATTATCGATGGGGTGAGGGATCTGGTCGAGAGAGAAACAGGAATACGGATGCTGTGCCCGAGTAAGCAATATGCAATAGAGTGGAGCAAGGTCGAGCAGAGATTGCTCGTATCCAAGGCCGTTCCCAAAGCGAACCCTGCCTACAGGGTCTTTTCCTTGCATGGTCAGCTTCCTGCCTCCTTAGACGCTGAACATATAATGGAATATGCCGACGAAGAAAGTGCTCTGAAAGATTTCCATGATTGGGACACGGAACTAGGTGGCAATATCGTCATAAAACAAGATAGACCTGCCGGGGGGAAGGGCGTTGTTGTGTCAGGGGACCATTTCACAACGTGTGAGCAAGCCGAAGAGTATTTTATGCAAATGTTGCATAATGGTGCAGTCGTAGTTGAAGAAAAGCTTGAAGGGGAAGAGTCCAGCTTCATGGGATTTTCCGATGGCAAGGTCTACAGGCCGGTTCCGTTTACAAGGGACTATAAAAGGGCAAATGTTGGTGGCAGGGGCCCGAACACGGGCGGGATGGGCTCTTACAAGGGCAAATATTTTTCCCTCCCTTTCCAGTCCGTGGATGATCGTGCGGAATCATCTTATATCGCTGGCAGGATATTTGAAGAGCTGAAAGGTTCTGGAGAGAATCCTTGGGTGCGATTCATACCCGCCTATATAGCTCTGATGCACACAGCCGATGGAACCAAGGTGCTGGAGATTAACAGCAGGGGAGGAGACCCGGAAATCATGAACATTTTGCCTGTGCTGAAGAACGATTTCATGGAGCTTTGTCTCGGGATGCTTGAGGGCAACATGCCTGAACTAGATTTCGAAAACAAAGCAACCGTGGCTATCTACGATGTCCCTGCAGAATACGGCGGCATGGTCGAGAAGTTCGAGGGAAGCACTGAAGTGGATTTGAGCGGCGCATATCAGATGCAAAGAAAACTTGGCAAGGAAAGGATGCGGGTTTATCCGGGGGCCATGTCGTTGCTGGGTAACAAAGCCCATTCACTTTCTTCGAGAACCGTGGCTGTGGTTGGGATAGGGGACGACATAGAGGAAGCAAGGGGAATATCAGAGGATGGGATAAGGGCCATCGATGGTGAAGGACTGTGGTACAGGTGTGATGTCGCTTCTCATGGTCATATTGAAAGAAGCAAGGGGCATATGGAAACGCTGAGGGGATGATTTTTTGGCTAAGTGCATGAACGCGATATTCGACCCCGGAGAAAACGGGAAGAAGATGAAGGT